>NZ_LMGS01000009.1:7500-682190 GCF_001427505.1 Lysobacter sp. Root604 | reverse complement strand
CGTGTTCGTCACCGTGAACGTGTACGGGATCGTGCTGCCCGCCGTCGCACCCGTAGGCGCACCGGCGACCTTATCGATCGTCAGCGAAGGCGCAGGCGCGAAGGTATTGGTGATCGTACAAGTGGCGGCATCTCCCAGCGCCAAGGTGATCTGGTTGCCACCGGTGACGGTGGCGCCCGTGCACACCCAGCTCGAAGCGGTGTAACCCGCGGGGCCACCGGCTTCCGTCAGGAGGTAGTTGCCCGGATTGACCTGGGCATTGGTGACGGTCGCGGCGCCTTCGGTGCCGGTGATCGTGGTCGGACCGGTTGCCGTCAGTGTCCAGTTGGTGTCGATGGCGGTGCCGCCACCGGTGTTCACCACGGTCTTCTGCAGGGTCAGCGTCGCGGGAACCGGCGTGTTGGAATACGTACACGTGGTCGCAGTGGCGCTGGCGCCGATCGTGAGGCTACGTCCAGTAGCACCGCTAGCCAGCGTACTGCCGCCGGCGCAAGCCACGGTAGTGGTGTATCCGGCCGCGGTGGCACCGCCGCCGAAGGTTTCGGCCGGCAGGGTGACGACATCGCCCGCGAACACGGTCACAGCCGTGCCGGTGGTGTTGGTCGGCGCGGTCGCGCTGAAGGTCGGGTTGGCGGTGCCGCCGGTGGTGGTGGCCGAGGCGGTGTGGCCGCTCACGCTGCCCGCCGCCCAGCTCTTGGCCAGGTTCAGCTGCTGGGCGATGCGCGCATTGGTGTAGGTACAGGTGACCGCACTGCCCGGCATGGTGATGGTGCGGCTCAGGCCGGTCCCGGTCACTGTCACCGGGTTGCTGCTGGCGTCCGTACACACCAGGGTGGTGGTGTAGTTGGTGGCGGCGCCCGTGGTGAAGGCTTCGGTCAGCGTGACCGTGACGCCACCGCCGGCGGTGGCCGTGGCGTTGGTGGTCGTGGACGGCGCGGTGGAGGAACCCGCGACGGCGCCGTTGGCGCCGGTGATGGTGAGGCTGACCGCGTCGCCGGCGAGCGCGTTGGTCCAGGCCTTGGTCAGGGTGATGTTGCGCTGGATCGGATCGCTATCGGTCGCGGTGCAGACGCCGGTGGTGCTGTTGAAGTTGGCCGCGCCATTGGTGCTGGTGCACAGCGTGCCTGGGTTCTGCACACCGGTGGGCGGCGTGACCGTGGCGGTGTTGACGGCGTTCTGAGCCAACGCGGGCAGCGAGACCGCCCCCAGCAGCAGGAGCAGCAGCGACTTGCGAAAGCAGCGACCGACTACCGTCAGCGCTCGATTGATGTCTGCAGCCACGTTGCACTCCCCCTGAACCATTTCAGCCTCGTACCCACCGCCAACACCCCCGAGCGGCCATCCGAGCCATCGAGCTGCGCCAGTTCCCCTAATGGGATTTTTTTGTCCCAATCAGGATTGTATAGGCAATTACCATGCCAATAAGAAAACGGTCCCAGTCCCGGATCCGTTTTATTTCGGGCGTTCTTTCACAATTTTTAGGACCTTCAGCGTCACTTGGTGACTCAAAACGTCCTTAACAGCGCAGGTGCCGAACGGCTTCCGCCCCCGCCGGAGCGGTAAAGACTTGGCCAAAACCGGCGTACATCGGTTGCAGCAGCGGACCTGGCGCATCGGCGGTGCGGCTACCGATGTCCGGGGCGCTGGGCTTCGGCTGGGCGGGGGCGGCACATCTAAGCCACCAAATCTTTCTCCTGCTCAGCCCAATCGCGCCGCATCCGGACCGGGTCCGTTGATATGGATCGCGGAAGCGCGGCCACAGAGGACATCGCAGGGCACGCCCGCTACAGGGACAGGGCCACGATCGGGGCGGACGCCTGGCGCGAACAGGCACACTTAATGCCCACTGGAGGCTCTAAATTGATGGCTTTTGGCTGCGTACAGAGGCTCGACCATGCGCCTGGGCTCTCCATCCGCGCACACGCAATGCACGCAAGCACTTGAGATTGCGAGGCACAAGACGAACAATGTGAAGACCGTGTTCCAAATCGGAAAATCACGGTCCAGCAACAAGTTAGGCTGACTTTTTGCACCAGTCTTGTGTATTTTTCACAAGCTGAACCTTTTGCCCGTCCCGACGCGGCGTTTGCGTCTCCCGCTTCGATTCAAGGCAATTGGTACCGTTTCCATGCTTGCGGAGACCCACATCCCATGAAGTCGTCTCACCCGACCATCGGCGGCCTGTTGCGTTCGCTGCGCGCGCGCAACAAATGGACGTTGAAGCAGATGAGCGAACGCTCCGGGATTCCGTTATCCACCCTGTCCAAGATCGAGCACGACCGTCTGTCGCTGACCTACGACCGCCTGCAGCAGCTCAGCGAGCGCTTGAACATCCGCATGTCGGAACTGTTCGCCGAAAGCGAGGATGCCAGCGTGCCGGCGGTGACCGCACGCCGCAGCATCGGCCGGGTCAGCGATGCCGTGCGCATCGACTCCAAGAACTACGAATACTTCTATCTATGCCCGGAACTGCGCCGCAAGCGCATGGTGCCGAGCGTGGCGAACCTGCGCGCGCGTAGCCTGGAAGAGTTCGGCCCGTTCCTGCGCCATGCCGGCGAGGAATTCATCTACGTCCTCAAGGGCACGGTGGTGCTGCACACCGAGTTCTACGATCCGCTGACCCTGGAGGAAGGCGAGTCGGTCTACATCGACTCCAACATGGGTCACGCGTATGTGATCGGGCCCGATTCCGACGCCGCCACGGTGATGGCGGTGGCCGCGACCGACGACGATCAGAGCGTCATCGAAGCCCTGATGGCGACGAACGACTAGACCCGAGGCGGGTGCGAAGCCGCCCGGATCCCGGCCGCGCTTGCCGCCGGACCCGGTTTATTGACGGAATGCACAATTTAGCCTCACATATTTGTCGAAACGGCTTGCAATTCTCCGATCTGGACAATTAGTCTTACGGTGAGAATTATGCGTGCCGATTGCAATCGGCACGGGCATGGTCGGGCGCTCGCAAGCGTAGCGAACGACACATCCAGGCCACGCGGCCTAGCTGAGCGGAATTCGTGGCACTTCCTAGGTGCCGCCGCTGCAGTAAGACGCGAGCCTCGCCGCCGGTATCGACGCTGAGTAGCTGTCTTTTGAGCCCCGGCCTAGGTCGGGGCGATTTTTTTGCGGCGCGGCGAGGCGATCAGAGCGCGCTGCGCGGCGGCAACGACCAGTCGATCGCGGCCAGGTCCTGCCGGCTCAGGTAGTCGTTGACGGCCGAGAAATGCCCGCAGCCCATGAAGCCGCGATGGGCCGACAGCGGCGAGGGGTGCGGCGCCTTGAGCACGCGATGGCGGCGCGCGTCGATCACCTTGCCCTTGGCCTGGGCGTAGCTGCCCCAGAGCAGGAACACCAGCCCCTCGCGCTCGCGGTTGAGGGTATCCACGACGTGGTCGGTGAAGCCTTCCCAGCCCTTGCCCTGATGGCTGCCGGCGCGGCTCTCCTCGACCGTCAGCACCGCGTTGAGCAACAGCACGCCCTGGCGTGCCCACGCCATCAGGTAACCGTGGTCGGGACGCGCCAGGCCCAGGTCGCGATGGATTTCCTTATAGATGTTCTCCAGCGACGGCGGCACCGTCACGCCCGGCTGCACCGAGAAGCACAGGCCGTGGGCCTGGCCCGGCCCGTGGTACGGATCCTGGCCGAGCACGACCACCTTGACCTGATCGAACGGAGTGGCGTCGAAGGCGGCGAAGATCTGCGGGCCCGGCGGATAGATGCGGGCGCCGGCCGCCTTGCGTTCGCGCAGGAACGCCGACAGCGCGCGCATGTCCTCGCGCTCGAACCAATCGCCGACGCGCGCTTTCCACGACGGCTCCAGCTTGACCCGCTCGCCGCTGTCGCCGTTCATGAGGACGCGCGCTCGGGCAGCCGGGCCAGGCGCAGCTGGAACAAGGTCTTGGTGACCAGCAGGCGCTCTTCGATCGGCTTGAGCACCAGGTCGTTGGCGCCGGCGCGCAGCAGCTCGCTCTGGTTGTGGCGGTTGGCGTCGCCGGTCATCACCAGCACCGGCAGGCGGCGCTTGCCGTACTTGAAGTCCTGGCGCAGGCGCTCGAGCAGGTCGTTGCCGCTGAGCGCGCCTTTCAGATAGACGTCGGTCAGCACCAGATCGGCGCCGACGTCCTCGGCGCCGCGGTGGGTTTCCAGATACTCCAGCGCTTCTTCGACGCCGATGAAATGCAGCACCTGCAGGCCGTGGCGTTCGAGCATGCGCTTGGTCGCCACCGCGACCACGCGGCTGTCCTCGACGTAGAGCACGCGCGCGCCCGGGATCGGCTCGGGCTGCACGTAGCCGCGAATGAAGGCCGCGAGCGCGCTGTGGCCCAGCGCCTTGTCGAAATAGTCGGTGACGTCCTCGGTGAAGCTGCGCGACTCCAGATGGGCCTGGGCATCGCCCGAGACCACGATCACCGGCACGTAGGCCTGGCCGCCGGCTTCGCGCACGCTGCGCGCCAGGCCGATGCCATCGCCATCGGGCAACACCAGCGAGGTCGTCACCAGATCGACCGCGCCGCCGTCCAGCGCCGCGCGCGCCTCGGCGATGCTGCCGCAGGGCACGACCTCGACATTGGGCAGCTCGCGCGCGAGCACGTCGCCGATGAGCTTGCGCACCAGTTTGGAACCGTCGACCACCATCACCCGGGGGGCGGCGTTGTCGAAATGGCGTAGATCGTGGCTATGCATGCGGGACGGATCGGGTCGCTATCGACGACGGCGCAAGGGAGTCCGAGTTTAGGCGCGAACGGCTACGGATTCCGAGTCTCGCGTTCCGTCCCGGCCAGATCGTCTACGGCGACCGCGCCGCTCAGGTGTCGGTGGGCCGGGTCTGGCGCAGGTAATGCCCGGTCACCAGCCCCGCGCCCAACCAGCCCAGCACCGCCGCGCCGACGACGATCGCCGCGGCGTAGCGCAGATCGAAGCCGTGCAGGGCGAATGCGCTGCCGTAGCTGCGCGCGAGTTCGGCCAGCGGCTCGCGCAGGGCGAAGTCGGCGGCGGTCAGCAGGGCCAAGGCCAGCGCGCCCGCGGCCAGGCCGTAGCACGCGCCCAGGTACAGGAACGGGCGCCGGATGAATCCGTCGGTCGCGCCCAGCAGCTGCAGCACGCCGATCTCCTCGCGCCGCGACTGGATGTCCAGCCGCACGGTGTTGCCCACCACCAGCAGCGCACCCAGACCCAGCAGCGCCGCCAGAACCCAGGCCAGGCGGCTGCCGAAGCGCAGCCAGCCGTCCAGGCGCTGTCGCCACCCGGCATCGTGCTGGACCAGATCGGCGTCGGGCAGGGCCTTGAGCGATTCGGCCAGCAGTAGCTCGTCGCCCTTGGGCGTGATCAGCAGCAGGTTGGGCAGCGGATTGCCTTCGAGGGTGCCGATCGCCTCGCCCAGGCCGCTCTTTTCGCGCAGCTCGGCCAGGCCTTGTTCGGGCGTACGCAATTCGATCGCGGCGATGTCGCGACGCGCGCGCAATTCGTCGGCGAGCGCGCTGGCGCGTTCGGCGGCGAGACCGGGCTTGAGGAACAGCGCGATCTGGCGCGATTGCTCGACGTCGCCGGTGAAGCGTTCGATGTTGGCCAGCGCCGCCCACAGGCCCAGCGGCAGGGCCAGCGCCACCGCCATCACGCCGACGGTGAGCGCGGTCGACCAGGGCTTGCGCAGCATGCGGCCCAGGCTGGCGACCAGACTGTAGACGTGGTGATCGACCCAGGTGCCCAGGCGCGAACGCGAATCGGAGGGCGCGGCGGCTTTGGCGTTCATTCGGCCAGATCCTCCGGCGAGATGTCGTCGACCAGGCGCCCCTGATTCAAGACCAGCACGCGCTTGCGCATGCGCTTGACCAGGCTGAGGTCGTGGCTGGCGACGAGCACGCTGGTGCCGCGCTCGGGCAGCGAGGCGAACAGGGCCAGGATCTCGGCCGACAGGGTCGGGTCGAGGTTGCCGGTGGGTTCGTCGGCCACCAGCAGACGCGGTTCGCCGACGATCGCGCGGGCGATGCCGACGCGCTGTTGCTCGCCGGCCGACAGCTCGCCCGGCAGCGCACGCTCGCGCGTGGCCAGGCCGACCTTGTCCAGCACCGCGCGCACGCGCTTGGCGATATCGCCGCGGCGCAGGCCGCGTAGCAGCAGCGGCAGGCCGACGTTGTCGGCGACGCTGCGATCGGCGAGCAGGCGATGGTCCTGGTAGACCACGCCGATGTCGCGCCGGTGCAGGGCGACGCGGCGGCCGCGCACCTTGAGCAGGTTCTTCTCGCCGAACAGCACCGCGCCGCGGCTGGGCCGCTCGCTGAGGTGGATCAGCTTCAGCAGCGTGCTCTTGCCGGCGCCGGAATGGCCGGTCACGAACAGCATCTCGCCGGGGGCCACCTCGAAGCTGACTTCGCTCAGCGCCTCGTGGCCGCTGCTGTAGCGTTTACTGACGTTGTCGAAGCGCAGTACGGTCATGGCGGAAGTATCGCAGATGCGCGATTCGCGAGAACACATCACGTTTCCCGGCGCGGGCTTGCACTAGCGTGGCCCTGCGGTCGGCAGGGACGACTCGGTCGCAACGGCGGGGTCGTCGACGCCCCGCCCCACGACCTTCCCGGCTCACCGCGGGCGCAACGCGCCGGTCGGCCAGCCGCAACGGTCGCCGGCGCAACGCCGGCGCGCGCACCGTTCCCGCAGCACTCGCTTCATGCCCGGCAACGGCCCGGCAGCGCCCTGACGTCGTGCAACAAGGAAGGCACCACGATCGACCACCGTCGCCGGCCAGTCGACACCGGCTGGCGTTCGGTTCCGGCTTTCATTCTTAAGGAGAAGAATATGCAAACCACCCGGCTACAAATCGCGTTCGCCCTGGCCCTGGCCTTGGGCCTGCACAGCCAGAGCGCCCGCGCCGAGCAGTACGACCCGCCGCTCAACATCGGCACCATCGGTTGCCCGGCCGGCTCCACCGGCTACGGCAACGCCCGCTTCATCGTGTTCCCGTCCTGGGGCAGCGCGCCGCCGAACTGGCGCCTGACGATCTGGTGCAGCGCCGCCAGCGCCGGACGCCGCACCCACTTCGAACCGGGCGGCGGCGGCGTGTTCGCGCCCTGGCCCAACCTGGGCGGCGCCTTCGGGGTCGGCTGGCCGCCGCCGCCGAACTACGGCAATCAATTCCAGTTGCTCGACGTCGACAGCGATGGCGATCTGGACGTGTTCCAGCTGCTGGAAACCGCGCCCAACACCTGGACCGTGTTCCTCAACCGGGCGCTCTGAAACCGGGCGCACCCAGCCCGCTTAGGTCATCGCGACCGATCGCGGCACGCTCGGACGCAACGAAAACGGGCGCCCCAGGGCGCCCGTATCGTTCGACGGCACGGGCCTGCGGCCCGTCCGCCTCAGTGCTGCGAACGCGGCGCGCGCGTGACCAGCGACTTCAGGCCGCGGCCGATGCGGCTGAGCAAACCGCCGGGCTTGGCCTCGCCCTCGCCCGCCGGAGCCGGCTTGGCGGGGCCGGACTTCGCCGCCGGTGCCGCCTTGGTCGCGGTGACCGGGGCGGTCTGGGCCGTCGCGCCCTCGGCGCCCTCGATGCGGCGACCGCCGCGACGGCGACGCCGCTTGCGCGGGGCGTGCTCGCCCTCGACCGCCGCCGGAGCGGTGGCGACCGCAGCGGCCTCGGTTTCCGGACGCGGCTTGCGCTCAGGACGCGGCGGACGCGGTGCGGCGCCCTCGGCCGCGGGTGCGGCGGCGCCGGCTTCGCGACGCGGACGCTCGCTGCGCGAACCTTCGCGGCGCGGGCCTCCCTCGCGACGACCACCGTCGCGCGAACCGCCGCTGCGGCTGCCGCTGCGACCGCCGCCACGGCGTTCTTCGTCGGCGGCGCGCTGCTCGCGCGCTTCCTTGAAGATCGCGCCGATGCTTTCGTTCTCCTCGCCTTCCTCGCCCGCCGGCACTTCGCGCGGCTTGCGCGGCAGCGCGACCAGCAGGTCGGCGTCGACCGTGGCCACCGGCAGCTTCTGCTCGATGTAGCTTTCGATGTCCGGCAGGCTCATCGCGTAGCGCTCGCAGGCGAAGCTGATCGCGTCGCCCTCGGCGCCCAGGCGCGCGGTGCGGCCGATGCGGTGGACGTAGTCCTCGGCATCGAACGGCAGGTCGTAGTTGTAGACGTGGCTGACGCCGTCGATGTGCAGGCCGCGGGCGGCCACGTCGGTGGCGACCAGGATCTCGAGCTGGCCCTTCTGGAACTTGTTGAGCAGCGACTCGCGCTTCTTCTGCGGCACGTCGCCCGACAGCACGCCGACCCGGTAGCCGCCGCGCTCCAGCGAACGCGCCACGCGCTCGACCCAGACCTTGGTGTTGACGAACACCATGGTGCGCGCGCCCTCGGAGCGCGACAGCAGGCCCAGCAGCAGCGGGATCTTTTCCTCGTCGGACGGGAAGTACACCTTCTGGCGCACCTTGGCCGCGGTGATGAACTCGGTCTCGACGACGATCTTCTCGGGCTCGTTCATGTGCTCGTAGGCCAGCTCGAGCACGCGGTGGCTCAAGGTGGCCGAGAACAGCAAGGTCTGGCGCTCGGTGCGGATCGGCATGCGACGCAGCAGGAAGCGGATGTCCTTGATGAAGCCCAGGTCGAACATGCGGTCGGCTTCGTCGAGCACGCACATTTCGCAGGCATGCAGCGACACGACCTTGTGCTGCTTGACGTAGTCGATCAGGCGGCCGGGCGTGGCGATGATGACGTCGGCGCCCTTCTGCAGCAGCTCGCGCTGCTTGTCGTAGTCGACGCCGCCGTAGACCAGGGCGAACTTCAGGCCCAGCTCGGAACCGAACTTGACCGCGTCCTTATGGATCTGGATCGCCAGTTCGCGGGTCGGGGCCAGGATCAGCGCGCGCGGATCCTCGGGCTTGCGCTCGGCCAGGGCCGGGCTGGTCAACAGGCGGTTGATGACGGTGACCAGGAAGGCCAGCGTCTTGCCGGTACCGGTCTGGGCCTGGCCGGCGACGTCGCGCCCGGTCAGCGTGATCGGCAGGGTCAGCGCCTGGATCGGCGTGCAGCGCGAGAAGCCGGCGGCTTCGAGGCCGGCGAGCAGGCTGGGATGCAGTTCGAACGAGGAAAACGTGATATCGGTTAAAGGCTTGTCGCTCATGCGTCTTAAGGGTCCGCGCGCAGAACTGCGCTTGCGTGGGTGGCGTCGGCGAAGCAGACTGCCGGGGCCGGGCAGACCCCATGGCCGACCCGACGTTCTGCCTCTGGAAGAGGCCGTGGCGCAGCCCTTGAAGGTGCCGCGAAACGCCCCAGTTTACAGTAAGCCCCCGCCCGGCACGGCCCGCCCGGGGATACCATTCAATATGAGCCCGTTCCGTACGGGCGCGTACCCCCGCAGGAGATCATCCCCGTGAGCGAAAAAGTTCTGCATGCTGGCGATTCCGACTTCGATGCCACCGTGCTGCAGTCGTCCGAACCCGTCCTGGTCGACTTCTGGGCCCCCTGGTGTGGCCCCTGCAAGGCGATCGGGCCGATCGTCGAACAGCTCGCCGACCAGTACGAAGGCAAGGCCAAGGTCGTGAAGGTCGACGTGCAGGAGTTCCCGTCGCTGGGGGTTCGCTACAACGTGCGCAGCATCCCGATGCTGCTGATGTTCAAGGACGGCCAGGTCCATTCCAGCCAGCTCGGCGCCCCGCCGAACATCAAGTCGCTGCTGACCCAGATGATCGACAAGGCGATCTGATCGCCCCCCCGCCTACGCCCGCCCACGCCGGGCGTAGGTCGCCGGCTTGCCCGGCAACGTGAACGGCAGGCCCCATAACGCTTGCCGCCGCGCAACAGCAGTGCTAGTTTCGCAGCACCCGGCGCCGAACCGTAGCACTGGCAGCGCCGCACCCCCTCTCGCAAAACCATCATCCACCCACGTCCCCGACGTCCCGCTCGCTGCCTGCGAGCGCTCGCCCTTAGCGAGGAATCCCTGCTTGTCCGATAACACCCCCGACGCTGGCGATATCGCCGAAAAGCGCGTGCGTAAGCCGCGTGTCGCCAAAGCCGACGCCGCTCCCGCAGCCGCCAGCCCGTCCGCTCCCGCTCCTGCGCCCAGCGCACCGCCGGCCGCTCCGGCGCCCGCGCCGGCCGCCCCCGCCGCTTCTGCCCCCTACTCTGGCGACTCCGCACCGGCCTCGTCCGGCGCAGATGGCGCGCCGCAGGGCGGCAACGACGGCGGCAACGCCCAACGCGGCGAAGGCGGCTACAACAACGATCGAGGCGGCAACAACAACCGCCGCGACCGCTTCCGCAACCGCCGCGACCGCGATCGCGACCGTGGCGGCCGTCCGCGCGACGAAGGCATGTCCAACGACGGCGGCAACGGCGAGAACTTCGTCCCGCGTCCGCACCCGCAGGTGCCGGAAGGCTTCCCGCAGTACTCCTTGGGCGACCTCAAGCGCATGCCGGCGCCCAAGCTGCTCGAAATCGCCGACCAGCTGAGCATTCAGGAAGGCGTGGCCCGCGCCCGCAAGCAGGACGTGATTTTCGCCCTGCTCAAGGTGCTGACCCGCCACGGCGAAGGCGTCGCCGCCGACGGCGTGCTGGAAATCCTGCCCGACGGCTTCGGCTTCCTGCGCGCGGCCGAGGCCAGCTACCTGGCCGGCCCGGACGACACCTACATCTCGCCCAGCCAGATCCGCCGCTTCAACCTGCGCACCGGCGACCACCTGTCCGGCCGCATCCGCTTCCCCAAGGACGGCGAACGCTATTTCGCCCTGTCCATCGTCGACACCATCAACGGCGAGCCGCTGGAAGCGTCCAAGAACAAGGTCCTGTTCGAGAACCTGACCCCGCTGTTCCCGCGCCGCAAGTTCCGCCTCGAGCGCGGCGACGGTTCGACCGAAGACATCACCGGCCGCATCCTCGACCTGATGGCGCCGCAGGGTAAGGGCCAGCGCGCCCTGATCGTGTCGCCGCCCAAGGCCGGTAAGACCATGCTGATGCAGCAGGTCGCCACCGCGATCACCCACAACCACCCCGACGTGCACCTGATCGTGCTGCTGGTGGACGAGCGTCCGGAAGAAGTGACCGAAATGCAGCGCACCGTGCGCGGCGAAGTGGTCTCCTCGACCTTCGACGAACCCGCCGGCCGCCACGTCCAGGTCGCCGAGATGGTGATCGAGCGCGCCAAGCGCCTGGTCGAACACAAGAAGGACGTGGTGATCCTGCTCGACTCGATCACCCGCCTAGCCCGCGCTTACAACAACGTCGTGCCCAGCTCAGGCAAGGTCCTGACCGGCGGCGTCGACGCCAACGCCCTGCACCGTCCGAAGCGCTTCTTCGGCGCCGCGCGCAACGTCGAGGAAGGCGGCTCGCTGACCATCATCGCCACCGCCTTGATCGACACCGGCAGCAAGATGGACGAGGTGATCTACGAAGAGTTCAAGGGCACCGGCAACTCGGAAGTGCACCTGGACCGCCGCATCGCCGAAAAGCGAGTCTACCCCGCGATCAATATCAACCGCTCCGGCACCCGCCGCGAGGATCTGCTGATCGAGCCGGAACTGCTGCAGAAGATCTGGATCCTGCGCAAGCTGCTGCACGGCATGGACGAGATCGGCGCGATGGAATTCCTGCTGGACAAGATGAAGACCACCAAGTCCAACGACGAGTTCTTCAGTTCGATGAAGCGCTGAGGCGCGGCCCGAACCGTCAACGAAACGCCCCGCATTGCGGGGCGTTTTCGTTTCTACCGCCAGCCCTCAAAGAAAACGGCCCCGCGTGTGCGGGGCCGTCGTCGTATTGCCCGATCGTCGCGCTTACAGCCCGCGACCGCCGCCCTGCGTGGTCTGCGGCGCCGGTGTTTGGCCGGCCGCCATGTTGCGCGCGGCGAGCTGGCTGCTCACTTCCAGACTTTGGCTGGAGCCGGCCGCGACGTCGATCGAGACCATGCGCCGGTTGGCCGAGGCCGGATCGCCCTGGACCGCGAACAGCTTGCTGCCGTCCTTGCTGGCGAACAGGTGATCGACCTGGGTCAGGCCGCCGTCGCGGGTGGCCGGCACCAGCGCGGCGGCCAGGTTCTGCTGCTGCTGCGGGTTGAGCTTGACCTGCGCGGGGTCCACGCCCTTGAGCTTGTCCAGCATGTCCTTGTACATGCCGTTCAAGGCGTTCGCGCCGCTGGTCAACACGCCGGCCACGCGCAGGCCTTCGTCGACCGCGCCGCCGACCTTGTTGGTGTTGCGGTTGGCCGCTTCCTGCTGGGCCGCGGGCAACAGGTAGGTGCCGCGCTCGCGGTCGCCGTCGCGATCGCGCACGTAGCGTTTGACGTCCTGCAGCTCCAGTTCCAGGAACTCCTTGGACGAACCCTTCGCGGCCTTGGCCAGATCGACCGCCTGCTGCGCGCTCAGGCGCTCCAGGCCCTGGCCGGAGGCGAGGATGTCGACCAGCGACTCGGGCTGCACCTTCTGCTTGAGGAAGGCCAGGAAGCGCTCGCGCGTTTCCGGGTTTTCGCCCATCGCATCGAGCACGCGGGTGGCGGTGGACAGGGCGTTGCCGGCGTCGGTGGGCATGCCCGAGATCTGGCGCATCACGCCGCTGATCGCCTTGCGCGGCTCCAGGCCTTCGGCGAACGGGAAGCGTTCGCGGAACTCGTCCCAGCGTGGCGCGAGGATCTCTTCGCGGATGTGCTTGATCAATTGATAGGCGCCGGCGGCGAAGGCGACGATGGCCACGCCCACCGGGGCGACGCCGATCAGGCCGCCGACCAGGCCGGAGTTGCGCGCGCCCAGCAGCAGCGCGGTCTGGCCGACGTCGCCGGCCAGCTTGAAGCCGTTGCCGAGCAGGTCGAACGCGGCATCGACGCGGCGGTCGGTGTCCAGCGGCTTGCGGGTGATCGGATCGCGGCCGTTGAACACACGCTCGGCGTCCTGGCCGATGGCCTTGGCGTCGTTGGCCACGCCCTTGATCGCGCTGTAGCGCTCCAGGATCTTGGCCGCCTCGCGTTCGCGCCCGGTGCTGGTGGCGAACTGCAGCACCGCCGCCATCGCCACCGCGTCCACCGGCTGTCCGGCCTGGCTGGCGGCGGTGCCGGCCTTGATCGCGGCTTCCAGCGCGGCCAAGGTCTGGGCCACGTCGGCGTGCCCACCGCTTTGGGCGAGCTGCTGGAGCTCGGCCAGCGGCTTATCGACGGGCGCGTCGGGGCTGGCGTCGCGTTGCGCCGACCAGCTCTTGGCGTAACCGACCAGCGAGGTCTGCAGGGTGGCCGGCAATTCCACCGCATAACCGTGGAACGGCGGCGACACGCGGCCGTCGGCGCGGGTCTCGCCGGGGTACAGCTTCCAGGTCAGGGCGGTCTGGGCGAGCGCGCCGCCAGGCCCCGAGACCGAGGCCACCGTGGCTTCGAGGGTGTCCTCGTCCACGACCTGGCCGTTGCGCTGCAAGGCGTCGGCGACGACCGCACGCAGCACGGTATCGCGCGACCATTCGTCGTCGGCGGGCAGCAACGCCGTGTAATTGAGGGCGCGGTCCTGCGGCGCACCCTGTCCCGCGTACCAACGACGGGCCACCGTGGCGTTGCCGCCGCGTGTGCCGCTGTCGTCCGAAATCGAATCGACTACTGCATTCATTAGCACTTACTCCTTGTCCGGTGAACTAGCTCCTGGTGAACCAACCCTTGGGCACTCCGGCCCAGGGTCGAAGCTGAATCATGCGCCCGTCGAATGACCGGGGCAATTCGGGGGCGTGTGGTGGGCGCCCGGGCGGTCCAGGCGGGTTCGCCGCATCCGGCCGATCCGGTCCGGAAAGGAAAACCCCCGCGGGGCGGGGCGGGGTCGGGCCTGGCGCCGGCCTTCCTGGGCCGGCGTAACGGGGCGTGGCCGCCCTACTCGTCGACGCTGCTGAGGTCGGATTCGGCGTGCTGCCAGCCGGCGGCGGTGCGGCGCATCAGCACGCGGCCGCGGCGGCGGATGTCGTCGCGATCCACGCCCTCGACCCAGAGCACGGCCTGGTCGCCGTGCTGGCGGCCGCGCGCGATCCGCGCCTGCAACGGCTCGCCGTCGCGCAGGGACTTCAGCGATTCCTTGACCGTGCCGGCATCGTCCTCGGGGAAGCGCCAGCGCGCGTCCTCGCCGCCCATGCGGCGCAGGGCGGCGACGTCGCCCTTGGCCAGGGCCTCCAGCCAGGCGTTGTAGGCCGCGCCGGGCGCGCCGCCGCCGGCCGGCAAGGCGCTGCCGGGCGCGGGCGCGATCGGCGTGTCGAAGCGCAGATCGAAATCGTAGGGCGTGCCGAGGAAATCGCCCTCGGCCAGCTGCCAGCGGCCGGCGATGCGCACGGCCTCGTTGCGTTGCAGAGCGAGTTCGCCGTAGCCGCCGCTGTTGAAGCCTTCGGGCGAATAGAACAAACCGCATTCGCTGCCGTCGGCGGCGATGCACAGGCGCACGTAGCCGCCCGCGGGCGCCTGTTCGCGCACCGCGTCCATCGCGTCGAAAGCCGCGGCGACCGCGGCCGCGTCCAGCGGCTTGGCGCTGAGGAACACCAGGGTGCGGCGCTCCTCGGTCTGATCGGACGGCTCCTCGATCACCGCGATCGCATGCGCCAGGCTCAGGCGTGCATCGCCATAGCGGAAATAACCGGAGCCGGTCTGGGCCGCGGCGGCGCCGGCGGCGATCCATCCGGCCGTCAGCGCGAGCGCGCGCAGGCGGCGACGCAAGGCGTGCGTGGCGCTCATCGAGGCTGTCCTTTGCGGCCGTCCCAATTAGGCGCACGTAATAGCACGGCGGCGGCGGACAGCGCGGCGATCGCGGCGGCGGCGGTGAGCTGCGCGCATGCGATTGCTCGTACTCGAAGACCAAGCCGATCTGCGCGCAACCGTCGCCGGCCGCCTGCGCGCGCATGGGCATGCGGTGGACGAGGTTGCGGATCTGGCGCCCGCGGAGTCCTTCGTGCGCTCCCACGCCTACGACGCCTTCGTGCTCGATCGCGGACGGCCCGATGGCGATGCGCTGACCGTGCTGCGGCAATGACGCGAGCGCGGTATCGCCACCCCGGCGCTGTTCCTGACCGCGCGCGATGGGGCGGCATGGTGCATTGCGTGACCCAGCAGCAGCCCACGGCACGCTAAGGCGCGGGTCCGCGCGCCGTTGGCCTGCCGCGACTGGCTGGGTTGATCGGTCGCGGAGCAGGGGATTGAAAATCCCCGTGTCGCCTGGCCGCCACCGCCGCATGAACAACGGCCGCCGGGCGCACTGCCCGGCGGCCGCAATGGCTTACAGCGCGACGCCCTTCACTTCGCTGGCCAGCTTGATCGCACTGGCCAAGGGCACCACGTCGCCGGCATCGACATCGGACACGCCGATGCGCTGATTGCCGGCGTCGCTTTGCAGCCAGGCCGGTTCGCGGCGCGCGCCGCGCACTTCGGAGCGCCACTGGCCCGGACGGGTCTCGCGCATGCCCGGGGCCTGGAACTCCACCGGCATGCTCACGGTGAGATCGCGCGCGCTGGGATGGTCGGTGTGCAACTGCACGTTGAACTGCCAGCTGCGCGCGGCGCGCGCGGTGGCCTGCTCCAGCGCCGCCACGCCCTTGGCCAGGGCCTTGTCGCTGCCGTAGACGTTGAGCAGGCTGGTCTGCACCGGCGCCGCTTCGAGCACGCGACCGTCCGCGGACAGGCGCAGGTAAAGCAGCACCACACCACCCACGCGTGCGCGCGCCAGACCTTCGGGATAGGACGGCGCCACGATCTTGCGGCTGCTGATCGTGACCGCGGCCGGCGGCGCATCGGGCAGTACGCCGTAGCCGGTGGCCGGGAAGGTCACGTTGTCGACGGTGACCGCGTAGCGCTCCTCGCCGAGTTGGCGCGCGGCCAGGGTCACGCGCATGCGCGCCTTGGCGGTGACCGGCTTGCCCTGCACCAGCACCGGCTCGAAGCGCCAGGCGCGCACCTGGCGTTCCAGGCTGGTCTTGACGTCGTCGGGCAGCGGGGTCTCGCTGCGGTAGTCGATCAGGGCGCCGCTGGGGTCGATCGCGATCTCGCTGTCGACGCGCGTGGTCATGATCGAGTCCACCGGCGGTTTGGGCGGTGCCGGTGGGGATTGGGCCCAGGCCGAGGCGGCCAGGCTCAGGGCGGACAGCGCGAGCGCGGTCCGCCGGAGGGAGTTTCCTTGCATCGTGTAGCTCCTGTGGATGTAGCGTGGATGCGTCGCGGCCCGGGCTCCTGCCCGTGGCGGCCGCGCGCCTTGCGAGCTTAGCAATGCCCAGGCGGCCTCTAGCGCATCGGGTTCACCGTTTCGCCGCAAGAACGCGCGGACGCGAGCCTGCTGCGACGCGCCATCGCGGCGCGCCGATTGGACCGCTGGAGCGGAAGCTGTTTCCCGCCCATGCGCCACCACCGCGTCCGCCGCGGTCGGTAAGATGAAGGCGTCGCGGATGGCGGCGATCTGGCGGGCGACGAGGGTGATGCATGCATAGCGGCGGTCTGGAACTTGCGCTGGTCTTCCTGCTGGCCGCGGTGATCGCGGTGCCGGTGTTCCGCAAGTTCGGACTGGGCGCGGTGCTGGGCTACCTGGCCGCCGGCGTGGTGCTGGGCCCCTACGGGGTCAAGGTGATCCGCAACGCCGAACCGGTGCTGGCCGCGTCGGAAATCGGCGTGGTGATGATGCTGTTCGTGATCGGTCTGGAGCTGTCGCCATCGCGTCTGCGGGTGATGCGCAAGCCGGTGTTCGGCGCCGGCGGCCTGCAGGTGCTGCTCAGCGGCCTGGCCCTGGGCGCGATCGCGATGTTCGGCGGCGGCCTGGGCTGGAAGGCGGCGGTGGTGGTGGGCGTGGGCCTGGCCCTGTCCTCGACCGCGGTCTGCCTGCAGCTGATGTCCGAGCGCAAGGAACTGACCAGCGACTACGGCCGGCTCGCGTTCGCGATCCTGCTGTTCCAGGACCTGGCCGCGATCCCGCTGCTGGCGGCGATTCCGCTGCTGGGCAAGGCCGCGTCGGTCCAGGGCGGCGGCATGGAATGGGTCGCGATCGCCAAGGCGGTCGGCGCGATCGGTGCGGTGATTTTCGGCGGCCGCGTGTTGCTGCGGCACGTGTTCCGGATCGTGGCGCGCACCCAGATGCCGGAAGTGTTCACCGGCGCGGCGCTGTTGACGGTGCTGGGCGCGGCCTGGGTGATGCAGATCGCCGGCCTGTCCGCGGGCCTGGGTGCCTTCATCGCCGGTGTGCTGCTGGCCGATTCGGAATTCCGCCACGAGCTCGAATCGCAGATCGACCCGTTCAAGGGCCTGCTGCTGGGTCTGTTCTTCATGGCCGTGGGCATGAGCATCGACCTGCAGCGCGTGGTCTCCGAGCCGGCGATGATCGCGGCGATGGTGGCGGTACTGATGCTGGTCAAGTTCGCCCTGCTGTTCGGCGTCGGCCTGCACCCGGGCGGCCTGGACCGTCGCGAATCGGTGCAACTGGCCGCGGTGATGTCGCTAGGCGGCGAGTTCGCCTTCATCGTGTTCAACGAAGCGGTCAACGCCGGTCTGCTCGACGACCCCTCGCGCGACCGTTTGATCGCCGCGGTTGGCGTGTCGATGGCGTTGACGCCATTGCTGCTGATCGCGATCTCGCGCGCCTTGTCGGCCGCGCCCAAGGCCAAGCCCAAGCGCGAGTTCGACCAGATTCCCGACAACCACCCCAAGGTCCTGATCGCGGGTATGGGCCGCTTCGGCCAGATCGTGGCGCGCCTGCTGCTGGCCCACAAAGTGCCGTTCATCGCGATCGAGAACAGCGCCGACCAGGTCGACTTCATGCGCCGCTTCGGCAACATGGTCTATTACGGCGACCCGGCGCGCCCGGAGCTGCTGCGTTCTGCCGGCGCCGCCCAGGTCGATGTATTCGTGATCGCCATCGACGACCACGACGGCAACATCCGCACCGTGCGCACCCTGCGCCGTCTGTACCCGCGCGCCAAGGTGTTCGCGCGCGCACGCGATCGCCGGCATGCCTGGCAGCTGATGGACCTGGGCGCCGAACCGATCCGCGAGACCTTCCATTCCAGCCTCAAGCTGGGCGAACACGTGCTGACCTCATTGGGCGTGGCGCCGGAAGTCGCGCGCGACCACACCGAGCGTTTCCGCGAACACGACGAGCGCATGCTCAACGCCCAGTACCTGGTCCACGACGACGAGGCCGCGCTGCTGCAATCGGCCAAGGACGCGCGCAAGGAGCTGGAGGAACTGTTCGAAGCCGACCAGGGCGAAGGCCTCCTGGGCGAGATCACCGCCGACGCCGACGCGGCCGCGCAGCGCTCGTTGCACTAGGGGCTACCCCGGAAACAACAACGCCCCGATCTCGGGGCGTTGTTCGTGCAGATCAGTCCCTCCGCTTAGACGCCTGGACATATCAGCTCGGTGTACCGCGCTTCGCAGTGGTACTGGCCGCCGCCCACCGACACACAACCGCCACCGCCGGGCTGGGAAAAGCAGTTGTCGTATGGACCTTCCCCTACCGGGTCAGACCCACCCCAATCGCCGATTCCGCCACTGGCGCCGCCGCCAGTGTTGTCGCCTTCGCCCTTCCAATCGCTATACCAATAGCCTTCAGACACGAACATCGCGGACATTACCGCCACAGTGTAGATCGAGCACTTAGTTCCATTGCAAACGGTGACTTGGTTCGGCCGTCCCTCGGGGTTTACCCAACTGCCCTGATTGTCCAGTCGATTGACCACTTCGCGTATGAAGGCCAGCGTGGTTCCATCCGCCAAGCCCGCTCCTACTTCGCAGTTTGCGCAATAAAAGCGTCCTACGTACTTGGCCAAAGCAATGCCGCCAATACCGACCAATGTCAGAACAAGAAGCAGCTTAGTTACCTTCTTCATTTCCCCACCCCTTCCTGTGTGGCCGACGGCATGAGCAAGGTCTGAGCGTGCTGCTGTGCTCTGAGTATCTGTGTCGGCGAGAGCGCTCTCCCTAGGGTCGTCAGCCGTTGCGCCGCGATCGCAGACACAGAGCGCTGCCCCCATGCGTAGCAATACGCGTACGCCTTCATGGGGTCCTTGTCGACCAACAGGCCCGCATCATAGTTCTCCGAAATCCGGAGTAACGCCTCGGCACTACCCGCCTGTCTCGCCATTTCGAGAAAGCGCATCGAGTCGCGCTTGAACTTGGCGATCAACTCTGTGTCCAACCTGGCCTCCTGCGACAGGAAAACGCCCTCCACCAAGACCGGGAAGTCGAGTTGAGCCTGGAGATTCCCGGACTCCGCGGAGTGCTCGGCCAAGGCATATACCTTGTAAGCGTCGATGGCTTCGGGACACTTCATATCGAGCAAACCGCTGCTGGCGAGCAATTGCTGGCGCTGCGCAACGGTCAGCCCCTCTGGCATGCTGATGCGCTTCCCTCCACCAGTCCGAATACACCGACTGAGAACCTGTGCCTGCGCCAAGGCTGTTTCAGGAGGAACATCCTTTATCGATTCGGCAGATGCCTTGATGGCGAGCGCACTCGATCGCCCGACCTCGCGACTATCGAGGCCTAAACGACCGCTCCGAGCCACGCTCGCATCGTTAGTTCCAGCGGCCTCGGTCGCCGAATGCGAAGCAACGCCTTGCGCTTTCTGCCGCCACACGACGGCCACGACGCAGCCAACGATGAGCAAAGCGGCGATACCCGCTGCGAATCCATTCTTCGACATCTTCCCCCCGTGGCCGCCTGTCATACAGCGCGCTACTCGTTTGGGAAACTATCCACTCATTTCGACCCGATTCGCAATTCGCAAAGTAAACGCCGTTCGGCACCGCAAGGAAGCTCTGCCGTCTGATGCGCGCCTAGCCGGGTCGACAATTAGGACGCGTCGAAAACTCAAGCGGCGTTCGCCGCATTGAGGCATGCGGCACCGCCAGTGCGCCGCAGCCAAGTTCAGACCGCGCTCAACGCTCGCGCAGGAAACGCGCCATCGACACGCCGTTGCCCGGTGCGGGCGGGGCGAATTCGGCCGCGATGTCGACGAAGCCGCGCATCACCGCGATCTCGCGCGGGGTGCGGTTGAGGGCATCGCGCAGGTCCGGGTCGGCGCCCGCGCGCAGCAGGCGCTGGACCACACGCAGCAGACCGTGCAAAGCGGCCAGATGCAGCGGGCCGAAGCCGCGCGGATCCTGGGCGTCGAGCGCGGCGTCGTGATCCAGCAGCAGATCGAGGCCGGCGACCAGCACTTCCTCGTCGGCGGCGGTGCCCGGCTCGGCGCGCGCCCCCAGCAGCAACAGCAGCGGGGTGGCGCCGGCGGCGGACTCGTCGGCGTCGACGCCGGCCAGCAGCAAGGTGTCGAACAGCGCCACCAGGCGGCTGCGCTCGCGCGCGGTGAAGCCGTACATCGCCGCGCAATGCAGGGCCATGCGCCCTTGTGCGTCTTGCGCGTGGACGTCGGCGCCGGCGGCGAGCAGGCGCGCGGCCAAATCGGTCAGGCCCAGCGCGCAAGCCACCATCAGCACGGTCAGGCCGCCCGGCAGGCGTTGTTCCAGCGAAGCGCCGGCCGAGACCAGTCGATCGACGATGTCGCCGTGGCGCATGCTGACCGCGGCCGAGAGCGGGGTCGCGCCGGAATGCGCGGGCAGCTGCGGATCGGCGCCGCGCGCCAGTAGCAGGTCGACGACGGCGCGATGGCCGCCGCCGGCCGCGCGCAGCAGCGCGCTACAGCCCTGGCGATCGAGCGCGTCCACCGCCAGGCCGAGGTCGAGCAGGCGACGCACCGCATCGGCATCGCCGACGATCGCGGCGGCCGGCACGTCGTAGGCCTGCAGCGGGCGCTTAGGCAGCGGCCAGCCGCGCCAATCCAGCCAGTCGGCGAGGTCGCGGCGGCCGGACGACAGCGCCACGCCCAGCGGGGTCTGGCCGTCGGCGGCCAGCAGATCGGGCGAAGCGCCCTGCGCGACCAGGCGCTTGAGCATGGTCTCGCGGCCGAGCGCGGCGGCCAGGTGCAGCGCGCTCATGCCGTGGCTGTCGCGGGTGTCCAGGGCCACGCCGATTGCGACCAGGCGGTCGACCAGACGGGTCCAGCCCAGACGCACCGACAGCGCGAGGGTCGGGTCGCCGTTGCGCGAATGCGCGAACGGATCGGCGCCGCGTTCGATCAGGTCCAGCGCGAACTGCTCCAGCCCGCGCGCGGCCTGTTCGGCGCTGGCGCAGGCGGCGAGAAAGCGCGCCAGACCGCCGGCGCCGGCCGGCGAAACACCGCGCCGCAGCAGCGCCTGCAAGGCCGGCACCGCGGTCGGGCCGCGGCCCAGCAGGGCGAACATCGGGGTGTCGCCGTGGGCGTCGCGGGTTTCGGCGTCGGCGCCTTGAGATAGCAACCAGGCGATGCGCTCGGGCGAAAGTGCGTTGTCTTCGTCGTGCAGCTGCGCGCCCAACTCGGCCGGCGTGAGCAGCTTGGCCAGGCCGCCGAGTTCTGCGGCGCGGCCTTCGCGCAGGCCGTCGCGCAGCAGGCTGGCGGGCATGCGGTCGGGCAACGGCGCGTCGCCGCCGTCGTCGTCGCTGACCGCGGCCGGCAAGGGATAGGCGCGATCGAGCGCGGCCACCAGCGACCAGCGGCCGGCCTCGGCGGCGCGATCCACCGCGCGCTTGCCGATCGCGTCGCGCTGTTCCGGGTCCACGCCCAGGTCGAGCAGGCGCTGCACCAGTTGCGGCGTGGCGTTGTCGGCCATGCAGGCCAGGGCCAGCGCGTTGCGGCCCTCGGCGTCGGTCATCGCCGCCTCGGCGGCGCCGCCGCGCGGCAGGTGTTCGAGCAGGCGGTCGAGCACGCCCAGGCGCGCGCCACGCGCGGCTTCCAGCAGCGGGGTACGGCTGCGCGCATCGATCGCGTTCGGATCGGCGCCCGCGGCCAACAGCACGGTCACGATATCGAGATGGCCGGCGTAGGCGGCTTCGTGCAGGGCGCTGCGCCCGTGCGCGTCGCGCGCGTCGATCTTGGCCTTCTGCTTGAGCAGCAGACTGACGCCGGCCGGGTCGTCTTCCTCGGTGCCGGCCGCGGCCAACAGCACAGGCTGACCGCCGGCGGGCTCGGGACGCGCGCCGCGTTCGAGCAGGAACTTGGCCAGGCGCCAGTTGCCGCTCGCGCAGGCCACGCCCAGCGGTGATTGGCCGTCGCGGTTGAGCGGATCGAGCTCGGCCTGGGCGTCGCGCAACAGCGCGGCCACGCCGGGGTCGGAGCTGCGCGCGGCGTGATGCAGCGGGGTGTTGCCGTCGCCGTCGGCCAGACGCGGGTCGGCGCCATTGGCCAGCAGGGTCATGACCGCGTCGGGGCGGCCGTGCCAGCTGTCGCGGGTGGCGGCCAGCAACGGCGTCATGCCGGCGGTGGCGGCGTTGAGGTCGACGCCGTGGGCGATCAGCGCGCGCAACAGGCGCAAGTCCGGCAGCACCGCGGCTAGCACCGCCAGGCTGCGCTGGTCGCGTTCGTCGGTGGGCGGCGCGGCGTTGACGTCGGCGCCCAGCTCGATCAGTTCCAACGCGCGTTCGACCCGGCCGCCGCGCGCGGCCGCGTACAGCGCCGGCTCCAGCGGCTCGCCGCTGAGCAGCGGCGCCTGGGCGAGATCCAGCGGCTCGTCGTCGGCGACGAAATCCAGCCCCGGCAGCGGGTCGGCCGGTTCGATCCCCTGCAGCAGCCAGTGCAGCAGCGGCGAGCCCAGCGCCAGCGCGATCGCCAGACCCCAGCGCGCGCCCTGCGTCAGCAGGTCCGGCCAGGCCAGCGCCACCACCGCCGCGGCCAGCGCCGAGACGATCGCGGCCACGCCCAGCCCGCGCCAGGCCCCGAGTTCGAGTTCGCTCAGCGCCTGCCAGTACTCGCGCAGGCCACCGCCGTCGCGTTCGAGTTCATGCCACAGCGGCCAGACCCGCCACAGGCCCAGCAGGGCGATGCCGCCGACCATGCTCAGACCCAGCGCCGCCATCAGCGAGCCGGTCTGCAGCAGCGAGGACAGCGGCCAGGCCACGACCAGGGCCAGGGCGGTCACGCCCGCGCCCCACAACAGCACCAGGGTGCCGCCATCGCGCAGCCAGACCGGGCGCGGCTGCTCGGCGTCGTCGCGCCAGAACCGCGCCGCCAGCGCGTAGGCCGGCTGCGCGAGGGTGCCGGCCAGCGCGGCGACGACGCCGCCAAAGCCGGTCAGCAGCGCCAATACCAGCCCCGCCGCCGCGGTCGCGGCCAGTCGCAGCCGGGCGTGCTTGGGGTCGGACCAGGGACTGCGGCGCTCAGGCATCGGACCGCACTTCGTCGTGTCGCGGCGGGAACTGGATATGGAACCCACGACTGGCCAGGTTCTCGCGCACCACCGCGCTGTCGCCCCGGGCCAGCTGGCGCTCGGGCGTCAACGCCACCTCAAGCACGAACTGCAGCGCGCCCAACTGGGCGCGCAGCGGTTCCGGCACGCGCTCGAAGTCGTCGCGCGCGGCCAGGAAGACGTAGGTTTCGTCCTTGCGAAGGCTCTTGTAGACGTAGGCTTGCATGCGCTGGACGGCTCGGCTCCCGGTCGGATTTTCGGTGCGGGTTTATGTGACGCACAGCATACCTGCCCATCCGCGTCACGCGAACTCTGACGTTCAGCGTCAGGCGCGGGAGCGGCTGCTAGCGGGCGGGCTGGCGTGACGGGGCTCACGGCCGCGTGACGGCCTGGCCGGGCGCTTGGGCGACCCCGGGCCTCCCCCTTCAAGCCTGTCGCGCCGCCGCCGGCCCCTGAGTTCCAGCTACCGCCTACCCCACTCGTCGCTGCGGCTGTTGTGCTGTTGCTGTTGCTGTTGCTGCGGCATTCAAGTCCAAAAGCAACGCACCCACACGACCAGTCGTAGACCCGTAGGGCGGCGCGCAGGACGCGCGCCGTTTTTCGAATGGACTGGGACGTCCATTCGAAAAATCCCGGCGAAAGCACCGAACCCGCAGGGGAGGGTTGGTCACGCTAGCCCTTCTCTTTGGTAACTTTTGACCGAAGGGAATCCAGACGGATTCTTGGGCTAGCAAGAGAAGGTGACCCGCATGCGCAGCAGGCGGAAGCCGTTGACCTTCGAGCCGAAGCGGACGAAGCAACAGCAAAAGCAAATCCTCCCCAACCCTCCTTTTTCAAAGGAGGGAGCTAGGAGCATGAGCTTGCTAGTGTTCAGCCGTGCACGAACCTGCGGTTCGTAAGCCGCGGGGCTTCACCCTCTTCGAAGGAGGGAGCCAGAAGCGAGAGGAAGCAACTCGCATGCGCAACAGACGAAAGCCGTTGATGAGTCAGCGCCCATCCCGCGCACCAGTCGGATGCAGCCGGCCATAAACAAGCCAAGGACTCAGTGATACCCCGCATCCGCCGCGATCTTCCCCTTGAACACGCTATACGACCAATACGTGTAGCCCAGGATCGCCGGCAACAACACCACCAGCCCCACCAAGACGAAGCCCTGCGACGAAGGCGGCGACGCCGCCTCCCAGATCGTCAAACCCGGCGGCACGATGTTCGGCCAAATACCCAGCACCAAGCCCGCGAAACCGAGCACGAAGAAACACAGCGTCAACACGAACGGCGCCACATCGCGCCCCTCGCGCATCGCCGCGCGCCACAGCGCGAACGCGTTGGCCAGCACCAGCAGCGGCACCGGCGACAACCACAGGAAATTCGCGCCCTCGAACCAGCGCGCCATGATCCGCGAGTCCAGGAACGGCAACCACGCGCTGACCAGCCCCATGAACACCACCACCACCAGCACCAACGGCCGCGTGAGCGTGCGCGCGACCTCCTGCATGCGCCCCTCGGTCTTGAGGATCAGCCAGGTCGAACCCAGCAACGCATAGCCGAACACCACCGCCGCGCCGGTCAGCATCGAAAACGGACTGAACCACTCGAACGCACCGCCGATGTACTTGCCGCCCTGCAGCGGCATGCCCTCCACCAGCGCGCCCAGGATCACGCCTTGCGCGAATGCGCACAGCAACGACCCCAGCGCGAACGCCGCGCCCCAGGCCGGCTTGGCGCGCTGCGCCTTGAAACGGAACTCGAACGCCACGCCGCGGAACACCAGCGCGATCAGCATCAGCAACACCGGCAGATACAACGCCGACAGCACCACCGCGTAGGCCTTAGGAAACGCCGCCAGCAAACCCGCGCCGCCCAGCACCAGCCAGGTCTCGTTGCCGTCCCAGATCGGCGCGGCGGTGTTCATCATGTGATCGAGCTGGCCCTCGTCCTCGGCGAACGGCGCCAGGATGCCCAGGCCGAGCACGAAGCCGTCCAGCAGCACGTACATCAGCACGCCGAAACCGATCACGCCGAACCATACGATTGGCAGCCAGTATTCCATCGTCCACCACCTTCTGCGTCGCTCCCGCCGCGGCGGGACTTCATGAAGCGCGCATGCTGCGCGCTGGCGATCACGCTTTGCTTTCGGACGGCTCGTCCGGCACCGACAACGGCCGCGCCGGGGTCTTCTCGCCCTGGCCTTGGCGCGGCGCGGGCTCGTGTGGATGCGGCCCCTTGCGAATCAACTTGACCAGATAACCGATGCCCGCGCCGAACACGGTCAGGTAGACCACCGCGAATACGATCAACGAGGTCAACACGCTGCCCGCATTGATCGCGCTGACCGCATCGGCCGTGCGCAACAATCCGTAGATCACGTACGGCTGGCGCCCGATCTCGACCACGTACCAGCCGGCCAGGATCGCCACGAAGCCGCTCAGGGTCATCGCGCGCCAGCCGTTCAAGACCCAGCGCCCGAAGCCGCGGCCTTCGTAGAGCTGCTTGCGCTTCCACGCCCACAGCGAGGCCAGCACCAGCAGCAGCATGGCCACGCCCAGGCCGACCATGATGCGGAAGGCGTAGAACACCGGCTTCACCGGCGGACGTTCCTCCGGCGGCACCGACTTCAGCGGCTGGATCTCGCCGTCCAGGGTGTGGGTGAGGATCAGGCTGCCGAGTTTAGGGATCGCGATTTCGTAGTCGTTGCGCTCGGCACGCTCGTTGGGCACCGCGAACAGCACCAGCGGCACGCCCTCGCCCCGGGGCTTGGCCTCCCAATGCGCTTCCATCGCCGCGACCTTGATCGGCTGATGCTCGCGCGCGTTGAGGCCGTGCAGATCGCCCACGTAGACCTGGGTCGGCACCGTGATCGCGGCGAACACCACCGCCGCCTTCAACATGCGCTTGGCGGCATCGACGTGCACGCCGCGGCGCAGATAACCCGCGCTGACGCCGCCGATCAGGAAGCAGGTGGTGATGAACGCCGCCAGCACCATGTGCGCGAGGCGGTAGGGGAAGGACGGATTGAAAACGATCGCCCACCAGCTGGCGGGTTCGAACACGCCCTCGACGATCTTGTAACCGGCCGGCGTCTGCATCCAGCTGTTGGCCGAGATGATCCAGAACGTGGAGATCAAGGTGCCCAGCGCGACCATGCAGGTCGCAAGGAAATGCATCTTCTCCTCGACCCGATTCCAGCCGAACAGCATCACGCCCAGGAAGGTCGCTTCCAGGAAAAAGGCGGTGAGCACTTCGTAGGACAGCAGCGGGCCGAGGATATTGCCGGCTTGTTCGCTCAGCACGGCCCAATTGGTGCCGAACTGGAAGCTCATGACGATGCCGGACACCACGCCCATGCCGAAGGACACGGCGAAGATCTTGGTCCAGAAGAAAAACAGGTCGCGCCAGACGGTGTCGCGCGTGCGCAGCCAGCGCCATTCCAGGAACGCGAGCCAGCTCGCCAGTCCGATCGTGAAGGCCGGGAACAGGATGTGGAACGAAATCACGAACCCGAACTGGATACGCGACAGCATCAAAGCATCCACGGCACGACTCCTGTCATGTCCCGCAATTGCAACGGGGCTTCAGATTCGCAGGGCCATTGTGCGCCGCGTCATCGGGCCGGTAAAGCACCGTGACCCATGGCCCAATCACGCAAACCATTGAGGCTGCTAACCTGCGTCAATTTGCCCACCCTAGACTTCCAACCAGGTCCGCCGATGCGCCTAGTTCCGAACGCTCTGACCCTGTCGCTGGCCGTGCTGTTGCTGGCCCCCAGCGTCCATGCCCAAACGCCGATCACGCTCGCCCAGACCATGGCCGATCCCGACTGGATCGGGCCGCCGGTCGAACAGGCCTGGTGGGCCTGGGACGGACAGCGCGTGCAGTACCAGCTCAAACGCGAGGGCGCGACGGTACGGGACACCTGGCAGCAAGGCACCGGCGCGAACGCGGTGGCCGCCAAGATCGACGGCGCCGCGCGCGCCGATCTCGACGCCGCGCAGCCGGTCTACGACGCGCAGCGCGCGCGCATGGCCTATGTGCGCAACGGCGATGTGTTCGTGCGCGATCTGCGCAGCGGCGCGCTGACCCAGGTCACGCGCAGCAACGACAAGGAATCGCGCCCGCAGTGGAGCCACGACGGCCAGCTCGTGTTCCGCGTCGATAACAATTGGTATGCGTGGCGCGCGGGCCAGGGCGTGAGCCAGGCCGCGCAGCTTAAGGCCGAGAACGACCCGGCCAAGCCGCCCAAGGCCGACGACTTGCGCGAGCGTCAGCTGGCCACCATCCGCACGCTCAAGGACGATCGCGACAAGCGCGAGGCCGCGCGCGAGCAGGACGAAGCCTGGCGGCGCGCCGACAACAGCCGCGCGCCGGCGCCTGTCTATCTGGGCAGCGATGTCGAGATCTCCGACAGCGCGCTGTCGCCCGATGGCCGCTGGATGCTCGCGGTCACTCAGGCCAAGGGCGCCGACGCCGGCCAGGGCGGCAAGATGCCCAAGTACGTGACCGAATCGGGTTACGAGGAATTCGAGGAAGTGCGCACCCGCGTCGGCCGCAACGCGCCGCTGCCGCAGAAGCTGTGGCTGATCGACGTGGCCGCCGGCAAAGCCACCGAACTCAAGTTCGACCGCCTGCCCGGCATCGGCGAGGACCCGCTGGCGGCGATGCGCAAGGCCGCCAAGAAGGATCCGCTCAAGGGCGACCGCGCGGTGCGCGTCGAGACCGACGGCGACGGCAGCGGCCCGGCGATCCGCTGGAGCGACGACGGCCGCCAGGTCGCGGTGCTGGTGCGCGCGATCGACAACAAGGACCGCTGGCTGACCACGGTGGATCTGGCCCAGGCCGCGCTGGTGGTGCGCAACCGCAGCAACGACCCCGCCTGGGTCGGCTGGAACACCAGCGACTTCGGTTGGCTGCCGGCCACCGGCAACGGCGCGGCCGCGTTGTGGTGGGTCTCCGAGCAGAGCGGCTACGCCCATCTTTATGTAGGCGAAGGCAACGGCGCCGGACGCGCGCTCACCTCCGGGCGCTGGGAAGTGTCCTCGCCGCAAGTAAGCGCCGACGGCCGCAGCGTCTACTTCGTCTGCAACCGCAAGTGGCCCGGCGACTACGAAGTCTGTGCGGTCGACCGCAGCGGCGGCGCGGTGCGCGAAGTCACCGCCCTGAACGGCGTCGAGGATTTCACGCTCTCGCCCGACGGCAAGCGTCTGCTGCTGCGCTACTCGTCCAGCTACATGCCCGCGCAGCTGGCGGTGATCGGCAGCGACGGCGAGGGACTGACCCGGCTCACCGACACCCGCAAGCCCGAATTCAAGAACCGCGAGTGGATCCAGCCCGAGTACGTGCAGGTGCCGTCCAAGCACGGCGCCGGCACGATCTGGGGCAAGTTCTACGGGCCGAAGAACTACGAGCCGGGCAAGAAGTACCCGATCGTGATGTTCGTGCACGGCGCCGGCTACCTGCAGAACGTCACCGAGCGTTACCCGAACTACTTCCGCGAGCAGATGTTCCACAACCTGCTGGTGCAGCAGGGCTATGTGGTGCTGGACCTGGACTACCGCGCCAGCGCCGGCCTGGGCCGCGACTGGCGCACCGCGATCTACCGCCAGATGGGCCATCCGGAGCTCGAGGACTACCTGGACGGCCGCGACTGGCTGATCGCGAACAAGCAGGGCGACGGCGATCGCGCCGGCATCTACGGCGGCTCCTACGGCGGCTTCATGACCTTCATGGCGCTGTTCCGCGAACCCGGCAAGTTCAAGGCCGGCGCCGCGCTGCGCCCGGTCACCGACTGGTCGCAGTACAACCACGAGTACACCTCCAACATCCTCAACACGCCCGAACTGGATCCGGAGGCCTACAAGAAGTCCTCGCCGATCGAGTACGCGCAAGGCCTGCAGGATCACCTGCTGATCGCGCACGGCATGATCGACGACAACGTGTTCTTCAAGGACTCGGTGATGCTGTCGCAGCGCCTGATCGAGCTGCGCAAGGACAAGTGGGAACTGGCGCCCTACCCGATGGAGCGCCACGGCTTCACCCATCCGGACAGCTGGTACGACGAGTACCGGCGGATCTACGAGTTGTTCGAGCGCAATCTCAAGTAAGACGGCATACGGAGCGCACGGCCAACACTGTGCGCTCCGGCCGGCCGGTGCCGAGTACCGGCTCTCGTACGGCAGGCGCGAAATCGATATCGTCGCCACCATGATCGATACCGACGCCATCCCATCCCGCTCATCCTCCTGGCGCGCCGGCCGTAGCGCGGCCTGGGCCGCGCTTGCGGGCGCGTGGGCCGCGCTGTGCCTGTCGCTGCCGCGATTGGGCTATGCGCTGCTGGACGAACCGGTACGCCGGCAAGCGCTCGCGCTGATGGACATGCCCGGCCGGGCCGTGGCGCGGTTGCTTTCGCTGTCCGCATGGCCGCCCTGGCTGACGCTGGCGCTGAGCGCCTTCGTCGCAGTCGCGGCCCTGGCCTTGGTTTGGCTGCTGGTGCTGCACTGGCTCGATCGCGATGAAGCTGCGCGCACCTCGCTGCGCTGGTGCCTGCGCACCTTGCCGATGCTGGTGCTGTGGATCCTGGGGCTGGCGGCCGTGCTCGGGGTGGCGATGCTGTTGTCGATGCTCCTGCACACCGATGACCTCTTGGCCATCTTGCTGCTGCCCATTGCTTACATGTTGTCCTTCCCGCTGTTTTGTCTGCGCCGCGACATCATCGCGCGCGCAGCGCCGCCGCTGGCCTGGCGACCCGGTTGGCCCGGGTGGCCGGCGATCGGCGCGGCCATAGCCTGCGGCTTTCTGGCGGCGATGGCCACGTACGCCGAGGCGGCCCTGGTGTCGGCGCTGCCAGCCTTGGACTGGCCGGCAGCGCTGGTCGGCTGGTTGCTGCAATCGGTCGTGCTGACGGTCGGGGTACTGCTGTGGTTGCGGCACACGCGCTGGGCGCGGATGCCGGCGAACCTGCGCGACGCGCTGCGCTGGGTCCGTCTGCGGCGCGGGTTCGCGGTGCAGTGGCTGGTCGCGGGCCTGCTCGTGTTCGTCCTCGCGCCGCCGCTGCTCGCCGTCGCTTTGGACGCGACCTTCTTTCTTCCCTCGATCGCACATATGCTCGACACGCATCTGGTCGCCCGGCCCAGCGCCTTTACGGCCTGGGCCTGGTTCGGCGACGCGATAATGCAATATTGGTGGAGCGTCCTGGGCCTGCTGGTCCCATGGCTGGTCTTGGTCGCCAGCGCGCGCAGCCTGATGCAGGTCGAAAACGCAGCCGCCGCGCAGACCAATGCGGATAGCGCGGTGCTAGCATCGCCCGCGATCCGGAAAGAACCGCCATGAAGAACCGTCTGTTCCGCTGCGCGCTCAGCGCTCTGTTGCTTCCCGCCTTGGCCATCGCCCAGGACGGTCGCGCCACCAAGCCCGGCTACCAGGAGCAGATCGCGCTGCGCAACTTCACCACCTCGCTGATGCGCGAGGCCATCGTCGCCGAGTGTCGCGCCAAGGGCTATGCCGGCATCGATCAGCTGCAGACGGCTTACTTGCAATGGCGCACGCCGCGCGAAGTCTCCATCGCCACCGGACAGGTCGCCGCGCTCACTCGCTACCCGGACCTGGGCGGCAGCGCCGCCGCGCAGCGCAGCAACTTCCGCAAGCAGTTCGACAAAAGCCTGAAGCCGGGCATCGAGGCCAATCCCGCCGAGGCCTGTTCGGCGGCGCTGTCGACCTTCATCAGCGGCCTGCCGATTCCGTTCAGCGGCGACACCCGCACCTCGCAGGAACTGCGCTTCGACATCTACAAGCAGGCCATCGTCGCCGGCAGCGCGGCCAACGGCTGCCCGGAGTTCGACAGCATCGAAGGCAGCGTGCTGGAAACCGCCAAGGCCGACGCCGGCGCCACCGAGCGCTGGCTGCTCAAGGGCTGCGGCACCCAGGTCGCGCTGACGGTCAAGCACCAGCCCGCGGCCAACGGCGGCTCCGATTTCGTCATCTCGGTCGCGCCCACGACCCAGCCCTGAGCCGTACCGCGCCGGGCGGTTCGCGGGGCGGCGTCGAGCGCGCGCACGCGGCCCGGTAGAATACGCGCCATGAGCGATTTCGACCGCGTACGCGACTATCTCACCGGCCTGCAGGACCGCATCTGCGCCGCCATCGAACAGGCCGACGGCGGCGCGCGCTTCGTCGAGGACGTCTGGCAACGCGCCGAGGGCGGCGGCGGACGCACCCGCATCCTGCGCGGCGGCAAGGTGTTCGAACAGGCCGGGATCGGCTTCTCCGACGTCGCCGGCACCCAACTGCCGCCGTCGGCGACCGCGGCGCGCCCGGAACTGGCCGGCGCGTCCTGGCGCGCGGTCGGGGTGTCGCTGGTGTTCCACCCGCACAACCCCTACCTGCCCACCACCCACGCCAACGTGCGCCACTTCCGCGCGGTGCGCGACGGCGAAACCGTGGCCTGGTGGTTCGGCGGCGGCTTCGACCTGACCCCGTTCTATCCCTTCGACGAAGACGTGCAGCACTGGCACCGCACCGCGCAGGCGCTGTGCGCGCCCTACGGTGAGCAGCGCTATCCCGCGCACAAGCGCTGGTGCGACGAATACTTCTTCCTCAAGCACCGCAACGAAACGCGCGGCGTCGGCGGCCTGTTCTTCGACGACCTGCACGAGGACTTCGAGCGCGACTTCGCCTATCAGCGCGCGGTCGGCGACGGTTTCCTCGACGCCTACCTGCCCCTGGTCGAGCGCCGCCGCGACACGCCCTACGGCGACCGCGAGCGCCAGTTCCAGCTCTATCGGCGCGGCCGCTACGTCGAATTCAATCTGGTCCTGGACCGCGGCACCCTGTTCGGCCTGCAGTCGGGCGGGCGCACCGAGTCGATCCTGATGAGCCTGCCGCCGCTGGTGCGCTGGGAGTACGGCTATGCGCCGGAGCCGGACAGCGCCGAGGCGCGCCTGGCGCAGTACCTGGTGCCGCGCGACTGGCTTTGAAGCAGGAGTGAGCGTAGAGGAGTGAGCAGTGAGCGAAAGCCGCCCTTACTCACTGCTCACTCCTCTACGCTGACTTCTCGCCCATCACCGCGGCGGCGCGTGCCCCTTCTCGCGACTCAAAATCGTGATGTGGCCATTGGTCTCCAGCATCGCCAGGCCGATCTCGTCGACCTCGGCGCAGTCGTTCTCGCGCATGGCCTTGTGGAAATCGGCGCGGCTGACCAGTTCGCGCCGCAATACCTCGCGGTAGACGTGGCCGTCGCGCGCCAGCACCACCGGCACGCCTTCCAACGCGCGTTCGAAGCGATCGCTGCGCGAGGTCAGGTAGCCGACGCCCCAGTTCAACAGCATCAGCGTCGCGGCCAGGATCAGGCCGCCGCCGACGGTGGTGTCGGTGCCCAGCAGCGCGTTCTGCACCGCGTTGCCCAGCAGCACGATCAGCAGCATGTCGAACGAGGTGAACTGCCCCATCGTGCGCTTGCCCGACAGACGGATCATCGCCAGCAGCACGAAGTAGACGACGCAGGCGCGCAGTACGTATTGCCACCACGGCATCGACAGATCGAAGGCGTCGGACATGGAGGAGGCTCCTGCTGGGCGATGGCGTTGGCGGGGATTGTGGCCGGTCCGCGTGCGCAACGCGTATGGCCCGCGCGCGGACCGGGGCCGGCGACATGCACGACCGCGGGCAAGGCGCGACGCGGTCGGCGCCGGCCATCGGATCGCATGCGGGGCGCCGCGGTTCTGACGGCACAAATAAAAAGCCCCGCAGGCAGGGGGGGCCGGCGGGGCTGGTGGAGCGGGACCTGGGGAGGGGCCTTCGCTCCGGGATCACTCCAGGGGAGGGAGAGATCAGCGACAGACGTTGCATCTGTCGCGACCTATATGACCACCTGGCACATGGATAGTTCGTGAAGATCGAAGTTAATAATTTGTTGGATTCAGGACCGATTCATTCTGCCAAACCCAGCAACGACGGGCTTTCCCGATTATTAATGCGCTTCGTCCCAATTATCACCGACCCCGCTGTCGACGACGAGCGGCACCTTTAGTTCGGCCGCCCCGGACATCATCGCCCCGGCCTGGGCGAGCAGGGTGTCCACGAACCCGGCCTGGACCTCGAAAACCAGTTCGTCGTGCACCTGCAGGATCATCCGGGCCTGGCCGCCCTGCCCGGCCAGCCAGGCGTCGATGGCGATCATGGCGCGCTTGATGATGTCGGCGGCGGTGCCCTGCATGGGTGCGTTGATCGCGGCGCGCTCGGCGCCCGCGCGCAGGCCCTGGTTGGAGGCCTTGATGTTCTCCAGGTACAGGCGGCGGCCGAACACGGTCTCGACGTAGCCCCGCTCGCGCGCGTCCTGGCGGGTGCGCTCCATGAAGTCGCGCACGCCGGGGTAGCGGCTGAAGTAGAGCGCGATGTAATCCTGGGCCTCGCCGCGGCCGATGCCGAGCTGGCGCGCCAGGCCGAACGCGCTCATGCCGTACATCAGGCCGAAGTTGATCGCCTTGGCGGCGCGGCGCTCGTTGCCGCTGACCTCGTCCATGGCCTTGCCGAACACTTCCGCGGCGGTGGCGCGGTGGATGTCGGCGCCGGACGCGAACGCGCGCAGCAGGCCCTCGTCCTCGGACAGGTGGGCCATGATCCGCAGCTCGATCTGCGAATAGTCGCAGGCCACCAGCTTGCAGCCCGCCGGCGCGACGAAGGCGCGGCGGATGCGGCGGCCGTCCTCGGTGCGGATCGGAATGTTCTGCAGGTTGGGATCGCTGGAGGCCAGGCGCCCGGTCGCGGCGCCGGCCTGGTGGTAGCTGGTATGGACGCGGCCGGTGTCGGGATTGACGATCTCCGACAGCTTGTCGGTGTAGGTGCTGCGCAGCTTGGCCAGGCCGCGGTACTCCAGGATGATGCGCGGCAGCTCGTGCTGGTCGGCGATCGCCTCCAGCGCTTCCTCGTTGGTGCTGGGCTGGCCGGTGGGCGTCTTGATCAGCGCCGGCAGCTTGAGCTCGTCGAACAGCAGCGCCTGCAGCTGCTTGGGCGAATCCAGGTTGAAGGTGCGCCCGGCCAGCTCGGTGGCCTTCTGCTGGGCCGCGAGCATGCGCTTGCCCAAGTCCTGCGACTGCCGGCGCAGCTCGTCGGCGTCGATCATCACGCCGTTGGCCTCGATACGCTCCAGCACCGGCACCAGCGGGATCTCGATCTCGCGGTAGACGCGCTCCAGCGCCGGCTCGGCCGCGAGCTTGGGGCCCAGCACGCGGTGCAGGCGCAGGGTCACGTCGGCGTCCTCGGCGGCGTAGCGGGTGGCGTCGTCCAGCGCGACCTGCGAGAACGAGATCGCCTTGGCGCCCTTGCCGGTCACGTCCGAGTACTTGATGGTGTCGTAGCCCAGGTAACGCTTGGCCAGCGAATCCATGTCGTGGCGGCTGCCGGTGGCGTTGTAGACGAAGCTCTCCAGCATGGTGTCGTCGGCGTAACCGGCCACCTCGACGCCGTGGCGGCGCAGCACGTGCAGGTCGTACTTGCCGTGCTGGCCCAGCTTGCGCCGGGCCGGATCGGCGAACACCGGGCGCAGCGCGCCCAACACCGCGTCCATGGCCAGTTGCGCCGGCACGCCCGGATAGTCGTGGCCCAGCGGGATGTACCAGGCGCGGCCGGGTTCGACCGCGAAGCTCAGGCCGACCAGGCGCGCGCGCATCGGATCCAGCGAATCGGTCTCGCAGTCGAAAGCGAACTCCTGCGAGTTCTGCAGGGCCGCGACCAGGGCTTGCAGTTGCGCCGGCTCGACCACCGTCTCGTACTCGCCCTTGGCCGCCAGCGCGGCGTCGGGCGCTTCGGCGGGCGCGGACGAGCGCGCGTGGCCGGCCGCGGTGGCGCGCAGGCCGGCGCGGTCGGCGGCAAGTTCGTTGTCGGCGTTGCCGGTGGCGCCCTCGAGCTCGCGCAGCGCCTGTTTGAAGCCGTAGCGCGCGTACAGCCGGCGCAGGTCCTCGGCGTGGCGCTCGCGCAGCGCCAGCTCGGTCGGGCCGCGCTCCAGGCCCACGTCGGTCTTGATCGTCGCCAGCTGGCGGTTCAGCGGCAGCCGCGCCAGCGCCGCGCGCAGGTTCTCGCCGATCTTGCCCTTGATCTGATCGGCATGCGCGATCACGCCGTCCAGGCTGTCGTACTCGGCCAGCCACTTGGCCGCGGTCTTGGGGCCGCACTTCTCGACCCCGGGGATGTTGTCGACGCTGTCGCCCATCAGCGACAGCAGGTCGATGACCTGGTTCGGACGCACGCCGAACTTGGCGATCACGCTGTCGTCGGAGTCCATGCGGCTGCCGGTCATGGTGTTGACCAGGGCCACGCCCGGGCGCACCAGCTGAGCGAAGTCCTTATCGCCGGTGGAGATGGTGACGTCGATGCCGTCGCCGGCGGCGCGCAGCGCCAGGGTACCGATCACGTCGTCGGCCTCGACGCCGTCGATGCGCAGGATCGGAATGCCGAGCGCCTCGACGATCTCGCACATCGGCAGCACCTGCGCGCGCAGATCCTCGGGCATCGGCGGGCGATTGGCCTTGTACTGCGGGTCCAGATCGTCGCGGAAGGTCTTGCCGGGCGCGTCGACCACGAAGGCCACGTAGTCCGGGCGTTCGTTCAAGGTCGCGCGCAACATGTTGACCACGCCGAACAGCGCGCCGGTGGGTTCGCCCGCGTCGTTGCTCAGCGGCGGCAACGCATGGAAGGCACGGTAGAGATAGCTGGAGCCATCGATCAGGACGAGTCGTTTCATGCCCCGGATTCTACGCCGGCCGGTCGCGCCTGCCGCGAATGCGGAGGCTGGGGTCGGAAAGCAGCGCGGAAATCCTCGCTTCGTGGCGATTCGGATTGCATCCCACAACCCCGCCTTCCTCCTGAAGGCCGCCCCCGTAACTTAAGCGGGCTCTTGTTCCGCTGCTTCGATGCGGCCGCTTCACAGCGGGCGGGGGTATTCTGAGGGCCTGGATTCCGGAGAACCGCCATGCGCACCCTCACCGCATCGCTCGCCCTGCTGCTGCTCGCTCCCCTGGCCGGCTGCGCCACGATGGGCGGCGGCGACCCCACCGCCGACCTCAGCAACCCCGAGGTCACCCGCCGCGCCACCCCCGACGGCGACAACGTCGAGGAATACCGCGTCGCCGGCCAGCTGCGCGTGGTCAAGATCACGCCGCTGCGCGGACCGGTCTATTACCTGGTCGACAGCGACGGCGACGGCACCCTGGACAGCAGCAAGGGCGAGGGTCCGATCTCGCCGGTGCAGTACAAGCTGTTCAGCTGGTAAGCACGGCGGCCCCATGTCCGGACATGACATCCGCATCCTCAGCGGCGAGGACGAGCTGCGCGCGATCTGGCCGCTGGTGTCGCAGCTGCGCCCGGAGTTCGACGAAGCGCGCTTCCTCGCCCAGATCCAACGCCAAATCGCCCAGGGCTGCCGCGTCACGGTGCTGTTCGACGATGGCGGCGCGCCGCGCGCGTTCGCGTGCTGGCGGGTGATGGAGATGCTGGCGGTCGGCCTGCACGTCTACGTCGACGACCTGGTCACCGACCAGACCGTGCGCAGCCGCGGTTACGGCAAGGCCATGCTGGATTGGCTCAAGGCCGAGGCGCTGCGCCTGGGCTGCGCGCGCCTGCAGTTGGATTCGGGCACTCAGCGCCGCGACGCGCATGCGTTCTATCTGCGCGAAGGCCTGCGCATCGAAGCCTTTCATTTCGGGATCGCGCTGGGCGAGTAGCCGGCGCGGCGATGCGGTTCGCCGCGTTCATCGCATCCCATGGCCTGGCGTTTCCGGGCCTGCGTGGCTCCACGGCGCGCGCCTAGCTCAAGCCGATTGCAAGTTGGCTGGGCGCGATCGCCGCGCTCGGCGGCGGCGCGCAACGCGTTAGCGCGCGCATGCGCCCGCGCGGCTGCCGTTCGTCGCCGCATTGGCGCCGATCTGCGACAGCGCGCACAAACGACTTTGCCGAAACAGTGATTTCGGCGCACGCGCCCGCGTTAAATCTAGGCGCCGGCGTGGAATCGCTCGCGCCGGTCCGGCCTTGAAGGCCGGTTCCGATGCTCAACATGGAGGTTCATCGATGCTTAGTCTGAAGCCGCGCAGCCTGTCTGCGCTGATCGCCCTTGCGCTGATCGCACCGGCCGCCAATGCGGCCCCCACCTGTCCCGCCAACGTCCTCGCCCAGCCGAAGACCAATCAGCTGTACGTGCTGTATCCCACCGTCACCACGCCGTTCCCGTCGATCGGCCCGTCCACCTCGGCGGCGCCGTTCAATGTCGCCGATCTGGACCCGGTGGTGGGCAGCACCACGACGCTGCGCAATCGCATCACCGATTTCATCGTCGACGATTACTGCGAGTTCAACGTCAAGATCAATCCGGTCACCGCGCTGCCCAGCCCGACGGAACCGCGCTGGCAGATCGTGGCGGTCGGCTCAGACACCGCCGGCAGCCTGTTCGGCCAGGCCCAGGCCGTGGACACCAACGACGCCGACCCGCAGGACTACGCGCGCGTGTGGGCCAAATCCTTCAAGGACACCTACGGCGCCGCCGGCCAGCCGCTCAACGGCATCGGCTCCACCCTGGAGCGCTGGTCCACCGCGATCGGCACCACCACCTCGCACGAAGCCGCGCACAACTACGGCGCCGCGCACGGTCACTCCGCGCCACGACCGACCGAGGACGCGCAGAACTGGCACATCATGGCGACCGGCTCGACCGGCCTGACCGGCGAGATGCGGGCCGCGCGCAATCGCCACTTCAGCGACACCGAGTACGAGATCCTGGGCCACAACGTCGGTCTCAACACCAAGACCCTGCACAACTGGGACTTCGTCAATCCCAACAACACCAACGCCAACAAGATGCGCATCAAGCTGCTCAGCACCAGCAACAGCTTGAGCATCAACTGGTGGTACAACGGCTCGGAAAGCCCCTGGCAGAACCCGACGGTGACCTACACCGGCGGCACCCAGAACTTCCAGGGCAACGTCTACTACGTGCACAACCTGGACTTCGCCACCGCCAAGCCCTGGAGCGGGCCGACCGCGGGCGTGGTGATGCCGGCCGCGCCGTTCCATACCGGCGCCAGCTTCGCCGGCAGCGCCAGCGTGATCGTGTTCGACGTGCAGTTGTTCAACGGCGCCACCCTGTTGCCGCTGGCGCCGCGCCTGGCCGGCTACGACGCCGGCGACATCGACGTCGCCAGCGGCGCGTTCAATCTGAACTTCTTCAACACCAACCCCGCCGCGGGCGCGCTGGAGTTGTCGGAGGTGCAGATCTTCCGTTCGCCGCGCATGCTGGATATCTCGGCGATGATGCGCGACGGCCGACCGGTCGACGTGCGCGGGCAACCGGTGGAGTTCCACTCCAGCAGCATCATCCGCAAGCAGATCGTGGCCGACCGCCTGCAGATCCCGCTGGGCAAGCTCACCGATCCGCGCACCGTGGACATCGTCTACAAGCCCGAGGACTGCCCGCAAGGCGCCAAGGGCGCGTCCAGGCAGGGGCCCGGCGACCATGCCAGCGGCGAGATCAAGTACTGCCACAAGGGCAATGCGCTGAGCCTGTTCCCGAACACCTACACCTACCTGGTCGCGAACGTGATCCAGCCCAATGCGACCTATTGGGATCCGCGTCTGCGCAAGTTCGTGCAGGGGCCGCAGCAGAACACCATCTACTACCAGGTGGGCGGCGTGGTGCCGGACCTCAACCGCAACGGCCAGGACGATCTGATCGACATCCGCACCGGCGTGTCCAAGGACGAGGACCGCAACGGCGTGCCGGACGACGCCAGGCCGGAGCAGTGAGGGTTTGAAGCGCTAGTTTCATCGTCGATGCGCCGGGCTAGGGCCCGGCGCATCGCACCGGCTCAGGCGGGCTGCAGGTTGGCGTAGGCCAGCACCAGCCATTTGCTGCCGGCGTCGTCGAAGTTGATCTGCACGCGCGCGTGCGCGCCGCTGCCCTCGTAGTCGGTCACGGTGCCGACGCCGAAACTGGCGTGGCGCACCTGCGCGCCCAGCTTGACCGGCGGCGCTTCGATCGCGGCGTGGCCGTAGTCGCGGCGCGGCTGGTTGCCGAACACCGGCCGCGAGACCTGCACCTTGGGCCGCACCTCGTGCAGCAGCGACGGCGGGATCTCGCGCAGGAAGCGCGAGGGCACCCCGTACATGTCCATGCCGTGGATGCGCCGGGTCTCGGCGTAGCTGAGCACCAGCTTCTGACGCGCGCGGGTGATGCCCACGTAGGCCAGGCGGCGCTCCTCTTCCAGGCGTCCGGACTCCTCGGTGGAACGGTTGCTGGGGAACAGGCCCTCTTCCAGGCCGCCCAGGAACACCAGCGGAAATTCCAGGCCCTTGGCGCTGTGCAGGGTCATCAGCTGCACGCCGTCGTCGCCGGCCTGGGCCTGACCTTCGCCGGCCTCGAGCGCGGCGTAGCTGAGGAAGGCGATCAGCTCCGGCATGGCCGCGGCGTCGTCTTCGTCGCTGCGGGTGAAGCGCGAGGCCACCGAGACCAGTTCGTCCAGGTTGTCGGTGCGCGAATCGAGCTGGCCGCGCGATTCGTTGGCGTAGTGCTCGCGCAGGCCCGAGCGCTGCAGGACGTGATCGATCTTCTCCGGCAGCGGCATCGACACCAGCTCGGCTTCGAGCTCGTCGATCAGCTTGACGAAACCGGCCAGCGCGTTGCGCGCGCGCGCGGCCAGCAGGCTTTCGCCGGCCATCCAGCGCGCGGCCACCCACAGCGGCGCGCCGTCGGCGCGCGCGCGCTTGCGCACTTCGTCCAGGGTGCGCTCGCCGATGCCGCGCGTGGGCGTGTTGACCGCGCGCTCGAAGGCGGCGTCGTCGGCGCGGTTGGCGACCAGCCGCAGATAAGCCAGGGTGTCCTTGATCTCGGCGCGCTCGAAGAAGCGCTGGCCGCCGTAGACGCGGTAAGGCACCTGTTCGGACAGCAAGGCTTCTTCGTAGGCGCGCGACTGCGCGTTGCTGCGATAGAGGATGGCGACGTCGCCATGGCTGCCGCCGTCGCGCACCCACTGGCGCAGGCGCTCGACCACGAAGCGGGCCTCGTCCATTTCGTTGTAGGCCGCGTACAGATCGATCGGCTCGCCCTGGCCGGTGTCGGTCCACAGCTTCTTGCCCAGGCGATCGGGGTTGTGCGCGATCACCGCGTTGGCGGCTTCCAGGATGTTGGCGCTGGAGCGGTAGTTCTGCTCCAGGCGGATGGTCTGGGCGCCGGGGAAATCGCGCAGGAAGCGCTGCACGTTTTCGACCTTGGCGCCGCGCCAGCCGTAGATGGCCTGGTCGTCGTCGCCGACCACGAACACGCGGCCGCTGTCGCCGGCCAGCACGCGCACGAAGGCGTACTGGATCGCGTTGGTGTCCTGGAACTCGTCGACCAGGATCTCGCGGAAGCGGTGGCGGTAGTGCGCCAGCAGGGCCGGGTTGTCGCGCAGCAGTTCGTGCGCGCGCAGCAGCAGCTCGGCGAAGTCGACCAGACCGGCGCGCTCGCAGCGTTCCTGGTAGGCCTCGTAGGCGCGCCGCATCGCGTCGGCCCAGGGATCGGCGGCCGGCTGGATGTGCTCGGGGCGGCGGCCTTCGTCCTTCTGGGCGTTGATCCACCAGGCGATCTGGCGCGGCGGGAAACGCGCCTCGTCCAGTTCCAGCGACTGCACCACGCGCTTGACCAGGCGCAGCTGGTCGTCGCTGTCCAGGACCTGGAAGCCTTCCGGCAGCTTGGCGTCCTGCCAGTGCAGGCGCAGCAGGCGGTGGGCCAGGCCGTGGAAGGTGCCGATCCACATGCCGCGCGCGCCGTTGCGCAGCTGCAGCTCGACGCGGTTGCGCATCTCGCCGGCGGCCTTGTTGGTGAAGGTGACCGCGAGGATGCCGTGGGTGGGCACGCCGAAGACTTCGTTGAGCCAGGCGATGCGGTGGGTGAGGACGCGGGTTTTGCCCGAGCCGGCGCCGGCCAGGACCAGATAGTGGCCGGGGGCGGCCGATACGGCTTCGCGTTGAGCGGGATTGAGTGCGTCGAGCAGGTGCGATACGTCCATCGTCGTATTGTAGCGGCCGCACCCGCGGGAACCTTGCTCGGGCCTGGGTATCCAATGCGCATGCGCCTCATGCCCTGTCTGCTGCTGACCGTCTGCGCGCTGGCCCTGGCCGGCCCGCCCGCGCGCGCCGACGACGACGCGGGCGTCGCGCGCACCCTGCGCAGCGGCGGCGGCAATGCGCTGCAGGTACGCGTGGAGGGCGTGGCCGACCCGGAACGCGCGGCCTTGCTGCAAGCCTGGGTCGCCGAATGCGCGGACGCGGCCCTGACCGCGTTCGGGCGCTACCCGCTGCGCACGGCGCAGGTGCGGGTGCGCGAGATCGACAGCCGCGACCCCAGCCCGGTGCCTTGGGGCCAGACCCGGCGCGGCGATGGCGTGGCGGTGCTGCTGTTCGTGCGCCGCGACGCCAGCCTGGCCCAGCTGCGCGCCGACTGGACCGCGGTGCACGAGCTGTCGCACCTGTTTCATCCCTATCTGGGCCGCGAGGGCCGCTGGATGGCCGAAGGCCTGGCCAGCTATTACCAGAACGTGTTGCGCGCGCGTGCGGGCCTGCTCAGCCAGGACCAGGCCTGGCGCGCGCTGGACGCCGGTTTCGGCCGCGGCCGTCGGCTCGGCCCAGGCCCCGCCCTGGCCGAATTGGGGCGCGGCGGGACCATGCGCGTGTATTGGGCCGGCGCGGCGTATTGGCTGGAAGCGGACCTGGCCCTGCGCCGCGAGCGCGGACTGGACCTGGACACGGTGCTGTCGCGCTACGCCCGCTGTTGTCTGGACGCGACCGCGGACGACATGGATGCGGTATCGCCGCAGGACTTCGCGGCCGAGTTGGACCGCCTGGGCGGCGACGGCGTGTTCGCGCGGCTGTACCGGCGCTATGCGCGTTCGCGCGAGTTTCCGGATCTGAGCGCGGCCTACGCCGCGTTGGGCCTGGAGCCCGATGGCGGCAGCGGACTGGGCTATTCGCCGCGCGCCGATGCGCAAAAATTGCGCACTGCGATCATGGGCCCACGCGCGCGCAACGCGGCGCCTTGAACGCATCGACCCGGTTCGGCGCATGGGTGCGTCCGGCCCCGCCGAGGCCTGGATACCGATGATAGATTGCGACGGTGACGCGTTAGGCCATGGAATCGGCAGAGACGCCGCTGGCTGCCGGTACCCACCACTCGCATAGCGGCATCGGACAAGGAGTCTTACAGATGCACAAGATCTTGTTAGGCGCGACGATCGCGCTGATCGGCCTGGGAATGAGCTCCAGCGCGAACGCGTGGCCGCCGCCGACCGACACCTGCAACGCCTCCAACGCGGGTGCGCAAACCGCCACTCAATTCGGCTCCGGCTACATCGTCTGGGAATGCGACGGCAGCCAGTGGAATTTCATGCTGCAGTACGTCTGCGACTGGAACGGCAACAACTGCATACCGCTCTGATCCCGGGCGCCGGACGCAGAGGCGAGCGCCTCTGCGTCTTCCATCCCGTCGCGCGCCACTAGACGCGCCCGACAGGCTCAGTGCGCCGGCTTGGCCTTGGGCGCGTGCGCCATCAGCTTGTCGGTCATGGCGATGCCGATCGCCGAGACGATGAAGACCATGTGGATGATGGTCTGCCACATCACGCCGGTCGAGGTCGAGGTGGTGCACTTGGCCACCACGTCCTTCATGCCGGCGGCGACCGCGTCGGCGGCCGCACGGCTGGCGTTGATCGCCTCCAGCGTGTTGCACATCGGCAGGCCCAGGTCGCCTGCGGCGATGAAGGTCTTGAGCAGGTGGATCGAGGAGATGCCGATGATCGCCATCGCCAGCTTGACCTTGAGCACCGAGGCGTTGACGTGGCTCAGCCACTCCGGCTGGTCCGGGTGCCCTTCCAGGCGCAGGCGCGAAACGAAGGTTTCGTAGCCGCCCACGATCACCATCACCAGCAGGTTGGAGATCATCACCACGTCGATCAGGCCCAGCACGATCAGCATGATCCCCTGCTCGTTCAAGGTGTTGGCGCCGTGGATCAGGTGCCACAGTTCCTTGATGAACAAGAACACGTAGACGCCTTGGGCGACGATCAGGCCCAGGTACAACGGCAGCTGCAGCCAGCGCGAGCTGAAGATCAGCGCGGGCAGCGGATTGAGGCGTTCGGTACGCTCGACGGTCATGCGAGGGCCTGGCGGGCTGGTGTCAAAGGTCGTCCAGGGTAACGGCGCGCCCATGACCGCGCCAAGTCGGCGCCTGAACGAAGCGCGCCGCTTCAGGGCCCACGCGGCCGGAACGCGGCGTTCCCCGCCGGCCGGGACCGCCGCCCGGCGCTGCGCTTACACTCGCCCTTCGTCCCCGCTCGGCCCGCCCATGATCGACCTGTATTACTGGCCCACGCCCAACGGCCACAAGATCACCCTGTTGTTGGAAGAAGCCGGGCTGGACTACCGCATCCGCCCGGTCGACATCGGCGCCGGCGACCAGTTCAAGCCCGAATTCCTGGCGATTTCGCCCAACAACCGCATGCCCGCGATCGTCGACCACGCGCCCGCGGACGGCGGCGCGCCGATCAGCGTGTTCGAGTCCGGCGCGATCCTGCATTACCTGGCCGCCAAGATCGGCACATACCTGCCCGCCGAACCGCGCGGCCGGGTCGAGGTCGACGAGTGGCTGTTCTGGCAGGTCGGCGGCTACGGCCCCATGCTGGGCCAGAACCATCACTTCAACCGCTACGCGCCGGACAAGATTCCCTACGCGATCGAACGCTACGAGCGCGAAACCCAGCGCCTGTACGGCGTACTCGACCGCCGCCTGGCCGGGCGCGAGTACATCGCCGGCGACGCCCTCAGCATCGCCGATTTCGCCTGCCACCCCTGGGCGCATGCGCATGCCTGGCACTACATCGACCTGGCCGACTATCCCCAGGTCCAGCGCTGGCACGACGCCCTCGCCGCCCGCCCCGCGTTCCAGCGCGCGTATGCGTTGGAGCAAACCTACCGCCCGTCTCGCGAGATGACCGACGAGGCGCGCAAACACCTGTTCGGAACCCCGGCCCGCACCGCATGAACACTCCCTTCGCCCGCCGCGGCCTCGCCGCCTGCCTGTTGCTCGCCATGTCGCTCACCGCCATCCCCGCGCTATCGCAGAACGCTCCCGAAAAACTCACGCTGGAAGCCCTGGCCGGCGACGCCCCGCTGTCGGGCCCCAGCCTGACCAAGCCGCGCATCGCGCCCGACGGCAGCCGGGTCGGCTTCCTGCGCGGCAAGGAGCGCGACAAGAACCGCCTGGACCTGTGGGCCTACGACATCGCCAGCGGCAAATCCAAGCTGCTGGTCGATTCCGACGACGTGCTGCCGGGCGCGGAAGTGCTCAGCGACGCCGAGAAGGCGCGCCGCGAGCGCCAGCGCATCGCCGCGCTGTCGGGGATCGTCGATTACCAGTGGTCGCCCGACGCCAAGACCCTGCTGTTCCCGCTCGGCGGCGAGCTCTACCTCTACGACCTGAGCAAGACCGGCAAGGCCGCGGTGCGCAAGCTCACCCATGGCGAAGGTTTCGCCACCGATCCCAAGCTCTCGCCCAAGGGCGGTTACGTGAGTTTCGTGCGCGACCGCAACCTGTGGGTGATCGACCTGGCCGACGGCAAGGCCACCCAGCTGACCCGCGACGGCAGCGACACGATCGGCAACGGCATCGCCGAGTTCGTCGCCGACGAGGAAATGGACCGCCACACCGGCTACTGGTGGGCGCCGGACGATTCGGCGATCGCGTTCGCGCGCATCGACGAAAGCCCGGTGCCGGTGCAGAAGCGCTACGAGGTCTATCCCGACCGCACCGACGTGGTCGAGCAGCGCTATCCGGCCGCGGGCGACCGCAACGTGCTGATCCAGCTGGGCGTGATCGCGCCCAGCGGCGGCGCTGCGCGCTGGGTGGACCTGGGCAAGAACCCCGACATCTATCTGGCCCGCGTCGACTGGCGCGATCCGCGGCACCTGACTTTCCAGCGCCAATCGCGCGATCAGCACCTGCTGGAACTGATCGAGGCCGACCTGGACAGCGGCAAGCAGCGCACGCTGGTAACCGAGCGCGCCAAGACCTGGGTGCCGCTCAACAACGATCTGCATTTCCTCAAGGACGGCCGCATCCTGTGGAACAGCGAGCGCAGCGGCTATGAGCACCTTTATCTGCTGTCCGCCGACGGCCGCAAGGCCACCGCGCTGACCTCCGGCGACTGGCCGGTGGACAGCGTGCTGGCGGTGGACGAGGACGCCGGCCAGGTCTACTTCGCCGCCGGCAAGGACTCGCCGCTGGACGTGCAGATCTACCGCGTGGCCCTGAGCGGCGGCGCGATCGAACGCCTGTCCAAGACCGACGGCATCCACAGCGCCAGCTTCGCGCGCAACGCCAGCGTCTATGTCGACAACTGGTCCAACCCGCTGACTCCGCCGCAGTTGGAGCTGTACCGCAACGACGGCAGCCGCATCGCCGCGCTGATCGACAACGATCCCGCCGACGCCAGGCATCCCTATGCGCGCTACCGCCAGGCCCATCGCGAAATCGAGTTCGGCAGCCTGACCGCGGCCGACGGCAAGACCCGATTGCAATACAGCGTGCTCAAGCCTAGCGGCTTCGACCCGGCCAAGCGCTATCCGGTGGTGGTCAACGTCTACGGCGGTCCGGCCGCGCAGACGGTCAAGCGCACCTGGGCGCCCGACTTCAACCAGTACCTGGCCCAGCACGGCTATGTGGTGTTCTCGATCGACAACCGCGGCACGCCGCGCCGCGGCGCGGCCTTCGGCGGCGCGCTGTACGCCAAGCAGGGCACGGTGGAAGTCGCCGACCAGCTCAAGGGCGTGGCCTGGCTGAAGTCGCAGCCCTGGGTGGACGGCGAACGCATCGGCGTCTACGGCTGGTCCAACGGCGGCTACATGACCCTGATGCTGCTGGCCAAGGCCAGCGATGCCTACGCCTGCGGCGTCGCCGGCGCGCCGGTCACCGACTGGGCGCTGTACGACAGTCACTACACCGAGCGCTACATGGGCTTGCCCGACCAGAACGTCGCCGGCTATCGCGAAGCGCGCGTGCTCGAGCACATCGACGGGCTGAAGTCGCCGCTGCTGCTGATCCACGGCATGGCCGACGACAACGTGCTGTTCAGCAATTCCACCGTGCTGATGAGCGCGCTGCAGCAACGCGGCCAGCCCTTCGAACTGATGACCTACCCCGGCGCCAAACACGGCCTCAAGGGCAAGGACAATCTGCACCGGATGCGCATCACCGAAAACTTCTTCGCGCGCTGTCTGAAGCCGTGATCGCGGCCGCGCTACGCGCCTGGCGCGGGCCGCTGAGCGCGGCGGCCCTGCTGGCCTGCGCCGTCGCCCAGGCGCAGGCGCCGACGCTGGGCGCGAGCGAGTCGCAGGCGCGCGCGCTGATCCAGGCGCGCCTGGTCGCCTCGCCTTACAAGATGTCCGAGCGCGCGCGCAGCGGCCGCATCCGTTACGCACTCGCGTTCGAGCCCGCCCTGGTCTGGCCCTGGCCGGCCACCGGCGAACAACGCGTGCGCGTGCGCGATGCCGCCGCCGCGACCGCGCTGATCGACGTCTGCGCCGACTGCGGCGATGAAGCGGCGCCCGACCCGGCCGAACTGCGACGCTATCTCGCGCCCAACGCCTGGATCGACAGCGACCAGCGCAGCGTGCGTGCGTTCGCACGCCAGCACGCGCGCGGCCAGGGCGTCGAACGCCGTATGCAATCGCTGGTCAAGGCCGTGCAGCAGCACATGAACGGCCCTATCGCTTACCGCGATTATCTCAGCGCCTCGCAGGCGCTGGCCTCGCGCGGCGGCGACTGCACCGAGTTCGCCGTGCTGCTGGCCGCGCTAGGGCGCGCGCAAGGCATCCCGACCCGCGTCGCCTACGGCGTCGCGTACGCCAGCCGCTTCACCGGCCAAAGCCATGTGTTCGGTCCGCACGTGTGGGTGCAGGCCTGGGACGGCCGGCGCTGGATCAGCTACGACGCCGGCCTGGGCCGTTTCGACAGCGGCCATATCGCCTTGCGCATCGGCGACGGCCTGCCCGAGGACGGCGCCGGCGTGTTGGCGGCGATCGGCCGCCTCAAGGTGATCGAAGCCAGCGGCGTGATCGAAGACGCGCGCTGAGCGCGGCATTCAACGCTCGGGGCGCGCGACGCTCTCGTCGTCGAGATCGGCCAACGCCGAAGCGCCATCCAGATGGGCGGCATCGCGCATCGGCAGTTCGGGCAAGTCGCTGTCGTCGACCCATTGCGCGTCTTGCGGATCGCTGACGCCGCCGCCGGTGATGGTGACGAAATCGAGCTCGGTCGACTCGCATTCAACGGCGTCGGCGGCCGGCAGCAAAGGCGTGGCGGCGACCGGCGTGGCGGCGGGCTCGGTCGCGGCCGGCGCCAACAGCGACGGCGGATCGGCCGCGAACGCGCCGCCCGACACCAGGGTCGCGGCGATCGCGAGGCCGAAACCGGCGCCGCGGCGCGCGGGCGCCGGTCTGGGCACCCGGTAGGACACGCAGATCGGCCCGGAGGCGGCCTGCAGCAAGGCGCGTTGCTCCGCCTCGCTCAAGCCGTCCAGGGCGTGCACCTGGGTCTTGCAGTGGCCGCAGTAGCCGTTCAAGCGGCGCAGTTCGTCGATGCCGAGCGGACAAGGCTGGTCGATCTTGGGTACCAGGGCCATGGCGAGCGTTCCTGCGAGGGTGGGATACCGTCGTTAACGGCTAACGCGTGGAATCGGGGTTTGCGTTGGGTTCAACGGCGCCGGCGCGATCTAGCCCGGCCATCCCGTCGTCCAGCGCGGCGGCCTCGCGCATCGGCAGTTCGGGCAGGTCGCTGTCGTCGACCCAGTGCGCGTCGGCTGGGTCGTTGACCCCGCCCACCATTTCGATTCTCTCGATACTCGTGACCTCAGCTTCATCGGCGCAGTCCTTCGTCTCGTCCTGCGGCACCAGCAACACCGGCGGTCCCTTCACGGGCGAGATCAGCGACGTAGGCGAGTCGGCGGCGAACGCGCCGCCCGAGACCAGGGTCGCCGCGATCGCGATACCGAAGCCCGCGCTGCGCCGGGTCGCACGCGGGCGTTCGGCGCGGTAGGCCACGCAGATCGGCCCGTCGGCGGCGCTCAGCAGCGCACGCCGTTCGCCATCGCTCAAGGCATCCAGGCGATGCACCTGCTTGTCGCAGCGCCCGCAATGCCCGTCCAGCCGGCGTTGTTCGTCGATCCCCAACGGACACGGCGAGTCGATCTTCGGTACCTGAGCCATGGCATCCCCCTCTTTTCCTGCGTTTTACCACGGCGCCAGCGCCCCGGCGCACCGCCTTGGCGCGAAGCCCGCGACTGCGGATACTGCGTCCATACGCACGAGGGAACGCCCGCATGTCCATCGCTCCGCCGCCCCTGCCCAAGCGCGATTGGGCGCAACGCAATCGTCTGTGGCTGCTGCCGCTGCTGGCGGTGCTGTGCCTGGTGGTACCGCTGGCCATCGCCGGCGGCGTGTTCTCGATGATCATGAAGGACATGAAATCCCACCCTGCCTACGTCGAAGCGGTGACGCGGGCGCGCAACGATCCCCAGGTCGCCGCCGCGTTGGGCAAGCCGATCGAGACCGGCATGTTCGTGATGGGTAGCGTCAGCGGCAAGGACGAAGGCCATGCCTATCTCGAAATCCCCCTGGTCGGCGCCAAGGCCGAAGCCAAGCTGACGGTGGCGGCGCTCAACGAGGGCAAGGGCTGGGAGTACGCGACCATGCTGGTGCGGCTGGCGGACGGACGCGAGATTTCGCTGATCCCGACCACCGCGCCGGCCCTGGACGAGTCGTCCGACCCGCCCTGCTGCGACCGGCCTGCGTCCGATGCCGACGATTCCGAGGCTTCCGACGTCGACGACGCCTGATTCGCGGTACGTGACCTACGGCGCATGCCCGCGCCGGGCTTGGGGCCTATGGTCGGCGGACCTCCCACCGGCCCTCCGTCGCCCATGAAGACCCTCGCTCTCGCGATTTCCCTGGCGCTGCTCGCGCCGACCGCCGCGCTCGCCGCGCAGGCGGCCGCCAAACCCGCCGCTGCCGCCACCAAGCCGGTACCTGCCTGGGTCACCACCAGCAACGGCTACGCCCAGATCCTGCTCAAGGCGCAAGGCGAGTTCGCGCCGGAGCAGATGTCGTTCTTCGGCGTGCCCGGCTTCGACGAGCGCGTCGCCGACCTCAAGCCCGACACCGGCGCGCGCTACCGCGCCACCATCGCCAAGGCGCGCGACGAACTGCGCGGCAAGCTCCAGCTCGAGCGCAACCCGGACGTGCGCCAGGACCTGGAGATCATGATCGCCGCCGCCGACCAGAGCATCGCCGGCAGCGAGCTCAACGAACGCCTGACCCTGCCGTGGAACGACGCCCCGCAGATGGTGTTCCAGGGCATGCAGGGCCTGCTGTCCGACCAGACCCCGCCGGAGCGTCGCGCACGCGCGCTGGCGCGCCTGAAGAACTACGTCGGCCAGGGCGCCGATGCCACGCCGATCACCGTGCTCGCGCGCCAGCGCTACGAAGAGCGCGCGACCGATGCCGCCAAGTTGCGTCCGACCAAGCTTGAGGTCGAGCAGGCGCTGGGCAACGTCGAGACCTACGCGGCCGGCATCCGCAAGCTGTTCGAGAAGTACAAGATCGCCGACGCCGAGCCGGCGCTGAAGGCGATGGAGCAGCAATTCAAGGATTACGCGACCTGGGCGCGCGCCACGGTGCTGCCGCAGGCGCGCACCGACAACCGCCTGCCGCCCGAGCTGTACGCGTTCGGGCTCAAGCAGTACGGCATCGACGTCGACCCGCAGCTGCTGATCCGCCGCGCCCAGGTCGAGTTCATGGAAACCCGCGCGGCGATGCGCCAGCTCGCGCCGCTGGTCGCCCAGGCCAAGGGCATCACCGGCATCGACAGCCACGACTACGTCGCCGTCATCAATGCGCTGAAGAAGAACAGCATCCCCAACGATCAGTTGGAAGCGCGCTACCGCACGGTGATCGACGCGATCGATCCGATCATCCGCAAGGAAAAGATCGTCGACGTGCCGCAGCGCCCGATGGTGATGCGCCTGGGCAGCGAGGCCGAATCGGCGGCGCAGCCGGCGCCGCACTTCCTGCCGGCGCCGCTGATCGGCAACACCGGCCAGCAGGGCCAGTTCGTATTGCCGATCGCCGTTCCGAATCCCGACGGCAGCACCCTGCACTACGACGATTTCAACTTCGACTCCGTTGCCTGGACCCTGTCGGCGCACGAGGGCCGCCCCGGCCACGAACTGCAGTTCACCGCCATGGTCGAACGCGGCATCTCGCTGGCGCGCACCATGTTCGCGTTCAACTCGGTCAACGTCGAAGGCTGGGCGCTGTACGCCGAAGCCGAGATGGTGCCGTACGAGCCGTTGGACGGTCAGCTGATCGCGCTGCAGTTCCGCCTGATGCGCGCCGCGCGCGCGATGCTGGACCCCATGCTCAACCTGGGCCTGACCGACCGCGAAAGCGCGGGCAAGGTGCTGCGCGAGCAGGTCGGCCTGTCGCCGGCGATGACCAAGCAGGAACTGGACCGCTACACCTTCAACGCACCCGGTCAGGCCGGCAGCTACTTCTACGGCTACAGCCGCATCCTCGAGCTGCGCATGGAAACCGAGCTGGCGCTGGGCGACAAGTTCGACCGCCTGGCGTTCAACAACTTCCTGCTCGACCAGGGCCTGCTGCCGCCGGACCAGCTGGCCAAGGCGGTGCGCGAGAACTTCGTGCCGGCGCAACGCAAGCGCTGATCGGCCGCGATGCGCAGGCCGCGGGAGCCCGTCTCCCGCGGCCTGTTTTTTTCAGGGCCGCGCGCGCTCGGCGGCCGGCGCCAGGATATGCAGGCGCGCCGACGCGGTGCGCGCGTGGCTGGCCTTGCCGTACATCAGTTCCACCCGCGCCGGCGCGGCCAGATAGTCGCCGCCGTTGCCGGCCAGCGCGAAGTAATGCAGCTCGTGGCGCCCGGGCGGCAGGTATTCGGCGTAGAAGCGCGGACTGCGCGCGTCCAGCCGGCGCGTGTTGAACCAGTAAGTGCCCGGATCGGACACGCGCTTGAGGTCCAGGCCGGCGACGCCGTTCAAGCTCAGATCGGTGGGACGCAGACCACCGGGCGCGTCGTCGGTGATGGCGACGAAGTGGCGCGTCGCGCCGTTGTGCACGACTAGACTGACGCGCAGCCAGTCTCCGACGCGCACCTCGGTCTTCGCGACCGGGATCCAGCGTCCGTCGCGCAGCACCGCGTAGCTGCGTTCGATCGCCAGCCCGACCGCGCTAGCCTGGGCGTGGCGCGCGTCTTCGCGATAATCGACCTCGGCGAAATAGGCCACCGGTGCGGCGCCCGGCCGCCCCGGTTCGATCCTCAGCGTGCCGACGGCAGCCGCCTGCGGCCGCCACTGCGTCAGAGCCTCGCCGGGCGCCAGACGAAGCTCGCTGCGTTCGGCGCCCAATGCGACCTGGGCCGCGTAGGGCTCGCTGGCCTTGGCGACGGCATCGTCGCGCAAGGCCGCCAGGCAGACCGCGCCGCTCTGAGTATCGATGCGTTCCTCGCCGCCTGCGTACAGGTCGGTGAGGCCGGCGATCAGTTCCCGGCGCGCGCTCGCGTTGGCCAGGTCCGGGTACTCGCGCAACAGATCGATCAGCGCGCACTGCTCGCGCAAGTCGGAACTCATCCAGCGCTCGTAATCCGTGCCCGCCGACAGCACCCGCGACGGCCCGCGCGCGGGCGCGCGCGCCAGCAGCTCTTTCACCCCTAAACGCGCGCGTTCGTCGCCCAGCTGCGCCGAGCCGCGCGTCAGCGCGATCTGCGCGGGCAGGGACAGGCGCTGCCACTGCTTCCAGAAGGGCGTCAGCGCATCGGCGTCGGCCACGCCTTGCGCGCCCAGCGCGAGCGCCGCGCGGTTCAACGACTCGATCTGTTCCTCGGTACGCGCGTCCAGCGCCCGCACCGCGGCATGGCTGCGCAGGAAACCGGCGGCGCGGTCGCGCAAGGTCGCAGGCACCGGCTGGCCCAGGCTATGCAGCAGCTGCAGGGCCTCGGCGGTGTAAGCGGTCAGCGCGATCTGCGGCTGCTCGCGCGGATCGCGTTGGAAATCCAAGCCGTAGTCGTTGCCATCGTCGGTGAAGTAGCGAAAACCGCCGTCGTCCCTCTGGAACACCGCGGCGTTGTCCAACGCCTCGCGCACCGCCGCTTTGGCGCCCGGCCACTGCGCACCGCCGTCGCGTTGCAAGGCCAGTGCGGCCGCGACCGCGCGGCTGAGAATCTGCTCCCAGCAGCGATGCGGATAGTCGCGCAGGTCCGCGGTCCAGCGATCCACCAGGGCGCCGCTGCCGCGCTGCAAGCTCAACTGCAATGTCGGATCCAACGCGCTGGCGGGCAGCGCGGGCAATGCCAGGGTCATGATGCCCTCGCCTAGCCAACCGGCTTGCCGGCGCCGCGCCGCGATGTAGGGCGAGGCGACCTCGATCGGCGCCGCGACCGCGTCGCGATCGGCGCCGGCCTCTACCGCGGCGGTGGCGAGCATGCTGCCGACGGCGTCGGCGAGGAGCTCGCTGGAATACCCGGTCTGCCCGCGTGGCGCCAGTTCCAGCTTGCCTTCGCTGCGCGTGGCCGCGCTGCCCTCGGTCTGCAGTACGGTACGCACGTCGATCGCGCGTTCGCCGCTCTGGCGTGCGTTCGCGGCCAGACGCGCGCGATCGCCCGGATACAGGCGCGTAGGCGTCTGCAAGCGCACCTCCAGCGGCAGCCCGACCTCGAGCGTGGCCTCGCTCATGCCGAAATCCTCGTCGGCGCCATTGCTCCAGGCCACCGCGCGCCAGCGGGCCAGGTTGTCGGGCAGCTTCAGTTGGATCCGGCGCGTCTCGCCGGCTGCCAGACGCAGCCCCGGCATCCATGCGGCGGTATCGGCGAACTGTGTGCGCACGCGCGCCAGCGCCGCCAGACCATGCCGGGCGTCGCGCGGCCGCGCGGGCGCGTCGAGTCGTCCCACTCCCCCGTAGAAAATGTCCTTCAGATCGATGCGCGAACCGGTCACCTCGATCCGGTCCAGCGTCGTCCCGGTTTCGACGTCGGCGCGCTTGATGCGCGATGCGGTGACTTCGATGCGATCCAGGGCGATCGCATCGCCGTCGACCGTGGTTCCCGGCCACGGCAGTTGCAATCGCCACGGCCCACGGACCCAGCCCTGGAAGGAGCTATCGCGCAGTCTGCCGTGGTGGCCGACCCCACCCAGCCATTGCTGGCCCTGGGGATCGAACAAGGCCCACTCCTCGCCCGCCAGGGCGCGCAAGGCATCGTCCAGCACCGTCAAAGTCACCTCGCGTGCCTGGCCGCTGCGGTTGCGCACCAGCAACGTCACCGTATCGCCGGGGCGAGCGGAGACCGCGTCGAAGCGCAGCTCCAGCGGTGGCGCCGACGGTGCGGGCGCCGGCAGTTCGATCCGCAGCTCGGCATGGCTGCGCGCCGGCGGGCGGCGGAAGCCGTCCGCATCCAAAGGTTCGGAAGCCGGCGTCGCATCGAGCACGTAGGCCGACACGTCCACGCCCTCCCGAGCCCGATCGCCCAGCTCGATATCGAAGCTTACCGCCGGTTCGGTCACCATTTTGATGCGATGTCCGATCAAGCGATCCGCATCGCGCGTCAGCAGCAGCACCTGCGCTCGCGCATACGGCTGCATCAGTTGCACACGCGCCGTCGTATCGCCCGCCTCGGGGTTCCGCAGCAGTCGCAAACTGGGTTCTTTAGGCGCTCCTTCGGCGCCGCTCCATCCGCTCCATACGTAACGGGTGAGTGTCGCCGGCGCCGCCGTGCCGCTGCGCGCAAGCAGACGGTACTCGCCGGATTTCGCATGCGGAAAGTCGCAAGGCGTCAGCCTGCGCACCGTCAGCACGCAGCGCTGCAGCACCGTCGCGTCGTCATCGGCGTGTCGCACCTCGACTTCGACCGAGGCATCCGCGATTTCGCGTCCCTCGGCATCGATCACCACCGCTTCCAGCTGCGGCGTCCGATCGCGCTCCAGCGCCCAGGCCGGCTCGGTGCGTAGCCCGACGTAGCGCGGATAACGCGCATAGCGCGCCTGCACCGCATTGCTGGAGGTACCGTCGCGCTCGCTGGGGATCACCGCGGCGATGACTTGCAGACGGCCGAACGCGGGCAGTTTGTCGGTGTCCGGATCCCTGAGCGTGAACGCGACCGGCAGGCTCAGGCGCAGCTGCCCTTCACCGTTGGTGCGCCCCAGCTCGCCGCGATCTCCCTGCAAGGGAATCCCGCTCTCCGCGGCGGGGGTACGCACGTCGACAAACTCGTAGTCGCGGTACTGCGGGTAGGCCTGATCGAGCGGCAAGCCGGTCAGCATGCCGGACACTTCCGCGACTTTCGCGGCCACGGCCGGACCGCCCGAATAGAAGCCCGCGCTCAGGTCGATCTCGAAACGGTCGCCATCGCGCAGCAAGCGATCCGGCGCGCTGGCTTGCGCCCACAGGTCCTGGCCTCGGTAGGTGCCGACGAAGAAACAGGTGCCCTGGGTGTCGCCGCGCTCGGCAATGCCGATGCAGTAGCTATCGTCCGGCAGATGCGCCGGGAGTACGAGTTCGCCCTGCAAGGCGCCGCTGTCGTCGGCGACGACGTCCCATTCCAGCACGTTCCTTTCAAACGGGCCGACCAGGCCCAGGCGCTGCTGCAAGCCGCGCGCGCCGCTCTTCATGCGCGTGCCGTGCAACTCGCGCTGCCAAATCCGATAGCGCACGGTCTCGCCGGCGCGATACAGCGGCTTGTCGGCGACCCCCCAGAATCGACGCGCGTAGGGGCGGCCCAGCTCAAACTGCCAATCGTTCTCGCCCAGCGGCAATACGGCACGCGCCGCGCGCTGGCCACGGCCGTCCGTGGCGCGCAACCACCATGCCGCGGGCGCCTGGTTGCGGGAGTGCCGGCCCGGCTCCGGCAGGGCCAGGTCCGGCGGCAGCTGCAGCGCGACCGTGCCGTCGACGGCGGTGATTCCACGGGCCACTACCCGCGGCGGCACGGCGTCGGCATCGCGCAGCAACAGCTCGACCGTCGCCCCGGCGACGGCGCCGCCTCCGTTCCAATCGCTGGCCCAGGCCAGTACCTCGCGGCGGCCGGCGACGACGAACAGATCGAACGCGGGCGCGGCGAATTCCAGCGCCTCGTTCGGCTTGACCCACCATTGCAACCAGCCGTCGCCGTCCAGGACCTGGGCGACGACCGCAGGCGGCTTCACCGCGGCCGGGCCCAGCGAGCTCATGGATACCGTCGCGATTTCTGCGCGGGGCCGATCCGACAGGCCGATCACCTCGGTTTTGAGGCGCTCCACGCCGACGGCGTGCAGCAAGGCAGGCGGGTGCCGACCATCGGCGATCAATCCGCGTTCGTGCGCCGATCGCAGCGCAGGCCGGTAATCGCGCGTGCGGATTCGCAAAGTCACCGGCGCCACCGCGCTGCCGTCGGCCATGGACCGCAATGCATCGTCCAGAATAAGGCTGCGTTCGACTTGGGCCGCGTCGACGCTCAGGTCCAAAGCCTGACTCGGCGCGCGCTTGGGGCCGTCCTTGTCTGGCCCGAAACGCGGTTCGGAGTAACTGTGAAGATCGTAGGGCCGATTGAGGACCTTCACTTCAGCCGGCAGCTTGGCCGCCCATGCCGCCGCGTCCTCGCGCAAACGGTGCGAGAACACCATCTGCACTTTTTCGCCAGGCAAGCATTCGATCGCGAGCGCACCGTCGACCGGAACGACCTTGTGGGTCGCGTCGCGCCCGTCGCACACCACGCCGCGCAGGCGAAAGCGCTCATTGACGACCAGGTCGGCCAGCTTGCCGGAAGCGATGCTCCGCAACGGACCCTCGCTACCGCGCAGGCCCGGGCGTTGCGACAACACCACGCGTGCGTCCGGCTGCGCAACGGTCGACAGATCAAAGGCGAAACGCGAGCCGGCCTGCCACGCCCACGACGGCGGCAGAGACTTCAATGCGGGCAGCGGCATATCGCGCCCATCTACCGTCAGCGTCAGAACATCGGCGACCTGCGCCATGGTGCTCTTGGCGCTGGTGGACAATTCGATCGTGGGGACGCCGTTTTTCCAGTCCCTCACCTCAGCCGACAAATCCGGCCGCAGGTATTCCAGTTTCAAGGTTTGGGCGGGAACGGCGGCGCCGTCGCCGGTACGCAGGCCTGCGCCTAGCCGTATCGCGTACTCGGTGGCGGTCGCCGGATGACGACCCTCGCCGTAGCGGCATAGGATCCTGAGGTCGTCGCTCCATGCGCACTGCAAGGGCAACGCGGGCTCGATGCGAATCTGGTCGGCGGCGATGCTGTTGTCCCAGACCCGCATCGGGCGGTCGAACGCGATGGTCAGGGAGTCGAGATTCATGTCGGCTTCGACCTGAACGCCCTCTGCGGTCGCGGCCTGCGCCGGCGCCGTCAGCGCCATCGCGCACAGCGCCGCCGTCAGCCATCCCTTGAGCTCATCGCATGCACGCATGACCGTCCCCCAGTCCTTTCGGCATCATGAACAGCAACGTCCGAACTTGCCAACCGGGGTTGCGGCGACGAACACCCTCAATAGTTCAAGGTGAGCGTCAGCACATGCAAGGCGAACACGAAGCCGACCAGGATCGTGCAGGCCAGCGCGATCAGGCTGGCGCCGAGGCGATGCCAGCGGTCGCGCGGCGCGCGCCAGACCTGGATTGCGTTCGCGATCGCGAGCGCGGCGATCGGCAGCGACAGCAGGGCGAGGCACTGGGCGAGGCGGATCCAGCCGTCCAGGCCGCCGTCCAGCAAGGCGATGTCGGCGTCGGCGCGCGCCAGCAGCCATAGCCACATACCGGCCATGGCCAGGTTCGAAAGCAGGCCCAGCCGCGTCGCCAGGCGCAGACGGCGCGCGCGGCGATCCAGGACCAGGCGCCGGCCGTAGTGACGCCGCACCAGGGCCGCCACCGGCCACAGCGACAGCATCAGCGCGTGCAGCGCCAACACGGCCAACAACAAGGGCAGCGACCAGCCCGCCGAACGCCAGGCCGGCACCGGCTGCAGCCACACCGCCGGCGGATGCGCGTCGCTGGCGACCGCGACCACCCGGCCGCGATCCAGCTTCGCCGCCAACAGCGCGTCGCCGTCGATCTCGCGCCAGACGTAGGGTCGCACCTCGCGCCAACGCCGCGGCTTGTCGTCCGCGCCGCGCAGCGACGAGACCGTGAGGCTGCCGTCGGCGTGCAGCGCTATCTTGGTCTGCGACAGGTAACGCGCGAGCACGAAGACGTTGTCGAACGAGGCGCGGCTGCTTTCGTAACGGCCGACCAGTTGGCGGCCGTGGGTCGCGGCGCTGGCCAGGGTCGGCTCGGGTTTGCCCGCGCGCGGGAAATAACGCTGCTTGAAACCGCGCACCACTTCGCGGCGCAGCGCCGCCGCGCTCGCGGTGGGCCCGTCCACCGATACGAACAGGCCGACCTGCGACTGCGGGAACAGCAGCAAGCTGCTTTGGAAAGCCTCGGTGGCGCCGTCGTGGCCGATCGTGAGCACGCCGTTGTGATCGTTGCGGAAATAGCCCAGAGCCATCGCGTTCAAGGCCGGGAACGCGCGATACGCCGGCGCGTGCATGCGACGCGCGGTGTCGGGCTGCAGCAGCACCGCCTCGCCCAATCGGCCTTCGCCCAGCTGCATCAGCATGAAGCGCGCCATGTCCTCGGCCGAGGCCGACAGGCCGCCGGCGGGCGCCGGATTGACCAGTTCGAACGCGTGCGGCGGCGCGCCGCGTCCGTCGCGGTAGGCGCCGGCCAGGTCCGCCGCCAGCGCCTTGGGCAGCGGCTGACGGAAGCTGGCGCGGTACATGCCCAGGGGCCGCAGTATTTCGGCCTCGATGTAATCCTCGTAGCGCTGACGGGTCACGCGCTCGACCACATAACCGGCCAGCGCGGCGCCGTAGTTGGAATAGGCCGGCACTTCGCCGGGCGCGAACACGCGCTCGGGCTGCACCGACTTGAGATAGCGCGCGTTGCCGCGCAGGGTGCGGGCGTCGGCCGCGAACAGATGCTTCAGCGATTCCTCGAAACCGGCGGTGTGCGTCATCAGCTGGCGCATGGTCGCCGGCCGGCCGCGGTAAGGCGGAATCTTGAAATCCAGGTAGCGGTTGAGGTCGGCGTCCAGGTCGATGCGGCCGCGTTCGACCTGCTGCATCACCGCGGTCCAGGTGAACAGTTTGGACACCGAGCCCGGGCGGAACAGGGTGCGCGCCGGATCGACCGGGGTGCGGCGCGCGACATCGGCGTAGCCGTAGCCCTTGCTCAACAGCAGGCGACCGTCCTTGACCACGGACAGGGTCACGCCGGCGATGTCGCTGCGCGCGAGCGCGCTGCCGATCACACCGTCGAAATAGGCCAGGGCGTCGGCGGCCTCCAGTTGCGGCGCGGCATCGGCTTGCAGCGCGATCGCGGCGCCGGGCGCGAACGCGGCCGGATCCGGCAGGAACTCGGGCAAGGCGATCGCCGGCGCCTCGTCCTGGACGGGCGTGACCGCGAGCGCCGCGGCGCCGTCTTGGGCGCCGGCCGGATCGGCGCCGGCGGGCTCGGGCGCGGCGGGCGGCGCGAGCGGAATCACGTCGGTACTGGAGCTGCGGCTGGGCGCCACGCCGGGACGCGGGGTCTCCTGCTCGAACACGACCGCAGCGGGATCGGCCGCGGCCGGCACCGGCTCGGCGGGCACGGACGCGTCCGCCGGCGGCGCGACGCCGGTCTGCGGCGACGCGGCGGGCGCGGCGGCGGCCGGCGGGGCCGCCAGCGCCGGCGGCGGCCGCAGTCCGGCGGTCGCCAGCACCAGTACGAGCGAACACAGGCCGACCCGGCCCATCAGCGACTGCAGCGATTTGGACACCACGACTCCCCCTGTGCGGCCGACGCGATCGGCGGCGCGCCACATCCTAAGCGCCAGGACCCGTCGCGACCGGGATTGCGGTAGGATTTTGCCATTACGGACAAACGTTTTCTAAAAAGGACCACTCCATGATCGCTTGGCAGGCCTCTCGTCTAGGCCCTAAAGTTCGACCATGACCTCGAACACACGCGCAGTGCGCCCCAAGCGTGACCCGAAAGGCAGCGTCTCCGGCATCGCCTCGCAACCGGGCGACACGCTGCGCGCCTTGCGTACCCAGCGCGGCTGGACCTTGTCGGAACTCAGCGATCGCACCGGACTGCCGATCTCGACCCTATCCAAGGTCGAGAACAACCGCATGTCGCTGACCTACGACAAGCTGACCCGCATCAGCCGCGGGCTGGAGATCGATATCGCCGACCTGTTCGGCTCGTCCTCGCAAGCCGCGGCGCCGCAGCAGGTGCCGACCGGACGGCGCAGCATCACCCGCGCCAACGAAGGCTATGCGATCGACACCGACAACTACGGCCAGCGTTTTCCGGCCTCGGAGCTGCGCCAGAAGCGCTTCACCCCGATCGTGGCCGAGATCCGCGCGCGTTCGCTGCAGGAGTTCGGCGAACTGATCCGCCACCCGGGCGAGGAATTCGCGCTGGTGCTGGAAGGTTCGCTGGAGCTGCACACCGATCTGTATGCGCCCGCGCGTCTGGAAGTGGGCGACTCGATCTATTTCGACAGCAACATGGGCCACGCCTACATCGCGGTCGGCGATGCGACCTGCCGGGTGCTGTCGGTGTGCACCGAATCCGAACCGCCCGAAAGCCTGCGCGCGAGCTATCAGGCCGGCGCGAACTCCGCGCGCGGCGCGACCGCTCCCGCCGCAAGCCGCCCCGCCCCGCCCCGGCGCCGCGCCGCCGGCTGAACCGGCGCGCTCGCGCACGCCGCCACAAGCCGATTCGCGCTGGAAAACAGCGCCGGATCGCGCGCGCACCGGCGTTGCGCCGGGACGCTTTCTTGATCGGAAAACAGCCGCCGTAGCGTAAATCCGCGCCGCGCCCCCCTACCTGCCAGGGCGCGACCGCCTCCGCAAAAACGCCGACGCGGCCGGGTTCAGCTCACCCGCGACAGCATGCGGCGATGGCCGATCAGGCGCGCCCAGCGCGCGCCGATGTCGCTCATGCACACGTAGGCCGCTTCGCCGGCCAGGCGCAGCAGCATGCGCGGGCCCAGCTGCAGCCGCGGTTCGGCCGCGCACAGCTCCCAATCGAAACCCAGCTGACGGGCGAACAGGGCGCAGCGCGCGAGGTGATAGCGGCTGCTGAGCAGGGTCACGCGCGAGCGCATGCCATCGCCCAGCAGATGGCGGGCGTTGCGCAGGTTCTGCAGGGTGTCGCGCGATTCGGCTTCCAGGCGCAAGGGCGCATCCGGCGACAAACCGCGCGCGAACAGGCCGCCGCGCGCGACCTCGGCTTCGCTGGGCTCGTCCGGCGCGCCGCCGCCCAACAGCACCACGCTGGCCGGCGGACGCGCGCGCCACAGCGACACCGCGCGGTCCAGGCGCGCTTCGAAATCGCGGTCGATGCGCCCGCGCGGCGCGTGCTTGCCGAACAGCAGCACGCATTCGCCGCGCTCGGGCTGGCAAGGCGCGTTGCGCGCCACCCGCAGCACGTGCACGAAGTAGCCGACATAGACCAGGCCCGCGCTCAGGGCGCATACCGTGGCGGCGACCGCGCAGGCGTGCAGCACGTCGCGATCGCCGAACAAGGCAAGGCGGTGGGCGGTACGGCTGGACATGCGCGCAGGCGGACGGAATGGCGGTGGGATGCGCAGTCTACGCCTGCGCCAGCGCCGCGCCGCATGCCGCGGGCCCGCCCTGGCGCAAGCGACAGCAAGCTGAACGCCGCGGCCTAATCGCTCCACGCCGCGCTGGCTATACTCCGGCCTCGTCTCGCCCGGAGTCCTGCGTGTCGCTTGAGTCGTTGCCGCCCCCGCCCATGCCCGCGCTGGCGATCCGCGCGTACACCGCGACCACCGCCCTGGGCCGCGGCCGCGAGGCCCAGGCCCAGGCCCTGCGCGAACGCCGCGGCGGCCTGCGCCGCAACGACTTCGGCCACGACCCGCTGGACTGCTGGATCGGCCGCGTCGACGGCCTGGAAAGCCTGGCGCTGCCGGCCGAGCTGGCCGACTGGGACTGCCGCAACAACCGCCTGGCCTGGCTGGCGCTGAACCAGGACGGCCTGCCCGAGGCCCTGACCGCGCTGGTCGCGCGCCGCGGCGCCGAGCGCGTGGCGCTGGTGCTGGGCACCTCCACGGCCAGCATCGGCGCCACCGAGGAAGCCTATACGCGCCTGACCGACGGCCGCTTTCCGGCCGACCTCGCGCGCGGCGAAATCCATCAGCCGCATTCCCTGGGCGGCTTCGTGCAACGCGCGACCGGCCTGCGCGGCCCCTGCGTGACCGTGGCCACCGCCTGCTCGTCCAGCGCCAAGGTATTCGCCCAAGCCGCACGCCTGATCGCCGCCGGTTACGCCGACGCGGCCCTGGTCGGCGGCGTCGATACCTTGTGCGGCAGCGTGCTGTTCGGATTCAACTCGCTGCAGTTGGTCGCCAGCGAACCCTGCAAGCCGTTCGATGCCGCGCGCGTGGGCCTGTCGCTGGGCGAGGCGGGCGGTTACGCCCTGATCGAACGTATCGACGGCGATGATGCCGGCGCGCTGCAACTGCGCGGCTATGGCGAATCCAGCGACGCCCACCACATGTCCGCGCCGCACCCGCAAGGCCTGGGCGCGCAGCTGGCGATGCGCGACGCGCTCGCGCGCGCGGGCATCGACGCGGCCCAGGTCGGCTATCTCAATCTGCACGGCACCGCCACGCCGGCCAACGATCAGGCCGAGGCGATCGCGGTGGCCGCGCTGTTCCCCGACGGCCTGCACGCCAGCTCGACCAAGGGCTGGACCGGCCACACCCTGGGCGCGGCCGGCATCGTCGAATCGACGGTCGCGCTGCTCGCGCTGGAGCGCGGCGAGCTGCCCGGCATTCTCAACAGCACCGCGCCCGACCCGGTGTGCGGTCCGCAGATCCGTTTCGACAATGCGCACAAGCCGATCCGTTACGCGATGAACAATTCCTTCGGTTTCGGCGGCAACAACTGCTCGCTGGTGTTCGGACGCGCATGACCGCCATCGCTTACATCGAAGGCATCGCCTATTGGAGCCGCGGCCTGCCCTCGTGGACCGCCGCGCGCGACTACGCCGGCGGCGCCGAGGCGGTCGCCGACGCGCCCGTGCGGCCTTCGCCGCAGTTGCTGCCGGCCAACGAGCGCCGGCGCGCGCCGGAAACCGTGGCGGTGGCGCTGGAAGTGGCGCTTGCGGCCTGCCAGGCGGCGGGACGCGACCCGGCCACGCTGGCCTCGGTGTTCGCGTCCGCGCACGGCGACCTGGCGATCACCGACTACATGTGCGCGACCCTGGCCGAGGATCCGCGCGCGATCTCGCCCACGCGCTTCCACAACTCGGTGCACAACGCCGCGGCCGGCTACTGGACCATCGGCGCCGGCTGCATGCGCGCCGCGACCGCGATCGGCGCCGGACAGGCCAGCTTCGCCCAAGGCCTGATCGAGGCGCTGGCGCAGTTGGGCGACAACGCCGAGGCGGTGTTGCTGGTCGGCTACGACGGCGAAGCCGGCGGCGCGCTGGCCACGGTCGCGCCCAGCACCGGCCTGATCGGCGGCGCGCTGGTGCTGTCGCGCACGCCGCGCGCGGGCACGGTGGGCATGCGCGCGCGGCTGCGCGACGGCGCGGCCGACGCCGGCGGCGCCCTCACGCAGCGCTCGCAGGGCAATGCGATGGCGGCGATGCTGCCTTTGTTCGATGCGCTGGCCGCCGCCAGCGCGCAGGTGTGCCTGGCCGCGGGCGCCGATCGCGTGCTGGAACTGGAGCTTGCGCATGACTGAGCCCGGGCGCCCGGAACGCGACAACGTCGCGGTGGTGATCCCCGCGCTCAACGAATCCTTGCGCATCCGCGAGACCGTGATCGGCGCGCTCGCGCACTGCCCGAACGTGATCGTGATCGACGACGGTTCCGACGACGGCACCGCCGAGTGCATCGCCGACTTGCCGGCGACGGTGCTGCGCCACCCGCGGCGCATGGGCAAGGGCGCGAGCCTGCGCGACGGCTTCCGCGAGGCGCTGCGACGCGGCTACGCCGGCGTGCTGACCCTGGACGGCGATGGCCAGCACGACCCCGCCGATCTGCCGCGCTTGCTGGCCAGCGCGCAGCGCCACCCCGGCTGCATCGTGATCGGCGCGCGTTTGCGCAAGCGCGCCTCGGCGCCAGTGTACCGGCGCCTGGCCAACGAGTTCGGCGACTGGGGCATCGGCTGGGGCTGCGGTTACCGCATCGCCGACAGCCAGAGCGGCCAACGCTATTACCCGGCGGCGGTGTGCGCGCTGGACGAGGTGCCCGGCGAGGACTTCGTGTTCGAGGCGCAGATCCTGATCTCGGCCGCGCGCCGGCTCGGCACCGGCGTGGTCTCGGTGCCGATCGAATCGCGCTATCAGCAGGCCAACGACGAGGTGCGGTTCCGCAAGAGCCACTTCCGTCCGCTGCGCGATCTGTACCGCATCACCTCGCACGTGGTGGCGCAGGTCTGGGGCCATGGCGACGTAATGGAGGAGTACCGGCGCACGCGCGCGGCCGCGCCGGTGATCGACGACCCCAGCGGCGAATTCGCCGGCGGCCGCGAGCGCGACCTGCCCGCCGAACCGCGCTGAGCGCGCGAGCCACGCACGACACCGGAAGCCGCGCCGATGACCCATACCCTGCTGCTGCAACTGCTGGTGATCCTGGTGGTGGCGCGCGCCTGCGGCGCGGTGCTGAAGCGCTTCGGCCAGCCCGCGGTGGTCGGCGAGATGGCCGCCGGTTTCGTGCTCGGCCCGGTGGTGTTCGGCGCGGTGCTGCCCGAGGCGCATGCGGCCTTGTTCGCGCCGGCCTCGCTGCCGGCGCTGGGCTCGCTGTCGACCTTGGGCCTGGTGTTGTTCATGTTCATCGTCGGCGCCGAGCTGCGCGCGCCCGACGGCGTGCGCGCGCAATTGCGCGAGGCCGGCGCGGTCGGTTTGTTCGGCGTGCTGCTGCCGGTGGTCCTGGGCATCGCGGTGTCGCCCTGGCTGCATCCGCTGGCGCCAGCGGGCGTCGGCTTCTGGCCGTTCGCGCTGTTCATGGCCGCGGCGATGTCGATCACCGCCTTCCCGGTGATGGCGCGCATCCTCAAGGACCGCGGCCTCAGCCAGACCCGCCTGGGCCGGCTGGCGCTGGGCTCGGCGGCGATCGCCGACGTGTTCGCCTGGATCGTGCTGGCGCTGGTGGTGGCCCTGGTCGGCAGCGGCGAAGGCGCCTGGGGCTTCGCCAAGATCTGCATCGGCCTGCTGGCGCTGCTGGGCCTGGCCTTCGGCGTGCTCAAGCCCGCCTACGCGGCCCTGCTGCGCCGCTACGCGCCCGACGGCCATCCCTCGGTGGCGATGCTGGCCGCGCTGGTGATCGGGCTGCTCGCCTGCGCCGCGCTGACCGAATGGCTGGGCCTGCACGCGGTGTTCGGCGCCTTCGTGTTCGGCGCCTGCCTGCCGCGCGACGACCGCCTGCTGCGCACCCTGACCGAGCGCCTGGAATACGCGGCGGTGGTGATCCTGATGCCGATCTTCTTCGCCCTGGCCGGTCTCAACACCCGCGCCGAGGCCTTCGTCGGCGCAGGCCTGGGCGCGTTGGCGCTGATCCTGGTGGTGGCGGTGGCCGGCAAGATCGCCGGCGGCGCGCTGGGCGCGCGCATCGCCGGCTACGGCTGGCGCGACAGCCTGGCCACGGGCGCGCTGATGAACGCGCGCGGGCTGATGGAGCTGATCGTGATGAAGGTCGGCCTGGACGCGGGCCTGATCGGGCCGGAGCTGTTCACCATGCTGCTGGCGATGGCGATCGCGACCACGGTGATGACCTCGCCGCTGCTGAGCCTGTTCGCCGGCCGCGCGGCGCTGCCCGACGCGCCACGCGCACAAGGCACGCGGCGCTAGGACGCGCGCGACTCAGTTGCGCGGCGGCACCGGCGGCAGCGGCGCGCTCGGGCCGGGATCGCCGAGCGGCGGCGGATTGGCGACCCAGATCGCGACGCCGTGGCCGTACTTCTGACGCGGCGTGATGTCGATGCCGACGCCGCCGGAACTGAAGCTGCGGCCGCCGTAACGGCCGCCGCCGGCGCCGACGCTGACCCCGCCGCCGCCGTAGCCGTCCTCGGTGCCCTGGAACAGCACGCCGTTGGCGCCGAGCTTGGCGGCCTCGGTGCGCAGCTTGCCGATCACCGAGTTCATCTTGTTCTGTTCGCCGTAGGTGAACGCACCGCTGTTGCTCTGCAGCGTGGCGATCTGCTCGTAACCGCCCGGCGGCGGCGCGAAGTACACGCGCACCTGAGCCGGATCGATCGGCGGCCGCGGCGAGCCGACCAGGACGTGCGAACTGGCGCAGGCGGCCAGCATCGGAATCAGCAGGGCGATAGCGAGACGACGGCGCATGGCGCGACTCCGCGGGTGGACAGTTGCGGCCATGCTACCCCCGACCCCGGGAGGTGGGGTGACGGCGCGCCGAACGGGCGTCGCGGGCCGACGGGTGGGGTGATGGGGGCGGGTGCGACGACGACGGGAGTGCACGGCTTCGATCGGCTGTCGTCGCGGGCGGAGGAGAACCAAGTCACTGGATCCCCGCCTTCGCGGGGATGACGGATCGAAACCATGCTGGTGGCCGTAGCCCTTCCAGTATCCCCAATCCCCAATCCCCAATCCCCAATCCCGAATCCCGAATCGCCAATCCCGATTCCCGGCCCCTAACCCATGCCGCCGTTGATCCCGATCACCTGGCCGTTGATGTAGCCGGCCGCGTCCGAGCACAGAAAGCCGACCAGGGCCGCGACCTCGTCCGGGCGGCCGGCGCGGCCAGCCGGCACCAGCTGGCGCAGGGTCTCGGGCGGAAACGCGTCGGCGGCCATGCGGCCTTCGATCACGCCCGGCGCGACCACGTTGACGGTGATCCCGCGCGAGGCCATTTCGCGCGCCAGCGACATCGAGGCACCGTGCAGGCCGGCCTTGGCCGCGGCGTAGTTGGTCTGGCCGCGATTGCCCAGCACCGCCGCCACCGACGACACGCTCACGATCCGGCCCCAGCGCGTGCGCGCCATCGGCAGCAGCAGCGGCTGGGTCACGTGGAAGAAGCCGTGCAGCGAAATGTCGATCACGCGCTTCCACTGCGCATCGCTCATGCCGGCCATCGGCGCATCGTCGTGCACGCCGGCGTTGTTGACCACGACCTGGACCGGGCCGTCGGCCAGCAGCCCCTCGATCGCCGCGCGCGCGGCCTCGCCGTCGGCGACGTCGAAGGCCACCGCCTGGGCGCTGCCGCCGGCTTCGCGGATCGCCGCGACCGTGGCCTGGGCGCGTTCGGGATTGGCGTTGGCGTGCACGATCACGTGCAGGCCGTCGGCGCCCAGGCGCGCGCAGATCGCCGCGCCGAGATCGCCGCTGCCGCCGGTGACCAGGGCGCGACGGGCGGTGGAGGACGACTGGCTCATGCGCAGGGCTCGCGGCGGCGGAAACCGCGATTGTCCCCGCAGCGCGGCTGCGGCGAAAGCGCCCTGCGCGGACACGGTGGCGTGCGCGCTAGCGTCGCGACCGGGCGCGGCGGCCGGGTGCGCGCCGGCTCAGTACGGCGCGAAACCTTCCGGATACGGCGGATCGCCGTCGTCGCCGCTGCTGTTGGCGGTCTGCGCCAGGGTCTGGGTGACGATCGCGCCGGTGTCGCTGCAAGCCAGCTGCTGGCTGCCCTCCCACACCGCCCAGTCCTCGCCGTTGCCGTCCAGCACCACGATCCAGAACTGCAGCGTGCGCTGCGCGTAAGGCTCCATCCGCATCGAGGGCGGATCCACGAAACTCACCGTGACCGCGCCGCTGTCGTCCTGGCTCTGGTTCCAGCCGTTGAACACCATCGACTGGCCGTGCACCAGTTGGAACAGGTCGGTCCAGGTATCCGGCGCCATGCCCTCGACGTAGGGGCGGTCGGTGCGCTCGATCCAGTTCAGGCGCGCGTTGTCGCGCTCCTGCAGGGCGATGCGCAAGGTGAAGCGATGGCCGAACTGGCCGTCGGCCTGATACGGCTCCACGCTCAGCAATTCGAACTCGAGGCTCATGGCGGTTCTCCGGTAGCGGCGGCGCGAACCCGCGCGACATCTACCTGGAACGCGCCGCCGCCGGCGCTGTGAACGCTCAGTCCGGGCGCAGCATCACCGCGGCGCGGCCGCGGGCGAGCACGACGCCCTCGTGATGCACGTCGAACTCGTATTGCCAGCTGTCGCCGCCGTCGACCAGCTTGCGCGCCTGCGCCTCGATCGCGCCGGGCAGATCGTCGATGCGGGCCACGCGCAGTTCGACGCCGCGCAAGGCCACCAGAAAGCCGGGGCGTGCCGCGCCGCCGGACGCGCGCGCGAGCAGGCCGCCATGCACCGCCATCGCCTGCGCGCCGTACTCGCACAGGTGCAGCGCGCGCAGGCGGCCGTGGCTGCGCAGCGGATGCGCGGGATCGCGATGCCCGTGGCTGCGCAAACGAATGGCGTCGGCGTTCCAGTCCAGCACCTCCTCCCACAGGCACATCGTGCCCTGGTGCGGAATCAGCGCGGCGATGTCCTCACGGCTGCGCATCGGCGCGCTCCCGCATGCTCGCCGGCTCGCGCACGATCAATAGCGCGAGCACGAAGTTGAAGGCCACGCCCAGCGCGACCGTGGCGCCGATCGCGCGCAGCACCGGAATCGACGAGGACGCCAACAGCGCGAACACCAGCAAGGTGGTCAGGCTGCAGACGATCACCGCGTGCAGGGTGCGCAGCTGTTCGGCGTAGTCGTCGCCGGCGTGGTCGAAGAACAGCGCGTAATCCAGGCCCAGGCCGGCGGCCAGGATCAGCGCGACCAGATGGAACAGGTTGAGCTCGATGCCCAGCCCGCGCAGCACCGCCAGAATCAACAGCGTGGTCAGCGCCATCGGCGCCAGCACCCGCAGCACCCGCCGCGGCGAGCGCAGCGCGATCCATACCGTGAGCGTCAGCAGCAACGCCGCCAGGCCCAGGGCCAACAGCACGCGCCCGCGGTAGGCGGCGACCAGCGACTCGGAGGCCTGCTTGAGATCCAGCAGTTGGGCGCCGTGCGCGCTGGCCACGCGCGCGACCGCGGCCGGGTCTTTCAATCCGTTCAGCGAGACCAGCGCGGTGGCGTGGCCGGGCCGCTGCAGCAGTAGGCCGGCGACGCTGGCCGCCAGCGGCGTGCCGTCCAGGTCGGCCGCGATCAGCGGCGGCGCGCTACGCGCGGCGGCGACGTCGGCAGCGAAACCGGCGAAGGCATCGGCGCGGAACGGGCTGTCGGCGACCGCCGAGGCTAGCGCCGCATCCAGCGTGGCCGCGCCCGGCAGTTTGATCTGGCGCGCGCGCTGGGTGGCCGCGCTGGGCAGATAGCGCGCGGCCAGGTCGTAGCCGGCGATCGCGCCCTGCGCGCGCAAGGTTTGCAGCGCCGGCAGCAGGCGTTCGGAAGCGCGCAGCGCGGCCTCGGCATCGCCGGCCTCCAACGCGATCACGTAACGCACGTCGGGCGCGCCCAGCTCGCCGCGCAGTTGCGCGTCGCGCGCGAGCGCGTCGGCCGGCACCGGGGTGAGCTTGGCCAGATCGTTCTGCCAGAACGCGCCCGGCGCCAGCCAGGCCACGCCCAGCGCGAGCGCGGCCAGCGCCAGCATCGCCGGCACGCGCAGACGCGGCAGCCGCGCCAGCGCCGCCCAGGCGCGCGCCAGCCAGGCCGAATCGGCGGCGTCGCGCGGCGACGGATCGATCAGCGCCGGCAGCAGGAAGCGCGTGGTCAGCGCGGCCGTGCCCAGGCCGACGATGGTGAACACCGCCAACTGCTTGAGCCCGTCCACGCCGGAGACCAGGAAGGTCAGATAGGCGATGCAGGTCGAGGCCACGCCGGTGCCCAGGGTCGGCCACAGCGCGCGCGCGCTGGCCCAGGGCGACAGGCCCGGCCGCTGATGGCTGAACAGATGGATCGGATAGTCCTGGGCGACGCCGATCAAGGTGAAACCGAACGCGACGGTGATGCCGTGCACGCCATCGAACATCAGCGCGACCGCGCCCAGGCCGGCCAGACCGGCGCTGGCCAGCGGCAGGCCGCCCAGCAGCGGCGCTTTCCAGCTGCGATAGGCCAGCCACAGCAGCAGCACGAACACCAGGCTGTCGATGGTGCCGATCAGGCTGGCCTCGCGCGCGGTGCGGCCGCCGATCTCGACCGAGAACGCGCCCGGCCCGCTCAGGGTGAGCTGCGCCTTGGACGCGCCGCGCGCCTGCGCGAACGCGGCACGGATCGCGTCCACCGCGGCCTGCTGGCCGGTGGGATCGAAGCCCGCCGCGCGCGTTTCCAGCGCCAGCAGCGCTTCGCGCCCGGCGCGGTCGAACCAGACCCCATGCAAGCGCTGCGGCGCGTTCGCCGGCTGCCAGGCCTCGGCCAGCTTCAGGGTTTCCAGGGTGGGATCGTTCGGCAGCAGCGGCTCCAGCATCGCCGAGGCCGGCGAGCCCAGATCCTGCACGCGCGCCTGCAGCTCCTCGCCCAGATAGGCGGCGTCGAAGGCCTGGGTGTCCAAGGTCGGCGACAACAGGTAGCGGTACGGGCGCAGGCGTTCGGGGATCGCGTCCAGGCCGAGGTCGGCGCCGTTGGCGACCAGCTTGAATTCCGGTTTGGTCGCGAGCGCCGCGCGCATCGCCTGCGACTGCGCCGCCAGCGTTTGCGGCGTGTCGCCCGACAACGCCACCAACAGCAGACGCGAGCCCGGGCCTTCGCCGAGTTCGTCGATCAACAGCTTCTGCGCGGGCGTGCGCGCGCTGGGCATGAAGCGGCGCAGATCGCCGCTGAGCTCCAGGTGCCCGCTGATCGCCCAGCCCGCGAGCGCCAGCGCGGCCAGCCACAGCAGCGCGAGGGCGAGACGACGCGCCGGCGTCATCGCTGGGCGGCGCCGTGGCCGCGGCACAGCGCCGCGAATTGGCTGGCGTCGGTGACGTTGGCCGCTTCGCGCGCCGCGCCGGCCAGCAAGGTGCGCTGCAGTTCGATGCCGCCGCTGGCGTCCGAACGCGCGGGGCGCGCTTCGATGCAGCGCAGCTCGGCGCCGCGCCCGCGCAGGGTGATGCCCTGCAGCTTGGCCGCGACCGCGCTGCTGCGCGGCGTGAGCGTCATGGTCCACTGCTGGCGCGTGCCTTCGGCGGCGACCAGGTACTGCTGCTCCAGGCGTTTGCGGTCGCCGGCCAGCAGGGCGCCGAAGCTGGCCTGCAGGCCGGCCAGTTCCGGCGCGCGCGCCAGCGAGAACGTGCGCGCGGCCTTGCCGGCGCGCTGGATCTTCACTTCGCCGGCGCGGATGGTGGTGGTCTCGGCATAGGGCGCGCGCACCTCGCGCACCAGAGTGTCGTATTCCAGGCGCTGGTACTCGCCGCTCAGGCGCAGCGGCGCCTTGAGCAGGGCCGAGCCGCGGATCTCGACGAAGGCGGTGCGCATCGACGCCGGCTGGGCCAGGCGCGCCAGGATCCAGTCCGGGTCCACCGCCGCGCCTGAGCCGCTCGCGGCCGGCTCAGGCGGAGCGGCGCTCAGCGAGCCGGCGACGCAGGCCAGCGCCAGCGCCCAGGCCCAGCGGCGCGGCCGGATCGTCGGGTGCGCTGCCGCCTTCATGGGCGCCGCTGTCTTGCGCTGTGCTGTCTTGAACCGCGTCATCGGCATGCCAGAAGTCGTAGAAGTTGAACCAGTTGTAGGGGGCGTCGTAGGCGTGGTGCTGCAGGCGCGCGGCATAGCGTTCGACCATCTTCGCCAGCACCCGCGCCCGATCCTGGCGCGCGATCGCCGATCCGTCGCTGAACGGCTCGAACACCAGATCGTAGCGGGCGCCGCCGCGGTACACGCCGAACGCCAGCAGCACCGGCGCCCTCAGGGTCGCGGCGACCAGCCAGGGCGCCAGCGGAAACGGCGCCGGCGCGCCCAGGAACGGCGTGCGCAGCCAGGGCTCGCCGGGGCGCGCGCGATCGACCAGCAAGGCCACCAACGCGCCTTCGTCCAGGGCCTGCTTCACCGCCAGCACGATCGCCGGGCCGTCCTGGCCGGCGTCGATCACGCCGGCGGCGATGCGCGGATCCAGCGAATCCAGCAACTGGGTCATGGCCGGGTTGTGCGACTTGTCGAACACCACCCGCACCTGCACCTCCGGCGCGCTGCGCGCGAGCACGCGCAGGGCCTCGAAGCTGCCCAGATGGGAACCGAAGATCAGCGCGCCGCCGCGCGCGTGCTGGGCGCGCAGCTCCTCCAGCCCGCTCACCCGGACGTCGAAGTAATGCATCTGCCCGCCGAGCATGAACAAGCGGTCGAGGATGGTCGCGGCGAAGGTGTGGATGTGACGGGCCACGTCCCACAGGCCCGGCGCGCGATTCAGGGCGCGCGCCAGATAAGCGCGCGAGGCGCGCCGCTCGGGGCCGCGCACCAGCACGAAGTAGACGGTGATCGGGTACAGGCACAGCCGCGCCAGGCCGCGTCCGCCGTGGCGGGCGATCGCGCGCAGCACGCGCAGGGCGAAGGGGCTGCCGCCCTCGGGGCGCTGCTTCCAGTGCTCGCCGCTCATGCCGGCGCGTCCGCGACGACTTCGCCGCTGGCCAGCAGGGTGTCGCCGCGCAGCACCCGAAAGCGCCAGCGCGGCGCGGCGCCGTCCAGCTCGATGCGCGCGGTCTGTTCGGGCAGCAGCGGCTGGGCGAACTTCACCTGCGGCAGGCGCAGCCCGTTCAGCGGACCGTGCCCGGTTTCGATCGCGTCCAGCACCCGGTCCAACACGACCACGCCCGGCACGACCGGCCGGCCGGGGAAATGCCCGGGCAGGCTGGGGTGGTCGGCGGCGATGCGGAATTCCATGCGGGAGGCGTTCGGCGGTGGTCCGGCGACAGGATAAGCCACGGCCGGTGACGCCATGCCGATCCTGGCGTCAGTCGAACAGGCTGCGCCAGAACGCCGGGCCCAACCCGCCCATGCGGCGCAGGAAATCCCAGAAATTGCGGTAGGGCCGGTCCTGGAACACGCGCTTGCGGAACTGGTACTCGCCGATGAAGAAGCCGCCGACGATGCCGTAGTTGAGCAGGTTGGCGAACAGCGACCACTGGTCCTGGCTGATCGCGATCGGCGGGGTCTGGCCCAGCCGCGCGAGCACGCCGCCGGGCACGGCGATCATCGCCAGCGCGGCGTTGGCCAGCGCCAGCCCGCCCAGCAGCCAGGCCCAGATCGCGGTGAGCTGGCGCGAGTAGCGGTAGACATCGGCCCGCAACTGGCTGGGCGTGCAGGCGTCCAGGGCGGCGACGATGCGGGTGATCAGGCCCTCGCGCGGCGCGCGCAGGCTGCGCGCGAACCACCACGACAGGGCGCCGGTGAACAGCACCGGCGGGGTCAGCAGCAACAGCTGCGGATAGATCGTGTGGGCGATCGCGGCCAAGCCGGCCACGATCGCCGCGAACAGCAGCCAGGCGCCCACGCGCAGGTGCAGCAAGGCCTCGATCTGCACGATCAGGGCCAGGTCGATCAGGGCGATCGCCGCCGGCCAGCCGCCGCCGTCGTGGCTGGCCCAGTGCGCCAGCAGGGGGTAGGCGATCGCCAGCAGCAGCCGCAGCACGGCGCCGGTCATGGCTGGACGGTCCGTGCGCGCGAGCGGCGGCCGGGCGCGGGCGCGCTCAGGCGGCCCGGCTTTGTTCGATGTGGGCCGACAGCGCGCGCAGCGAACCGAAGATGCGGCGGTTTTCCTCGCTGTCCGAGCGCAATTGGAAGCCGTACTGCTTGGACACCGCCAGGGCCAGCTCCAAGGCATCGATCGAGTCCAGGCCCAGTCCGTCGCCGAACAGCGCCGCCTCGGGGTCGATTTGGGCCGGATCGACATCCTCCAGGTTCAGGCTTTCGACCAGGAGCTGCGCGAGTTCGCGTTCGGCGGGGTTCTGTTCGGACATCGGGTCGATCCAACGGCGGGCGGCAAGGTGCGCCACGATCCGGCATCGGGCGGCCGCGCGCAACCGTCCCCAGGTCCGGTCCGCCCCGGACAGCGATCACGAACGGCGAGCTATCATTCTCCGATGAGCTCAACCATCCCCGCGCCCGGCCCCGCCGACGCCCCGCCGGACGCAAACCTGAACAGCCCCGCCTCCACCTCGGAACTCAGCCCCGACGTCCTGGTCATCGGCGGCGGCCCCGCCGGCACCACCGCCGCGACCCTGCTCGCGCGCAAGGGCTGGAAGGTGCTGCTGCTGGAGAAGGACGCGCACCCGCGCTTCCACATCGGCGAATCGCTGCTGCCGATGAACCTGCCCATCCTCGAGCGCCTGGGCGTGCTCGAGCAGGTCAAGGCCATCGGCACCCACAAGCCGGGCGCCGAGTTCCCGATCGACGAGCACAACTACAACACCTTCCGCTTCGAGCGCGCGCTGGATCCCAAGTTCGGCTACGCCTACCAGGTCAAGCGCGAGGAATTCGACCAACTGCTGTTCCGCAACGCCCAGGCCAACGGCGTGGACGCGCGCGAGCGGGTCAAGGTCGAGAAGGTGGAGTTCGGCGCCGACGGGCGTCCGTCGCTGGTGCACGCGCGCGACGCCGACGGCGCCGCCCTGACCGTGCGGCCGCGCTACGTGGTCGACGGCAGCGGCCGCGACGCGTTCTTCGGCAGCCAGCTCAAGCTCAAGAAGAAAAACCCGCTGCACCAGTCGGCGGCGATCTTCAGCCATTTCACCGGCGTCGAACGCCGCGACGGCGAGGACGCCGGCAACATCACCGTGCAGCGTTTCTCGCACGGCTGGATGTGGCTGATCCCGCTGCAGAAGGACGTGATGAGCGTCGGCGCGGTGTGCTTCCCCGAATACCTCAAGCAGCGCCGCGGCGAGACCGAGGCGTTCCTGATGAAGACCCTGGAGTCCGAGCCGCAGGTATGGGCGCGCATGCAGGGCGCCCAGCGCGTCGGCGCGGTCCACGTCACCGGCAACTACTCCTACACCTGCACCCGGATGACCGGGCCGGGCTGGGTCATGGTCGGCGACGCCTACGCCTTCGTCGATCCGGTGTTCTCCTCCGGCGTCTACCTGGGCATGAACAGCGGCGAGCAGGCGGCCGAGGTGGTCGACGGCGCGCTGCGCGATCCCGCGCGCGAGGCCGAGCTGCAGCGCGCGATGGTCAAGCGCCTCAAGCGCGGCCTCAAGCACTTCCAGTGGTTCATCTACCGCTTCACCACGCCGGTGATGCGCGCGCTGTTCAGCGCGCCGCGCAACTATTGGCAGGTCGAACAGGCGGTGATCTCGATGCTGGCCGGCGACGTGTTCGACAACCCGGCGGTGCTGCGCCGCCTGCGCATGTTCCGCTTCATCTATGCGATGACCGCGATCCGCATGGCGCCGCAGGCGCTGCGCGGCTGGTTGCGGCGCAAGCGCCAGGTCGGCGTCGATTTCCGCGGCGACACGCTGCAGCAGGGCAACCCGTGAGCGCGGCCGCGACCCTGGTGGCCGCCACGCCGCGCTACAGCGTCGACTACACCGACGCCACGCCCGCGCAGGCGCTGGCCGGCGACGACGTGCTGGCGGTGTTCGGCTTCGGCGCGAACGCCCCGCATCACGACGACCCGCGCTATCTGCGCGTGGCGCTGGAGCCTTACGGCGAGGCCAAGCTGGAAGTCTGGCGCGGTTCGGCGCCGGTGGCCTGCGGCCGCGACGGCGACCTGGCCTGGTCGGAGGACGGCGCGCTGCAGTTCGGTGCGCTGGAACTGGACGAACCGCCGGGCCTGCACGTCAACGACGGCATCGCCGCGGTCGCCGAGACCATCTACGCGCGCATGGTCGAATTCACCCGCGCGCGCGGCTACCCGCACCTGTTGCGGATCTGGAACTACCTCGACGGCATCACCGTCGGCCAGGGCGACGCCGAGCGCTACCGCGTGTTCTGCGTCGGCCGCGCCGCCGGCCTGGGCGATTTCGAACCCGGCCAGCTGCCGGCCGCGACCGCGATCGGCAAAGTCAGCGAGGCCGGCGCAAGCCGCCGCCTGCTGGTGTACTGGCTGGCCTCGCGCACGCCCGGCACGCCGCTGGAGAACCCGCGCCAGATCAGCGCCTACCGCTACCCGCGCCAATACGGCCCGCAGCCGCCCAGCTTCGCGCGCGCGATGCTGCCGCCGCTGGGCAGCGCGATGCCGCTGCTGCTGTCGGGCACCGCGGCCATCGTCGGCCACGAGTCGCGCCACATCGACTCGGTCGACACCCAGCTCGACGAGACCCTGGCCAACTTCGACAGCCTGATCGCCGCCGCGCGCGCGCAACGGCCGTCGCTGCCGGCGCGCTTCGGCGCCGGCGCGCGCCTGAAGGTCTACGTGCGCGACCGCGAGGAAGTGCCGGCGGTGATGGCGGCGATGGACGCGCGCCTGCCCGGCATCCAGCGCATCGTGCTGCAGGCGGCGGTCTGCCGGCGCGAACTGCGCGTGGAAATCGACGGCGTCCACGACCTCTGAGCGTCGCCGGCGCGAAGCGTGGGGTGCGGTGAGCCAACGGCGAACCGCCCCAGCGTGCCCTCACGCCACCCGCGTCGCCGCCCACACCCGCCAGGGGTGCCGAAAGACACCCCCTCCAGCCCTTGAATCGCCGCGATTCGGCAGCATCATGGTCGCGAGCGCATCCGCGCCCGCATGGGAGAACGCACGATGGGATTGATCAGCCTGATTTGGGGCATCCTCGCGATGATCTGGATGGTGATCGCCCTGATTCCGCTGCTGGGCTGGGGCAATTGGCTGCTGATCCCGTTCGCGGCGGTCGGCGCCATCATCGCCGCGATCGGCATCCTGTTCACGCGCGAGCAGAACCGCGGCCGCGCCAAGACCGGCCTGGTGCTCAACGCCATCGTGATCGTGGTCGGCGTGATCCGCCTGTCGATGGGCGGCGGCATCATCTGAGTTCGCACGTAGCACCGTGATCCGCACAGGGTGGTTTCGCAGCCGCCCTGTGTGATGCCGCGACGGCTTCAGCTTTGGGGTAGGAGCGGCGTAAGCCGCGACCACGTCGTAGCCGAAGGAGCGCGGTCGCGGCTTACGCCGCTCCTACCCCCACAGCCGTCTTCGGCCGCGCCGCCAGCAGCGCCTGTGTATGCGCATGCTTGGGCGCGCGCAACACCTCGGCGGTGGCGCCGGTTTCGACGATGCGGCCGGCCTCCAGCACGGCGATGCGCTCGCACACCGCGGCCGCCGCGGCCAGGTCGTGGGTGACGAACAGCAGGGCCAGGCCGCGTTCGCGCTTGAGCTGCGCCAACAGGGCCAGGATCGCGCCGCGGTGGTGCGCGTCCAGCGCCGATACCGCCTCGTCGCAGACCAGCAGGTCGGGGTCGGTGGCCAGCGCGCGCGCGATCGCGATGCGCTGGCGTTGGCCGCCGGAAAACTGGTGCGGGTAGCGGTCCAGCATGGATGCGTCCAGGCCCACCGACCGCAGCAGCTCGCCCGCGCGCACGCGGCGCGCGGCGGCATCGCCGCGCGCGTGGATGCGCAAGGGTTCGGCCACGATCTCGGCCACGCGCATGCGCGGGTCCAGCGAGGCGTAGGGGTCCTGGAACACCACGCCGGTGCGTGCGCGCAGCTGGCGCAAGGCGCGCGGCGACGCGGCGCTCAGATCGATGCCGTCCAGCAGCACGCGGCCCTGCGCGCCGCGCAAGAGCCGCAACAAGACGCGACCCAGCGTGCTCTTGCCGCTGCCGCTTTCGCCGACCAGGGCCAGGCCCTCGCCGCGACGCAGCTCGATCGACACCTCGTCCAAGGCGGGGCGCGCTGCGCGCGGATACCGCATGCCCAGGCCCTCGCCGCGCAGCAGCACCGGCGCATCCGCGGCCAAGGGGTCGGCCGGTGCGGGCGCGATCGCATCGGCAGCCAGCAGCTCGCGCGTGTAGGCGTGCTGCGGCGAGGCGAACACCGTGGCGGTATCGCCGCGTTCCACCGCCTGCCCGCGTTGCAGCACCACCAGGCGCTGCGCGTAGGCGCCCACCAGCGGCAGATCGTGGCTGATCAGCAGCAAGGCCAGACCGTCCTCGCGCCGCAGCGCGTCGAGCAGGTCGAGGATCTCGCGCGCGATGCGCGCATCCAGGGCCGAGGTCGGTTCGTCGGCGATCAACAGCCGCGGCCGCGTCGCCAACGCCAGCGCGATCGCGATGCGTTGGCGCTGGCCGCCGGAGAACTGGTGCGGATAGCGGCGCAAGGCCGCGTCCGGATCGGGCAGTTGCACGCGCGCCAGCAAGGCGCGCGCCTCATCCTGGGCGGCGTCGCGCGCCAGGCCGCGCACCCGTCGCAGCGTTTCCAGCAGCTGGCTGCCGACGCTGCGCAGCGGATGCAGCGCCGCCAACGGATCCTGCGGCACCCAGCCCAACACGCGCCCGCGCAGCGCCGCATGCGCGCGCGAACCCAGCGCGACCGTCTCGCCGTCCACGCTCAGCCGGCCCTCGGCGCGCAGGCCCGGCGGCAGCAGGCCGAGCAGGGACAAGGCGCTCAGACTTTTGCCGCTGCCGCTTTCGCCGACCACGCCCAGACACTGCCCGGCCTGCAGTTCCAGGTCCAGGGGCCCCAGCAAGCGACGCGCGCCCGCGTCCACGACCAACCCGTGCAGCGCCAGGGTCGCGCTCATGCGGCCGCGGACTCGTGTTCGCCGCGCACGTCCAGCCAATCGCGCAGGCCGTCGCCGAGGAACTGGAAGGTGGCCAGGGTCGCGACCAGGAAGCCGGCCGGAAACAGCAGGGTCCAGGGCGCGCTGTCGAGTTCCTGCACGCCTTCCGACAGCAAGGTGCCCCAACTGGCCGAGGGTTCGTCCACCGACAGGCCGAGAAACCCGAGGAAGCTCTCGACCAGGATCGCCTGCGGCAGGATCAGGCCCAGATACACGAACGCCAGCGGCAGCAGGTTGGGCAGCACGTGCCAGCGCAGGCGCTGGCCGAACGCGGCGCCGGCGGCCTGGGCGGCCAACACGAACGGCGCCTCGCGCAGGCGCGCGGCCTCCGCGCGCATCACCCGCGCCAGGTCGATCCAGACATAGCCGCCGATCGCCGCCAGCAACAGGCCCAGCGAGCGCTCGAACAGGGTCAGCAGCAGGATCACCACCAACAGGAACGGCAGCGCCGAGAACACGTCCAGCACGCGCAGCAGGGCGCGCTCGACACGGCCGCCGGCGAGCCCGGCGATGGCGCCGTAGCCCAGCCCGATCGCCAGCGCGACCACACTGGCGAGCAGGCCGATGGTCAACGACAGACGCCCGCCGGCCAGGGTGCGCGCGTACACATCGCGGCCGATCGCATCGGTGCCGAACCAGTGCCCGGCGGTACCCGGCGCGACCGACAGCGCCTCCCAATCGGGCGTATGCGGGTCGTAGGCGCTCAGCCACGGGCCCAGCCAGCACAGCGCGGCCAACGCGGCCAGCGCGATCAGGCAGGCGCGGGCCACGGGCGGGAGGGGTCGCAGGGATCGCATGCGCGCATCCTAACGGGCACATGCCGCCTGGGCATATGCAGATGACGCATCGCCTTTTCCGTCGTGGCGGCCTTTGCGGCCTTATTCCCTACATGGCGAATAGGAAATGCTGACGATGAAGGCGAAATACGCACTGCGCGCGATGTGCGCGCTGGCGCGCGCCGACGACGGCCGGCTGCAAGCCCGGGCGATCGCCGAACACAGCCGCACGCCGGAAAAATTCCTGGAATCGATCCTGGTCGACCTGCGCGAGGCGGGCTTCATCCACAGCCGCCGCGGCCAGAAGGGCGGGCACGCGCTCGCGCGTCCGGCCGAGCAGATCCGGGTCGGCGATCTGATCCGCGCCATCGACGGGCCGCTGGCGCCGGTGCGCTGCGCCAGCGTCAGCGCTTACCGCGCCTGCGCCGACTGCCCGGACCCGGCCCAATGCGAACTGCGCGCGCTGATGCGCGAGGCGCGCGATGCGCTGTCGCGGGTGCTGGACGGCTGCAGCCTGGGCGAGCTCGCGCGCGGCCAAGGCGCCGCGTTGCTGGCCGGAGACGCGGCATGAACGCGGCCCGGCGCAAATCGCGCGGACAGGCCGCGGGCGATACGCCCGTGGGCGAGTTCGAACCTGCGGTCAACATCGTCAACCTCAGCGACAGCGAATTCGCGGTGCTGACCGCGCTGCGCGAGATCGGTTACGGTCAGGTGGAAGTAGTGGTGCACGGCTCGCGGATCGTGCAGATCACGCGCAGCGAGCGCGTGCGGGTGGAAGAGCCGCGGAGCCGGCCGCTGTGAGCGCGTCGCCACGCCGGCCCGCGTACCGCTGTCGACGCCCGCTCCCGGCTTCGACGGACTGAGGCCTTACGCCGCGCACGCCCTACTCTCTCTCCCACCTACTCTTTACCAAGGAACCCGCCATGCCCCATCGACATCGGCGACCTGGCACCGCGACCGCCTCCTCCGCCCGCCTGCTGGGCGCGCTGGCCTGCGCGCTGGCCCTGCCCGCGCAGGCGCAGTCCTCCGGCGTCAGCGTCGAAGACCTGGCGCGCCGTCTGCAGGCGATCGAACAACGCCTGGGCACCGCGCCCGCCGACGCCGGCACCGCCGCGGTCGATCCGGCCGACCTCGACCAGCGCCTGCGCGTGATCGAACGCAAGCTGGAACTGCAGGCCGAAGCCGAAAGCGCGCGCGTGGCCTCCACGCCCGTGGTGACGCTGAGCGCGGCCAAGGGCCTGTCGGTGAAATCGGCACCGCCCGGCGATCTCGAAATCAAGTTCCGCGGCCTGATCCAGGCCGACGGCCGTTTCTTCATCGACGACCAGCGCGCGCCGCAGAACGACACCTTCCTGTTCCGCCGCGTCGAACCCACCATCGAAGGCACCTGGGGTTCGCTGTTCGCGTTCCGCCTCGGCGCCCAGCTGGCCGGCGACAGCGCCACCGTCAACGACGCCTATGTCGACGTGCGCTTCAGCCCGCGCGCGACCGTGCGCGTGGGCCGCTACAAGGTGCCGCTGGGCCTGGAGCGCCTGCAGTCCAGCAGCGCCGGCGCGATGGTCGAAGGCGGTTTCGCCAGCGAACTGGCGCCGGTGCGCGACCTGGGCGTGCAGCTGCAAGGCGAATTCGCCGACGGCGCGCTCAGCTATGCGGTGGGCGCCTTCAACGGCGCGCCCGACGGCCGCGACGGCGCCACCACCAATCCCGACAACGAATTCGAGCTGATCGGCCGCGTGTTCGTGGAGCCGTGGAAGAACAGCGGCACTGCGCTGTCGGGCCTGGGTTTCGGCGTCGGCGCCAGCCAGGGCGACAAGCGCGGCACCGGCAACAACTTCCTGCCGCGCTACCGCACGCCGGGACAGGCGCAGTTCTTCAACTACCGCAGCACCGTGGTTGCCGACGGCGAACACACGCGCTGGTCGCCGCAGGCCTACTACTACCGCAACCGCCTGGGCCTGCTCGGCGAATACATCCGCTCGCGTCAGGAACTGCTGCTGCCGGCCAGCGGCGCGCGCGCCGCGCTCGATCACGAGGCTTGGCAGCTCACCGCCGGCTGGGTGCTCACCGGCGAGGACGCCAGCTACAAGGGCGTGGTCAAGCCCAGTCAGCCGTTCACGCCCGGCGGCGCCGGTTGGGGCGCGTTCGAACTGGTCGCGCGTTACGGCCGTCTCGATATCGACGACGACGCCTTCCCGCGCTACGCCGATCCGGCCGCGGTCGCGTCCGAGGCCAGCAGTTGGGGCCTGGGCCTGAACTGGTATCTGACCAGCAACTTCAAGCTGGTCGCCAACTACACCCAGACCGACTTCGAGGGCGGCGCGCCGGCCGGCGCCGATCGCGAAGACGAAAAGGCTTTCTTCACGCGGGCGCAATTCTCCTTCTGAGCATGCTCCTCACCGGCGCTTAGACCGCGCCCGTCACGACGCAAAGAGACCCCCACATGAAAACCCTACTCTCCTCCCTCGTCGTCGCCCTGTCCCTGGTCACCGGCTCGGCCGTGGCCAAGGACGTGGAACTGCTCAACGTCTCCTACGACCCGACGCGCGAGTTCTACGCCGAGGTCAACACCGCCTTCGCCGCGCAGTGGAAACAAGACACCGGCGAGACCCTGAAGATCCGCGCTTCGCACGGCGGTTCGGGCAAGCAGGCGCGCTCGGTGATCGACGGCCTGGAAGCCGACGTGGTCACCCTGGCGCTGGCCGCCGACATCGACGCCATCGCCACCAACGGCAAGCTGCTGCCGGCCAACTGGCAGTCGCGTTTGCCGCACCAGAGCTCGCCCTACACCTCGACCATCGTGTTCCTGGTGCGCAAGGGCAACCCCAAGGGCGTGCGCGACTGGGGCGACCTGGTCAAGCCGGGCGTGGCGGTGATCACGCCCAACCCCAAGACCTCCGGCGGCGCGCGTTGGAACTATCTGGCGGCCTGGGCCTGGGCCTCGCAGCAGTACCGCGACGGCGGCAAGGTCGTCGATTACCTCACCCGCTTGTTCAAGAACGTGCCCGTGCTGGACACCGGCGCACGCGGCGCCACCACCACCTTCGTCGAGCGCGGCATCGGCGACGTGCTGCTGGCCTGGGAGAACGAAGCCCTGCTGACCCTGGACGAGCCCGGCAATCGCGGCAAGTACGAAATCGTCGTGCCCAGCCTGAGCATCAAGGCCGAACCGCCGGTGGCCTGGGTCGACAAGAACGTGGCCAAGCACGGCACACGCAAGCAGGCCGAGGCCTATCTGCGTTTCCTCTACACACCGCAAGGCCAGCGCCTGGCCGCCAAGCACCACTACCGCCCGGCCGAGCCGGACAAGGTGCCGGCCGCCGAGCTGAACCAGTTCGCCCAGGTCAAGCAGGTGACGATCGACGGTGCCTTCGGCGGTTGGAAGAAGGCGCAGGCGGAGCATTTCGCCGACGGCGGGTTCTTCGATCGGATTTATCAGCCGAAGTGAGGGTTGGTGGATGGCATGCCGCGCTGGGCTATTGGACCCAGCGCGGATCGATGACCGGTGGTGCGGTGAAGTGAGGCGCGACGGTTGCGAAGCCAGTCGAACCCGATACGGACGAATGCATCCGACCTATCGCATCTCCGTCACCGTCATTCCCGCGAAAGCGGGCTCCGCTTTCGCGGGAATGACGAGCAAGAAAGAGCAGACGCAAACACGCATACCGAAGCAGACGAAGACACGCCACCCATGAGCACCATCGCCCTCCCACCCCTAACCGCCTCACGCTGGCGCCGCCCTTTGCCGGGCTTCGGCCTCAGCATCGGCCTGGGCCTGGCGTGGCTGAGCCTGGTGGTGCTGCTGCCGCTGGCGGCGCTGACCATCCGCGCCGCCGGGCTGGGCACGGAAGGCTGGCTGCGCGCGGTGCAGGATCCGCGCGTGCAGGCCGCGCTCAAGCTCAGTTTCGGCGCCGCGTTCGCGGCCTCGGTGCTGGCCTTGTTCGCCGGCGCGCTGATCGCCTGGGTGCTGGTGCGTTATCGCTTCCCGGGCCGGCGGCTGCTCGACGCCCTGGTCGATCTGCCGTTCGCGCTGCCGACCGCGGTGGCCGGTATCGCCCTGACCGCGATCTATTCCTCCAACGGTTGGGTCGGGCGCTGGCTGGAACCGGCCGGCTTCAAGATCGCCTATGCGCCGGCCGGCATCGTGATCGCGCTGGTGTTCATCGGCCTGCCGTTCGCGGTGCGCACGGTGCAGCCGGTGCTGGAAGCGCTGGGGCGCGAACAGGAAGAGGCCGCCGCCTCGCTGGGCGCCTCGCGCCTGACCACGCTGCGCCGGGTGATCCTGCCCGAACTGCTGCCGGCGCTGCTGACCGGTTTCTCGCTCGCGTTCGCGCGCGGGCTGGGCGAATACGGCTCGGTGATCTTCATCGCCGGCAACCTGCCCTACAAGACCGAAATCGCGCCGCTGCTGATCACGATCCGCCTGGAGGAGTACGACTACAACGGCGCCATCGCGATCGCCGCGCTGTTGCTGGCGGCGTCCTTCGTCTGTCTGCTGGCGATCAACGCGATTCCGTCGCTGTTCGCGCACGAACGCCGGGAGCGCCGCCATGGCCCATGAGCGCGACGACCTGCAAGAACCCGCGTGGCTGCGCTGGACTCTGATCCTGTCGGCGGTGTTGGTGATGGCGCTGCTGGTGGTGATGCCGCTGCTGATGGTGCTGGGCGCGGCCTTCGCCAAGGGCGTCGGCGTCTGGTTCGCCGCGCTCAAGGAACCCGATGCGGTCGCCGCGCTCAAGCTGACCCTGTTCACCGCCGCGATCGTGATTCCGCTCAACGCGGTGTTCGGCGTGTTCACGGCCTGGGCGGTCACCCGCTTCGAGTTCACCGGCAAGCGCGTGCTGCTGGCCCTGATCGACTTGCCGTTCGCGGTCTCGCCGGTGGTGGCGGGCCTGTGCCTGGTGCTGCTGTTCGGCTCGCACGGCTGGTTCGCCGAGCTGCTGGCGCAGTACGACATCAAGATCCTGTTCGCGCGCCCCGGCATCGTACTGGCGACGCTGTTCATCACCTTCCCCTTCGTGGTGCGCGAGCTGATCCCGCTGATGCAGCAGCAGGGCGCCGACGAGGAGCTGGCCGCGCGCTCGCTGGGCGCCGGCGCCTGGACCATGTTCCGCCGCGTGACCCTGCCCAACATCAAATGGGGCCTGCTGTACGGCGTGCTGCTGTGCGGCGCGCGCGCGATGGGCGAGTTCGGCGCGGTGTCGGTGGTGTCCGGCCACATTCGCGGCCTGACCAACACCCTGCCGCTGCACATCGAGATCCTCTACAACGAATTCGACAGCACCGCGGCCTTCGCGGCCGCGTCGCTGCTGGCCGGCCTGGCCCTGGTCACGCTGGTGATCAAGTTCTGGCTGGAAGCGCGTCATGGCGACGCCCTGGCGCAATCACACAGGCGGCATTGATATGAATCTTGCGAGAGTGAACGATCCCGCGCTGTGGCGCGCGGCGGAGCTGGATGCGGCCTCGCCCGTCGAGGTCGTGCCTTCACCGCCCTTGCGTCATGATGGCCGCGGAACGGTTCAGGGCAAGGGCATGGACCTGCATATTCAGGGCATCGGCAAGCGGTACGCGAACGTCGCCGCGCTGGACGCGGTCGATCTGGACATCGCCTCGGGCGAGCTGGTCGCCTTGCTGGGTCCGTCGGGCTCCGGCAAGACCACCCTGCTGCGCGTGATCGCCGGCCTGCTGCATCCCGACAGCGGCCGCCTGCTGTTCGGCGACGAAGACGCGACCCGCCTGAGCCTGCGCGAGCGCAACGTCGGCTTCGTGTTCCAGCACTACGCTTTGTTCAAGCACATGACCGTGGCCGAGAACATCGCCTTCGGCCTGCGCAGCCGCCCGCGCAAGCGGCGCCCCGACAAGGCCACGATCGCGCGCCGGGTGCAGGAGTTGTTGAACCTGATCCAGTTGCCGGAACTCGGCGGCCGTTATCCCGAGCAGCTGTCGGGCGGCCAGAAGCAGCGCGTCGCGCTGGCGCGCGCGCTGGCGATCGATCCCACCGTGCTGCTGCTGGACGAACCCTTCGGCGCGCTCGACGCCAAGGTCCGGGTCGAGCTGCGGCGCTGGCTGCGGCGCCTGCACGAGCAGACCGGGCAGACCACGCTGTTCGTCACCCACGACCAGGAAGAAGCGCTGGAGCTGGCCGACCGCGTCGTCGTGCTGCGCGACGGGCGCATCGAGCAGGTCGGCACGCCCGAGCAGATCTACCGCGAGCCGTCGTCGGCCTACGTGTTCGATTTCATCGGTCGCGCCAACACCCTGGAAGGCCGGGTCGAGCGCGGCCAGTTCGCGATCGACGGCCACGCCCTGCGCCTGCCGGCCGACGGCGTCGCCGACGGCGCGGCCAAGCTGTATCTGCGTCCGCACGACCTGGCCCTGACCGCCGCCGGCGACGGGCTGTCCGCACGCGTGCTGGCGCTGCACCGTCTGGCCGACCGCATCACCGTGGAACTGCAGCTGGACGGGCAGGCGCGCGCGCTGGAACTGGACCTGGTGGCGACGCCGGATGCGGTGGTGCCGGCGATCAGCGGGACGGTCGGGGTGCGGCCGCTGCGGTACCGGGTGTATTCGGCATAAGTAGTGCTGCGGCTTTTCCCTTCTCCCACCGGGAGAAGGTGGCCCTAGGGCCGGATGGGTCCGGGATGAGGTTGGAGCTACATGCTCGCGCCGGACGCTCACCCCAACCCATACCCCGGCCCTCACGCCGAAGGGAGAGGGGCTAAAGGCAGCGCCGCCTTGCCGCCTATGACAAAACGTCCCACCCGTGCCCTCAGCAGCCGGCCCGCGCGCAGCCGGGAGTAAACTAGCGCCCATGAGCTATCCCTACGTACGCCCGCGGCGGATGCGCCGCGACGAGTTCTCGCGCCGCCTGATGCGCGAGACGGTCCTCACCGCGAACGACCTGATCTATCCGGTGTTCGTGCACGAACTGCAGGGCCGCGCCGCGGTCGCCTCGATGCCCGGCATCGAGCGTCTGTCGATCGACGAGCTGCTGCGCGTGGCCGAACAGGCCAGCGAACTGCGCGTGCCGGCCCTGGCCCTGTTCCCGGTCACCGCGCCGGACGCCAAATCGCTGACCGCCGAGGATGCCTGGCGCGACGACGGCCTGTGCCAGCGCGCGGTGCGTGCGCTCAAGCAGCGCTTCCCGGAACTGGGCGTGATCACCGACGTCGCCCTGGACCCTTACACCACCCACGGCCAGGACGGGCTGATCGACGACAGCGGTTACGTCATGAACGACGAGACCGTGGAGGCCCTGGTCAAGCAGGCGCTGTCGCACGCGGTCGCCGGCGCCGACGTGGTCGCGCCCAGCGACATGATGGACGGCCGCATCGGCCGGATCCGCGAAGCGCTGGAGCTCGACGGCCACATCCACACCCGCATCATGGCCTACAGCGCCAAGTACGCGTCCAGCTTCTACGGCCCGTTCCGCGACGCCGTCGGCAGCGCGGGCGCGCTGGGCAAAGGCAACAAGTACACCTACCAGATGGACCCGGCCAACAGCGACGAAGCCATGCGCGAGATCGCGCTCGACCTCGACGAAGGCGCCGACATGATCATGGTCAAGCCGGGCATGCCCTACCTGGACATCGTGCGCCGCGCCAAGGACGAGTTCGGCGCGCCCACCTTCGTCTACCAGGTCAGCGGCGAGTACGCGATGCTGCGCGCGGCGATCCAGAACGGCTGGCTGGACGAGCGCGGCTGCGTGCTGGAAGCGCTGACCTCGATCAAGCGCGCCGGCGCCGACGGCATCCTCACCTACTTCGCGCTGGATGCCGCGCGCTGGTTGCGCGAGGCGAAATAACCGGCGCGGACCGCATCCCACGGTGACGGCCGCGAGGCTCGATGAGCCTCGCGGCCGCTTGCATCAGTAGGCCCTGAACGTACAGAACTTCACTATCGTCGCGCTGGAATCGATATTACTGAGCTGCGCTTCGCAGCCCTCTCTGGTCGACGCACTGATGGGCGTAAATACTTCGATGTAGCCCCCAGTGACCGAGTTGTATTGCCAGGATCGAACGGTGGCCTCCCACACGCCTTCCAGAGGCTGCAACGGGGGCAAGGACGGGCGAGGCCCGCCAACCTGAGTGGCATTGAGCGGCAAGGCAACGACCAACAACAACGAAGAAAGCAGCAGGCTTGCTTTGCGATCCATACGCATGGTGAATTCCTTTTTTTCGCTACGTCATGTAGCTCGCGCAGATAAGCAAGCCGCGTTGCGTGCTGTCACGGGCTTTCGGATGCCCGGCGACTCGGAACAGACCGACGGAATTTATCGATAATTAAGAGAAAAGCGCTGAAAAGCAGGCTTTTCTTGCATTCACCGCCAAACCCTTATCGATAACATTCAGCGCATCGATCTCGAGCACCCTTGCGCCGCATGGCTTCGCAGGGCGCGGTGAATCGACGGTGAATCACATCGCCGCAACGCACCAAAGGCCCATACCAACCGTGATCGCTGGCAGTTCCAACGACTAGAACTCGACCAGTCGAAACGGCCCCGCATACTCGCCGGTCAGCATGGATGCGAGGGAAATCGCATCGTCGAGCGTTTCGCCTTCGTGCGAAGCGGTGAGCATGAAGTACTCGCGCTCGACGCAGCACTCGTCGATCCAGTCCTCCAGGTGCGCGGCGCTCACTCCTACGACGCCCACGTAGACCACGCCCTCGTCGATCCATTCCTGGACCATCACGTTCAGTTCGGGCCGATAGCCGCTCAAGGAATGCAACACGATCTTCTTCTCACCGCTCATGGCGCGACGCAACCGCCTTGCCCCGTCGCCGCCGGCGCCTTCATGCGATAGAGGTCCAGCTTGCCGGCCTTCGGCGATTTAGCGCTGCCGGTGACCAGCAGCTCGCCGGGCTTGTTCCAGTCGATCGCCGGGCCCAGGGTGGTGCCGTCCTCGCCGTTGAACGACAGCGCCAGCGGCGTGGCGGCGGCGTACTTGGCGCCGTCGCACTGGGCCAGGTAGAGCCGGATCGGCTGTTGCTCCACGTCTTGCGAGCGCGCGAACACGATCGCGCGACCGTCGCCCAGCCAGGCCGCATCGAATTCGTCGGCGGCGGTGTTCACGCCCGCCACCGGCTTGGGATCGACGTAGGCCTTGCCGTTCCAGGTCGCGACGAACAGATCGTGGCGCCCGGCGCCGCCGAAACTGTCGCTGGCGAACAGCAGGTGGCGGCCGTCGCGGCTGGGCGTGGGCGCCCACTCGTCGCCGCGGCCGTTCACGCCCGCGCCCAGGTGTTCGGCGGGCCCGATGCCGCCGTCGGCGAGCACCGGCGCGCGGTACAGGTCGTCGCCGCCGCGGCCGCCGGGGCGGTTGGAAAAGAAGTACAGCCAACGGCCGTCGGCGCTGAAGGCCGGATCGAATTCCTTGGCGCCGGTGTTCAGGGATAGCGGCGAGGGGTCCTGCCAGCGCCCCTGTTTCAGGCGGGCCTGCCACAGATCCCAGCCGCCCGCGCCGCCAGGACGGTCGGTGCTGCCCCAGACGATGCGCTGCCCGTCGGGACTCACGCTGGCGCGCACCTCCGAGTGCGGGGTGGACACCACGCCCATGCCCTCGATGCCGAACTCCGACAGAAAGCCCGATGCGGGCATGGCCAGCAGCAAGCCGGAGAGTAGACTGAGGCCAGACCAGGCCGCGGCGCGCCGCATAGTGCGTCTCCCTTGAGTATTCCCTATCAGCATCACCAACGAGGCTGCCCATGTCCATTCCACGTTTTGCGGTGATCGGCCACCCGGTGGCGCACTCGCTGTCGCCGCGTATCCACGCCGCATTCGGACGCCAGCTCGGGATCGCCCTGGAGTACGTCGCCATCGACGCCGCACCGGAGCAGTTCGACGCCTTGCTGGCCGAGTTCGCCGCCGAGGGCGGCCTGGGCGCCAACATCACCCTGCCGCATAAGACCCGCGCGGCCGGCATCTGCAGCCACTTGAGCGAACGCGCGCGCCGCGCCGGCGCCGCCAACACACTGATCCGCAGCGCCACCGGCTGGGAAGGCGACAACACCGATGGCGTCGGCCTGGTGCGCGATCTCACCGAGCGCCACGGCCTGGACCTGCGCGAACGCCGCACCCTGCTGATCGGCGCCGGCGGCGCCGCGCGCGGCGTAGCGCCGGCCCTGCTCGACGCCGGCATCGGCGACCTCTACATCGTCAACCGCACCCCGGAGCGCGCCGACGCCCTGGCCGACGCGCTGGGCCAGCCCGGCCGTGTGCATCCGCGTTATCTCAAGGACGCGGTCGCGCTGGGCGCCTTCGACCTGATCGTCAACGCGACCTCCGCCGCGCGCGACGCGCAGCTGCCGTCGCTGCCAATGGGCCTGGTCACCCAGCGCACCGCGGCGGTGGACCTGAGCTACGGCGAAGTCGCGATCCCATTCCTGGCCTGGGCCAAGGCGGCCGGCGCCCACGACCGCATCGACGGCCTGGGCATGCTGGTCGAACAGGCGGCGGAGAGCTTCGAACGCTGGCATCGCGTGCGACCGGAAACCGACCCCGTGTACGCCGCCCTGCGCGAGCGCGACGACGCCCTGGTCACCGCCGACTGATCCGCCGCGCACGGCGTGCGGCCGCGTTGCGCGGCCGTGTCGACGTGCGGGCACGCAACGGGAACGCCGATGGATTCCAGTGCTCTGTTCGCCATGCTGCTAGGCCCCGTGCTGTACGCCACGCCGCATCTGCTTGTGTGCGCGGTCGGCCTGGTGCTGTGCCTGATGCGTCGCCCCGCGTTGGGCGCGGCCGGCACCTACGCCTGCGCGGGCTTCGGCTTGTTCATCTTCGGCTCGCTGCTAGGCTTGGGCGGCCATGCCTGGCTGTTGTGGATGCGCCAGAACGGCGATCCCTCGGCGGCTTCTATCGCGATGAGCATGGGCATGTTCAGTGCGTTCGCGACCCTGCTGCACACGATCGCGATGGGGCTGCTGATCGCCGCGATCCTGGTGCGGCGGCCGGCGCGCGCGGCCTGAGCGCGGCCGAACACGCCGCATCCGATTGAAGCCATGTCGAACGCCAGCCACCACGACGGGACGCATCCGGACACCGTCTACCACTTCGCCGATCCGGTCGATTGGGCGCACGCGCAGGACACCGGCGCGTACCGCAACCCAGGCCTGCAGCGCGAAGGCTTCCTGCACTGCGCTACCGCCGCGCAACTGGCGGGCGTGATCGAACGCCATCAGCGCGGACGCGGCGCTTTGGTCCTCTTGCACCTCGATGCGGTCGCACTCGGCGACGCCTTGCGCTACGACCTCAGCCCTCGCAGCGGCGAAGCCTATCCGCATGTCTACGGACCGATCCCGCTGACGGCGGTGCGCACGGCCGAACCGTTCCAGGCACCGCAGTGAGCGCGCTGAGCTGCCGCGGCGGCTGCGCGGCTTGCTGCACCGCGCCCTCGATCGCCTCGCCCATTCCCGGCATGCCGCACGGCAAGCCCGCCGGCATGCCCTGCGTGCAGTTGGACGATCAGCTGCGCTGCCGTTTGTTCGGCCGGCCCGAACGCCCGGCGTTCTGCGCCTCGCTGCGGCCGTCAGCCGACATGTGCGGCGCCAGTCGCAGCGAAGCGATGGCGCTGCTGTCGGCCCTGGAGCTCGCCACCCAACCCGACGCGGCGTCGCCGCCTTCTGTGGGAGCGACCTAAGTCGCGATCGAACTCCGCCTGGATTCGACGATTCGCTTGCGCGTCCAGCTCCAATGGCGACTTAGGTCGCTCCACAGGGGCTGGCGACGCGAACGCGGAGTATGAGCGCGGCACCGAAGTGGCGCGGCCGTTACAACAAGCCGTCGCGCTTCACCGCCAGGTACTTCTCCACCAGCGACGCGGCGAGCTGATCGCAGGACACGTCCAGCACCATCACGCCGTGGTTGCGCAGGGCGTCGTGGGCGGCGGCGCGCTGTTCCAGGTATTGCGCGGTGGCGCCGGCGCGGATCGCGTCGCGCAGGTCGTGGACCTCGCCGGCCAGGGCGGTGTCCAGCGAATCCTCGCGCAGGGACGCCACGCACACCAGATGGCGCTTGCGCAGCATCTGCACCGCGGTCAGCACGTCGTCCATGTCTTCGTCGCGCAGGTTGGTGACCAGCATCACCAGCGAGCGTCGGCGCTGGCGCAGCGACAGCTCGGTGGCGGCGGCGAGGAAGTCGGTGGCGATGGGCTGCGGCTGCAGCGCGTAGCTCGCGCGCAGCAGGCTGTCGATCGCGCCCACGCCGCGACGCGGCGGCACCCAGGCCGAGGCCCCGCCGCTGGCGAGCAGGCCGACCGCATCGCCCTGGCGCAGCGCCAGATAGGCCACCACCAGCGCGGCGTCGAGCACGCGATCGAAATGAGAGAACTCGCCGTCGCGCGCGAGCAGGCGTCGGCCGGTGTCCAGCATCAGCACCAGTTGCTGGTTGCGCTCGTCCTGGTACTCGCGCGAGATCAGGCGACGCGCGCGTGCGGTCGCCTTCCAGTCGATCTGGCGCAGGCTGTCGCCGACGCGGTACTCGCGCATCTGATGGAAGTCGGTGCCTTCGCCGCGACGGCGCTTGAGGTGCGCGCCGACCAGGCGCGAGGCCTGTTCGGCGCTGAACATCGCGAACTTGGCCAGCGGCGCGAAATTGGGGAACACGCGTACCGGCTGCGCGGCGCCGGCCACGCGCGAATGCCACCACAGCCGCCACGGCGAATGCAGGCGCAACTGCACGCCTTCGAAGGCGAAATCGCCGCGCGCGTTGGCGCGCAGGCGGTAGTCGATGCTGCTGCTCTCGCCGCGGCGCAGGGTCAGGCGACGCGGCAGCCCCTGCATGGACCAGCCGCCCGGATGCAGGTCGAACACGTCCAGCGGTTGCTGGCGCGCATCGCCGTCCAGGGTCAGGCCGACCTCGCGCTCCAGGCCGATCGGCCAGGTATCGGGCATGTGCCGCTGCACGCGCGGGGTCGCCACCAGGGTCACGCGCCAGGCATCGAACAAGGCGATCGCGGCCAGCGCCGCACCGGCGATCCACCAGGCGCGCGCCGGCGCCCAGCCGATGCTCGCGACCAGGCCGAACGCGCCCCACAGCACCAGCAGCGCCAGCAAGGCCGGCGCCGGCCGCGGCAGGCTGCGCGCGGGCGTGGCAGGAACCGGGGCGACGACGGCGCTCATTGCCGCGGCGCTTCGACCTTGGCCAGCAGGGCGTGCAGCACGTCGTCGGGCGACTGGCCCTCGATCTGCATTTCCGGCGACAGCGCGATGCGGTGGCGCAGGGCCGGCTTGGCGATCTCGCGCACGTCGTCGGGAGTGACGAAGTCGCGGCCCGACAGCACCGCCTGCGCACGCGCCGCGCGCACCAGCGCCAGGCTGCCGCGCGGGCCGGCGCCCAGCGCGATGCCCGCCCACTCGCGGGTGGCCGCGGCGATGCGCACGGCGTAGTCGATCACCGCGTCGTCGACCGTGATCAGGGAGGTGCCGTGCTGCATGGCCACGATCTCCTCCGGCCCGAGCACGCGCTGCACCTGCGAGAGATCGAAGTCCGAGGCGCTGCGGCCCTGGCTGACCGCGGTCACCATGCGCTTCTCATCCGCGCGGCTGGGGTAGCCGATCAACACCTTGAGCAGGAAGCGATCGAGCTGCGCTTCCGGCAACGGGTAGGTGCCTTCCTGCTCGACCGGGTTCTGCGTGGCCAAGGTCAGGAACGGCGGCGCCAGCTCGAAGCTGTGGCCTTCGATGGTGACCTGCAGTTCCTGCATCGCCTCCAGCAGCGCCGACTGGGTCTTGGCCGGGGCGCGATTGATTTCGTCGGCCAGCAGCAGGTTGGTGAACACCGGGCCGCGGCGGATGTTGAAGCTCTCGGTCTTGGGGTCGTAGACCGCGTGGCCGCTGATGTCGCTGGGCATCAGGTCGGGCGTGAACTGCACGCGCGCGTAGCCGCAGTCCAGCGCCTTGGACAGGGCGCGCACCAGCAATGTCTTGCCCAGGCCGGGCACGCCCTCGATCAGGGCGTGGCCGCCGGCGAGCAGGGCGATCAGGATCTGATCCAGCGCCTCGGCCTGGCCGATGAAGGCCTTGCCGACCTCGTCGCGCACGGCGGCGGCGCGTTGCGCCAGTTCGGTACCGGTGATCGGTGCGGGCACGTTCGCGGGCGTGGTCATAGCGAGTTTCTCAGTCGGATCAAAGTGGCGATGCGGGAACGGAACGCGGCGTGATCGCGCGCGACCGGCGTGGCCAACGCTTCGCGGATTTCCGCGGGCGTGAGCTTGAAACGTTCGGCCAACAGAGCCGCCTGCGGCTCGCCGTCGAGCGCGGCGGCCTGCGGGTCGCGGCGGCGCAGGCGCAGCAGGAAGGCATTGCGCACGGCCGCATGCAGCAGATGGCCGTAGCCGTAGCGGTAGACATGCTCGCCGCTGGCCAGCACGTGTTCGAGCAAGGACCGGCGCTCGCTGGCCGGCGACGGCAGCAGCGGCCCGAAGCGCTGCGCGCGCCGCCATAGCCACAGCAGCAGGGCCAACAGCATCGGGCCCCAGGCCATCCAGCTGCGGGTCAGCAGGGTCATCCACAGGGACGGCACATCGGCCGCGTAGATCAGGTGCACGGTGCCGCCGCTGCGATAGTTCGGCGCCAGCAGCTGGCGCAGCAGGGCGATGTGCGGTGCGTCCTTGATCGCTTCCTCGTGCTCCTCGCCGGCGGCGTTGACCGCGAAGTCGAGGTCGGCGATCACGTCGACGCTGCCGCGCCCCTGCGGCAGGCGCGCGAACACATACCCGGTGTCGTCCGCGCCCCAGGCGCGCAGCGGCACCGGCGCGCGCTCCATCAACAGGAAGCGCCGGCCCTGGCAGAACTCGACGTGCGAATCCTGGTGCTCGACGTACATCGCCACGCAGTCGGTCTCGCGCTGCGGGAAGAACTTCACGCCCAGCTCGGTCAGCACCGGGATCGACGCGGCCGCGCTGAGCTCGCCCAGCGGCGGCGTCCGCACGATCAGGTGGCCGCCGCCATGCACCCAGGCCAACAGGGCCTTGGCGTCCGACGCCGACAGCTGGCGCGGATCGCGCAGCAGCAGCACGGTGTCGCGCGCGCCCAGCGGGTACCGATCCGGCTGCAGGCGCTGGCGCGAGAGCGCCTTCACCCCATCCTTCTTCAGGGCCAGCTTGAGCACGTACAGCGGATTGCTGGCGGCCTCGCCGCTGCGCGGCAGATCGATCCATTCCTCGACCCGCTCGTGGGTGCGCCACCACCAATAGCCCAGGCCCGCCAACAGCAGGACCACCAGCGCGGTCGCCAATGCGGTGCGCAGATTCATGCGGCCCACCCGAAACGTTGGCTGAGCGTGCGCAGCAAGGCGTCGAACTCATCGAGCGCGGGCAGACGCTGGGCATAGGCCGCGTACTGCCAGGTGCGCACGGCGCTGGCGAAGACTTCGCGGTCCTCGGCCAGCGGCATCTTGCGCGAGGCGCGCAGGCATTCGGCCTCGGTCGCGCCGGGCACCAGCACGACCTGGGCGCGCGCGACCATGGCTTCGACGCTGGCGCGATACAGCAGGGCCAGGGCGTCGCGCTGCCGGCCGGACTGCCACAGCCGGCGCGCGGCGGTGGGGATGTCATCGGGCAGCGGTTCCACCTCGACCACCACGCCGGTCTGTACCGGCTTGGGTTCGCGCTCCTCGGCGCGCGCGCTGTCGCGCAGCCAACGCAGCCAACGCGGCGCGGTCACCAGGATCAACACCACCAGCGTACCGAGCAGCAGCCACAGGCCGTACTTGCCGATCAGCGCCAGGACCACGCCCAGGCCTTCCAGCGCCGGCGGCGATTTGGGTTCGCGGGGCTTGTCCGGGTTGCGCGCTTTCCAGGTGGTGACCTTGCGCTTGGGCGTGACCGTCGGATCCCGATAGGCCTGATCGACCGCCTCGCGCAAGTCGGCCTCCTCGGCGCGCGCATCGCCGAACACCTCGTCCAGGGTCGGCGGCGCCTGCGCTTCCTTGGCGGCGACGGCCTTCTGCAGTGCCTCCTCGCCGTCCTCGGACGCTTCGACATCGTCCGACCCCACCGGATCGCGCAACGGTGCGCCGATCGAAGCCGCATCCGCGGCCTCGACGAACTCCTCGTTCGACTCGTCCGCCGCCTCTTCGTCGACGGCCTCTTCGTCGACGGCCGCGTCGTCCATCGCGGCGGCCTCGGCCGACGGCGCCCTCGGCGCGCTGGGCGCGGCCTGCTGCGCCGAAGCGTCCGGCAACACGCCCAAGCCGAAACACAGCGCCAGCAGCAGCGGCGCGCTGGCGGCGCTCAGGCGCGCGCGCAGGCGCCGGAACACGATCTCGATGTCCCAGGCCTCGATCTCGGTGCGGCGGTTGAGATACAGGCCGAAACCGGCGCCGACGTAGAAGGGCTCGATCAGACAGGTCGCGGCCCAGGCCAGTATGTTGCCGGCCAGCTGCACCCAGGTCGCTTCCGCCAACAGCGCCTGCCAGATGCTCTGCGCGGATTCGGACAGGTATTCGGCGGGAATGAACATCGCCGCGCCGGCCGCGATGCCCAGGTACAGCGCGCCTTCGAAATGGAAGCAGACCAGGGTCAGCAGCGCGGCCACGCCGTACACCGGCGCGCCCAGGGCGCTGCGGCGCTGGCGCGCCTCGGCGCCGCGCCCGCCTTCCAGCAGATCCACCGGCAGGTACAGCGAGCGCGCCGGACTGAGCCGACGCCAGGTCAGATAAGGCAGGGCCCAGCGCGCGCCCCAACGCAGCTGCGCGCGCACGGTCTGGCCGGTGCTGGGCACGTCACCGAACACCGCCCGCGACAGCACGTACAGCGGGATGCGGTCGAACACCGGCTTGAGCCACCACATCAGCAGCGCGGCCAGCCACAGCATGTCCAGCGCCCAGGCCGCGGCGTTGAGCGCGACGAACAGCGGCAGGGTCAGCAGCAGGTAGGGCTTCCAGATCGCGACGGCATGCCGACGCGTGAGCGCGGTGCCCAGCTCGACCGCTTCCCAGGCCGTGCGCGGACGCAACGCGACGGTGAGCGACTCGATCTTCATGACTCGACCCGGTCCTCGATCGCGACGTTCTGGTTGCGGCCGCCGAACCACAGCCAGCCGCCGACCGCCGCCCACAGCAGCGCGCCCACGCCGTATTTGACCGCCGCCGGTATGGTCGCGATCGACGACCAGAACGCTTCCACGAACGCGGCGAACACCAGCATCGCCAATACGCCCACGCAGATCTTGGCGCCGCGCTTGCCGCCTTCGATCAGGGCGTCGATGCGCCGGCGCTGGCCGGGCGCGACCAGGTTCAAGCCCAGGCGCAGGCCGGCGCCGCCGGCGATCCAGATCGCGGTGAGCTCCGGCGCCGAGTGCCCGGCGACGAAGCGCCAGAACGGATCGCCGTGACCGACCGCCTGCAGATGGCCGGCCACACCGCCGATCACCACGCCGTTCATGATCAGCACCGCGATCGAGCCCAGGCCGAACAGGAAGCCGCTGGCGAAGGTGCGAAAGCCGATGCTGACGTTGTTGAGGATGTAGTAGCCGAACATCGCCAGATCGGTCTCGGCGCCGCGGCCGAGCTTCTGCAGCGGGCTGTTGGGGTCGTACATGTGCTCGAACTCGGCCAGCTGCTCCGGCGGAAACAGCGCACTGGCCAGCTCGGGCTGGATCTGGATCGCCACGAACATGGTGATCAGCGGCAGCCAGAACAGGGCCGCGGCGGCGGCCATGCAGCCGCGCTCGGCGCGCACCAGGCGCGGGAAGCCGGCGAACAGGAATTCCAGCGCGCGCCGCCAACGCGGCCGCGGCGCGCGGTACAGCAGGCCGTGACCGCGCTGCATCAGATCCTGCAGGCGATCGGTGACCGCCGCGCTGTAACCGCGACGGCGCGCCAGCGCGAGCTGCTGGCACAGGCGGCGATAGCGCGCCGGCACTTCGTAATCGGGCAGGCCTTGCCAGCTGCGGCGATCGGCGCGCGCGCGCTTGGCGCTGTCGCCGCGCGCGTCCAGCCACGCCTCCAACTGGTTCCATTCGGCCTGGTGGCGCTCGACGAAACGTTCCTGCTTGACCACGGAGACCTGACTCATCTGCGCCCCAGCAGCCAGTTGGCGATGCCGTAGACCCGCGCGACCGCGGTTTCGCCGCGCGCGCCGGTCAGGGGCTGCACCAGGTCGGCCAGTTCGATCTGGCGCGCGGCGGCCAAGCGCGGCGCGCGTTCGGCGAAGGCGACCATGGCCGCCTGTTCGTAAGGCAGCAGCGGCACCGCCGGCGCGCTCGCCGCCCCGGGCGGCGCGGCCGCCGCTTCGTGGCGGCGCGCCTCGTGCACGACCAGGGTGCCGGCGACCATGTCGCCCAGGCGCCGGCCGTAAGGATCGGCGTAGCTGGCGATCAGGCCGAAGGCGTAGCCGAACGGCAGCATGTCGACCACCCGCAGCAGGTTGCGCACGAACGATTGCATCCAGCCCACCGGCGCGCCGTTTTCGGCGACCACACGCAGACCCAGCGCGCGCTTGCCCGGCGTGCGGCCGTCCCACATCGCCTCGAAGGCGACGTGGTAGAACCACAGCAGCACGAACATCAGCACCAGATAAAACCCCATGCCGCCCTTGCCGAGCAGGCCGAACGCCAGCGAGCCGACGAACAGCAAGGCCAGGCGGATGCAGAAATCGATGGTCCAGGCCAGCGCGCGCGGCACCGGCCCGGCCGCGGGCAGTCGCAGGGCGACGCCTTCGGGCGTCACCACTTCGCGGTAGGTATCCAGCATCACAGCGGCGCGGCGCCTGCGGGCGGCGTCGGTCGCGTCGGGCAGCGCGCGGCCTGTGTTCGGTGCAACTCGTCCATGCGGTTTCCGGCTTCTCCCCTGCGACGACTGTAAACGCGGCCCAGGGCCGTGCCTAGCCCGCGTCCGCCATGCCCAGGTAACGATCCTTCAGGCGCACGTAGTGCTGGGCGCTGTATTGCAGCTGTTCGATCTCGCGCTCACTCAACTTGCGCGCTAAACGTGCCGGATTGCCCAGCCACAGCTCGCCCTCGCCGACCGTCTTGCCGGGCGCGATCACCGCGCCCGCGCCGACGAAGCCGAAACGCTGCACGGTCGCGCCGTCGAGGATCTTGGCGCCCATGCCGATCAGGGCGAATTCCTCGATCCGGCAGGCGTGCACGATCGCGCCGTGGCCGATGGTGACGTCGTTGGCGATCAGGGTGGGCAGCCCACCCGGGCGCGTGAACGGCCCCTCGTGGGTGACGTGGACGATGGTGCCGTCCTGGATGTTGGTGCGCGCGCCGATGCGGATGAAGTTCACATCGCCGCGCACCACGCAGCCGGGCCAGATCGACACATCGTCGCCCAGGGCGACCTGGCCGATGACGGTGGCGGCGGGATCGACGTAGACGCGCTCGCCGAGTTCGGGGGTGTGCTCAAGATAGGGACGCAGGCTCATGCCCGGATTGTAAGCCGCGCGCGCCGACGCCATGGCCACGGCTGGGCGCAAGCGCGGTCGTTTCAACGCTTGCCGTCGCGCGATGCTGGCTGCGCGTGCGGGCGAACACGCACGCATCGATGGCCATGGCGGCGCAGGCCGACCTGGCCGCGCGCCCGGGCGATCCCGGCACCGTGCCGGCCCCGGCGCCAAGGACGGCCGCGCCGCCCCCCACGCCTGGCCTGTTCCGCCCCACCGGCGACGCCCCCTGGCGCCCCGGCGCGACTACACTGCGGCGTATGGACATCACCGCCGACACCACCCCCAGCGAACTGGCCGCCACCCGCGAGCGTCTGCGCTCGGCCTGGCGCGCGCGCAAGCCCGACTACGCCCAGCGCCGCGCCGATCTGCTGCGCCTGCGCGACGCGTTCCGGGCCCGGGTGGCGGAGATGGACGCAGCGATCCAGGCCGATTTCGGCCACCGCTCCAGCCACGAGAACCTGCTGTCGGAGGCCATGATCACCCTGGCCGAGATCGACCACGCGATCGGCCGCCTGCGCCGCTGGATGCGCCCGCGCCGGGCCGCGGTGGGCTGGCGTTTCTGGCCCGCGCGCGCCGAGATCCGGCCCGAGCCGGTCGGCGTGGTCGGCATCCTGTCGCCGTGGAACTACCCGGTGAACCTGGCCCTGGTGCCGCTGGTGTCGGCGATCGCGGCCGGCAACCACGTCTATCTGAAGCCCTCCGAACACACCCCGCGCACCAGCGCCTACCTGCGCGAGCTGCTGGCCGAGGTGTTCCCGGCCGACCGCGTCGCGGTGGCGATGGGCGGCGCCGAAGTCGGCGCCGCGTTCTCGGCCCTGCCCTTCGACCACCTGTTGTTCACCGGCTCGACCGCGGTCGGGCGCAAGGTCATGGCCGCGGCCGCGCCCAACCTGACCCCGGTCACCCTGGAGCTAGGCGGCAAGGCGCCGGCGGTGATCTGCGACGATTTCCCGATCGAACTGGCGGCCTCGCGCATCGCCAGCGGCAAATGGTTCAACGCCGGCCAGACCTGCATCGGCGTGGACTACGTGCTGGTCGACGCGGCCCGCCGCGACGCCCTGGTCGCCGCGCTGCAGGCCGAACTGCGCAGGCGCTACGGCCAACTGGACGCGCCCCAGGACTACACCCGCATCATCAACGACAGCCAGTACGCGCGCCTGCGCGGCTACCTCGACGACGCGCGCGCACGCGGCCTGCAGGTGATCGAACCCTTCGCGATCGATCCGGACACCGCCGCGCGCGAACGCCTGTTCGCGCCGACCCTGGTGATCGAACCCGGCGCCGACGCCCAGGTCATGCAGCACGAGATCTTCGGCCCGATCCTGCCGGTGCTGTCCTACCGCAACCTGGACGAAGCGATCGCGCGCATCAACGCCCTGGACCGGCCGCTGGCGCTGTACCCGTTCGGCTACGACCGCGCCCAGGTCGAGCGCATTCTCGGCCAGACCCTGGCCGGCGGCGTCACCGTCAACGACACCCTGCTGCACTTCGGCGCCCACGACCTGCCCTTCGGCGGCATCGGCCCCAGCGGCATCGGCGCGATCCACGGCCGCAACGGCTTCGACACCTTCAGCAAGCTGCTGCCGGTGTTCCGCCAGCGCCGCATGGCCGCCAGCGACTGGCTCAAGCCGCCGTACACCGGAAAGATCGACCGCCTGATCCGCTTGCTGTCCAAGTGAGCCGGCGCCGGCGCGCAAGCCCGGCACAGGCCAAAACGCGGCGGCCGTGGTTACACTCGCGGCCATGAAAATCGTCAGCTGGAACGTCAACTCGCTCAACGTGCGCATGCCGCACCTGGAAACCTGGCTGGGCCTGCGCGCGCCGGACGTGGTCGCGCTGCAGGAAACCAAGCTGGAGGACCACCGCTTCCCCGACACCGAGCTGTCGGCGCTGGGCTACCGCAGCGTGTTCGCGGGGCAGAAGACCTACAACGGCGTGGCCATTCTCTCGCGCGAACCGGCGCAAGACGTGCAGATCGGCGTGCCCGGCCTGGACGACGAACAAAAGCGCGTGATCGCGGCCACCGTCGGCGACGTGCGCATCGTCAACCTGTACGTGGTCAACGGCCAGGACGTGGGCACCGACAAGTACGCCTACAAGCTGCGCTGGCTGGATGCGGTGCACGCCTGGCTGGCCGAGGAACTGCGCGCGCACCCGCAGCTGGTGGTGCTGGGCGATTTCAACATCGCCCCCGACGAGCGCGACGTCTACGACCCGGCGGTGTGGAACGAGACGCACATACTCACCTCCACCGCCGAACGCGACGCCCTGCAGCGCCTGTACGCGCTGGGCCTGCACGACAGCTACCGCATGCACCACGATGCCGCCGGCGAATTCAGCTGGTGGGACTACCGCCAGGCGGCGTTCCGCCGCAACCTCGGCCTGCGCATCGACCTGGCCCTGATTTCCGACGCCTTGCGCGCCCGCTGCACCGGCGCCGGCATCGACCGCGAACCCCGCACTTGGGAGCGCCCCAGCGATCACGCGCCGGCTTGGCTGGAGTTGGGCTGAGCGAGGCTGAAGTAAGCCTGGAGCAATGAGAAACGAGCGAGACCGCCTCGGTCCTTCGACGTAGACGCAAGCGGGCTCAAGCCCGCAGTCGAATCTCCGACCGCCACATCGGGTTAAAGCTCCGCGCGCAGCAAGATCAGGCAGACGCCGTTGCAGTTGCCCCGGCATTGGAATCCATTGCAACGCACTCGCCGATCAGCCGTAGACCCGAAGGGCGGCGCGCAGGACGCGCGCCGTTTTTCGATAGGACAAGGATGTCCTATCGAAAAATCCCGGCGCACGCACCGAACTCGCAAGGGAGGGTTGGTCACGCTAGCCCTTCTCTTTGGTTACGTTCTCTTGGGCTAGCAAGAGAAAGTGACCCGCATGCGCAGCAGGCGGAAGCCTTTGACCTTCGGTCAGAAACAACGAAAGCAAAGCAACAGCAAATCCTCCCCAACCCTCCTTTTTCAAAGGAGGGGGCTAAGTGCAAGAGCCTACTGGCGTTCAGCGACGCACGAGCCTGTGGCTAGTAAGCAACACGGCTCCACGTCCGCCCGGCCCACAAAAAAAAGCCCGGCATCGCCGGGCTTTTTTGTCGAGACCTCGCGAACCGCTTAACGCACGCGGCCGCGTCGGAACAAATTGACGATGCCCAACAGCACGATCGCGCCCACCAGCGAAAGCAGCAGCCCGTTGAGGCTGAAATTGCCGTCGTTGATGTCGCCCGCGCCCAGACCCAGCAAGCCGCCCAGCCAACCACCGAGGAAGGCGCCGACGATGCCGACGATCACGTTCAGGAAAATGCCCTGCTGGCCGTCGGTTTTCATGATCATGCTTGCGAGCCAACCGATAACGCCGCCTACGACCAACCAAATAATGATGCCCATCATGATGCTGTCTCCTGTCCGTTCCAATGACGCCCGATACGCATTCGCACCGACGAATACGCAGCCTCTGCCGCCTCGGGACGCAGGCAGTCTGGGCGTGGCTTCGTGACGGAGATGTCAGCGCAGACCCGGTGCGCTTCACGCAACGTAGACACGCCGCGCGCGAATTCACAGCGCTGACTCAGCCGGCGTCGCCCTGCAGCAATCGCAGCAGGCGATCGCGCGGCAGCTTGCCGGTTTCGTTGCGCGGCAAGGCCTCGACGATGCGCAGCGGGCGCGGCAGAAAGACCGGATCGATGCTCGCGCGCAGCGCGTGCAGGATGCCGGCTTCGTCCAGGGTGGGCGCGACCGCGAGCGCCGCGATCCGGCGCACCGCGCCCTCGGCGGCGTCGAGTTGGAACACCACGCCGTCCTCCACGCCCTCGATCGCGAGCAGCTTGCGGGTGAGATCGCCCAGCGAGGCGCGCTTGCCGGCGATCTCCAGCAGATCCGCGCTGCGCCCGCGCAACACGAAGCGGCCGTCGGCGCCGACTTCCATCAGATCGGCCAGCACCACCGGCTCGGGCAGATGCGGGGCGTACACCGCGGTGCCGTCGGGCTGCGGCGACACGCGCACGCCCGGCAGCGGCGTCCAGGCCAGCTCGTGGGCAGTGCGGCGGCGCGCGATCACGCAGGTTTCGGTGGAACCGAACACTTCGCGCACCTCGCAGCCGTAGCGCGTTTCCGCGGCCAGGGCCAGATCCTGCGCCAGCGGCGCGGTGGCCGAAACGATGCCGGCCAGCGGCGGCAGCACGATGCCGGATTCGACCAGCGCGCGCAGATGCACGGGCGTAGTCACCAGCAAGGGCGGCGCCGGTGCGTCGGCCAGGGCCTGGGCGACATCGCTGGGGAAGAACGGCCGCGCCGCATGCACCGCGATCGGCCCCAGCAGCGGCAGCAGCACCGACATCTCCATGCCGTACATATGCTGCGGCGGCACGGTCGCGACCAGCGGGGTAACCCGGTTCGGCGCGAGCAGGTCGGCCAGCGCGGCCAGGTTCTGCGCGGTGCTGGCGCGGAACGCGCGCCAGGTCTTGGGATTGGGTTTGGGCTGGCCGGTGCTGCCGGAAGTGAAACCGATCGCGACCAGCGCGTCGTTCGCTATCGTCGGCGGCGCGCCCTCGGCCTGCGCCAGGGTCTCGGGCAGGCGCCAGTACTGCGGCGGCGGCGGATCCAGGGCGATGTCGCCCAGGCAATAACTGTCGGCGTGCTGGGCGAGCGCGTCGCCGATCACCGCCGGCGCGCGCGAGGACGGCAGCAGCGTGGTCTGCCCGCGCAGCGCGGCCGCGCAGAACGCGACCAGGAAACGGTAACGGTCCTCGCACAGATTGATCGCATAGCGCGCCGCCGGCAGCGCCGCGGCCAGCGCGCGCACCTCGCGTTCGAAACGCGACTGCGCGATCGCATCGTCGTGCGCGTACGCGAGCAGGCGCGCCTGCGCGCCGGCCACTAAGGCGACGCGCTCACCGCCCGGTACCGCATCGTGATCAACAACTGCTGACATCGTTCGCCATTGGTTACTCCGGCCGCGCGCGCATGACCCGGCGCCGACGGCATCGGCCGCCTTCCCCTGAGCGCCGGCCCTACGGCCGCGGCATCGATCGCGGCCAGCGCCGCGTCCCCTGCTTTAGCTTACGCTGGCGCGCCGGCGTTCCGCCAAACGCCTCGTTCATGTCCCTGAGTTCGCCATGACTTCGCCCGATCCGCCTCCCATGCCGCGCTGGACCTGGCAGCCGCACACGCCCGGTCGCGCTGCCGAGGCGCAGGCGCGCCATTGGCTGGCCGCGCAATTGGGCACCAGCGCGGAGGCCCTGCCGCTGGTCCGCGACGGCCGCCAGCGCCCCACATTGCAACCGCCGTACCAGGGCTGGGACTGCAACTGGAGCCACAGCGGCGACAGCCTGCTGATCGCCTTGACCGGGCAGGGCCGGGTCGGAGTCGATCTGGAACGGCTGCGCGCGCGGCCGCGCGCGCTGGCGGTGTCCGAACGCTACTTCACCGCCGCCGAGACCGCCTGGCTGGATGCTCAGGCCGAGCGCGACCGGGCGTTCCTGCGCCTGTGGTGCGCCAAGGAAGCGGTGCTCAAGGCGCACGGGCACGGGCTGTCCTTCGGCCTGCACCGGCTGCGCTTCGAGGAGCGCGCGGGCGCGCTGCGCCTGGTCGACAGCGACCCCGAATTGGGTGCGCCCGAGGAGTGGCGGCTGCAGGAACTGGCGCCCGCCGCGGGTTACGTCGGCGCGCTGGCCTGGCGCCCGCACCCGGGCGCGCCCGCGGATTCGATCGGCGACCCGCGCTGAGCCCATCGCCGCCATCGGCGATACTGTCGCCAATGAACGCACCCGCTCCCCTTCCGCCCGGGCTCCGTCGCGAGCTCGAATCGGGCCTGTCCGCGCTGGCCCTGGATCCGGCCCTGGCCGCGCCGCTGCTGGACTACCTGGCCCTGCTCGCGCGCTGGAACCGCACCTACAACCTCACCGCCGTGCGCGACCCGCAGGAGATGGTGACCAAGCACCTGCTCGACTCGCTGGCCATGCATCGCTACGTCGATGCGATCGCCCAGCGCGGCGGGGCCTTGGCCGATCTGGGCACCGGCGCCGGCCTGCCCGGGATCCCGCTGGCGATCGTCAAGCCGGGTCTGCGCGTGACCCTGGTGGAGAGCGCCGGCAAGAAGGCGCGCTTCATGCGCGAAGCCTTGCGCACCCTGGGCCTGAAGGACGCGCGCGTGGCCGAGTCGCGGATCGAGGCCTTCGACGAGCCCGGCGCCTACGACGCGATCACCGCGCGCGCGTTGGCGACCCTGCCGCTGATCCTGGAACTGGGCGGCCACCTGCTCAAGCCCGAGGGCGTGCTGCTGGCGATGAAGGGCGCCCATCCGGCCGACGAAATCGCCGCGCTGCCCGCGGGCTGGCGCGTGCGCGCCTCGCATCCGCTGGCCGTGCCTGGGCTGGACGCCGAGCGCCATCTGGTCGTGGTCGCCCGCGCCGGGGCCGGTCCCGATCCGGACACGAGCCCGGACGCGGACCCAATTCCCGCATGACGGAGCGCGAACGCGCCCCGTCCGGGCATAATCCCCAGTCCGACCGGCGCCCGGCGCCGAGCGGCCACTTTTCACAGCCCGTATAGCCAGGGGACGAGCCGCATGGCCCGCATCATCGCCGTCGCCAATCAGAAAGGCGGGGTCGGCAAGACCACCACCGCGGTCAACCTGGCCGCCGCGCTCGCGCGCACGCCCAAGCGCGTGCTGCTGGTCGATCTGGACCCGCAGGGCAACGCCACGATGGGCAGCGGCATCGACAAGCGCACGATCGAGGACTCGATCTGCGATGTGATGCTGGGCGAAGCCGACGCCGCTTCGATCCTGCTGCGCGCGCCGGAAGACTTCGACCTGCTGCCGGCCAACATCGAGCTGACCGCGGCCGAAATCCGCCTGATGGGCGAGGACGCGCGCGAGCAGCGTCTGAAGACCGCGCTGGCGCCGCTGCGCGCCAATTACGACTACATCCTGATCGACTGCCCGCCGGCGCTGTCGCTGCTCACGCTCAACGCGCTGACCGCGGCCGATTCGATCATCGTGCCGATGCAGTGCGAGTACTACGCCCTGGAAGGCATCAGCGCCCTGCTCGACACCATCAACGCGCTCAAGGCCAAGCTCAATCCGGAGCTGGAGATCGAAGGCGTGCTGCGCACCATGTTCGACGTGCGCAACAACCTGGCCAACGCGGTCTCGGCCGAGCTGACCAACCACTTCGGCGACCGCGTGTTCCGCACCATCGTGCCGCGCAACGTGCGCCTGGCCGAGGCGCCCAGCCACGGCCAGAGCATCGTCGGCTACGACAAGGCCAGCCGCGGCGGCATCGCCTATCTGGGCCTGGCCGGCGAAGTGCTGCGCCGCCAGCGCGAGCGCGAGCAGGCCGCCAAGACGGCGCAACGCGACCACAAGGAGACCGTGGCATGAGTGCGGCGAAGAAGCGCGGCCTCGGCCGCGGGCTGGAAGCCCTGCTCGGCCCGAAGGCGGCCGCCGAGGCGCCGATCCTGGAAGCCACCGAATCCGACGTGATGCGCAAGCTGCCGGTGGACGCGCTGATCGCCGGCAAGTACCAGCCGCGCAAGACCTGGGACCACGACAAGCTGGCCGAGCTGGCCGAGTCGATCAAGGCCCAGGGCGTGATCCAGCCGATCGTGGTGCGCGACATCGGCGGCAAGCGCTACGAAATCATCGCCGGCGAACGCCGCTGGCGCGCGACCCAACTGGCCGGGCTGACCGAAATTCCGGTGGTGATCCGCGAAGTCGACGACCGCACCGTGGTCGCGATGGCGCTGATCGAGAACATCCAGCGCGAGGACCTCAACCCGCTGGAAGAGGCCAACGCGCTGCAGCGCCTGATCGACGAATTCGACCTCACCCACGCCCAGGCCGCCGAAGCGGTGGGCCGTTCGCGGGTGGCGGTGTCCAACCTGCTGCGCCTGCTGGAACTGCCGGCCGAGATCCGGGTGCTGGTCGAGACCCGCGCCCTGGACATGGGCCACGCGCGCGCCCTGCTGACCCTGGCCCCGCAGGCCGCGATCGCGCTGGCGCGCCAGGCCGCCGAACTGGGCTGGTCCGTGCGCGACGTCGAACACCGCGTGCAGCAGCTGGCCGCCGGCAAGGTCCCGACCACGGGCAAGCCCAAACCGGCCAAGGCCAAGCCGCAGGCCGACATCGCCACGCTCGAGCGCGAGCTGTCGGAATCGCTCAATACCCAGGTCAACGTGCTGCACGGCCGCGGCGGCAAGGGCCGCCTGGTGATCCATTACAGCGACCTGGACTCGCTGGACGGCGTGCTGGAAAAGCTGCGCGGCAAGGTCGAATGACGGATACGCAATGACGGACGCGCCGCGGCGCGGACCAGCCTCAGGGGGAGGCGGGGATGACGGACAAGAAGGCCGAGGTGGTCAGCCTCAGCGGTAGCCCGATCTACCACTACGATCAGGCGCCCGGGTGGGAACCGGTCCAGGGCGAGATCTGCCTGGAGCGGATTTCCGATCACATCGAAGCCCATCTGGGCCCGATCGGCAGCGTCTTCCACGAGCTGGTCTCGGACCTGGTCCACATCGACGTGCATTTCCTGTCGGCCAACGACGCCTACCCCTATACCCGGCTGGTGACCTCCGGCATGAGCGATCTGGCGATGACGGTGCCCGCCGGCTCCGACGCGCCGCGCCATCTGGAACTGATCGCGACCCTGCCGGCGGACTGGCGGCTGGATCAGGAATCGATGCAGGACGAACGCTGGTACTGGCCGGTGCGGCTGCTGAAGATGCTCGCGCGCTTTCCGCACAAGCAGCGCACCTGGCTGGGCTGGGGCCATTCCATCGCCAACGGCGATCCGCCCGAAGCCTACGCCGCCAACACGCGCCTGGATTCGGCGATCCTGCTGCCCTCGGTCACCGTGCCGGACGGCTTCCACCGCCTGCGCATCGACGAGGACAAGGAGATCCACTTCCTCGCCGTGGTGCCGCTGTACCCGGAGGAACGCGAACTCAAGCTGCGCAAGGGCACCGACGGCCTGCTGGACAAGTTCGCCGATCTCGACGACCTCATCGCCCCGAACCGGCGCAACGTCGCCAAAAAGCGCTTCGGTCTGTTCTGACGCGCAGGCGCGATAAGCTCGGGCTTCACGGCCGCCACGTTCCACCGCTTTAATCAACCGTACCCCACCGAAGGAGATGCATATGAAACGGATAGCCCTCGCGGCCCTGCTGCTGGCCCCGTCCCTGGCGTTCGCCCAAGCCGGCGCGAACTGCCCCACCCTCAACAACGCCGACCTGGCCTGGACCCAGCGCCAGGGCGACGACTACACCCTGTGCTACCTGGAGCTGCCTTCGGCGGTCGCCGCCGGCAAGGGCCTGGGCGTGTACCTGGGTACGCGCAGCTTCAAGCCCGAAAAGAACAACCGCGCCGAGAAGGGCACGGTCGGCACCCAGCAGGTGGTCTGGTACAAGAAGGCCAGCGCCACGCGTCCGTTCTCGCGCGAGGCGATCGTCGCGCTGCCGGGCGACAAGCCCAAGAGCAAGGTCCGGGTCTACGTCTGGATCGACGCGGCCAGCCAGGCCGAGCTCAACGAGGCTTTCGGCCTGGCCAAGCAGCTCGCGGTGAAGTGATCGCGCGCGGCGCGGCGGACTCCGGCGCAGGCGCGGAGTCTGCTGCGCTTCAGGCGCGGGCGGCCAAGCTGTCGCCCGCGCTGCGTCCAGGACGCGTGCGGCCGCCGATGCGCGCACGCGATTCCGACACGGGTTCGCGGACGCTGTCGAAACGGTAACCTCCGCCCGCGCATGCTTTCCGCCTCCGAACCCGTCACCATCGCCCCATGACCATCCTCGTCACCGGCGCCGCCGGTTTCATCGGCAGCTACGTCTGCCGCGCCCTGCGCGCCCGCGGCCAGGCCGTGGTCGGGCTGGACAACTACAACGACTACTACGACCCGCAGCTCAAGCGCGACCGCGTCGCCGCGCTGTGCGCGGACGTCGACATCCGCGTCCTCGACCTGGGCGACCGCGATGGCCTGGCCGCCTTGTTCGACGAGGTCGCGCCGACCCAGGTGATCCACCTGGCCGCGCAGGCCGGCGTGCGCTACTCGCTCACCCATCCGCACGCCTACGTCGACAGCAACCTGGCCGGCTTCGTGAACCTGTTGGAGCTGTGCCGCCACCGCGGCGTGCAGCATCTGGTCTACGCCAGCTCATCCTCGGTCTACGGCGATTCGGCGGTGGCGCCGTTCTCGGAAGACCAGCGCGTGGACCGGCCGCGTTCGCTGTACGCGGCCACCAAGGCCGCCAACGAGCTGATGGCGCACACCTACGCCCACCTCTACGGCCTGCACGCCACCGGCCTGCGCTTCTTCACCGTCTACGGCCCCTGGGGCCGCCCCGACATGGCGCCGCTGCTGTTCTCGCGCGCGGTGCTGGCGGGGCGCCCGATCGAGGTCTTCAACCACGGCCGCATGCGCCGCGACTTCACCTGGATCGACGACATCGTCGCCGGCGTGCTCGGCGCGCTCGCGCATCCGGCCCAGGACGATCCGCCGCACCGGGTGTTCAACCTGGGCAACCACACCCCGGTCGAGCTGGAGCATTTCATCGGCGTGATCGAGGCCGCGGCCGGCCAGGCGGCCGAAAAGGTCTACAAGCCGATGCAGCCGGGCGACATGGTCGAGACGATGGCCGATACTGCGCGCGCCAAGGCGGCGTTCGGGTTCGAGCCGACCACCTCGATCGAGACCGGGCTGCCGCAGGTGGTCGCCTGGTGCCGGGATTATTTCGGCGCCAGGGCCTGAACCCTCGCGGCGGCCCCGCCAGGACGCTTGCGCTCCCGCGCAGGCGCCGTACGCTCTTTCCACCCCTCCGCGCGAGGGGTTCGCACCGCCAATCCCGGCTCCGGTGAGCCGCGACGAGTCCGTTAGATGACCGCAAGCCACACGCCGCACCTGTCCGTCGTCGTCCCCGTGTTCAACGAGCAGGACAACGTCGCCCCGCTGATCCACGAGATCACCGCCGCGCTGCGCGGCCGCGCGCCCGAGGACGGCGGCGATTTCGAGATCGTCTACGTCGACGACCGTTCGCGCGACGGCACCCTGGACGCGCTGCGCGCGCTGAAGGCGCAGGTGCCCGAGCTGCGCGTGGTCCATCACGTCACCCAGAGCGGCCAGAGCACCGCCATCCGCAACGGCGTCAAGGCCGCGCGCGGGCGCTGGATCGCCACCCTGGACGGCGACGGCCAGAACGACCCGGCCGACATCCCCAAGCTGCTGGCCAAGCGCGCCGAATCGGCGCCCGACATCAAGCTGTTCGCGGGCTGGCGGGTGAACCGCCAGGACTCGGGCAGCAAGCGCTGGGCCTCGAAGTGGGCCAACGCGATCCGCAGCCGCATGCTGCGCGACGACACCCCCGACACCGGCTGCGGCATCAAGCTGTTCGAGCGCGAGGCCTTCCTCGATCTGCCGCACTTCAACCACATGCACCGCTACCTGCCGGCGCTGATGCAGCGCGCGGGCTGGAAGACGGTGAGCGTGCCGGTCAACCATCGCGCGCGCTCCACCGGTGTGTCCAAGTACAACAATCTCAACCGCGCGTTGGTCGGCATCAGCGACTTGCGCGGCGTCGCCTGGTTGATCAAGCGCGGCAAGGTCACCGCCACTGAAGAGGTCTGAGCCGCATGGACTTCATGAATTCGCCGATCGAATGGCTGGCCTGGACCGGCCTGCACATGTCGCCGTGGAAGCTGATCGGTCTGACCGGCGCCTTGATGTTCGGCGGCCGCTGGCTGGTGCAGTTCGTGGCCAGCAAGCGCCACGGCAAGCCGGTGATTCCGCGCGCGTTCTGGTACATGAGCCTGGTCGGCAGCGCGATGACCCTGAGCTACTTCGTGTTCTCGCAGAAGCAGGACTCGGTGGGCGTGATCCAGAACCTGTTCCCGGCCTTCACCGCCGCCTACAGCCTGTACCTGGACATCAAGCACCGCGGCTGGCACCGCGACCGCGCCGGGCACTGAGTTCGGCGAGCCCCGCCGGCGCGGGGGGCTTACGGCTTACCGCGCCATCGCGCGCCCCTCAGTCGTAGTGTTCGATCTCGTCCGGCATCCGGACCCAGGCGTGCCGGCGGACCTCGTAGACCGAGTGGCGCGGCGGCGGAAACCCCGGATCGGCGAAGGCGCCCACCGCGACCGAGATCGAGTCCGGCATCGACTGCGGCTCCCAGTACACGGTCGAGCCGCAGGCGGGGCAGAAGTGGAAGCGGGCCGTGGTGCCGCTGTCGCCGGTGCGCTCGAAACGCCCGGACTCGCCCTCCAGCCGCCGCACCCGCTCGCGCGGGTAGCGCGCCTGCACCGCGAACACGCTGCCGGTACGGCGCTGGCACTCCAGGCAGTGGCAGACCGAGATCCGCACCGGCTCGCCCTCGCAGGCCACGCGCAGCTGACCGCAGGAACAGGTGGCTAGACGGATCATGGGCGCCTCGGGTCGGTCTGGGAGGGGGCTACGGCGCAAAGATACCGCGACGGCCGGCCCGGACGCCCCTGCCCTGCGCCCAAGTGCTTGTCCCCGCTCGAATTTACCCGCATAATGCGCGGCTCGCTGTGTCCGACCCACCCTTAGGGGCAGGTCCGAGCGGTTCCGGAAGCGCGATTCCGGCCGCCTCGATCGGCTGAGGTTTCCACCCGTATCGCGCGCTGTCCGCGGATTTCCGCGCCGACGGCGGGGCCGCCGCCTCCCTGGCCAAGGGAAGCATCCAATCCTTTCGAGGTGCACATGTCCCGCGTATGCCAAGTTACGGGCAAGCGAACGACGACCGGCAACAACGTCTCGCACGCCATGAACAAAACCCGCCGCCGCTTCCTCCCCAACCTGCACGAGCGCCGCTTCTGGGTCGCCAGTGAGAACCGTTGGGTCAAGCTGCGTGTTTCCGCCAACGCCATGCGCACCATCGACAAGAACGGCATCGACGCCGTTCTGGCCGATCTCCGCGCCCGCGGCGAAAAGATCTGAGGACCTGAATCATGGCTTCCAAGCGCGACAAGATCCGTCTGATCTCTTCGGCCAACACCGGTCACTTCTACACGACCGACAAGAACAAGAAGAACACCCCGAACAAGATGGAGGTCAAGAAGTACGACCCCGTCGTTCGCAAGCACGTGATTTATAAGGAAGGCAAGATCAAGTGACCTTCCGGCCCGTTCGCGCAGCGCGCGAACGGCTTTGCCGGAAGGTCATCCCCGCGCAGGCGGGGATCCAGGCCTCCGAGAAACCCGCCCGCAAGGCGGGTTTCTTTTTGTCCGCGATTTGAGTTCCTCGCAGCATTTAGGCCAGAGAACCCTCTCGCCGAAGTCGCTGGAGGTTCGGCTACGCGACGTAAAGCGGCGCCCGCTTTCGCGGGAATGACGACATAAAGCGGTACCACCGCCCCGCAACGAGCCTTCGACGAGCCGCCTCTTTTTAGCCCCTCTCCCGCTCGCGGGAGAGGGGTTGGGGTGAGGGCCGCGCCCACCTACGACTTTCGTAGCCCCCCAGCCTGCCCCGCCCCCACCGCCGTACACTCGACTGTCCGAACGCAGAGGGGCCCTGCGGTGATCCCAGGCTGGATATTGCTGCTGGTGTCGGCCGGCTACGTCGGCCTGCTGTTCGCGGTCGCCTACTACGGCGACCAGCGCACCGCGCGTACCCCGAAGCTGCGCTGGCTGCGTCCGGCCGTGTACTCGCTGGCGCTGGCGGTGTACTGCTCGTCCTGGACCTTCTACGGCGCGGTCGGCACCGCCGCGCGCACCGGCCTGGGCTTCCTGCCGATCTATCTGGGCCCGCTGCTGATGCTGGCCTTCGGCTGGCGCATCCTCGAACGCCTGGTGCTGATCTCCGGCGAGCACCGCATCGTCTCGATCGCCGACTTCCTGTCCTCGCGCTACGGCCGCGCGCCCGGCCTGGCCGCGCTGGTGGCGGCGGTCGCGCTGACCGCCGCGGTGCCCTACGTCGCCCTGCAGTTCAAGGCCGTGGCGATGAGCGTGGAGGTGCTGGCCGGCGTGCCCTCCGACGCCAGCCTGCTCGCCGACCCGGCCTTCTATGTCGCGCTGATGCTGGCGGTGTTCGCGATCCTGTTCGGCACCCGCCAGATCGACGCCACCGAACACCACCACGGCATGGTGTTGGCGGTGGCGCTGGAATCGCTGGTCAAGCTGGTCGCCTTCGTCGCCATCGGCGTGTTCGCGCTCGCCCACCTGCCCGGCGACGGCAACCTGGCCGCGCGCGTGGGCCAGGCCGCGCGCGTGGTCACCGCACCCGGCCTGCCGCCGGGCTTCGTCGCCCAGACCTTGCTGGCCTTCGCCGCGATCCTGTGCCTGCCGCGCCAGTTCCACGTCGCCGTGGTGGAGTGCCAGGACCCGAACGACCTGCGCCCCGCGCGCTGGCTGTTCGGCGGCTATCTCGCCCTGATCAGTCTGCTGGTGGTGCCGATCACCTTGACCGGTCAGGCCGTGCTGGGCGGCACTTCGGTATCGCCGGACACCTACGTGCTGGCCCTGCCGCTGGCGCTGAAGCAGGAAACCCTGGCGCTGATGGTCTACATCGGCGGTTTCTCGGCCGCGACCGGCATGGTGATCGTGGCCAGCGTCGCCTTGGCCACCATGGTCAGCAACGACCTGGTCGTGCCGCTGCTGCTGCGCAGCGGCGCCCTGCGCGAAACCCAGGGCATCGACCGCCAAGTGCTGTGGGTGCGGCGCGCGACCATCCTGGTGCTGGCGATGATGGCCTATGCCTACCATCGCGCCTCGATCGGCGCCGACAGCCTGGCCCAGCACGGCCTGCTCGCGTTCGCGGCGGTCGCGCAGTTCGCGCCGGCGCTGATCGGCGGCCTGTACTGGCGCGGCGCCAGTCGCGCCGGCGCGTTCGCGGGCCTGCTCGCGGGCGCGCTGCTGTGGCTCTACACGCTGCTGCTGCCTGCGCTCGCGCGCGTGGGCTGGCTCGACACCGCCTGGATCGAACACGGCCCGCTGGGCGTGTCCTGGCTGCGTCCGGAGCAGTTGTTCGGGCTCACCGGCTGGGACGCGCTCACCCATGGCACCTTCTGGTCGCTGCTGTTCAACATCGGCTTCTTCCTGTTCGTTTCGGTGCGCCAGCGTCCGCGCCTGCAGGACCAACTGCTGGCCGCGACCTATCTGGATCCTTACGTGCAGCGCCCCGCGCTGGGCCCGGGCGGCTGGGCCGGCAGCGTGCGCAGCGGCGAACTGCTGACCCTGGCCGAACGCATCGTCGGCGAGCGCCACGCGCGGCGCGCGTTCGAGGAATACGCGCAGGCGCAGGGCCGCACCTGGCTGCCCGACCAACCCGCCGACCGCGCGCTGGCGCAATTCACCGAACGCCTGCTGGCCTCGGCGATCGGCGCCGCCTCCGCGCGCCTCACCCTGACCAGCGCCTTGCGCGGTTCGGGCATGGAGTTGGGCGAGGTCGTGGCCTTGCTCGACGAGGCCAATCAGGAACTGCGCTTCAACCGCCAGGTGCTGTCGACCACGCTGGAGAACATCAGCCAGGGCGTGAGCGTGGTCGACCGCGACATGCGCCTGGTGGCCTGGAACCGCCGCTATCAGGAATTGTTCGACTACCCCGACGGCATGCTCTACGTCGGCCGTCCGGTCAGCGACCTGATCCGCTGGAACGCCGAGCGCGGCGAGATGGGCGCCGGCGACATCGACGCGCAAGTGCGGCGCCGTCTCGCCCACCTGCGCGCGGGCGCCTCGCACGTGTTCGAGCGCGTGCGCGCCAACGGCCAGGTGATCGAGATGGTCGGCCGCCCGCTGCTGGGCGGCGGCTACGTCACCAGCTACAGCGACGTCACCGACTACAAGCGCGCCGAGCAGGCCCTGCGAGAAGCCAACGAGAACCTGGAGCAGCGCGTCGAACAACGCACCCAGGAAGCCGAGGCCGCGCAGCAATCCAAGACCCGCTTCCTGGCCGCGGTCAGCCACGACGTGCTGCAGCCCTTGAACGCCGCGCGCCTGTTCACCACCGCGCTGCGCGAAACCACCGACGCCGACGAGCAGAGCCGCCTGGCCGAACGCGTCGATGCCTCGCTGCGCGCGGCCGAGGATCTGCTGGACGGCCTGCTCGACATCTCGCGCCTGGACGCCGGCGCCCTGCGCCCGGAACCCACCGACTTCGACGCCGGCGAACTGCTGCGCGAACTGGCTGCGCAATACGCGCCCAGCGCGACCGGCCGCGGGCTGCAGCTGCGCGTGCGCGTGCCGCTGGAGGAAATGCCGGTGCGCAGCGATCGCCGCCTGCTGCGGCGCGCGCTGCAGAACTTCATCGCCAACGCCTTCCGTTACACCCGCGAGGGCGGCGTGCTGATGGCCGCGCGCGCGCGCCAGGGCCAAGTCGAACTGCAGGTCTGGGATACCGGCCCCGGCATACCCGAGCATCACCTCGAGCAGATCTTCGACGAGTTCCGGCGCTTCGATCAGCCCGGCGTCGGCGGCGAGCGCGGCCTGGGACTGGGCCTGTCGATCTGCCAACGCATCGCGCGCACCCTCGACCATCCGCTGCGCGTGCGCTCGCGCGTGGGGCGCGGCAGCGTGTTCTCGATCGCCGTGCCCTGCGGGCGCACCGCGCGCGCGCGCATCGCCGCCGCGCCGGCCATCGCCGACTCGCTGTCCGGCTTGCGCGTGCTGTGCGTCGACAACGACCTGGAGATCCTGGACGGCATGCGCACCTTGCTCAGCCGCTGGCAGGCCACCGCGCTGATCGCGGCCACGGTCGACGAGGCCTTGGCCCTGATGGATCAGAAACCCGATGTCGCGTTGGTCGACTTCCACCTGCACGACCGGCTCGACGGCCTGGGCGTGGTCGATGCCTTGCGCGCGCGCGCCGGACGCACCCTGCCGGCGGCGCTGCTCACCGGCGACGGCAGCGATGCGCTCAAGCTGGCCGCGCGCGAACGCGGTTGCCACGTGCTCACCAAGCCGATCAAGCCGGCTTCGCTACGCGCGTTCCTGGCCGCGCAGCGGCAGACCGTATCGGCTTGAGGGCGCGCCGCAGCGGATCGAATCCGCGCATCAGGGTGGCTGCGTCTGCGTGCAGACCGTGGCTTCGCAGTAACGCCGCAATGCCGGCAACGCGATTTCCCAGTAGTAGTTGATGTGCCCGTACACGGCGTAGTTGCCCAGGTTGCTCAAGGTCAGGTCCACGCGCGTGGCGCCGCCCGAGGGAGCCAGCGCGAAGCGCAGCACGACATGGTGCTCAAGCAGATCGGGAAACACCCGCCGCGACAGCGAACTCCAGTGAGTGTATTGCAGCAGGCGCGGCGGCTCGAAGGCCTGGACCACACCTCGATTTTCGAAACGCAGGCGGCCGTGTAGCAGGCCGCGGAAGACCACCGGACCGCCTGGGGTCCAGTCGGTCTGCACCGCGAACTCCTCGTCCGACATCCAGGCTTCGAGCGCATGCGCTTCGGTCAGGGCGGCCCAGACCGCGGCCTGCGGCGCCTGGATCAGGATGGATTTCTCGACTAGCTGAGGGTAGTCGCGTTCCGATGCGACGCTCATGTGCGTGCCTGGTTCGCGAACGAGTGCATCAACCATCACTCCAAGTGACCGCAAGCTCTGTAGGCGTGATCGAAAGGGTCAAGCCCAGCGGGAACTGCGAGCCCTCATCGCGCGTGAGGTCCAGCTCGACCAGGTCGCGGCTGTCGGCTCGGACGCTGAACGCATGGCTCGCGAACGCGGCCACCATGCGCTCGGCGTCGGCAGGCGACCAATACGTCGATACCGCCGCGAACAATCGGCGCAAGGCGATCCGGTTGTCGGGACGTCGATCGGAGGGATAGCGGAGCGTGACGTTCGCCGCCAGATCGACGCAACCCGCGTATTCCACGCTCAGCACGCTGCCATCGGCCATGCGCCAAGACACTTCGTGTCCGTCAGCGCTCACTCGACCGCCGGGATGGCGCGCCGCCCGCTCGGCCAAACGCTTGACCTGGTAGCCCTGATCGAAACTGCAATCGTCGTCGCCCGCGTGCAGCAACGGGCTCGCGCAGAGGGCGAGCAGCGCGCACAGCATCGATAGCTTGCGGGATCTCACACAGGCTCCGTTACGCATGGCGACTGCCCGGCCGAACTTCGGTATTTCAATCGTACAAGAGCCGCATCGCGCTTGCGCCGCCTGGGCTTTCGTTTGCTGGAAACGCGCCCGCGTTTCTCGCTCCCCATACGATTCATTTTACGACCCTCGGTGAACGGCTGTCGATAAGAAACGCGCGCAAATTCATGCGATCGATAAAGTTTCCGCACGCGAATCGCGCGTCCGGATTTCCAGAGCGATGCCCCTTGAACAGGCCCGAATCCAGCGCCTACCGACGGCGCACTTCCACGCACCCCATACCTCTGGGCTATTGGAGCGGTACCGTCACCGTGTCGGGCATGCCGCTTGCGGTGCGCCTGCTGATCGAATCGTCGGGCGACGGTATCGCCATCACCGCGGATTTTCCGCAACAAGGACGCGGCGGCTTCGTCTTTACCGAAGCCCAGTACCTGCAGGGCCTGCTCAGTTTCAATAGCCGCTCTTTAGGCCGGTACCGTGGTCAACTGAGCGTGGATGGCAGCCGTATCGACGGCGAGTTTCTGTTTCAGGACCAGCGCCGACCGATGCGCCTGGAGGCGGGCGACGTGGCGCCGACGCCGCCGCTGCGGCCGCAAACGCCGCAACCGCCTTTCGACTACGCCATCGAAGCGATCCGCGTCGCCAACCGCCGCGCCGGCATACAGCTGGCCGGAACCTTGACGATGCCGCGCGCGGGCACCCTGCGGGCGACGGCGCTGCTGATCAACGGATCCGGCGCGTTGGACCGCGACGAAACCGTGTTCGGCCACAAACCTTTCTGGGTGCTGGCCGACCATCTGAGCCGGTGCGGCTACGCCGTGCTGCGGCTGGACGACCGCGGCGTCGGCGAATCCGGCGGCGAGCGGTCGGCGATCACGCTGGCCGACGAGGCGCAGGACATGGCCGCTGCATTCGACTTCCTGCTGGCAAGACAGAAGCTGCGATCCGCGCCGGTCGGCCTGATCGGCCACAGCATGGGCGGCGCGATCGGCCAATGGCTCGCGGCGGAGCGCGAGGAGACGGCGTTCCTGATTTCGATGGCCGGCCCCGGACTGCCGATGGGCGAGGTACTGGCGCTACGTGAGGGCGAGGCCCTGCGACGCAGCGGCGCGACGACCGACGTCGTCGAGCGTCATATCGCGTTCGCTCGCGCGCTGTTCCGCGAACTCGCCGATATGCCGGCGGATGCGGCGATCGACGCCGAGCGCATCGTGGCCATCGCCCATGCGCACGGCGCCGACGCGACCGCGCAGGCGAACGCCGGCGACTGGCTGGCGCGCTACAACCAAGTCTGGTTCCGCTCGGCGCTGCGCTTCGACCCGGCGCGAACGCTGGCGCGCATTTCGGCGCCGGTGCTGGCGCTCAATGGGGAACGCGACGTGCAGGTCCCCGCAAGGACCAATCTGGAGGCGATCGGTCGGACGCTCGCCGCCACCCAACATCGCGACTGCACCCTGCGGGAACTACCGGGACTGAATCATCTGTTCCAGTCCTGCATCAGCGGCGAAGCCTACGAGTATCCGATCATCGAGGAGACCTTTTCGCCGCTGGCGCTGGCGACGATAAGCGATTGGCTGGACCGGCGATTCGCGCCGATCGACGACGCCGCGGCTTGATCGCGATCGAGTCCGGCGGAGGCGTCCCGCGCCTGCGCCGCGATGGACACTTCGCTACTCGCCCTCTTCGGCCGGCAGCACGATCGCGCCCGGGTCCAAGGCCAGACGTCCGGCGATCAGCACCGCCTGAGTACGGTTGTTGGCGCCCAGCTTGCGCAGGATCGCGGTCACGTGCGCCTTCACGGTCGCTTCGGACACGCCCAGCTCGTAGCCGATCTGTTTGTTGAGCAAGCCCGCGCCCAGCATCTGCAGCACGCGGAATTGTTGCGGCGTCAGATCGCGCAGGCGCTGCGCGGCGTCGTGTTCGTCATCGGCGGCGGCCGGCGCCGACAGGGCCGCGGCGGGCGCCCAGCGATCGCCGGCTAGCACGCTGGCGATCGCCTCGCCCAGGGTGGCCGCGTCGGCCGACTTGGGGATGAAGCCAACCGCGCCATGATCCAGCGCGCGTCGCATCACCGCCGGCTCCTCGCGCGCCGACACCACCACGATCGGCAACTGCGGGTGCAATGCGCGCAGATGCACGAGAGCGCTGAATCCCTGCGCACCGGGCATGTTGAGATCCAGCAGCAGCAGGTCGGCGTCGGACTCTGCTTCGACCAGCGCATACAGCGCATCCACGCTGTCGGCCTCGCGCAGCGACGCATCGGGCAGCACCCGCGCCACCGCGCCGCGCAGGGCTTCGCGGAACAGCGGATGGTCGTCGGCGATCAGCAGGGTAGCCATGGCTGCGCTCCTGGGTAGGGGTTTTCCTGCGCTACGACGCGGCATCTACCGTCTGTCGCGATAGGTGCCGCGAACGGTTCAATACCTGCATGTTGCCGTATCGAAAAGACCTGAAACGACCCGCTCGTCGTTTGCGCGGCGCGATGACCGCCGCGGAACAGCGCCTTTGGTTGCGTTTGCGGCGACGGCAGATCGAGGGTGTTCGGTTCTATCGGCAAAAGCCGCTCGCGATCTATGTGGTGGACTTCTACGCCGCCGCCGCGATGTTGGTGGTGGAGGTCGATGGAGGGCAGCATTTCGAGCCGGAGGCGTTGGCGGCCGACCGGATACGCGAGGAGGCGCTGGCGGCGATGGGCTTGCGGGTGCTGCGATTCGATAACCGGCAGGTGCTGTTGGAGACCGAGGAGGTGATGGCTGCGATTTGGGCGGCGGTCAGTGAGCGAATGCGTTGACCGCGGGTGGCGGGAAAGCAAATCCCCCCAGCCCCCCTTTTTCAAAGGGGGGAAAGGCAAAGGCGGATTCGGCAGCAATGCGATGTGCGCGGAACTGCGCGAGGCAACGAACAGCGACGCACCAGATCCCCCCCTTTGAAAAAGGGGGGTTAGGGGGGATTTGCTGTTGCCCCTCCCCCTCACTTCCCCAACCTGTCGTTGACCAAGCTCTCCACCACCGACGGATCCGCCAAGGTGCTGGTGTCACCCAGCTGGTCCGGCGCGTTCTCGGCGATCTTGCGCAGGATGCGGCGCATGATTTTGCCCGAACGGGTCTTGGGCAGGCCGGGCGCCCACTGCAGGTGATCGGGGGTGGCGATCGGGCCGATTTCCTTGCGCACCCACGCGACCAGTTCCTTGCGCAGGTCCTCGCTGGGCGCTTCGCCGGCGATCAGGGTCACGTAGGCGTAGATGCCCTGGCCCTTGAGGTCGTGTGGGAAGCCGACCACCGCCGCCTCGGCGACCTTGGGGTGCAGCACCAGCGCGCTCTCGACCTCGGCGGTGCCGATGCGGTGGCCGCTGACATTGATCACGTCGTCGACGCGGCCGGTGATCCAGTAGTAGCCGTCGGCGTCGCGGCGGCAGCCGTCGCCGGTGAAATAGCTGCCGGGATAGGTCTTGAAGTAGGTCTCGATGAAGCGCGCGTGGTCGCCGTAGACGGTGCGCATCTGGCCGGGCCAGGAATCCAGCAGCACCAGGTTGCCCTCGGCCGCGCCTTCGAGCACGGCGCCGTTGGCGTCGACCAGGGCCGGCTGCACGCCGAAGAAGGGCTTGGTCGCCGAGCCGGGCTTGAGATCAATCGCGCCGGCCAGGGGCGTGATCAGGATGCCGCCGGTTTCGGTCTGCCACCAGGTGTCGACGATGGGGCAGCGCGAATCGCCGACGACTTCGTGGTACCAGCGCCAGGCCTCGGGATTGATCGGCTCGCCCACCGAACCCAGTAGGCGCAGCGACTTGCGCGAGGTGCGCGCGACCGGCTCGTCGCCGTCGCGCATCAGGGCGCGGATCGCGGTCGGCGCGGTGTAGAAGATCGTGACCTGGTGCTTGTCGATCACTTCCCAGAAACGCGACACGTTCGGATAGTTGGGCACGCCCTCGAACACCAGCGCGGTCGCGCCGTTGGCGAGCGGACCGTAGACGATGTAGCTGTGGCCGGTGACCCAGCCGACGTCGGCGGTGCACCAGTAGATGTCGTCCTCGCGCAGGTCGAACACCGCCTCATGGGTATAGCTGGCGTAGACAAGATAACCGCCGGTGGTATGCAGCACGCCCTTGGGTTTTCCGGTGCTGCCGGAGGTGTAGAGGATGAACAGCGGATCTTCCGCGTTCATGCGCTCGGGCTCGCAGATCTCGGGCTGGCCGTGCACCACCGCGTCGTACCAGCGGTCGCGCGGCATCTGCATGTCGACCGCGGCGCCGGTATGGCGCACCACCAGCACGGTTTCGACCGAATTGGTGCCCGCCATCTTCAGCGCGGCGTCGACGTTGGCCTTGAGCGGGATCTTCTTTCCGCCACGCAGGCCCTCGTCGGCGGTGATGATCAGCTTGCTGCTGCAGTCGGCGACGCGGTCGGCGATGGAATTGGGCGCGAAGCCGCCGAACACCACCGAGTGGATCGCGCCGACGCGCGCGCAGGCCAGCATCGCGACCACGGCCTCCGGGATCATCGGCAGGTAGATGGTGATGCGATCGCCCTTGCGCACGCCCAGTGCGCGCAGGGCGTTGGCGAGGCGGCAGACCCGCGCGTGCAGCTCGCGGTAGGTCACGTGTTCGGCCGGCAGGTTCGGATCGTCGTGCTCGAACAGCAGCGCGGTCTTGTCGCCGCGCGTGGTCAGGTGGCGGTCCAGGCAATTGACGCTGGCGTTGAGCTCGCCGTCCTCGTACCAGCGGATGCGGAAATCGTCGAGGGCGTAGTTGACGTCCTTGATCTTGGTCGGCGGCGTGTACCAGTCCAGACGCTGCGCGACCCGGGCCCAGAACGCCTCGGGCTGCTGCACCGATTCGGCGTACAGGCGCTCGTAGTCTTCCCGCGTGATCCGCGCCTGGGCGGCGAAGTCCGCGACAACGGGATAGACGGTGGCGGGTTGGTTCATGGGGCGCTCCGGCGGTTGGACGTGGGACGGGTCAGTGTGGACGGGGTGTGGGCCGACTAAGGTTCGCGCGCAGGCGTGGGCGAACCTCCAGTGTGCCGCATCCGCCACGATAGCCGCCGTGACCGTGGTTTAGACCATGGTCGTATGTGCCATCTGAACACGGCTTTTTACGACCAATGGCGAATGGCCCCTCCCCGGCCCGGCGCGCAGGCTGGCCGCAGTCGCGCGTCCTGCGCGGCATTCCTCGGGAGGGAATCATGTCCATTCGCATCGCATCGCCGGCGGGGAGCGCGATCCGGCGGCGCCCGCTGGCCGCGGCATTGCTGGTCGCACTGTCGTTGCCCGGTATGGCCTACGCCCAGACGGCGAAGGAAAAGGAGCTGGAGGCGCGCGTCGCCCAGCTCGAAGCCATGGTCCAGCAGCTGGTCTCGCAACAGCAGCAGCAACAAAGCCAGATCGCCGAGGTCAAGACCGCTCAGGCCAGCGCGCCGGCGGCACCGGCCGCGGCGCCCGGCAAGCCCGCGCTGCAGACCGCGGCGATCACGCCCGGCGCCAATCCGGGCACCCGCTTCAGCTACGGCGGCTTCATCAAGCTCGACGCCTCGGTCACCCAGACCAACGACGGCGACATCGCCGACGGCTCGGTCGGACGCCTGTTCTACGTGCCCAAGGCGATCCCGGTCGGCGGCGGCCGCACCCGCGAGGGCGGCACCGACACCGACATGGGCGCGAACTTCTCGCGCTTCTGGTTCGCGGCCGACACCGACCTGGACAGCGGCGACAAGCTCAAGGCCTACCTGGAGTTCGACCTGTTCGGCGGCGGCACCACCGCCTTCACCGGCAACGAGATCGCCACCAACACCTACGCGCTCACCCTGCGCCAGGCCTACGTGACCTGGAACAACTGGCTGGCCGGCCAGGCCTGGTCCAACTTCCAGGACACCGCGGCCTTGCCGGACACCGTCGACTTCCTCGGCCCCACCGAAGGCACCGTGTTCGTGCGCCAGGCCCAGCTGCGCTACACCAAGGGCCCGTGGTCGTTCTCGATCGAGAACCCGGAGACCGTGTACACGCCGTTCCGCGGCAACATGGCCCAGGTCGCCGGCGACGACGGCACGATGCCGGACATCACCGCGCGCTACACCGCCAAGGGCGACTGGGGCCACTTCGGCGTCGGCCTGCTCGCGCGCCAGCTCAAGTACCAGAACGGCCCGGCCAACGACAGCAGCACCGGCTACGGCGCCAGCGTCTCGGGCAAGTTCAACCTCGGCAAGAGCGACGACCTGCGCTACATGGTCACCGCCGGCAGCGGCATCGGCCGCTATGTCGGTCTGGCGCTCAACAACGACGCGGTGCTCGACGCCAACGGCGATCTGGAGAACATCGACCTGATCAGCGGCTTCGTCGGCTGGCGCCACGTGTTCAGCCCGAAGCTGCGCAGCAACGTGTTCTATTCGCGCGCGCAGTACGACAACGAGACCGCGCTGACCGGCCTGGGCATCACCAAGTCGGCGCAGTCGGCGCATATCAACCTGATCTATTCTCCCTTGCCCAAGCTCGACGTCGGCGCGGAGCTGATCTGGGGCAAGCGCGAACTCGAGAACGGCGACTCCGGCGAACTCAACCGCCTGCAGACGCACGTCAAGTACAGCTTCTAAACTCTAGGGGAACGCATCATGTCCAGCGTCACCGCTACCGCATCGCCCGGCTCCGGCGAACTCACCAAAGGCCACCGAAAAGTAATTTTCGCGTCCAGCCTGGGCACCGTGTTCGAGTGGTACGACTTCTATCTGTACGGTTCGCTCGCCGTCATCATCGGCAAGCAGTTCTTCGGCGGCCTCAACGACACCAGCCAGTTCATCTTCGCCTTGCTGGCCTTCGCCGCAGGCTTCGCGGTGCGTCCGTTCGGCGCGTTGGTGTTCGGCCGCCTCGGCGACATGATCGGGCGTAAGTACACCTTCCTGGTCACCATCGTGATCATGGGCCTGGCGACCTTCCTGGTCGGCATCCTGCCCAGCTACGCGACCATGGGCATCGCCGCGCCGATCATCCTGATCACGCTGCGCCTGGCCCAAGGCCTGGCGCTGGGCGGCGAGTACGGCGGCGCGGCGACCTACGTGGCCGAGCATGCGCCCAACGGCAAGCGCGGCCTGTACACCAGCTTCATCCAGACCACCGCGACCCTGGGCCTGTTCTTGTCGCTGCTGGTGATCTGGAGCTGCCGCAACTACCTGGGCAAGGAAGCGTTCGAAGAATGGGGCTGGCGCATTCCGTTCCTGGTCTCGGTGGTGCTGCTGGGCGTGTCGGTGTGGATCCGCATGCAGCTGGCCGAATCGCCGCTGTTCCAGCAGATGAAAGCCGAGGGCAAGACCTCCAAGGCGCCGATCACCGAGAGCTTCTTCTCCAAGAACGGCAAGATCGCCCTGCTCGCCCTGCTCGGCGCCACCGCCGGTCAGGCCGTGGTCTGGTACGGCGGCCAGTTCTACTCGCTGTTCTTCCTGACCAAGACCCTGGGCCTGGATCCGAACCGCGCCGACATCCTGATCGCGATCGCGTTGGCACTGGCCACCGGCGGCTTCATCTTCTTCGGCTGGCTGTCGGACAAGATCGGACGCAAGAAGATCGTGCTCGCGGGCTGTTTGATCGCAGCCGTCACCTACTTCCCGGTGTTCAAAGCCCTGACCCACAACGTCAATCCGGCGTTGGAGTCGGCGGTGGCGAAGTCGCCGGTCACGGTGAGCGCCGACCCGGAGCGCTGCGCGTTCCAGTTCGACCCGGTCGGCAAGGCGACGTTCAAGCAATCCTGCGACATCATCAAGGCGGCGCTGGCCAAGAAGGGCATCCCCTACATCAACGCCCCGGCCGCGGCCGGCAGCGTGGCCACGGTGTCGATCGGCGGCGCCAACCTGAGCAGCTTCGAAGGCGAGGCGCTGGGCAAGGACGAGTTCAAGGCCCAGTCCGACGCGTTCGGCAAGCAGTTGACCGAAGCGCTCAAGACCGCCGGCTACCCGGACAAGGCCGACCCGGCCCAGGTCAATACCCCGGTCGTGGTGGCGCTGCTGACCTTCCTGGTGCTGCTGGTGACCATGGTCTACGGACCGATCGCGGCCTGGCTGGTCGAGCTGTTCCCGACCCGCATCCGCTACACCTCGATGTCGCTGCCTTACCACATCGGCAACGGCTGGTTCGGCGGCTTCCTGCCGTTCACCGCCTTCGCCATCGTGGCGGCCACCGGCAACATCTACAGCGGCCTGTGGTATCCGATCATCATCGCCTCGATGACGGTGGTGATCGGCGCGCTGTTCCTGCCCGAAACCAAGAACGTCGATATCCGCGACTGAGGTCGCCCCCGAACGACCCCACGTCGTATGCGGTAAGAACAACGCCGGCGCAAGCCGGCGTTGTTCTTTGCGACGCCGCCATCGTCGGTCCGCGCGTTCGCGCCGCACCGTTCCAAAGCATCGTCGCTTGGCGCGTGTCCGTCGCGCGCCTATGCTTCGGGTCCAGTGACACTTCGCGGTGACGGGTTATGGGATCGCTCTGGGGCCAGCTTTACGACTGCGATGCCTGCGACTTCGTATTCTCCAGCAGTCATTCCTACGACCTGCGCGGCTGGGTCCCGGAGTTGAACGGCCATTACCGGGTGATCTGCGGCCACTGCCTGCAGCGCTATCACGCGATGACCAGCGGCGTGCGCGGCGCGGAGGACGGCGAGCGCATGCCGTTGTATCGATACCTGCCGACCGCAGCCGCCGCGCGCAAACCCAAGCGCGGTGCGCCGGCGGCTTGCCCGATCGAGGACACGGGCACGACGCTGGACTATTACGACATCGAAGCCACCCGCCTCGGCGAACGCTGCACCCTGGCATCCACCGCCTGCCCCGATTGCCGCACGATCGGATCCTTGCGCATGGATTTCGTGCAGGGCGAGATCTGTCCACAGTGCAGGCGGGGCCACCTGCGCGGCCAATCGGCCACTGGCCTGTGAGCGCTTTCGGAGCCTGACATGCGACCGACGATCCGCCCTTACGACCCGTCCACCGAGTTCTACATCTCCGAGCAATGCCACATCGTCGAGCTGTCCAACAGCGACGACGACGACCAGCTGTCGATCGCACGAACTCGGGTCGTGCCGGGCGTGACCACACGCTGGCACCGTCTGCGCGGCACGGCCGAGCGCTATGTGATCGTCGAAGGGCTGGGCCGCGCCGAGATCGGCGACCTGCCGCCGCAGGAGGTCGGACCGGGCGACGTGGTGCTGATTCCGCCCGACTGCCGCCAACGCATCGCCAACCTGGGCCACGGCGATCTGGTGTTCCTGGCGATCTGCTCGCCGCGCTTCCGGCCCGAGGCCTACGAGGACATCGACGAAGCGCCGCTGCCCTGCAGCTTCGATGATGCCTAGTAGGGCGAAAACGGCGCTGGCTTTGCATAGCGCATAGGCAGTACTAGCTCAAGCTCGATGCCTTTTGTGTGCGACAAGGCATGTCGAATCAACGGGGGCCTAAGCACGCTTCAATATCGTGTACGAAATCGTGCTAATTCTCTCGTCGCCGGCAACATCCATCGGACGACCAAGGGACGACTTCACGATGCACCTCTCGAATCATGATGCTCGCTTGGCCAGGGCGTCGCTTGCACGCACGGCCCTTCAATTAAGCTTCGCGATCGTCGGCGCGACCATCCTATCGAATACTCAAGCAGCGACTCGCGATGGCTTCATCGCCGAATACCCGACCACGCAGCTCGGCCTCTCGTTGCCTCAGGTCATTGGCGACAATCTCCCGATTGGATACGTCGTCCTGACCTACGATGACGGCTTGGACGAGCATAGCGTCGAGATGGCGCGCTATCTGCAAACGCGCAACATTCGGGCCACCTTCTTCGTCAATGGGTGTCGATTCACCGGGCGCGGCGCAGGCGCGCCGTGCTCACAACTAAAGCAATATCCGACCAGCACCCTTGAGGAACTGGTAGCCGCGGATCAACAGGTCGGTAACCATACCGAACTGCACTACGCCCTCAACAGAGACCTGGCCACAGCGGGACCGACCAAGATCAAGCAGGACGTACTGCTTACACAGTCCCTAGTCGCGCCGTATCAACGCGACGGCTACTCGTTCTTTCGCGCGCCGTCCAACAACTGGGGCCAAGCACCGTACGATCTGCTGCACGGCGAGCCTGCGCTTCAGCATGTCGCAGGCCCTATCTTGTACGACTACCTTGGCGCAGATTGGTCCTGCATGGACAGCAGCATCAGCAACCCGACATTGTCGCCGGAGGCCTGTGCCGAAAGAATCTATGGAACCAATCCCGCCGACCTAAGCGGCTATTCTCGCAGTATCCGTGGCGGCGTCGCAAAAAGCGGCATCATCCAGATGCACGATCGCATGCCGAATGCGGTCGGCAGCGACTACTCTTTTCGCCTCACCAAGCGTTTGATCGAGCTGCTCAGATCCGATCCGGACACGAAGTACGTGTTCACCTCGCTAGATGCCATCCCAGGCATGACCGGCCTGAACAATCGGCTGAATATCGAAACGTTCTCTGACGGGTTCTCCGACGCCTCCGGTACCGCACAGGTCGCCGGCCACTATCGCTCGATCCGAATGGGCGATGTCACCGGCGACGGCGTTCCGGATATTTGTGGGAAACGCGTGGATGGTATCCATTGCATCAACGGACAAACTCGCGTGTCAACCAAGTGGCGAGACCTGCCGGACAGCCAAGGTTGGTCGCATGCGAAGTACTCGTCCACCGCTCAGATGGTGGATATGGACAATGACGGACGCATGGACATGTGTGTGCGCGGTGGCGACGGACTCTATTGTTTTCGATCCCTTGGAAGCTCCTTCGCAACACCGAGCACCTGGTTCACGGGCAGTGTCTTTTCCGATGCCGGCGGCTGGGGCGCCGACGAATCCATGTACGCCTCCATCCAGATGGGGGATATCGACGGCGACAGTCGACCGGACGTCTGCGGACGCGATGCCGCAGGCATCATTTGCCAGCGATTCAATGGCACCTCGTTTTCCGCGGGGGAACGTTGGCTCACCGGGAGCTTCGACAATGCCAATGCCTGGAATCACCGCGAGTACGCCGCCACGCTGCGCCTTGGGGATATCAACGGCGACGGTCGCGCCGACCTATGCGGCCGGGCAAGCTACGGCATCATCTGCTCGCTTTCATCCGGCACCGGATTTTTGCCGCCCACGTGGTGGAGCAGCGCGTTTGCCGATCAAGAACGATGGAATATCCCAGCCGTGTCGGGCGACGAACGCGTCTACTTCCACACGCTGTCTTTGGCGGATATGAACCAAGACGGCAAGGCCGATATCTGCGGTCAGTATACGACCGGTGTCGCGTGCGCATTCTCTGATGGAACACGATTCTCCGCCTATCATCATGTCGACAATCGCCTGATGACTGGCGCCAATGGCTATGGAAGGCCGGCCTATGCGCTTCCGCTGATGATCGGCGATCTCGACGGCGATCAGCGCAAGGAAATCTGCACGCGCGGCATCGAAGGGATACGCTGCCTCCGCTAGCGCGACTGCCTGCATGTGATGTTCATCGAGGGCGCGCCGTTGCGATCTACGGCCGCTTCCGTATCTTCGCGCATCGGGCCGTCATATGCGCTGTAGCGTTATCCGCACTCGACATGCCTAGCGTTGCGCTCCGCGGTTGCGCGGCGGGCTGTCGGACCTGATCGCGAAACGCCCGCTGTCCGCGAACGCGGCCTCGATGGTGCGCGCCAGGCGCGCGCCGTAGCGGCCGTCGGGATCGAGGTCGGGGTCGTAGATGGTCAGCTCCAGTCCCACCGCTTTCGGGCTGGCCAGCAATGGCGCCAGCAAGGCGCGCAGTTGTCCGAAACTCAGGCCGCGCTCGTTGGGCGAATCCACCGCCGGCATCACCCGCGCATCCAGCACGTCGGCGTCGACGTGGATCCAGTAGCCCTGGGTGTCGGCCGCCTCCAGGCGGGCGCGCGCCTCAGCGCCGGCCGCGTGCGCGTCGCGGCGAATGGCGTCGACGCCGAGCGTGTGGATGCCGGACGCGTCGTAGGACTCGGTCGCCGCGAACTCGCTGTCCGCCGGCGTGCGCGATAGGCCCAGCTGGACCACGTCGGACTCGCGCAGATAGGGCGATCGGCCGTCGATATCGGTCAGCGCCGCCGGCCCGTGCCCGGTCGCCAGGCCCAGGTCCAGGCCGGCGGCGGTGTAGATGCCCCGGTAGCGCTTGCGGTCGCGCGCGTAGGAATAGTCGTCGTGCGCATCGACGAAGGCCAGGCCGTAGCGGCCGCGGCGCTTGAGCGCCAGGCTGGAGCCCAGCAGCACGCTGCAGTCGCCGCCCAGCACCAGCACGAACTCGTCGCGGCCCAGCAAGGGTTCCAGGCGGTCGGCCAGCGTGCGCGAGTACGCAGCCAGCGCGGTGCCGTTGCGGAAGCCGACCGCGTGGTCGGCATCGGGCGAGTACGCGGGCGCGTCGACGCGGCCACCCTCGCGCGCGCCCAGGCGCGCGACCAGGCCGGTGTCGCGCAGGGCCGCGGCGAGTTTGCGCGCACCCGGTTCGACGCCCGGTGCGGGCGGGCGCAGGCCGAGATTGCTGGGCGCGTCGATGACGACGATGCGGGTCATGGGCGGGGCCTTGGCGGTGGGGTTCGAGGCATCGTCGGCGGAGGCGATGGGCGCGCAGGCGCCGGTGGCCACACCCATGCTGGCGGCGAGCAGACCGGTTTCGAGGCAGCGGCGCGCGAGGCGCAGATTCCGGCCCATGACGCATAACCTTTGAAATATGTTTTGACGGTTATATGCGCGCAAGCATAACCTGTCAATATCGCTTAGCAGGTTACGCATGCGCATCGAACACCACGCGTTCAAGCCCGCCGACCTGGTCGCCGGCCACCTCGCGCTCGACCTGGTCAATACGGTCACCGCGCGCGACACGCAGCCGCGCGACTGGCTGGACGACTACGACGCGCTGCTGCGCTGGGCGCGTCAATCCGGCCACTACGCGCGCACCGACCTGGCCCAACTGGAAGGCCTGAGCCAGGCCGATCCGGCCAAGGCGGCGGCCGCGCTGGGCCGCTGCAAGACCTTGCGCGAAGCCCTGTGCGCGATCCTGTACGCGCTCTCGCAAGATGCCGCGCCTCCCGCCGAGAATCTGGCGGTGCTGGACAAGGCGCGCCTGGCCGCGTCGGCGGCGGCCCGCCTGGTCGCGCGTCAGGGCCGTCTGCAGGCGGAGTGGTCGGTCGAGCGCTCGGGTCCGGACCTGATCGCGCACACGGTGGTCGCGCATGCGATCGATCTGCTCAAGGACGCCCAGCTCGACCGCCTGCGCATATGCGACGGCCACGACTGCGGCTGGGTCTTCATCGACACGTCCAAGAACGGGCGCCGGCGCTGGTGCGACATGGCCACCTGCGGCAACGTGGCCAAGGCGCGCCGGCACCAACAACGCGGCGCGACCGCGCGCTGAATGGCGCAAGACGAGGCGCATACGCGTCAACGCCGCGCGACGATGCCGATGCTAGGGTGCGTAGATTCCGGAGTACGCCATGGCCCCGATCCGCACCGCCCTGCTGTCCATCGCGATCCTGATCGGCGTCTGCCCGGCCGCGGCCCTGGCCGCCGACGACATCGACTTCGTGCGCGGCTGTTGGGCCACGCGCGCGACACCGGGCGGCCCGGTCGACGGTTTCCTGCGCCTGCTGCCCGATCGCGAGATCGAAGGCGCGCTTAGCGGCCACGCGATGAGCGCTTACGGCGATCCGCCCGTGTCGCGTCTGGATCTGATGTTCGCGCGCGACGGCAGCACGCTGGGGCTGCGTCGGCCGGTGCCGAACTACCAGGCGCTGGACGCGCGCCTGCTCAGCCACTATGCGCGCGTGCCGCAGGTGGGCGCCGCGCTGCTGAGCGGCCCGGGCCACGTCGCCGCGTATGCGCAGGATGGCGCGAAGGAGTGGATCGTGGTCAAAGCCCGCGACGAGCGTCTATCGATCCAACGCGTCGACGGCGACGGGCGCGTGGTCGAGACCTACTTCGACGGCGAACGCGACGGCTGCGATTGAGCCGCGCGGGCAGCGGATCTATTGCGGCGGCGACGCCAGCTCGCGCGCGTCCAGCGTGCCGTCGCGGTTGCGGTCCTGCTTGCGGAAGGTTTCGGCGAGCTGGGCGCGGTGCTGCTCGCGGGTAAGCGCGGTACCGCCGCGACGACCAGGCGGGAACTCGTTGGGATCGAGCACGCCGTTGCGGTCCTTGTCCATCGCGTCGAAGCCGTAACTCAGCCAGTCCTGGTACTCGAGCAGCGACACCTTGCCGTCGCCGTCGGTATCCATGCGCGAGAGGTAGTCGCCGGTGGAACGCACCTGGGCCGCAGCGAGGGCGGGCAGCAGCGCGAGTAGACAGGGCGCGAGGGCTGGAAGCAGCGGACGACGCATGCGCGGGAAACCGGATCGGGATGCTGCGCAGCCTGACCTGCGGGCGCGGCGCAGACAAGTCCGGTAACGCGCAGCGTGGGGCACGATTCAGCCGGCGACGCCCCGTAAGGACGTGCGGCCGGCCCGGGGGCCGGCCGCACGTGGGCGATAACAGGGAATCGCCCGGGGGGAGCTGATCGAATCGCTTACGGCAACACGCAGCAGCCGCCGGTACGGTAGCCGCCGTACTTGCAGCCCGGCTTGGTCGGGCAGCCGGTGTCGGGATCGGTGCCGAACGCCTGTGCGGCACCGAAGCCCAGCGTGCCGACGATCGCGATCGCGAACACGACCGCCTGCAGACGCTTGTTCAGGTTCTTCATCGTTCTCTCCATTGCGATGATCCAACCGCGACATGCCGTTCCGTGGCGCGCAACGCGGTCAGGATGGTGGGCACCTGCTCCTTGGTATCGAGTTTCCCGACATGCGAATAGACGACGCGGCCGTCGCGGTCGACCACGACCAGCAGCGGCACCAGATTGACTTTGAACAAGGCGCGGATCTTCGGCGTCGACAAGGCGACCGGAAAGCCGAAGCCGCGCGCGCGCAGATAAGCGCCCAGGCCGGGCGCGTCCGGGCGCGCAACGCCCAGCATCTGTACCTGCTTGGGATCTAGCCGCTGCAAGCCGCGCGCAAGGTCGAGAATCGCGGGCACCGAGGCCTCGCAAACCGGGCAGCTGGGATCGAAGAAATACAGCACCTGGCGCTCGCCGACGGCACGACCGAGCACGACGGAAGGACCGGAGAGGGTGGTGGCGTCGGTGCTGGGCAGCCAGGTGCCGACCTGCGGCCGGACGCCTTCGTCGATCAGTGCGGCGTAGTCGCGGCGCAGCTGGCGATTCTGCACGCCCAGCACCACGACCAACGCGCAGGCCAGCGCCAAGGCGACATAGGCATAGCTCTCCCTGCGCATACACGCACCTCCCTGTGGCTTACGCCTGCGTATCGCGCGCATGCCGCGCCGATCGCGTCCTGCATCGAAGCTAACACCGCCGACGCGAGCGCCGCAACCGAACGCGTCACAGTGAGACTTCGGTGTGAAGATGCGGCGGCGCGCGGCGCGCAAACAAAAGCCCGCGCATCGCTGCGCGGGCTTCAGGGCGTGCTGCGGCGCGGCAGGATCAGGCGCGCGCGGGCGCCAGTGCGTAACCCTTGAGGCGTGCGGAGAACGCCTCCAGGGCCTGGATGCCGCTGGCCTCGGCCTCGGCACACCAAGCGTGCAGTTTCTGCAGCGTGGCCTGGGCATCGTGCGAACGATCGTCCAACACCTGCGCCAGGCGCTGGCGGAAATCGGCCAGGGTGGCCATGCGCGGACGCTCGGCGACCCAGTTCTGCAGACGCTCGCGCGCGTCGCCGTCGAGCCAGCGGCCGCCGTCGGCCAGGCCCTTGCGCAGCTTGCGCGGCAGCGCGCGCATGCGGTCGCCGGCGTTGCCGGCTTCTTCGCGCAGCGCCGGCAGGGTGACGCTGCGGTAGTAATCGGTCATGGCCTGGAAGCGGATCGCGAGCAGGGCCTTGAGGGTTTCGGCGTCCGGCATGGCGATGTTCGGGCGCACATCCAGCGACGGCGCCACCCGCAGCACCTTGGCCAGGCGCAGCTTTTCCAGACCGCGGATCGCGAACCAGCCGATGTCGAACTCCCACTTGCGCAGGGCGAACTTGGCCGAGCTTGGGAAAGCGTGGTGGTTGTTGTGCAGCTCTTCGCCGCCGATCCAGAAACCCCAGGGGGTCAGGTTGGTCGCGGTATCGGCGGTTTCGAAGTTGCGATAGCCCCACCAATGGCCGAGGCCGTTGACCACGCCTGCGGCCCAGAACGGAATCCACAGCATCTGCAGCGCCCAGATCGCCACGCCGGCGAAGCCGAACAGGGCGAAGCTGATCAGCAGCAATAGGGTGGGGCCCTTGGTTGCGTGCGGGGTGTAGAGCTTGCGTTCGATCCAGTCGTCGGGGCAGCCCTTGCCGTACTTCTCGATGTCCTCGCGCTCGCCGCGCGCGGCGCGGTAGAGCTCGACGCCGCGCCACATCACCGTGTCGATGCCCTTGAACTGCGGGCTGTGCGGGTCTTCCTCGGTCTCGCACTTGGCGTGGTGCTTGCGATGGATCGCGGCCCACTCCTTGGTGATCATCGAGGTGGTGAGCCAGGTCCAGAAGCGGAACAGGTGCGCCAACGCCGGATGGAAGTCGACCGAGCGGTGCGCCATCGAGCGGTGCAGGTACAGCGTCACCGACATGATGGTGAGCTGGGTGACCACCAGGAAATAGACGACGAGTTCCCAGAAGCTGGCCTGGATCAGGCCGCCGGCGAGGAAATCGAGCAAGGAAGCGAGCATGGGTGGAACTCCGGGGCGGATCTGAAATCGACGACCGGCCCGCGTGCGGGCCGGAGGAGGAGGCGCCGCGAAGCACGCTCCCGCGCGGGATGATGCCACCCCTACCGTACCGTTCGCGCCGGTACGGGCTGGTTCTGTGATGGGGGTCGCCGGGTCTGGGCGCAAGACGGAGGCCGGCTGCTCGAGGCACCGGTTTCAGTCGGCGTAGGGGGTCGCGGCGGCGCCACCGCCCTTGGCCGCGGGTGGCCGGATGGCGAACGCCCGTTATCTCCCGCCATTAGTGCGTGAACATGCCGCCATTTTTAATTAGCTGCCGCGCCCTTCCGATTCGCCGGCCGGCGACTGCGGCGGCGGGACGGCGTCGCGCTCGGAGCAGGCCGACGCCGCCAGCGCCGCCTCGATCCGCCGTCGCGCGCGCGCCTGCTGATCGCGGCCGTAGCGGCGCAGCGCCTTGCGGTCGTCCGACGCGAACGGCGAGTCGCGGCCGCAGTGGCCCAGCAACAAAGCCAGGTCCTGGGCCACGCCCAGGCGCTCGGCGATGCGCCGGTCCAGATCGGGGGCGCGCACCGTCAGCCCGGCGGTTTTCAGCGCGCGCCGCTGCTGCGACAGGCGGCGGGCGTGCCGGCGCCAGCGATGCCAGGCCTCGTCATCGCCCCGCTCGCGGGCGCGCACGCCGGCGCGATCCATGCGCGCGCGGCTGGCGGCGATCGCCTGCTGCAGCGACTCGGCCTGCAGCCGGGGCCAATCCAAGGCGGCGGCGCCCGCGCGCAGCACCGCCAGCAGCGCCCGGCGGCCACCGAGCTCGGGGTCGGCGGCCAGGGCCTGTCGCGCGTGTTCGGCACGCGCGCTCGCGGCCGCCCGCCGGGCGCGGCGCAGCAGCCGCAGGGCGTCCGGGTCCGGGCTGCGCGCGAGCAGCCGGTCCAGGGTTTCGACCAGAGCATGGGCGTCGCGCAGCGACGACAGGCCGCGATTGAGACGGCGCAGTTCGCGATCGATCAGAGGCCTGCCTGGCCCCAAGGCGGCGTCGCCCAGGGCCAGGACCGCACGCGCGCGGCGCAGGCTCTTGCGCGCCTGATGCACGCCTTCGTGCAGCTGCCCGCCGCGACGCGCGAGCTGGGCCGCGGCGGCGTCGAGCTCGCGCAGCGCGTAGTCCCGCAGCGCGTTCGCGACGGCGGCGCTGTCTGTGGCGGGATCGGGCACGCGAGCTCCGGTGACGACCGCGACGCTGGCGGTCCGCCGCGACGATAGTACGCTTGCGCCATGCCCGAACTGCCCGAAGTCGAAACCACCCGCCGCGGCCTGGCGCCGCACCTGGAAGGCCGCGAAGTGGTCGCCGCGATCCTGCGCCGGCCCGACCTGCGCTGGCCGATCCCGCACGAGATCGAAACCGACCTGCCCGGCCAGCGCATCGCCGCGGTGCGCCGGCGCGCCAAGTACCTGCTGCTGGACACCGCGATCGGCAGCGCCCTGCTGCACCTGGGCATGTCCGGCAGCCTGCGCGTGCTGCCGTCGGACACGCCGGTGCGCGCGCACGACCACGTCGACCTGCTGCTGGATTCCGACCGCGTGCTGCGCTTCAACGACCCGCGCCGGTTCGGCTGCCTGCTCTGGCAGCGCCCGGGCGAGACCCACGAATTGTTGCGCGCGCTCGGCCCGGAACCGCTGTCGGACGACTTCCACGGCGACTACCTGTTCGAGCTCAGCCGCGGCCGCAAGGCACCGGTGAAGACCTTCCTCATGGACCAGAGCGTGGTGGTCGGGGTCGGCAACATTTATGTCGCCGAGGCCCTGTTCGCGGCCGGAGTATCCCCGCTGCGCGCGGCCGGCAAGGTCTCGCGCGAGCGCTACGGCGAACTGGCCGGCGCCATCAAGACCATCCTGGGCTACGCGATCCAGCGCGGCGGCACCACCCTGCGCGACTTCATCAGCCCCGACGGCGCGCCGGGCTACTTCGAACAGGAGCTGGCCGCCTACGGCCGCGGCGGCGAGCCCTGCCCGCGCTGCGGCCGGGCCCTGAAACAGGCCTCGGTGGGCCAGCGCACGACGGTCTGGTGCGGGCACTGCCAGCGTTGACTGGGTACAGCCTTCTAGGCAATTTTGATGCCAACCGGCGAATGCGCCGGCCTAAGATGAACACGTTATAGTCGCGCCTTGCCCCGGGGAACACGATGGCCGAAAGCGCTGACATCACCCTATTGCTGGATGCCGCACGCGAGGGCGACCGGGGGGCGCTCGACCGCGTCCTGGCGACCCTGTACCAGGAACTGCACACCATGGCGCGGCGCCAACTCGCCGGCCAGCACGGGCAGACCCTGGACGCGACCGCCCTGGTGCACGAGGCCTACCTCAAGCTGGTCGGACGCCGCGAGGCCCAGTTCGACGACCGCGCCCATTTCTTCGCCTACGCCGCCTCGGCCATGCGCAGCGTGGTCGTGGACTACGCCCGCCAGCGCCTGGCGCAAAAGCGCGGCGGCGACCTGCACCGGGTCACCGAACTGCCCGACGACGTCGAAGGCGGCCTGCGCCTGGACGAGGAAACGCTGGGCCTGGACACCGCGCTGACCAAGCTGGCCGCGGTCGATCAGCGCCTGGCCCACGTGGTGGAGCTGCGCTACTTCGCCGGGCTGTCGGAACTGGAGATCGCCGCGCTGCTGCAGCGCTCCGAACGCAGCATCCGCCGCGACTGGCAGAAAGCCCGCCTGTTCCTGCTGGCGTCGCTCAAAGACAGCTGAGCATCGCCGCCCGTGGACGCCGAGCGATGGCAACGGCTGTCCCCCCTGCTCGACGCCCTGTTCGAGCTTGAACCGCAGGCGCGCGCGGCGCGCCTGAGCGAGCTGCGCGATGAAGACCCGGCGCTCGCCGACGAACTGCAGACCCTGATCGCGCTGGAAGAAGGTCACGAAGACTTCCTGGCCGAGCCCTTGGTCGCACCGCCAGCCGGTGCGCGCGCCGGCAGCACCGTCGGCCCCTACCGTTTGGAAAGCCTGCTCGGCGAAGGCGGCATGGGCCAGGTCTGGCTGGCCTCGCGCGCCGACGGCCTCTATCAACGCCGCGTCGCGCTGAAGTTGCTGCGCCCCGGCTTGGCCGACACCAACCTGCGTATCCGCTTCACCCGCGAACGCCAGATCCTGGCGCGCCTCGCGCATCCGCACATCGCGCGCCTGCTCGACGCCGGCATCAGCACCGACGGCCTGCCGTACCTGGCGCTGGAATACGTCGAAGGCGAGCCGATCACCGACTACTGCCGCAACCAGTCCACGCCCTTGGACAAGCGGCTGCACATGTTCCAGCAGATCTGCGACGCGGTCAGCCACGCCCACGCCAATCTGATCGTCCACCGCGACCTCAAGCCGTCCAACATCATGGTCACGCCGGGCGGCGACGTGCGTCTGCTCGATTTCGGCATCGCCAAACTGCTCGATACCGACGTGCCGATACCGGAGCAGACCCGCACCGGCGTGCGCGCCTTCACCCTGCACTACGCCGCGCCGGAACAGGTGCGCGGCGAGCCGGTCACCACCATGACCGACGTCTACTCGCTGGGCGTGGTGCTGTACGAACTGCTGACCGAGACCAAGCCCTACCGGCTCAAGCGCCAGACCGACGCCGAGTGGGAAGAGGCGATCCTGGCCGCCGATCCGCTGCGCCCCTCGCAGACCGTGTTGCGCAACGCCGAGAGCACCGGCGAAGAAGGTCCGCCGCCGGACAGCGCGGCGCTGCGCCGGCACGCGCGCCAGCTCGCCGGCGATCTCGACAACATCGTGCTCAAGACCCTGTCGAAGCGGCCCGAGCAACGCTATCCCTCGGTCGAAGCGCTGGCGCTGGATCTGCAGCGCTTCGAAGCCGGGCGCCCGGTACAGGCGCGCGCGCAAAGCCTGGGCTATCGCTTCCACAAGTACGTGCAGCGCCATCGCTGGGCGCTGGCCACCGCGACCCTGGTGACCGTGGTGCTGGGCGCGGCGCTGGCGATCGTGGCCTGGCAGGCCCGCCAGGCGGTGCGCGAAGCCAGCCGCGCGCAAGCGATGCAGGATTTCATGGTCGGCCTGTTCGAGAACGCGCGCGGCACGCCAGAAGGCGAGGCCCTGGACCTGCGCGGCCTGCTCGACGCCTCGGTCGCGCGCGGCAACCGCGAACTCGCGCGCCAGCCGCGCGCGCGCGCCGAACTGCTGGGCGTGGTCGCGCGCCTGCGCACGGGATTGGGCGACTACAACGAAGCCAAGACCCTGCTGGATCGTCAGGCCAACATCATCGATCTCACCGACGACATCCCCGCCAGCCTGCGTCTGGAATCGCTGACCCAGCGCGGCCAGGTACTGCGCCTGCTCGGCGAATCGCGCACCTGCATCGAACTGATGCAACCCTGGCTGGACAACGCGCGCCGCGAACAGGCGCAACTGCCGACGCAGGCCAGCGAGTTCTATTCCCAGCTCGGCCGTTGCCGGCGCATCAACGGCGAGCGTCAGGGCGCGCGCCAGCTTTTCGAACGCTCGCTCGCGCTGCGCCGCGAAGTACTGCACAACGACGTCGGCGAAGTCGAAAACCTGATGGACCTGGCCGGCCTGCAGGCCGATGTCGGCGAGACCCGCGCCGCACTGGAAGCTTTCGAGCGCGCGCGCACCCAACTGCGTCATAGCGGCGGCGAAAAACATCCGCTGCTGGTCGAGATCGGTTGGAACATCGCCGCGCGCCAACGCGACCTGGGCATGACCGATGCCTCAGAACGCGAAGCCGCCAACGCGCTGGCGATCGCGCTGGAGGTCAACGGCAGCCAGCACCCGACCACCTTGGCCGCGCGCCGCCAGCTGGCCGCGATCCATGTCGACCAGGGCCGCTTCGCCCTGGCCGAAGACGAATTCCGCGAGATCCGCGACCTGCTGACCTCGCGCCTGGGCGCCGATCACACCGACCTCAGTGCCACCTACAACAGCCTGGGCGTAATCGCCTGGGAACGCGGCCGATTGCCCGAAGCGGTGCACGCCCTGCGCCGCGCGATCGAGATCGCGCGCAAACACGGCGACACCGGCCGCCTGGCCGGCACCTTGTTCAACCTGGCGATGGTGCTGCACGAACAGGGCCGCGATCGCGAAGCCCTAGCCTTGCTGCTGGAATCGCGCCGCCTGCGCGACGCACGCTACGGCGTCGACCATCCCCTGCTCGGCGACACCGACCGCCTCGAAGGCGAAGTACGACTATCCCTGGGCGAACGCGACCGCGGCATGGCCCTGCTAGGCGAAGCCGTGCGCCAGACCCGCAGCGGCTATGGCAGCGCGCATTCGCACACCCGCCGCGCCGAACTCAGCCTGGCCTACGTCCAGGCCCTGGCCGGCGACGCCAACGCGCTCGCGCAACTGGATGCGCTATCGGCGCTGCCGAACTCGGACGCCGAACTACGCAAGATCGGCTGGCTGGCCCAGGCCTACGCTTCACGCGTGCGCTGCATCGGCCCGGCTCGCGCGCAGGCGCGCGAACGCCTCGACGTGCTGCATCGCACCTTGGCGACGCAACGGCCGGATGGAAGCACGATCGGGCGTGAGATTGATGGGATTCGGGCGAATTGCGGGGGCTAGTCGGCGCGTCATGCCACGGAATGCGTGCGGCTTGCGATTGAAAACTGTCTGATCCGAGTTCGCGCTGGCGTTTGGCTAGAGCCTGAGCACGGCCTGCTCCTCTTCCCGGCTGGCCCCGAGACTAAGGCGCGGCCGCCAGTCAGAACTGCACTCTGACCCCTATTCCGGCAGCCTTCGGCGGACATGTTGCTTGTGGGCCAGCCAATTGTTCTCCGACCTAAAATTTTGACGCCGAAATGGTGATCCTTTATCTACGAACAAAAAAGCTCTGAACGGGCTACTTGGGCGCTTCATCTTCATCTTCGAAATGAATGACACCAATTCCATCGGCTTGCAGCGGCAGAGTTTCACCTAAGGCTCCTCGTGCGCATTGCTCGTTGTAGTGCTCGACCATCTGGGCAAGCACATTGTTCAAGTAGACCACTTCATCAAGCAGTTCATCAGGAAACTGTGGATTATCGATATTCTGTATCCATAGCTTCGCGTTGTCATTTGCGATGCTAGCCAAGGAAATCAGCGTGTCTCCATGCAGGCAAATTGCCGGCGACCTCCTTGTGGGCAAGCGGACTATGGTTAGATTCGTTTCAGAACTCAATATTTCGGCATTCATCATCGCTTTCCCTATCACTGTCCATTGGGTTCAAACGCGACGCGCGGCTCATCCGGATTGACATTTTCGGATTGAACTTCAGATCGTAATACCGCTGCTGCATATACGTCAGCCCGGTCGCCCCATCCATCACGTGGCCGGTGTAGCCGATGCCGTTGACCGTCTTGTTGATCGGGCTGCCATAGGGCTCGTAGTTCGTACGCTCGATCACCGCGCCGCTGGCGTTCGTCGTCGCCACCGGGCTGCCTAGCGCGTCGGTGTGGTGGTACTTGGTCGCGATGACCGTGTTGCTCGGCCAGTTGTGGTCGATGGTCGCGATCAGGCTGCCGCCCAGGTAGACGTTCTCGTGGGTGGTCTGTGCGCCGGCGGTGGTCTGCGTGTAGCCGAACAGGTACTGCCCGGGCTGGCTGTACTGGAACAGGCGCACCGTGCCGTCGGCCTGCATGGTCTGCACGCGACGGCCCAGGCCGTCGTAGGCGTAGCTCTCCTTACCGGTCACGGCACGCAGGCGGTTGCCGTAACTGAACTCGTAGCCCTGCCCGTTCTTGTTGTTGAGGTTGCCCTGGAAGTCGTAGCCCAGGCCGGTGACGGTGGCGCCGCCGGCGTTCTGAACATTGGTCAGGCGGTTCTTGGCGTCGTACCAGTAGGTGTGCTCGCGCACGCCCGGATGGCTGACGCTGCGCAGGTTGTCGATCGGGTCGNCGTTCTGAACATTGGTCAGGCGGTTCTTGGCGTCGTACCAGTAGGTGTGCTCGCGCACGCCCGGATGGCTGACGCTGCGCAGGTTGTCGATCGGGTCGCAGGCTTAGCGGTGGCAGCGGTTGCCGCCACAACTATGGATGTCCTTGTTTCTCGGTTCCCCAACTATGGGCGTCCTTGTTTCTTCGCTTGCTTCTGGATCCTTCAACGCCGGGATCTATCAGTAATCACTGTACGGCTGCTGGGGCAGGTCAGCAACGAAATGCCGACCCGCCGCACGGCCGTCATTCATTCGGAAGAGAAACATCTAAGCCAAACATGCCGTCACCGGACCAATGCCAGGGTTTTGGCAAAGCATCAAAGTGCACATGAAGCCAAGTATCCAAGCGCACTCCAATTTCGCAGCGCGAAATCTTGAGATCATCGATTGCAACAATCAATTCACCCCCAGCACGGGCATATGAAATTTTGGCCCGATCATGCAATTTGACCCACGGATTCTTTAGTGGATCCAGCCATACCGACGTCCTCGCTTCGGCCTCCTCAATCGGAGTGCACTTAAGCGTGCCCGTCTTATCGTGCGCCGTTACGAACGCAATAACTTCAAATCCGGAGGATTTGCGGGCTTCCACAACCTCCTTGTCGATATCGAAAGTGGCATCGCCGTTTGAATACGTAAGATTTTTCTTCAAATTGGTCGCCACGCTTACTTCCGGCTCTCGAACACAACCAACAGTAGAAGTAGCAAGGCATGCCACAAAGAGAATTGACTTAATCATGGCTTCAGTGCCTCCGTGGCTTCTTTCTCTGTGAGAGGGCCTAGGCGATTCAGCATTTGCCCGACGGCCGCCCCCATATTTGAAAAGTCACGAGAAGCTCCGCCAATTGCGTGCGCCATGAAATCTTCACCAGAACTGCACTCTGACCCCTGTTCCCGTTCCGCTGTCGCGGCGGGCCTGCTGGATCGCGACGCAAGTGCCTAAGAGGCACCGCGCTGCCCGGAGCGCTCGTCCGAAAAACCCCGGGTACTCCACTCTGGCCCGTATTTCATCATGCCCGGGCGGAGTCAGTTAAAACGAGCTCTGGTCGCACGACACACATTCCAATCGCCCGCCAATCTGCCCACACTTACGCGATCCCTCGCGTAGTTCCTGCAGACGTCGCATGAAATCCACTTCCTTGAAAGCCAAGCTTCGCGGCCGTCGTCACGCTGAATCACATGCCGCGTCACTCCGGGCAACCGGACCAGGGGTGTTCAAGGTGCGGGATGCGCGACGAACTGCATCGCAGCTATCGGCAGAAGACCTAGTTAACTGGAGGTGTCGCCGCTTTTAAAAAAGTACTCCACCCTGTTGTTCTAACCTCGTTTCCGCAGTGCCTTACGCGCCCGAAGCATCCGCAAGAAGCGACAGCCTTTTAATCTCCTGAACAAGCAGAAGGATATCTTGCCTGGCATGGGCGATAAAATCTTGATCGGCCGTAGTTGCCCCGCTTAGCTCAATGTCATTACCAGCAGTGCGTATAAAGCTCGAACCGCTGACAAAGTCCCTTCCCTCAACGAACGATATCCAGGGCCCGGGCGTCGCAGAGCTTGCCCTTTCTTCAATTGCCCTCAACCATTCATACCCACTCATATTTTTCTCCTACCTATTGGGATTTCGAACCGTCGGCGTGAACAACTCCTCGGCCTTCTCCGGAGTTATCCCACACATTGTGCAGTGATCCGGATTTCGCGCTCCACGTGGCGACGGAACTACATCACCGCCTGCCTTGCGTATATCTCCGACAGTTGTGACGCCCACCTGTCCGTTGGGTATCCCCTCTGATAGCTCAGCAACGGATTTTCCCGGGGCGCTGTTTACTGAGACGCCCTGGAGGTTCCCATTACCATCTATTGTCACCCCTGACCCGTTCCTAAACCTGTCGGCAGTACACGCACCGCCTCTACAGACCAACGTGGAATCTGGCAATCGTTCCGCCGCTCGATCTCCTCTGCGTATCAGTCCTATGACGGCTTTGCCAGCATCCTTGACATCTCCTGCGCTAACAGGGGCGATCTCACTTGCCATTGACATCCCCGCTAATGCCCTTTGGGGAAAGGGAACGCTGGAGTTGGACGCTGTTTTGAAGTCCTCCTTTAGACCAGCAACCGTCTGAGCCAGATTGCCGCCATTTTTCGCGTACTTGAGTAGCTTGGTCCAAATGCTCCTACCGTCCAGGTCAACAAACCGATAAGGATTCCCGCCCGCATAGTGGTAACGATTGAAGTATCGCTGACCGCCGGCATACACGGTCACCGGATCAACGCTCAGAAACCGCCCCAACGTCGGATCGTAATACCGCTGCTGCATATACGTCAGCCCGGTCGCCCCATCCATCACGTGGCCGGTGTAGCCGATGCCGTTGACGGTCTTGTTGATCGGGCTGCCATAGGGCTCGTAGTTCGTCCGTTCGATCAACGCGCCGCTGGTGTTGGTCGTCGCCACCGGGCTACCTAGCGCATCGGTGTGGTGGTACTTGGTCGCGATGACCGTGTTGCTCGGCCAGTTGTGGTCGATGGTCGCGATCAGGCTGCCACCCAGGTAGACGTTCTCGTGGGTGGTCTGTGCGCCGGCGGTGGCTTGCGTGTAGCCGAACAGGTACTGCCCGGCCTGGCTGTACTGGAACAGCCGCACCGTGCCGTCGGCCTGCATGGTCTGCACGCGACGACCCAGGCCGTCGTAGGCGTAGCTCTCTTTACCCGTCACTGCACGCAGGCGGTTGCCGTAACTGAACTCGTAGCCCTGCCCATTCTTGTTGTTGAGGTTGCCCTGGACGTCGTAGCCCAGGCCGGTGACGGTGGCGCCGCCGGCGTTCTGAACATTGGTCAGGCGGTTCTTGGCGTCGTACCAGTAGGTGTGCTCGCGCACGCCCGNCGTCGTAGCCCAGGCCGGTGACGGTGGCGCCGCCGGCGTTCTGAACATTGGTCAGGCGGTTCTTGGCGTCGTACCAGTAGGTGTGCTCGCGCACGCCCGGATGGCTGACGCTGCGCAGGTTGTCGATCGGGTCGTAGGCGTAGTTGATGTAGTGCGTGCTGCCGCCGAACATCGCCGAGCCGGCCGACGTCAGGCGGTCCAGGCCGTCATAGCTCAGGTATCGATTGAAGTTGGCACCTTGGCCGTTGTCGACGATCTGCGTCGTGTTCCCATTCTTGTCGTAGGTGTAGGTGTAACCGGCCACGCCGATGTCGCTGACCGTATCCGGCAGCTGACGGGCGTTCTGCGACATGGTGTGAACCACGCCGTTGCCGTAGGTGAACTGCTTGATCGAGCCGTTGGGGTAGTAGCTGACGCCGGAGGCGTAGGTGCCCTGGGTGGTGCTGGTGGGCGTGGTGGCCACCTGCGTCGGCTGGCCCAGGGCGTTGGGCGCATAGGTCACCGCCAGACCCGTCGGATAGGTCTGCACCGACAAGTGGCCATTGCGGTCGTAGCCGTAGCCCAGCGACCAGGTGTACCAGCCGGGCTGGCTGATACTGTCGCCTTGGCCGTCGAGCAAGCGCCGCTTGTTGTAGTGGTAGGCGTTCACCCACGGCCAGGTGCTGTTGTAGCCGTTGTAGGTGGTGATGGTGGCCGGCAGGCCGTCCGGGGTGTAAGTCCAGGTCTGATTGCCCAGGCCGTCGGGGAAGCTGAGCTGGGTGAGGCGGTTGCGCGCGTCGTAGCTGCGGGTGACGGTACGGCCGGCGTTATAGGCCGCCGCGTGGTCGCAGTCGACCCCGTTCAGGCCCGACAGGCCCGCGGCCGACCAGTTCGGGTTGTCGTTGTTGTCGTAGCCCATGACCGTCGAGCCGGTCTCGGGCTCGTCGGTGCGGCACAGGCGATTGGCGCCGTCGTAGTAGTACTTGCGCAGCGCCTGCACGGGCTGGCCGGCGTAGGTGCCCGAGCGCAACACCGACTTGGGCCGCAGGAAATTGGCCGGGTCGCGATCGATGACGGTGGTGACCCCGGCCGGCTGGATGATCTCGATCGGATAGTCGGTGGTCGGCTGGTCCCAGGCCGCGTAACGAGTGCGTGTCTGCTGGCCGCGCGGGTCGGTGACCACGATGTCGCCGCCCGTCGAATAGGCGGTGGTGGTGGTGAGCTTGCCCAGCTCGGAGTCCTGCTCGAGCTTGGTCACGCGGCCGAGCGCGTCGTACTGAGTCCAGGTGCCGGTATCGATCGCCCAATTGCCGTCCGCGTACGGATTGCGCGGATACGAGGCGAAGGTCTGCCGGCCTTCGTGATCGTAAGCGCTCAGGGTGATGCGATAGGTCTGGTCGTTATTGGTGACGTCGCGCTCGTACTGCACGACCGGGCGCCATAGGGCGTCGTAGAAGGTCTGCTTCTCGTAGTTGCCCTGGACGGTGGACTGGCGCCAATGGCCGGCGGGGATGCCCATCTCGGCTTGATTCACCTGCACGAACGCACGCGTGAGCGTGTTCCAGTTGACGCTGTCGCCGACGGGATAGGCGATCGAGGACACGCGGCCCATGGCGTCGTAGCCATAGCTGGTCTTGTAGCCGTTCTCGTCGGCCACCCAGTCGATCCAGCCGCTGTCGTTGACCTGGGCGGTCTGCGTACTGCCCGAGGGCGATTCGGGCGTGGCCGGGTGCTGGATGGTCTGCGGAATGCCGCGCTTCCAGCTCGACAGGGTAGTGATGTTGTTGTTGGCGTCCTTGACCGTGGCGACGGTGCCGTCGGCGTTGTAGGTCAGGGTCTGCTTGCGGATACCGAACGTATAGAAATCCGTGGGCAAGGCGGTGACGGGGTCATACGTGGCCGAGGTAGGAATGGTGACGCCGCTGGATACCGAGGCGATCTGGCCCAGCACCCACTTTGACAGGTTGTCGTGGAATGTCGTGGCGTCGGTGCGCGCATAGCCTTGGCCGATGTTGCTCGAACGCGTCACCGTCTTCGGGCGAGCGAACTCATCGAATGCGTTGACTGCGTTGCTGTAGCTCACGCCATCCTGGCTGATGGTGGTGCGGGTAACAGGCTGAATCCGCGCCCCCATTCTTTCCTGGGTCAGGCTCAAACCGATTTTCGACGAGAAGGCCTGCGTTGCCAGCTCATCGTCGGGAACATAGTCGTTCAAGGTCGTACGCAGCGTCACGCCGGCCGCGTCCAGTTCCCTGGTCTCGATTAAGTAACCTTCGTTCTTCTCATAGGCAACGCCGAAGCGTTGGCGCAACTTTCTGCCGTCCGGCAACGTCGTTGTATTCCACTTCGATGTCAGTCCCGGGCAATCCGGCGACGCGGGAACGCATCGGTTTCCGATGCACTGAGGCGTTTCCGGTGTTCGCCCGCAGAAGCCGAGCGGCCAGACCCTTCCGTACTCGTACTGCGTGACCAGCGCAGAAACACCTGGGCCAGACACGGTCGAGTTAGTCAGGGAGAAGTTCTCGAAATAGTTGGGCACCAACAGCCTGTCATGCCCCGTTTCACCGCTGCCCAAGGTGGTCGGCGCGCTGGCAACCCGCACGAAGGTCTTGTAGGAGGAGATGGCCGTTGCGTAGCTGTCGGAGTGGCCGTCTTTGATAGCCTGATTATAGATATCAGGATCCGTCAGGGTCATTTCCTGCACATGAGTGCTGGAGGTGCCTGTGGAGTTGCGAACAATGTCCAATGTGCAGCGGAACGGCACATGGACCCGATAGTGCCGGTTCAAGTCGAAAACGAACTTGCCTTGGGCACCACTGGGGTGCGTGACCACGTACTCATAGTGACCGTTGCCCATCGTCGACGAATCGCAGGTGGGCTTGAAGTCGTTGACTTCCAGCATGTCCGGATCGTCGTAATTGGCGCGCAACTCGCCCGAGCTGCCATAGCTCCAGCGCGAGCCGTCGGGCTGCGTGACCTGATACAGGCCAACGCCGACATAGGTATAAGCCCAGGACTTCCCGGCAGCGGTGGCCGTTACGATCTTGTCCCCTTGATAGGCGAGGGAAATCGCGCGACCGTCACTGCTGGTGATGCCCGTAAGCTTGTCTCCGGAGTAGGCGTAGTTAACCCAGTTTCCGAACCTGTCTTCGATACGAGTCGCGAGCAGATAGACACGCTTACGCGGCAGGACATACTCGAACCCGTTAGCCTTGCGAAGACTGCGCATTGAGCGTTCCACCGCCCAATCGAATCGATACTTCACGCCATCCGGCGTCAGAAGCATGAAGCCCTCTCCCGCGTAGCCGTTCTGTATCGCAGACAGGCAACTCAGGCGCCCCAGGTCACGGGTGGTCCATGGATAAACGACACCATCGGCAGGCGCTTTGTATGTGCTTGGCACCCACTTGAGCAGATTCTGCTCCCCTCTGCCCGGGAGATACAGGTGATAGCCGCTCCACACCTCATCGGACGTGAAGTTCGTATGGTTGATGTACGGCTCGGAGGGGATCGAGCACCGCGAGAACCGCTGAGGCGACGTCGGGTTTGCAACGGTCCAACCCCAAGGGCTGGCGAATGTGCCCTCGATGTAGGGAACCTCGACTTCCCAGTTGCCGAAGCCCCCGAGGTAATTACGGCCAAACCGATCTTCAACGACATGGCGTCGCCCCAACCGAACCGGCAGCGAATTGTTCCCGGGGAGGTCGATGTCGACCGTGCGGAAGTACGTGGAGCCGTCGTAGCCGCTGATGTTCTCCCCGAACATGCCGGAGCTCAGTGCGGACACCTCCTGCGAAGCCTTGATCGCCTGGTCGTACTCCTGCCATGGCGCAGCTTCCTGTGCCATAGCCATAGAACCGGCGGCGAACAAGAATAGCGCTAGAACACCGCGCAGTAGTAACGACATGGCGCGATTTCCGATGGCACTAGACGGCGCGACAGAGTGAAACGAAACGGCGGCGGCAGCGGCGACTGCGCCTATCGGGTCGGAACGGGATTGCATATCGTGGATACTCTCGCCGAGCAGACCGGCGTGGACTCTTGCGCTTGAACTCAAGCCGGCGCGACCGGCTCCCCTGACGATAGTCTGAAGGCTAGAACAGAGCGCTCGCAAACATTGCGACGACACGATCGGACGAGCGCGCGTTTCGAGTGACGAAGTTGCGCAACTCGCGTGGAAAATATGCCTTACAGATGTGCCGCCGACCTTTCATACGGCTGCCACACAGCCCTACAACGGCAACCACGCCTGCAACGGCTCGATCGTCCCCTCGCCGCGCATCACCCGCTTGTACTCCGCGCGCGAGACCGAGACGTAGCGGTCGTTGCCGCCGATTTCGACCTGGGGACCGTCCAGCACCGCGCGGCCGCGTTCGTCCACGCGCACGGTCATGGTGGCCTTCTTGCCGCTGTGGCAGATGGTCTTGATCTCGGTCAGCTCGTCGGCCCAGGCCAGCAGGTACTGGCTGCCTTCGAACAGTTCGCCGCGGAAATCGGTGCGCAGGCCGTAGCACAGCACCGGGATGCGCAGTTGGTCGACCACTTCGCTGAGCTGCCAGACCTGCGAGCGGGTCATGAACTGGGCTTCGTCGACCAGCACGCAATGCAGCGCGCCGTGGGCGGCGATGTCGGCGCGGATCAGCGCCTCCAGGTCCTGGTCGTGGCCGAAGCCGATGCCGTCGGCCTTCAGGCCGATACGCGAGGCCACGGTGCCGCTGCCGGCGCGGTGGTCCAGGCGCGGGGTCAGGATCGCCACGCGCATGCCGCGTTCACGGTAGTTGTGCGCGGACTGCAGCAGGGTGGTGGTCTTACCGGCGTTCATCGCCGAGTAGTAGAAATAGAGCTTGGCCATGCGCCTAGTGTAGGCATCCGCGGCGCAAGTTCCGAGATTGCGCGGTGGGGCGGTGGCGTGCTTGTGGGAGGGGCGTAGGGATCTTTCCTGCTGCTGGGTAGTTCGGTGAGCGCAGAGCAAATCCCCCTAACCCCCCCCTTTTTCAAAGGGGGGAACCGAGGGCAAGGGAGAGGTGACGCAGGGGTCGATCGTGGCCGTGCCTTCCCCCCTCTGGAAAATCCGGGGTCAAGTGGGATTGGCTCTCAACGAACCCTCAATCCGCCGGCGTCTCGACCTTCTTGGCCTCGCCGACCTCGACCTGGCCGGTCAGGGTGCGCAGTAGCAGGCCCTGGTCCTTCCAGTAGGCGTCGGTGCGGGTGCGGTGCGGGCCGTAGAACTCGCCGGGGCTGACCCCGCGCATGGCCTGGGTCGAGACAGCGCTGCCGCCTCCGCTGGCCCAGATGTCGGGCCGGCCCAGGCTCACCTCCAGGCGCGCGGTCTGGGCGCCGACGCGGCTGCCGGTTTGATTGCGGGCGAAGTGGCGGATGTGCGAGTTGATCCGCGGCAGCGCGGTCGTATCGCCATAGCGGGCGTAGTAGCTCTCGCCCTGCACGGCGACGGCCACCTGCTGCTCCGGCGTCAGCGATTCCCAGATCTTCTCGCGCATCGCCAGCAGTTCGGGGTTGTCGCCGCGCTCGGCCGCCAGGTCGGCCCAGACGTAGGCCAGCACGCGGTCGGACGGCGCGCCTTCGCCGAACCAATACATCATGCTCAGAAAGTGCTGCGAGTACTTGTCGGCGTAGCGCGCGGCGTGCCGGAACTGCTTGATCGCTTCGTCGTAGCGGCCGTTGTCGTAAGCCCAGATGCCGTGCCAGCGATGCAGTTCGTTCGGATGCCCCGCCGATTGCAGGATCGCGGCTTGGTAGATATCGAGATTGGTGGCGCGCTCGCGCTCCTGCGCGACCGGCGCGGCCACGGCGACCAGGGGCAGAAGGCAGAACAACAACAAGGGGCGGACTTTCATCTACGGCTCCTTGTGGATAGGGGCTCGCGACGCAGCGATGACAAGACGGACGGCGATCTCGCCGCAGTGTATCGCCACCGCCGGGCTGACGTTCCGACGGATTGCGCACCTTTCGCGGTGCGCCGACCTCGACCGCGCCCTGGTCGGGTTAGCGGTCCAGTTCCTTCCAGTGCGCGTTAAGCCGATGTAGGTCGCGTTGTTTGCCGTAGAGCCCAGCGTGGCCGCTGCGGCATGGGCGGCCGGCGCCGACCGCGAAGGCGCCGTGGACCGGTGCGTCATTGATGGCCACGGGCTGATTGCGGTAGTCGCCGCGGCTGCGTCTGTGCCGGCAGGTTCGACAGCGGCGCCGAGGCAAATCCCTGCCTGCCACGCGCTTTTCGCGCTGCCGCGCCGACTCACCGTCGGCGCGGCGGCGGAACGGTTTACGGCGTGGGCTTAGGCGCCGGTTCCTCGGGCACTTCCGGCACCGGAGCGTCGACCTGCGGACGGGTTTCCGGAATGCGCGAATCGACCTTGGGCGGCTCGCCTTCGCGTACCACTTCGACGTCGCCGACATCGACGCGGCCGATCGCCGGCTTCATCCACACGTTGTCCTGCCAGGCCCAGTACTTCTTGGCGTCCCAGTAGCGCTCGTCGTAGAACTTCGAACCCGGGATCGACTGTTCGCCAGCCGGGCCGGGCACCAGGATCTGCAGGTTGCCGGTAAAGCCGGTGCGGCTGCCGGTGACGTTGCGGCGGCCGGTGCGCAGCTGGAATTCGTAGCGCGGCTTGGCCGCCTCGTCGCCGAAGCGGGCGTACACGCCCTGGCCTTCGCTGGTCGCGCGTTCGCGTTCGGCCGCGCTCAGCGCGTTCCAGTAGCGCTCGCGCAGACCCAGGAAGCCGGCATAGCCGCGCTCGGCCGCCAGGTCCATCCAGGCATAGGCCAGCGCGCGGTCCTGCGGCGCGCCTTCGCCGTTCCAGTACATCTCGGCGACCATGCCTTGCGAGGGCTTGTCGGCGAAGAAGCTGGCGCGACGGAAATAACGCAACGCGTCGTCGAAACGCTTCTCCTTGTACGCGTCCATGCCCAGCATGCGGTACTTCAGGTCGGGATGGTGGGTCAGGAAGCCCGCGGTGATGAGCAACGGGTCTTCGACCGGGTCCGGCGGCGGCGCGGCCTTCTTCTCGGCCGCGATGGCCCCCAGGGACAGCGGCAGCAGGGCCAACAGCAGGATCGTCTTACGCATCACATCAATTCCTTTTTACGGTCTGGGGGTCCAGGGGACGGGCCTAGGGAAACCAGGGTAGCCGGTCTCGGCGGCCCAAGCGGGTAAACTCATGGGCTAGATAGACCGGCCCACCGGCCGAAAGATGACAACGATGCACGGCCTCAATCCCCCCCAACGCGCCGCCGTCCTGCACACCGACGGCCCCCTGCTCGTGCTCGCCGGCGCGGGCAGCGGCAAGACGCGCGTGATCGTCGAGAAGATCGCCCACCTGATCGCCTCCGGGCGGATGCCGGCCAAGCGCATCGCGGCGATCACCTTCACCAACAAGGCCGCCAAGGAAATGAAGGAGCGCGTCGCCAAGCGCATCAAGGGCGACGCCGCGGAAGGCCTGACCATCTGCACCTTCCACGCCCTGGGCCTGCGCTTCCTGCAGATCGACCACGCCAAGGCCGGGCTGCGGCGCGGCTTCAGCGTGTTCGACAGCGACGACTCCGCCGCCCAGATCAAGGACCTGCTGCCGCCCGGCAGCAAGCCCGACGTGCTGGACAACATGCGCAACCTGATCTCGCGCGCCAAGAACGCCGGCCTCTCGCCCGAGGAGGCGCTGAACCTGGCCGCCAGCCCGCGCGAGATGGAGGCCGCGCTGCTGTACCAGCGCTACCAGCAGCGCCTGAGCACCTTCAATGCGGTCGACTTCGACGATCTGATCCGCCTGCCGGTGCAGATGCTGGAAGCCGACGAAGAGCTGCAGCTGGCCTGGCGCGAGCGCATCGGCTACCTGCTGGTGGACGAGTGCCAGGACACCAACGACGCCCAGTACCGCCTGCTCAAGTGCCTGGCAGGCACGCGCGGCCTGTTCACCTGCGTGGGCGACGACGACCAGTCGATCTATGCCTGGCGCGGCGCCAATCCCGACAATCTGCTGGAGTTGGGCAAGGACTATCCGACCCTGGAGATCGTCAAGCTGGAGCAGAACTACCGCTGCAGCAACCGCGTGCTGCGCGCGGCCAACACCCTGATCGCGAACAATCCGCACGAGCACCCCAAGACGCTGTGGAGCGAGCAGGCCGACGGCGAGCGGATCCGGGTCTGGGAATGCCGCGACAGCGCCCACGAGGCCGAGAAGGTCGCCAGCGAGATCCACTTCCTGGCCCAGAAGCACAGCGCGCCCTGGAGCGACTTCTGCATCCTGTTCCGCGGCAACCATCAAAGCCGCGCGCTGGAAAAAGCGCTGCAGTTGCTGCGCGTGCCCTACCACCTCAGCGGCGGCACCGCGTTCCTGGAGCGCCACGAGGTCAAGGATGCGCTGTCCTGGCTGCGCCTGATCGCCAATCCCGACGACGACGCCGCGTTCCTGCGCGCGGTCACCTCGCCCAAGCGCGAAGTCGGCGCGACCACGCTGGCCAAGCTCGCCGAGCTGGCGCAGCAGGCGCACATGCCGATGTCGCGCGCGGCCGAATCGGTGGGCGCGCTCAAGCAGCTGCCGCCGCGCGCGGCCAACGCGCTGGACGGTTTCGTCAACATCGTGCGTTCGCTGCGCGGCGAAGCCCAGCGCATCAGTCCGGCCGAACTGGTGCGCGTGTTGGGCGAGCGCAGCGGTCTGCTGGCGGCGATCCGCGCCCAATGCAAGGACGAGGCCAGCTTCCAGCGTCGCAAGCAGAACCTGGAGGAACTGTCGGACTGGTTCGACGGCGGCAAAGGCGCCGGCCCGGGCGAACTGGCCGCGCAGCTGGCCCTGCTGTCGCACGCCGACAAGGGCGAGGCCGGCAACCAGGTGCGCCTGATGAGCCTGCATGGCGCCAAGGGCCTGGAATTCCGCTACGTGTTCATCGTCGGCGTCGAGGAAGGCAATCTGCCGCACGAGGCCAGCATCGAGGAAGGCCGCCTGGACGAGGAACGCCGCCTGATGTACGTGGGCATCACCCGCGCCAAGGAGGCCCTGTACCTGTCGCACTCGCGCGAGACCCAGCGCTGGGGCGATCGCATCCGCCTGCAGCCCAGCCGCTTCATCGAGGAGCTGCCGGTGGGCGAGTTGCAGCGTGACGGCGCCGACCCGGTCGCCGACGCGGCGCGCAAGCAGGAGCGCGCCAGCGCCGGCTTCGCCGCGATCAAGGCGCTGCTGGAAGGCTGAGCCGCGCAGCATCGAGCATCACCATGACCGACGATCGCAACGCGCTGCGCATCCGCGACATCGCACCCGGCGACCACGCCGCGGTGCTGGCGCTGAATCTGGAATCGGAAGCGCTGCTGAGCCCGATGGACGGCGCGCGCCTGCTCGAGCTGCTGCAGGAAACGGCCTACCACCGCGTGCTGGTCGACGACGGCGATCGCGTGCTCGCCTTCCTGCTCGCGTTTCGCGAGGGCTGCGGCTACGACAGCCCGAACTACCGCTGGTTCCAGGCCCACTACCCGCATTTTCTGTACATCGATCGGATCGCGGTGTCTTCGACGCAGCAGGGGCGCGGACTGGGCGCGGTGCTGTATCGCGACCTGTTCGCGTTCGCGCGGGCCAGCGGCACCGCCGCGGTAGCCTGCGAGTTCTACAGCCAGCCCCTGAACGAGGGCTCCAGTCGTTTCCACGCCAAATTCGGTTTCAGCGAAGTCGGCACGCAGTGGGTGGCCGAGGGCCGCAAACAGGTTTCGCTGCAGATCGCCGCGCTCTAGCGGCGCGCATGGGATTGCGCCGCAATCACGGTTGCGGGATGGTGCGAATCCCTGCCCCGGTTTGGACACGAGCATGCCTGTTCCCGCCGTCTTGTCGCGTAGCGCTCTCGTTATCGCCCTGCTCGCCGCCGATCCGGCCTGGAGCGGCGAACGCCCCGAGTTCCTGAAGTCCCCCGACCCCGCCGCCGCCAGCCTGCCGTTCTCCGAAGCGGTACGCAGCGGCGACCTGCTGTTCCTGTCCGGTCAGATCGGCACCGCCGCCGGCAAGAACGAACTCGTCGCCGGCGGCATCGCCGCCGAATCCGACCGCACCCTGCAACGCATCCAGGAAGTCCTGGAACGCCACGGCGCCTCGATGCGCGACGTGATCAAGTGCACCGTGTTCCTGGCCGACATCAAGGAATGGCCGGCCTTCAACGAGGTCTACCGCCGCCACTTCCAGGCCCCGTACCCGGCGCGCAGCGCGTTGGCCGCATCCGGCTTGGCGATGAACGCCCGCGTCGAAGTGGAATGCATCGCGCAGGCGCCCAAGCGCTGACGTTGCGCCGCTAGCTAGCCAGCAACTCACGAGCACACGAGCAGCCCCGCCGCAACCACTGTTGCTGCGGCTGCGGCTGCGGCTGCGGCTGCGGCTGTTGCTGTTGCTGTTGCTGTTGCTGTTGCTGTTGCTGTTGCTGTTGCTGTTGTCGCGGCATTCAAATCCAAAAGCCCCGCACTCACACGACCAGTCGTAGACCCGAAGGGCGGCGCGCAGGACGCGCGCCGTTTTTCGAATGGACAGGGAGGTCCATTCGAAAAATCCCGGCGCCAGCTCCGAACCCGCAGGGGAGGTTTGGTCACGCTAGCCCTTCTCTTTGGTTACGTTTGACCGAAGGGAATCCAGGCGGACTCTTGGGCTAGCAAGAGAAAGTGACCTGCATGCATAGCAGGCGGGAGCTTTTGACCTTTGTCCAGAAGAAGCAACAGCAAAGCAAAAGCAAATCCTCCCCAACCCTCCTTTTCCAAAGGAGGGAGCTAAGAGCAAGAGCTTGCTAGTGTTCAGCCGCGCACGAACCTGCGGTTCGTAAGCTGCGCGGCTTCACCCTTTTCCAAAGGAGAGAGCCAAGAGCAAGAGAAAGTGACCCGCATGCGTAGCAGGCGGAAGCCTTTGACCTTCGTCAAGAAGAAGCGACAGCAAAGCAGAAGCAAATCCTCCCCAACCCTCCTTTGATAAAGGAGGGAGCTAAGAGCAAGAGCCTGCTGCGTTCAGCCGTGCACGAACCTGCGGTTCGTAAGCCGCACGGCTTCACCCTTTTTCAAAGGAGGGAGCCAGAAGCAAGAGAAGTGAGCATTTCCGAGGGAGGAAACCAACGCCCAAAGAACAAGAGCGGCCAACCGCCCCACGCATGGCCCAGCGCGCACCTCGGCTACACTTCAGCCCTTTCCAAGCCTCGGATCGCGCATGCACACCCGCGCCCTCACCCTCTCCGTCCTCGCCTGCGCCCTCGCCCTGGGCGCCTGCAAACGCACCGAACCCGCCGCCGAATCCGCCAAACCGGCCGAGCCTGCAGCGGCGGCCGCGCCGGCTAACGCCGCTGCCAGCGCCGCACCCACGACGCCGGCCGGCCCCGGTGCCGACGACAACCTCAACGCCGTGCTCTGGGTGCAGACCTCGGCCGAGTACCGCGCCGCCACCGAAACCGTCTACCGCGCCGCCGCCGACAAGCTGGACGTCGCGCTGAAGCAGAAGAACTGGGACGCCCTGGTACCGGACGAACGCGGCAACGCCGCCACCGGCCTGGCGCCGGCCGTGGTCATGGACGTGGACGAGACCGTGTTGGACAACTCGCCCTACCAGGCGCGCCTGGTCCGCGACGGCAAGCAATACGACGAAGTCAGCTGGGACGCCTGGGTCGCCGAGAAGAAGGCCAAGCCGCTGCCGGGCGTGGTCGACTTCGCCAAGGCCGCCAACGCCAAAGGCGTGACCGTGCTGTATCTGTCCAACCGCGCCGAGCACCTGCAGGCCGCCACCCTGGCCAACCTGCGCGCGGTCGGCATGCCGGTGAAGGACGACAGCGTCTTCCTGGGCCTGGGCACCTTCGTCGAAGGCTGCGAGCAGAACGGCAGCGAGAAGAATTGCCGGCGCAAGCTGGCCGGGCAGAAGTACCGCGTGCTGATGCAGTTCGGCGACCAGCTCGGCGACTTCGTGCAGGTGGTGGCCAACACTCCGGACGGCCGCAACCAGCTGCTGGAGCAGTACCACGACTGGTTCGGCGAGCGTTGGTGGATGCTGCCCAACCCGACCTACGGTTCCTGGGAGCCGGCGCTGTTCAACAACGCCTGGGACCAGCCCAGCGAGGCGCGTCGGGCCAGCAAGCGCGCGGCGCTGAACGTCGCGCCCTGAGGCCACGGCGCCGGCTTTGGCGCATCGCAGCATGGCGCCGCCATTTAAAATCAATGTTTTAGCGGACTTAATTTCAGGTATTGCATTAACTTCGTGGGCGACGTAGTCTGCTCCCGTCCGGCCTAGGCCGGAGCCATGCCACAACTCGAAATCCCGGCCTCGGCCGGTTTATAAGGAGGCCCAGCGCCTCCTTTTTTTATGCGCGACGTCCACGAGGCCAACCCGGGATGCCCCGGCATGGCCGCCACGAAGACAGACGATCGGCGAAATAGCCGCACCATTGGCCACCATTGGCCGCTTTTAGTCGAATGCAGCCGCCGACCTTGCCCAATCCGTCGGCAATGCCTGTGTCGCCTGCGCGGACCAGGATCCGGAACCGACTTGGCTTGTGGCCGACCCCGGCGCCGGCCAAGATGCCGCTTGCGACTGGGGAGCCGCCTCATGCCACCGATTCGACGCGCCTTGGCCGCGTTGCTGCTGATCGTCGTCGCCTGCGGCGGCTGCGATCGCGCGCCGCTGAGCGACCACGACGCGCCGCCCAAGCTGCCCGCCGAAGCGGTGCAGCAACTGGTGCGCGACCTGCGCCGCAACGATCTGGCCGGCTATGCGCGCCATGCGGTGCCGCCGGCCCTGCACGACCGCCTCGAAACCGCCTGGCGCGAGGGCCGCACCACCTGGCCGCTGACCGAGCTGCCGCTGGAGGATCGCCTGCCCGGCTTCCTGCAGGCCCTGGCCGCGCCCGGCGCGGAGAAGAAACTGCAGGCCGTCTACCAGCGCCAGTTCGCCGGCGCTCACGCGGAACTGCGCTCGGCCGCCGCCACCCTGGGCCTGTTCGCGACCCAGTACGTGCGCAGCGAAGGCGACTACAGCACCGAGGAACGCGACCACTACGCCCAGCTGATCGGCGCGATCAGCGCCTGGGGCCAGCGCGCGCCGCTGGGCGATCCCAAGCGCGCGCGCGTCGCGATCGCGCAGCTGGCCGCGGCCGCGCGCCAGACCGGCCTCACCGGCGCCGACGCGCTGCGCCTGACCGGCATGGACCGCAGCCTGGAACGGCTGGGCCCGTTCTTCGGCCGCTTCAAGCAGACCCTGGTCGGCTACGGGCTGAACATCGACGCCAGCCTGGACCGGGTCGAGGCGACCCTGGCCGAACAGACCGGCGAGCGAGCACGCGTGCGCATCCGCTACACCATGGCCGACCAACCGATCGACGCCTATGTGCGGGTCGAACGCCACGACGGCCGCTGGTACCTCAGCGACGTGCTGCGCCACGCCGAGGCCGAGGCCAACCGCACCGCCAGCGCGCGCAGCGCCCAGCCGCACGCGCCCGTCGCCAAGACCGCGCCCTAGGTCGCGCGCGGCCAGCGCGCGCATGGCGATGCCCGCGTCGCGCGACGCCGTCGCGTCCCCGCGAGCAGCCCCAATCCGAATGGGCATAATGGCGCCGATGCCGAAACAAACGCCCCTGCCTTTCCCCAACGCCGAACCGGCCCGTCCGGACGGCGCCACGCCCAGCGCGACCACCGCCGACGACAGTCTGGTCGAGCCCGGAGCCGACCCAGCGACCGCGCCTGAAGCCAGCGAAGCCGACATCTTCACCGCCGAAGCCGGCACGTTGGCCGACGTAAGCGCGGACGCCGCAACGCCAGAGCACGCCCCGGCAGAGGCCGAGCGGCCGCCGGCCGCCGAAATCGCCGCCGCCGACCGCGCTGCGACCGAGCACGACCCGGACCAGCCCGAACTGCCGATGCCGCCGCCTCCGCCGCCCGTGGTCGAGACGCGTGCGCTACCGCCTGCACGCCGCCCCTGGTGGGCCAAGCTGCTGGGCCGCCTGATGGCGCCGTGGGTGCAGCTGACCATCGAGCCTAAGTCGCCGTCCGAGCACGTGGCCGAGGAGTGGAACGGCCGCCCGGTCTGCTACGTGCTCGAGGACTACGGCCTGTCCAATGCGCTGATCCTGGAGCGCGCCTGCCGCGAGAGCGGCCTGCCCTCGCCGCTGCAACCGCTGCCGGGCGATCCGCTCGGCCGCAAGCGCGCCTATGTCGCGCTGTCGCGCCGCAACGCCGGCGGCACCCTGGCGCCGCTGCAATCCCTGGGCGAATCGCTGGGCGCGGCCACGCCGCAACCGCCGCCGGCCAAGACCCACTCCGGCTCGCTCGCGCGCCTGCTCGATGCGCACCGCGCCGATCCGGAACTGGACGTGCAGCTGGTGCCGGTGTCGATCTTCGTCGGTCGCGCGCCCGATCGCAGCACGGGCTGGTTCTCGGTGCTGTTCTCGGAAAACTGGACCCTGGTCGGCCGCTTCCGCCGCCTGCTCGCGATCCTGCTCAACGGCCGCCATACCCTGGTGCGTTTTTCGCCGCCGGTCTCGCTGCGCGGCATCGTCGGCGAAGGCCTGCCGGCCGAACGCACGGTGCGCAAACTCTCGCGCGTGCTGCGCACCCACTTCCGCCGCATCCGCGCCGCGGTCATCGGCCCGGATCTGTCGACCCGCCGCCTGCTGGTCGATCAGGTGCTCGCGTCCGAACCGGTTAAGGACGCGATCGCCGACCAGGCCCGACGCGACAACAGCTCGCCGGTCGACGCCTGGAAGAAAGCGCATGCGATCGCCTATGAGATCGCGGCCGACTATTCGCACCCGGTGGTGCGCTCGGCCAGCTTCCTGCTCACTCCGGTCTGGAACCGCATCTACCGCGGCGTGCTGGTCCACCACCTGGACAAGCTCAAGCAGGAAGCGCCCGGCTTCGAAGTGGTCTACGTGCCCTGCCATCGCAGCCACATGGACTATCTGCTGCTGAGCTACCTGCTCTACACCAAGGGCATCGTGCCGCCGCATATCGCCGCCGGCGCCAATCTCAACCTGCCCGTGGTCGGCACCATCCTGCGCAAGGGCGGCGCGTTCTTCCTGCGCCGCAGCATCCGCGGCAGCGCGCTGTATTCGGCGGTGTTCTCCGAGTACGTGGCGCAGCTGGTCGCGGGCGGCTATTCGATCGAGTACTTCATCGAAGGCGGGCGCTCGCGCACCGGCCGGCTGCTGCCGCCCAAGGGCGGCATGATCGTGATGACCGTGCGCGGCTTCCTGCGCCAGCCCACCCGGCCGGTGCTGTTCCAGCCGGTCTACATCGGCTACGAGAAGCTGATGGAAGGCAACAGCTACCTCGACGAGCTGTCCGGCAAGCCCAAGGAAAAGGAATCGATCTGGCAGCTGCTATGGGGCATCCCCAAGGTGCTGCGCTCCAACTACGGCCAGGTGGTGGTGAACTTCGGCGAGCCGATCCGGCTCAACGACGTGCTCGCCGAGCACGCGCCGGAATGGGACGGCCGACCGGTCGGCGAGGACGACAAGCCGCAGTGGCTGTCGGACACTGTCGCCGCGCTGGCCGAACGCATCCAGGTCAACGTCAACCGCGCCGCCGACGTCAATCCGATCAACCTGCTGGCGCTGGCCCTGCTGTCCACGCCCAAGCACGCCATGGGCGAGGCCGACCTGCTGGCCCAGATCGCGCTGTCCAAGACCCTGCTGGCCGAGCTGCCGTATTCCGACCGCGTCACCGTCACCCCGCACACGCCGCAGGAAATCGTCGCCCACGGCGAAGAGATCAACGTGCTCGAGCGCATCGCCCATCCGCTGGGCGACGTGCTGGGCGTGGACGGCGAAGACAAAGCGGTGCTGCTGAGCTACTTCCGCAACAATGTGCTGCACCTGTTCACCGGCGCGTCGTGGATCGCGTGCTGCTTCCAGCACAACCGCCGCATGAGCCTGGCCGGCGTGCTGCGCCTGGGCCGCAGCGTGTACCCGTTCCTGCAGGCCGAGCTGTTCCTGCCCTGGACCGAGGACGAATTCGCCCAGCGCCTGACGCTGACGGTCGAGGTGTTCATCCGCGAAGGCCTGCTGGAACGCGTGAGCGACGACGACGGCGGCATCCTGGCGCGCAACGCCGGCCAGACCGACGAAGTGTTCCGCCTGCGCGCGATCGGCCACTCGCTGCAACAGGCCTTCGAGCGCTACTACATCGCCATTTCGGTGCTGGTGAAGAACGGCCCGGGCACGATGTCGGCGGGCGAACTGGAAAGCCAGTGCCAGCTCGCCGCGCAGCGCCTGTCGCTGCTGTACGCGCCGGCCGCGCCGGAGTTCTTCGACAAGACCCTGTTCCGCGGCTTCATCCAGAAGCTGCGCGAGCTCAAGCTGGTCTGGCCCGACAGCAACGGCAAGCTCGCCTTCGACGCGCGCCTGGACGCCTGGGCCAAGGACGCCAAGGTCATCCTCGGCCGCGAGCTGCGCCACACCATCGAGAAGATCAGCCCCGAGATGGCCAAGCCGGCGGCGACGGATAACGTCGAACCGGCCTAAGAAAGCGTGCCGGCTTCGTTTCGCGCGCGAAGCCTCGATGACAACGATTCAACATGCGATCGCGCCCTTCAGCGTGCGCAGATCAATGGGGACCTTATGAAACGACTCGTGGCTCTTGTCGCGCCCGTCATTGGGCTGTATGCGTTCGCGGCCTGTTCGCCAGCGCTCGCCAACGACGACGCTCAACACGGCTTTACGGAGGAGCAAACGCGGCTGGCCGCAAGCTTGCCCGTCTATGTGATACCGCAGCACCCGCGCCTGCGTCCTCAGATGTTCATCACCTCGGTGTCCGGTCCGCATGCGTCAAGCATGGGCCGTATCGGAAACTTCACCATCACCGGATTCCCGCCCGCCGAGGCCGCCAGCCTGAGCGCCCTCGTGGGCGCCGGCGCTGGGGCGCAAGTGCTCTCGGCTGCGGTCATAATGGAACAAGGCCGCGGACGCGCGCAACGCAATTTCGACGCGGTCCAGCAAGCCCGCTGCGATCTACCGGTCGACGACCTGCAGAGGGCGGTGGTCGACTCCATACGACGATCCTCATGGGGCGCCACGACCAATGCGAAAACCGAATTTTTCGTCGACGGCTCGCTCGACCGCAAGCGCTTGCCTCCCAAGGATGAACCCAGATTGGTTTTCGTCGTAGGCGCCGGCTTTTCCGTCGACTTCGCCCATCTGATGACCACTGTGGACGTGCTCGCTTACGCTCCCGAAGGTTCCGGCTCTGCCTGGAAGCGCGAATCCCGATGGCTTTACAGCTTCGTGGCGGTTTCGGATCCGATACAGCTGGATGCGAAAACAACCGCGGACATAGACGCCATGACCCGGGCCGAGTACAGCCGTTACGCCCTCACGGGCAATGAGGCCCTGGTCAGAAAAGTCAACAACGCGGGCTTCTACGCCGAGAAGACCGAACGACGAAAGGCCACTGTGGCTGCAACGATGCACAAGCAGAACCTGAAGGTCTCCGCGGAAACCGAATGGTCGCCGGACGCGAGGGGATTGCGCAGCAGCCAACTGTGGGCGGAGAACGACTGTGCGCGCACGCGGGACGCGTTGGTGCGCAACACGGAGGAGATCAGTCGGATGCTCGGCGCCCTGTACGCGCAGAAACTCCCGCTGGAAAAAGCGCCAGCGGAAGCCACGCAAGCGGCCACCTCGTCGGGCCAGCGCTATATCTACGCACTTCCTGGCGGGCTGTACGTTTCCCGCAACGAGAAGCTCGCCGTGGACTTGGCTAACCGCCATTACTTGATGCCCGACTGATGCCGATGGTCGCGGCGCGCCTGCCTTCGCCGCTATGCATCCATCGCAGTCTTGCGGTACCGGCTGGGTCCGGCGCTGGAACACGCCGGCTTCCAGGATGAGGCATCGTCCGCGGGAGAGAGCCCGGCGACGCCCTTACGTTGCGATCGTCGCCGGCGCGGCGCGCCCTCAGGGATGAGCCGCCTTCGCCTCGGGCAGGCCGACTTCCAGCGTCAGCGACGCGTTGTGGCTTTCCCACAAGGTCGGATCGATCTTCTCGTGGAGGGTCACGAACAGCAGGTACAGGCCCGCCTGGCTCGGACGGAACGCGATCTCGCCGGCGGCGTCGGCGCGCAGGTTGCTGTCGCGCACGTTTTCCACGTCGTACAGATCGCCGTCGCGGTGGGTGACGTAGTGCTCGTTGTCCGCCACCACCACCATGCGCGCGTTCGGCACCGGCTTGCCGTCGCGCAGCACGCGCAGGCGCAGCGTGCCGCCCAGCATGAGACGGTTGGGCGAGGACAAGGGGATGATCTCCACGCCGGCGTTCGACGGACGCGGCGTGTACGCGGGCTCGCCCTTGGCAAGATAAGTGTCCGCGCTGCTGAAGTATTTCAGCGACGTGGCCGCGCCCTGTTTGCGCGCGATGTCGTCGGAGAAATAGAGCTTGCCGTCCGCGGTTTCCACGGCCTTGTACGTCGGCCCCGGACGCACGCCGGTGCTGATCCGGTAGGTACCGTCGTGCGCCAGGGTCGGCTCCAGATAGACCGCACCGCGGGTTTTCGCGCTGGCCTTGATCGCCGCCTGCGTGCCGTCCGGCGCGGTGATCGAGAAGTTCGGCGAGTCCATCGCGAAGTCGGCCTGGAACGGAAACTCCGTGAAGGCCGATTCCACCTGCACGCGTGGGTTGAGCACGTTGAACTGGTTGGGCTTGAGGAAGGGCACGTGCGCGGCGGCGGACGCGGTCGCCAGGCACAGGGCCAGGCCACCGAGGGCGGTCTTCAATCGGGTCATGGGGGATCCGGAATGGGGAGGGAATCGCGCCGACGATTCTAGACGCTGGTCGGCCCAAGCCCGGTGCGCGCTTGCTAGGATGCGACGTCGTCCGCCAGGAAGGATCCGATGAGCGTTTCCACCGCCAGCCCGGTCGCCGAGCGCGCGCCCGCGCAGCGCACCTGGTTGGAAATTCCGCTGCTCTCCGCGCGCCTGCTGTGGCGGCACTGGCCGGCGTTGGCGTTCTGGTTCTTCGCCCAGCGGGTCTGCTACGACCTGCTAATGAACCTGGCGGTCAAGCTGGGCGAACGCTCGGTGCTGATGTCCTTCGCCGCGCTGTCGGTGCTGATCGTGACCCAGTTGGTGGGCACCATCTTCATGTTCCAGTCGCTGCGCCCGTCGCTGCCGATGCTGGCCCACGGAGCGGTCACGCCGGACACCAAGGCGGTGCGCAAGCAATGGATCACCGCGCTGGCGATCGCGCTGCTGCCGTTCTTCGCCTACTACGTGGGTTGGGGATTGCTGGAAGGCCTGCGCCGCTACTTCGCCACCGCCTACCTCTTCAGCGTATGGGAACGCGAGGATCTGCTGCACGTGCTCAGCCTGAAGGGCCTGTGGATCGCGCTCGCGATCGCCTGGGCGGTGCGTTGGTTCAGCCAGCGCCGCGCCAAGGCCACCGGCCATGCCTCGTGGACCGTACTGGCGACGGTGTGCGAGGCCTACTGGGTGTTCGTGGGCGTGGCCGCGATCGGCCAGGCGATCCAGACCGGCAAGGACTGGTGGCACGAACGCGCGGTGTACGTGGCGGTGGGCGAATGGTGGGAAAGCCCGACCGCGCTGTTCCAACTGTTGGCGCCGGCCAAGCGCGCCTTGGCGCCGCTGTGGGATTTCCTGACCACCGCCGCCGGCGCGGTGGCGCTGCCGCTGATCTGGTTGGCGATCACCGCGATCGTGTACGGCATCGATCTGCGCAAGGCCCAGCGCCTGGACCAGGCGGATGCGCCACTGGAGCGCGCGGTCGCGCGCTTCAAGTCCATGCATTTCACCTTGCGCATGCTCGCCGACAAGGCCAGCGCGGGCTGGACCAGCAAGGGCGTGCCGGTGGTCAACAGCCTGCGCCTGGTGCTGCGCGCGGGCCTGCCGGCGCTGCTGACGCTGTGCGTGTGCTGGCAGCTGCTGGCGTATCTGGATTCGTGGTCGTGGCGCTGGATGCAGCAACTGGTCGGCCCCAAGGACCCGGCCTGGCAAAGCGTCGAGGGCCAGATCTACGCGGTGTTCCTCAACACGCCGCTGTCGTTCCGCACCTCGCTGCTGACCGACGTGTTGCGCGTGGTGCTGCTGGCGGCGACCTTCGATCGCGCGATCGCGCGCTTGCCGCGCGCGGGCTGAGACGATCGCTCACGGACTTCGCGCCGCGCTCTTACAACGAAAAATCGAGATAACGCCCGTCGGCTCTCTTGGTGTTCTTGAACTCGATGCGCGCGCGCAGCGCGTCAGGGCGCTGACCGCGCGGCAGCACGAATGCGTGCTGGAACGCGAACGGCCGCGCCGGCACCGCGATCACGCGCTTGAACGCGTCGTCGTAACCGCTGCCGCAGGTCTCCGGCAGGCGCGGCCCGGACAGGCGCGGCAGCGCGGCGCCGCCGGTGTCCCAGCGCCGCCCCTGGGCATCCACGATCGCGCCGCGGCACAGGTCGAGATCGCTGATCTTGGTGTCGGGATCGGGGATCACCTCGTAACGCAGCAGCAGCACCTCGGCATCCTTGCGCAGCGGGCCGCGCAGGCGCGGATCGCCGGCGATCATCGACTCGGCGGAGATCAACTTCCAGTGCGCGCCGGCGAAGGCGGTCCAATCGCCCTTGGCCGCAGTCACCGCCACGCTGGGATTGCGTTCGCGATACTGCCGCAGCGCATCGCGATAGGGCAGCCACAACGCCAGCGCGCCCAGCACGGCGGTGCCGAGCAGCCAGCCCGCGTTGCCTCGCCACCAGCCGGTCGCGGGGGCGGCGTTCGTCGTCGTCGGTGTGGCGTTCACAGGCGCAGGTCCAATACGGGTTTGGCGTCGGCGATCAGCTTGCCGGCGGCCGTTTTATCCAAGCCCAAGTCGACATCGACCAGACTGTCGCCCCCCACCGGCAAACCGTTGCCCCAATACAGCTGCAGGTGCGCGCCCTCGATCTGCTCCGGCGGCAGCTCGAAGAACCACGCGCCTTCCTCGGCCAGGCCCGGCGCCAGTTCGCGCTCGCTGAGGTTGAAGCCCTTGAGCTTGGGGCGTTCCTTGTTGGAAGCGACGTAGACCAATCCGTCGCGGGTGCGCAGCTGCGCGGTCAGGTAACCCGGACGCTGCAGCGCTTCGACCTTGGCCAGCACCGACAGCCACACGCCGGGGCTGCGCAGGGTGCGGTCCTCGGAATCGCCGTAGTCGCCCTTGAGCAGATAGGCATGGGCGACCTTGAGCCGGCCGACCTCGACCGCGAAATTGCGCCCGACCGCGCGCGCGGCCGGCGCCGATTGCAGCAGGGGCGCGTCGCGCTGTTCGTAATCGGACTGGCCCTTGCGCAGCGCGACCACCGCGACCAGCGCCAGCGCGATCCACAGCGCGTCGCGCCAACGCCAACGCAGCAAGGGCCGGCGCGGCGCGGCGGCGGGCTGCGACGCGCTCACGGCGCCACCAGCCGGTCGCGCAGGTCCTGCACGGGCAGATCGAGTTTGGCCAAGGGCTCGCCCTGCACCCAGGCGCCCTCGTCGTTGAGATGGGCCTTGGCCTTGTAGTCGCGCGCGAACAGGCCGAAGGTCTGGCGCGACGCGTAGACGTAATCCGGCGGCAGCTTCCAGACCAGATCCACGCGCTGAGTCATGCGCGGATGCAGATCGGCGATCACGCTGTGGTCGTCGGCCATCAGCAGATTGTCGGCCTGCACCAGCTCGCGCTGGGCCGATACCAGGACCAGGTCCTTGTGCGGATAGCCGAAGCCGCCGAAGCTGCGCCCGGTGCGGTTCTCGATATCGGTTTGCAGCACCAGGTAAAGCTGGTTCGGTTCGACCTGCCCACCCGGACGGTAGCGCGCCACCCAGGCGCGCAGCGGCGTCACCGCCATCGCGCCGGATTGCACGCGCTGGCCAGCCGAGTACTGCGGCAGGGGCTTGGTCTGGCTCTTGGCCCGCTTGAATCCGCCCAGTGCGAAAGTGACGACCAGCGCCACCGCGGCGAGGGCGGCGGCGGCTTGCCACCACGGGTTGCGCGCCGCGCCGATCAGTTCGTCCTTGTTCGCCATGCAATAGCCCGTTGCGAGTGCACGCACCGTAGCACAGGGCTAGCGACCGGCTGCAGCCACGCACGTCACCAAATGCGCACGACGGCCGCCATGCGCGCACGGCGCCGGCGGCGGCTTTCGCGAGCGGCGCCTAGGCCGGTTCGTCGGGAATCAAGGCGCTTTCCAGACGCGCGATGCAGTCCTTCAACCACAGCTTGCGCTTCTTCAAACGCTTGACCGTGAGTTCGTCGGCATCGGTGTCCTGGGCCAGGCGATCGATGGCTGCGTCCAGGTCGCGATGTTCCAGCCGTAGCTCGGCCAGCTTGCGTGCTATTTCGGCGGGATCGTCGCTTTCGATCATGCGCTGAGCTTAACGCGCGGCGATGGCGTCGCCATATGTCCGTCGCTCATCGCCTTACGCGCCGCCCTCCGCGCGCCGCATCGGATGCGTAAAAGCGCCACACCCGTAGCACCCGGGCGGCACGCGGCTGACGCCTGTCCGTTGACTGAATAGTAAAAATTTCGTTCATATTTTGTTAGAGGATCGTTTGCCTATCCTGCAGCCGCGGATCGCCCGCACACCTAAGGAGAGGTCGATGGATCGGTTTTCGAATCGCTTGGTTCTGATATCCGCTTTCGCGTTGCTCGCCTGCGCCTCGCCGCTGGCCCTGGCCAAGAACGTGGTCATCCAGGGCGAACGCGGCACCCGCTGGTGTTGTCCGGACGGCAAGAAGGGCCCGGACTGCAAGCAATTCCCGGCCGGCGTTCCGCTGGGCGCCGACTGCAAGCTCAATATCGTGATCGCCCCCGACCCCAGCATCACCCCGACCCAGGCGCCCGTGCGCGACAGCCACGAGCTGACGCTGAAGCCGGTGGCGGAGGAGAGCCCGGCCCCGGTTAGCGGCAAGGAAGTACCCGCGCGCAAATGATCGCTCCCGCCGACCGCCCCGCAGAACGGGCGGCGGCTTTCGGCGGCAGGCGTCGGTTTTGCCGCCACGACGGCGCGGTCCACCGCGCCGTTCGTTTGGGCGCGGACCGGTCGCGGCCCAGGCTCGGATCGCAGCCGCCCCATGGCTGCCCGTAGAATGGACGGTCTGATGAGCACGATCCTGCCCCTAGCCGAACCCCAGCGCCACGTCCGCGCCGACCAGCGCCGCGGCCACGAACATCAGCGCCTGGGCAAACGCCTGCGCCACCAGGTCGGCCGCGCGATCGCCGATTTCGGCATGATCGAGGACGGCGACAAGGTCATGGTCTGCCTGTCCGGCGGCAAGGACAGCTACACCCTGCTGGACATCCTGCTGCAGTTGCAGAAGAAGGCGCCGGTCCGGTTCGAACTGGTGGCGGTGAACCTGGACCAGAAGCAGCCCGATTTCCCCGAGCACGTGCTGCCGGCCTACCTGGAATCGGTGGGCGTGCCTTACAAGATCCTCGAGCAGGACACCTACTCGGTGGTGACCCGGGTGGTGCCCGAAGGCAAGACCATGTGCTCGCTGTGCTCGCGCCTGCGTCGCGGCGCCCTGTACACCTACGCCGAGCAGGAAGGCTTCACCAAGATCGCGCTGGGCCACCACCGCGACGACCTGGTCGCGACCTTCTTCCTCAACCTGTTCTTCCACGCCAAGCTCAGCGGCATGCCGCCCAAGCTGCTGTCCGACGACGGCAAGCACGTGGTGATCCGTCCGCTGGCTTACGTGCGCGAGGACGACATCGCGCAATACGCCGCGGCGCGCGAATTTCCGATCATCCCTTGCAATCTGTGCGGCTCGCAGGAGAACCTGCAACGCAAGCAGGTCAAGAAGATGATGGACGCCTGGGAGCGCGACACCCCGGGCCGGATCGAGACCATCGCCCGCGCCCTGGGCGATATCCGCCCTTCGCAACTGTCCGATCCCAAGCTGTTCGATTTTCTCGCCCTGGGCCGCCTGGGCCAGTTGCCGCTGCCGGACGCGCATGCATGGCTGGCCGGCGAACCGCACGAACAGGAAACGGGCACCGAGCCTGCGGCCATGTAAGACCCGGCCGCGGCTCCGCCCCGTTCCCCTTCCTCACTTTTCGGGACTTCGATGTTCTTTCGCAATCTGACGCTGTTCCGCTTCCCGACCACCACCAAACTCGACGAACTCGAAGCCGGCCTGGAGGAGTGCAAACTCAAGCCGGTCGGCCCGCTAGAGTTGTCCTCGCGCGGCTTCATCTCGCCGTTCGGGCGCGACGCCGAGGCCATGTCCAACCGCATCCAGGACGCGATCTGGGTCAGCGTCGGCGGCGAGGACCGGCTGTTGCCGGGCTCGGTGGTCAACGACATGCTGGCCAAGAAGCTGGCCGAGATCGAACAGAAGGAAGGCCGCAAGCCCGGCAGCCGCACCCGCAAGCGGCTCAAGGACGAGTTGATCGTCGACCTGCTGCCGCGCGCCTTCATCAAGCCCAGCCGCACTGACGCCCTGCTCGATCTGGAGCACGGCATCGTCGTGGTCGACACCTCCAGCCGCAAGAGCGGCGAGAACGTGGTCAGCGAGATCCGGCGCGCGCTCGGCAGTTTCCCGGCCCTGCCCTTGAACGCCGAAGTCGCGCCGCGCTCGATCCTGACCGGCTGGCTCGCCGGCGAACCGCTGCCCGAAGGCCTGACCCTGGGCGAGGAATGCGAGCTGCGCGACCCGATGGAACAGGGCGCGGTGGTCAAATGCCAACGCATGGAGCTGCAGGGCGACGAGATCAACAAGCACCTGGAAACCGGCAAGCAGGTCACGCGCTTGGCGCTGAACCTGGACGACCACGTGTCCTTCGTGCTCGGCGAAGACCTGGTGATCCGCAAGTTCAAGCTGCTCGACGGCGCGGTGGACACCCTGGAGAACACCGAGCGCGACGACCTGCGCGCCGAACTCGACGCGCGCTTCGCGCTGATGAGCGGCGAGGTCAAGCGCTTGTTCAATGTGCTGGAGCCGGCGCTGAAGTTGAGCAAGGCCGAGGCTTGATGGGTTGAGCCTGTGGGGAGGCCGGCCCGCGCGCTGGACTTCCGCCGCATGCGCTGCCCTCATCCGCCCTACGGGCACCTTCTCCCGCCAGCGGGAGAAGGGAGTGCAACCTCCCATCGCGCTTGCGCCTTCCAGCACGCTTACGCCTTCCATCGCGCTACGCKTTAGCCCCTCTCCCGCTCGCGGGAGAGGGGTTGGGGTGAGGGCCGGCTCGCGCATTGAACCTCCACCGCAKGCGCKGCCCTCATCCGCCCTACGGGCACCTTCTCCCGCCAGCGGGAGAAGGGACTGCAAACCTCSCATCGCGCTTACGCMTTCCAGCACGCTCACGCCTTCCATCGYGCCTACGCKTTAGCCCCTCTCCCGCTCGCGGGAGAGGGGTTGGGGTGAGGGCCGCACCCCGCCCCGCAACCGTCATCCCCGCGCGCTATCCTCTTCGCATGGCGGACTTCCACCCATGACCAGCCTGCTGCGCCTGCTCACCGGCCAGTCGCGTCCGGTCGCGCGCAGCGTCGAGCGCGAAACGATCACCGTCGTGCTCGACGACGGCCGCAGCGTCGAACTGTTGCGCGTGCGCGATCCGCGCGCGCGCCGACTCAAGCTCAGCGTCGACGAACGCGGCGCGCGCCTGACCTTGCCGATGCGGGCCAGCGATCGCGCCGGCGAGCGCTTCGTGCGCGAGCACGGCGCCTGGCTGGCCGCGCAGTTGGACAGCACCCGCAGCGAGCACGCCGCGCTGCAGCCGCATGTGGATGCGCAACTGCCGCTGCGCGGCGAGCTGCGGCCGCTGCGCTGGAGCGTCGGCCGCTACCTGCGCATCGCCGAGGACGCCGACGGCGCCATCGCCATCGTCGCGCCCGAGGCGGTCGCACCGGCCGCGCTGCGCCGCGCGCTACGCGATTTCTACGAAGCCCAGGCCCGCGCCGACATCGGCCGCTGGCTGCCGAAATACCTGCAGGGCCTGCCGCGCGCGCCCGCGCGCATCCGCCTGCGGGTGATGTCCTCGCAATGGGGCTCGCTGTCGCCCGACGGCGCGTTGTCGCTGGACCTGGCGCTGGTGCTGGCGCCGCCGGCCGCGTTCGAATACGTGCTGGTGCACGAGCTGTGCCACCTGATCCATGCCGACCACTCGCGCGCATTCTGGCGCGAAGTCGAAGCGCGCTGTCCGCGCTGGCGCGACCAGCGCGAGTATTTTCGCGCCGAGGGCCGTCCCCTGAAAGCGGCGTTGAACGCGCTGTGCGGCAAGACCTGACCGCCCCGGCGCTGGGGTAGGAGCGGCGTAAGCCGCGATCGGAAGCTCGCGTAGCTTCGGACCGGATCGCGGGCCGCCGAAATCGCGGCTCACGCCGCTCCCACAGGAAGCAGGTCGCGCCTTAGAAGCGCGCTGTGCGGCAAGGCTGAAGCGCCGTGCTCTGGGGGTAGGAGCGGCGTAAGCCGCGACCGCGCAGCTGCGGCCACGACGCAGGTCGCGGCTCGCGCTGCGCCCATTCCATATCGCGAAGCCTCGCTCTCTGTGGGAGCGGCGTAAGCCGCGATCGGTAGCTTGCGTCGCTTCGAACTGGGTCGCGGGCGGCCGAAATCGCGGCTCACGCCGCTCCCACAGGAAGCAGGCCGCGCCTTAAAGCGGCCGGGTCAGGAAATCGCCGATCGCGGCGGCGACCGCGGCGGGGTCTTCCATGTGCAGATGATGCCCGCCGGGCACGGCCACGCTTTCGCCGTGACGCAGCAGCGCGATGCGCGCGTTGCGCAGCTCGGCATTGAAGTACTGGAACGCGGGCTCGACGTAGATCACCCGCGTCGGGCACGCGATGGACGCGATCACGTCGCCGACCTGGGCTTCGGTCATGCGCACCGCGGTGGCCAGGGTCAGGCGCGGATCGCTGCGCCAGACGTAGCCGCCGGCCGCATCGTCGGCGTAGCGGCCGGCCGGCACCGGCGCGATGCCGCGCTCCACCAGCAGCCGCGCCACCGGTTCGCTGAGGCCGTTGGCCTGCATGCGCGCGCGCACCGCGGTGGCGATGTCGCCGAATACCCGCAGCTGCTTGCCCGACAGCGCGGCCTGATCGGCGAAAGCCTCGCGCAGACGCGCGGCGGTGCGGGTTTCGGCTTCGGACAAGCCGCCCAGGGCCTCGATCAGTTGCAGGCGCTCGATCCGTCGCGGCGCCGCGGCGGCCATCAGGCTGGCGGTCGCGCCGCCCATCGAATGACCGAGCAGGGCGAAACGGTCCCAGCCCAGCGCGTCGGCGACCGCGAACGCGGCACGCGCGGCGGCGATCAGGGTGTATTCGGCGGCCGGCGGCAGGTGCGCGCTGACGCCGTGCCCGGGCAGATCCGGCGCGACCAGGTCGAAACCGGCCAGATGCGGCGCCAGCGGCACGAAACTGGCCGCATTGTCGAGCCAACCGTGCAGGGCGAGCAGGCGCGGCGCACCGTGCACGTTGTTGCGCAAGCCGCCGAGGCGGCCGAACGGCGTGTCGACGACGAACTCGCGCAGCGCCGGCGCGGCCGGATTGCCGTCGCCGCTCACGTCCAGCGCTCCAACTGCTCGCGCGCGATCGTCGCCAGCGCGGCCGCATGCGCGGGGCTGTCGTTGAGGCAGGGGATGTAGCGCAGCTCGCCGCCGCGACGGGCGAACTCCTCGGCCAGCATCATCGCCACCTCTTCCAGCGTCTCCAGGCAGTCCACCGCGAAACCCGGCGCGACCACGTCGACGCGGCGCACGCCGCGCGCGGCCAGCGCTTCCAATGTGGTGGTGGTGGCCGGCTCCAGCCAGCGCTCGCGCCCGAAGCGCGACTGGTAGCTCAGGGTCCAGGCGTCGTCGGCCAGGCCCAGCGCCTGCGCGATCGCGCGCGCGCTGGCCTCGCATTGCTGCGGATAGGGATCGCCCTGGTCGGCCAGACGCTGGGGCAGGCCGTGGAAGGAGAACAGCAGGTGCTCGCCGGCGCCTTTGGCCTCGCGGTGGGCGCGCACCGAGTCGGCCACCGCGGCGACCCAATCGGGGCTGCGGTAGTAGTCCTCGACCATGCGCGTGGTCGGGCCTTCGCCGCGCGCGATCACGTCGGCTACCGAGGCCGAGGTCGAAGTCGAGTACTGCGGATACAGCGGCAGCACCAGCAGCCGGCGCACGCCGTCGGCGCGCAGCTGCTGCAGGCTGCGGCGCAGCGAGGGCTCGCCGTAGCGCATCGCATCGAGCACGCGCGCTTGCGGCAGTTCGCGCTGCAGCGCGCGCGCCAGGCGGCGGGTGTACACGGCCAGCGGCGAACCGCCGTCCTCGCCGGGGATCCAGATGCTGGCGTACTTGTGCGCGACCCGCGACGAGCGCAGCGGCAGGATCGCGAAGTGCAGCAAGGGGCACCACAGCCAGCGAGTCAGGCTGACCACGCGGCGGTCGTGCAGGAACTCGGCCAGATAACGGCGCACCGCGGCCGCGGTCGGCGCCTGCGGCGTACCGAGATTGACCAGCAGCACGGCGGTGTCGGGCGCGGCTCCGGAAACGGAGTCGGCGTGGGTGTCGGAGGTCGCGGGGGCGATGCTGGCGTCGGCGGGCATGCCTATAGGATGACAGCACCGGCGCGGCCGGGCAGCATGCGCGGGTCGCGTCGCCCGCTGGCGACGGTTCCGTGGCGATTCATCGCCGCGTCACTAGCCTGAACCCTGGCGCGCTCGCGCGGTCGAACGCTGCGTCCGTCCGCCTTCCCCGCATTCCCCCGCCGGAGTCCGTCCATGTCCCGTCCGTCGCGTCTCGCCGTCCTCGTGCTCAGCCTGAGCTTCGCCGCATCCGCCGTCGCCGGCCCCGATGAGGACGCCCGTGCGCGCAACGCGGTACGCGTGCTCGGCGACATCCAGCAGATTCCGGAGTCGGCGATTCCCGACAAGCTGTTCGACGAGGCGCGCGCGATAGTCGTAGTGCCCGACACGCTCAAGATCGGCCTGGTGGTGGGCGGCCGCCGCGGCCATGGTCTGGTCTCGGTCAAGAATCCCGACGGCACCTGGTCCAACCCCAGCTTCGTCAAGCTCACCGGCGGCAGCGTCGGCTTCCAGGCCGGCGTGCAGTCCTCCGACATCGTGCTGGTGTTCCGCGGCGAGCGCGGCCTGGATTCGATCGTCAACGGCAAGGTCACCCTGGGCGCCGATGCCGGCGTCGCCGCCGGCCCGGTCGGGCGCAGCGCCGCGGCCGCCACCGACGGCCAGCTCAAGGCCGAAATCTGGTCCTGGTCGCGCGCGCGCGGCCTGTTCGCGGGCGTGGCGCTGGACGGCGCGGTGCTGCAGATCGACGACCAGGCCAATCAGGTCGTGTACGGCAACGGCACCACCCCGCGCATGATCTTCGAAGGCCGTTCGGCGCAGGCGCCGTCGGAGGCGGTGGTCGATTTCCGCGACCGCCTGGAGGAAGCCAGCGCGACCGCGCGCGCCAACCGTCAGGAAGAACCGCGCCCGGCCACCGGCGCCACCGTCTATCCCTCGACCCCGGCCGCCGCCGCACCGGCTGCGCCCGTGGCCCAGCCCGCTGCGCCGACCGAACCGGTCAACGATCCCAACCAGCCCAAGGTCGAGCCGCTGCCCTAAGCGCCGCGGCGGCCCATTCAGGCCCACCATGCCTGCGGTCACGGGTTCCGTAACAAGGCTTGCGGTATCCTCAGCGTCCCAACTCTGGCGGAATCACACATGGGCGGTTTGAGTCTTTGGCACTGGCTGATCGTGCTGGTGATCGTGGTGCTGGTGTTCGGCACCAAGCGCCTGAAGAACGTGGGCCAGGACCTCGGCGAAGCGGTGAAGGGCTTCAAGAAGGGCGTGCAGGACGAAGACAAGCCGGCCGCACAGCTCCCCGACGAAACCCGGCGCGACGACGCCAACGCGCAGACGCGCAACGACGAACAAACCCCGCGCTGATACGCCTTTAGCGTTCCCCACGGCGGTCTCAAGGGCGTTCCCGGCGCGCGGTCATGTTCGACATCGGCTTTTCCGAAATCTTCGTCATCGCGGTCGTGGCCCTGCTGGTGCTCGGCCCCGAGCGACTGCCCAAGGCCGCGCGCTTCGCCGGTCTGTGGGTGCGGCGCGCGCGCGCGCAGTGGTATTCGGTGAAGTCCGAGCTGGAAAACGAGTTGGCCGACGAGGAACTGCGCCGCAGCCTGCGCCAGACCCAGGCCGATCTGCGCGAGGCCCAGGAAAGCCTGCGCAACCAGATCCACGACAGCCGCGACACCGTCCAGCGCGAATTGCGTGACGCCGAACGCAGCGTCGACGCCTTGAACGACGCCCCGGCCTCCACGCCGACCGCCGAGCCGACCGCGCTCCCCGCCGCCTCCACCGCATCGGTCCAAGACGATGAGCGACGCTGACCCGCGCGCCGCCGCGTCGGCCGAGGACGAGGCCGCCGCCGAACCGCGCCTGCTCGATCATCTGATCGAACTGCGCGCGCGCCTGCTGCGCGCGGTGGTCGGCCTGCTGATCGTGTTCCTGGCGCTGATGCCGTTCGCCTCGGAGATCTTCTCCGCGCTGGCCGGCCCGCTGCTGGGCAAGCTGCCGGCGTCGGGCAAGCTGATCGCCGCCGATCCGGCCGGCGGCTTCTTCGTCCCGGTCAAGCTGGCGTTCTTCACCGCGCTGTTCGCGACCGTGCCCTGGCTGCTCTACCAGGCCTGGGCCTTCGTCGCGCCCGGCCTGTACAAGCGCGAGAAGCGCCTGGCCCTGCCCTTGCTGGCCTCGGCGGTGACGCTGTTCTACGCCGGCTGCGCCTTCGCCTATTTCCTGGTGCTGCCGGCGGTGTTCGGCTTCCTGGTCAAGTTCACCCCGTCCGTGGTCGCGATGACGCCGGACATCGGCAAGTACCTGGACTTCGTGCTGGTGATCTTCCTGGCCTTCGGCGCCAGCTTCGAGCTGCCGGTGGCGCTGGTGATCCTAGTCCTGCTGGGCTGGGTCACGCCGCAGCAGTTGCGCGAGGCGCGCGGCTACGCGGTGGTCGGCATCTTCGTGATCGCCGCCGTGATCACCCCGCCGGACGTGGTCTCGCAGCTGATGCTGGCGATCCCGATGTGCGTGCTCTACGAGCTGGGCATCGTCGCCGCCAGCTGGATCAAACCGCGCGAAGCCGCCGAGAGTTGATCCCGCCGTAAGGCTTTGGGGTAGGAGCGGCGTGAGCCGCGACCGCGCCACCACCACCCGCCCGCAATCGCCACACTCGGCAAAGCCGCGCGCCCGTACGGCCTTCCCGCGTCACCGGCGAGACGCTGCGATGCAGGCACGCCGCTGACGCGATTGCTGCAATGCACAATAATGCGATACCCATCACTCCCTTGGACCCGTCATGCCCGACTCCGGCATCCCGACGTCGCCCACGCTGTCGCCGCGCCAGATCGGACTGATCCTGTTCGCCCTGGCGATGGGCGGCTTCGCCATCGGCACCAGCGAGTTCGTGGTGATGGGCCTGATGCCCGACATCGCGCGCGGCCTGGCGGTGACCGAGCCGCAGGTCGGCCATGTGATCAGCGCCTATGCGCTGGGCGTGGTGGTGGGCGCGCCGCTGCTGGCGATCCTGGGCGCGCGCCTGCGCAGACGTTCGCTGCTGCTGGCGCTGATGGCGTTCTACGCGCTGGGCAACGTCGCCAGCGCGTTGGCGCCGAACTATCCGACCATGCTGCTGTTCCGTTTCATCGCCGGCCTGCCGCACGGCGCCTATTTCGGCGTCGCGGCGCTGGTGGCCGCGGCGATCAGCCCGCCCGAGCAGCGCGGCGTCGCGGTCAGCCGGCCGTTGCTGGGTCTGGCGATCGCGCTGCTGATCGGCAACCCCTTCGCGACCTGGCTGGGCCAGGCGCTGGATTGGCGCTACGCCTTCGGTCTGGTCACCGCGATCGCGGTGCTGACCGTGGTGCTGGTCGCGCGCCTGCTGCCGCCGGATCCGGCCGAGCCGCGCCAGGACCCGATCCGCGAACTGCGCGACTTCAATCGCGCGCCGGTGTGGCTGACCCTGGGCATAGGCGCGATCGGTTTCGCCGGCATGTTCTGCGTGTTCGGTTACTTGGCCCCGACCCTGATCCACGTCACCGGCGTGCCCGAGTCGTGGACGCCGTTCGCGCTGATCGCGTTCGGCATCGGCGGCATCCTGGGCAATCTCGCCGGCGGCTGGCTGTTCGACCGCCTGCAGTTCCGCGCCGCGGCGGCGGTGCTGCTGTGGTCGACGCTGGTGTTGCTGCTGTTCCCGATCGCTTCGCAATCGATGTGGACCATCCTGCCGGCGGTGATCGCGGTCGGCACCATGGGCGCGCTGGCACCGGTGCTGCAGGCCCATCTGATGGACGTGGCGGCCGACGCCCAGACCCTGGCCGCGGCATCCAACCACTCCGCCTTCAACGCCGCCAACGCGCTCGGCCCGTGGCTGGGCGGCATGGCGATCACGGCCGGCTACGGTTGGACCTCGACCGGCTACATCGGCGCCGCGACCGCGGTGGCGGGCCTGCTGATCTATCTGTGGGCGCGCCGCGATCTGCGGCGCGCGGCGCCGTTGGAGTCGCCGGCGTGTTGATATTCGGTCGCGACGCGGCCGCTTAGCCGCGCCTCGGATGCCAGGATCGGGGCGTTGGCGGCCCGGCCTCAGGCTTCGATATGGCCGTCGCTGCCGGTGCCGGCCGACGCCGCCGGCAGCGGCGCTTCGCCGAGCAGACCGCGCCAGGCGTAATACACCACACCGCCCATCAGCGGCAGCATCACCGACATCAGCAGCAGCTGAGCGACGAACATCGCCGGCATCTGTCCGATCGCCAGCGCCAGCACGTACATCAGCAGATTGCAGGCCAGGCTCATCGCGAACACAGCGATGAACAGCAGCAGGGTCATCATCAGCAGCGCGCCGAGGTTGCGCATGCAGGCGCGGAAGCTGACCGCCATCGCTGCGAACGCGCCGCGCTCGGTGAACATCACGTCGGGGATCGCGAGGAAAGTGAACAAGCCCGCGACCAGGCCGACCACCAGCGCGACCAACAGCCAGCCCATCATCCGGCCCGCCGGCAGCTTCTGGGCGAGCTCGGGGTCGGGGTTGGTCTTCATCTGCTCCATCACTTGCGCGATGTGTTCCAGCTGCGCCGGACCGATCATCACCACCAGCAGCACCACCAGCACGGCCAGCGCGATCAGCTGCGGCAGCAGCATCGCCAGCAGACGGCCGCCACGGCCTTCGCGCAGACCTTGCAGCAGGTGACCCGGCGCGGCGCTGCGGCCCTGGTCGACCTCGCGCGCAGCGTAGATCACGCCGCCGAACAGGATCGGGCCCAGCACCGCCAGCACCAGGCTCATCCAGACCTGGCCGGTGAACGAGGCTAGCGCCGACAGCCCGCCCCAAATCAGGCCGAGTATGCTCAGTGCCACTGGCGCCTTGCGCAGCAGGGCGAAACCGCCGAGCACCCATTCCGCTCCGGCCGAGAGCGGTACCTTGCGAATCTGCGTCATTCCGATCTGTTCCCCGGCCCTAGGGCCTGTAGTTACCGCATGCGTTCGTATCGCCGGGACCGCTTCAGCGGCCGTGCAAGCCGCGCGCGTGATGCACGAACCGGCGCAGCACGCGGCGCGCGTGCGGCGTGGCGGTGATGTTGCCGGCGATGGTCTTCGGGCAATGCCCTTCGCGCTGCAGCGCGACTTTGCGCGCCTGCACATAGCCGCGCATGTGGGTGGCGCTGAATTCGGGATGGAACTGCACGCCCCAGGCGCGATCGCCCCAGCGGAAGGCGTGGCAGGCGTCGTGCGGCGAGCGCGCCAGTACGGTCGCGCCGTCGGGCGCGCGCAGCACGGTCTGCAGATGCGTGGCCTGGGCCTCGAAACGCGCGGGCAGGCCGCCGAACAGCGGATCCTCGCTGGCCTGCGCATGCAGCTCCAGCGCGATCGTGCCCATCTCGCGGCCCTGCGGGTGATCGCCGACCTCGCCGCCCAGCGCATGCGCGAGCAGCTGGTGGCCGTAGCAGATGCCCAGCAACGGCATGCCCGCGTGCGCGGCCTCGCGCAGCCAGGCCGCGCTGCGTTCGCTCCACTCGGCGCGGTCGGTGACCATGGCGCCGGAGCCGGTGACGATGGTGCCGGCGAAGCCCTCGCGCGTGGGCAGCGGCTCGCCGGCCTCGACGTTGACCGTCACCGCCTGGTCGCGCTCCAGACCCGCGGCCACGCGGATCCAATGCGGAAAGCCGCGGTGGCGGCGCATCGTGGCGACCGGCTGACCGGTCTCGAGGATCAAGAAGGGGGCGCTGTTCATTCCTGCGGGGGCAATACCGATACGACTTCGGGAATTGTAGTCAATCCCAAGGCCACCTTTTCGGCCGCGGCCACTCGCAGCGAGCGCACGCCCTCGGCGGCGGCGGCGCGGTTGAAGGCGGCCAGGTCCAGGTCGGGCCGGATCATCCGGCGCAGGGCGGGCGTGATCGGCAGCAGTTCGTACAGGCCGACCCGGCCCAGATAGCCGGTGCGGCGGCATTCCAGGCAGCCGACCGGGCCCTGGGCGCCGGCGCCGGAGGGCGGCGCCTGGCCGATGCCCAGCAGGGTCTGCCATTCGGCCTCGCCCAGGGGGCTGGGGCGCTTGCAGTGCGGGCACAGGGTGCGCACCAGGCGCTGCGCGAGCACGCCGTTGAGCGTGGACGCGACCAGGTAATGCGGCACGCCCAGGTCGAGCAGGCGGGTGATCGCCGAGGCGGCGTCGTTGGTGTGCAGGGTCGACAGCACCAGGTGGCCGGTCAGCGCGGCCTGCACCGCCATCTGCGCGGTCTCCAGGTCGCGGATCTCGCCGATCATGATGATGTCGGGATCCTGGCGCAGCAGGGTGCGCACGCCGCTGGCGAAGTCCAGGTCGATCGACGGCTGGACCTGCATCTGGTTGAACTCGGGCGCGATCATTTCGATCGGGTCCTCGACGCTGCACACGTTCACGTCCGGCGTCGCCAGCTGCTTGAGCGTGGAGTACAGGGTGGTGGTCTTGCCCGAGCCGGTCGGCCCGGTGACCAGCACGATGCCGTGCGGGCGCTGCACCAAGTCGTTCCAGCCGGCCGATTCCTGGGCGCTGAAACCCAGTTGATCGATCGACTTGAGCGCGGTGTCGGGATCGAACAAACGCGCCACGCACTTCTCGCCGAACGCGGTGGGCATGGTCGACAAACGCATTTCGACCTCGCGCCCGCCCGGCGAACGCGTCTTGATGCGGCCGTCCTGCGGGCGCCGGCGCTCGGCCAGGTCCATGCGCCCCAGCACCTTGATGCGGCTGACCACCGCGTTCATCACCGGCGGCGGCATCTCGAACACCTTGTGCATCACGCCGTCGATGCGGAAACGCACCCGGCCGATGTCGCGGCGCGGTTCCAGATGGATGTCGGACGCGCGCTGCTCGTTGGCGTACTGCAGCAGCCAGTCGACGATATGGACGATGTGGTGGTCGTCGGCGCCGACCTCGCCGACCCGGCCCAGCTCGACCAGCTGCTCGAAGCTGGGCATGCCGGTGCTTTGTTCGCGATTGCCGTCGCGGGCGCCGCGCACCGAGCGCGTCACCCCGAAGAACTCCATGGTGTAGCGATGCAGGTCCAGCGGATTGACCACCGCCAGCTCGATCTCGCGCCGGGTCAGGTGGCGCACGTCGGGCAGCCAGTCCAGGTCGTTGGGCTCGCTGGTCGCGATCAGCACGCGGTCGGCGCTCACCGCCAGCGGCAGAATCCGGTGCCGGCGCGCATAGGCGTGCGAGACCACCGCGGTCGCGGCCGGCACGTCCACGCGGGTCGGGTCGATGCGCAGGTAGCGCAGGCCGGTGACCTGGGCCAGCCACTCGCTCAAGCGCTCCAGGCCCAGATCGGTGCCCGGGGTCTGGCCGGAGGCGAGTTTGAGGTTGGCGATCAGCACCAGCGGGTGCACGTCGCTGGCGTGGCGGGCGCCGGCCGGCAGTTGCACGCGCTTGACGTCGTCCGGGCCGATCAGGCCGTCCTCGGCCAGGGCCGCGGCCACCCGCTCCAGGCTCAACCGGCCCGGCGGCAGACGCGGCGCGCCGCGACCGGGCGCGGCCGTGGATTCGGAACCTTGCCGATATTCCACCGGGTACCGCTCCTGCCTGCTCAGACATCATGGGGGCGGCCGCTATACTAGCGCGCCCCGTGCAGGGCACTCTTTGAACATGTCTGCGAAATCGCCAGCGACAGGGACGAACGCACCCACGTTCCAGCAGCTCATCCAGCGCCTGAATGCCTATTGGGCCGATCGGGGCTGCGTGCTGATCCAGCCTCTCGACCTGGAAGTCGGTGCCGGCACCTTCCATCCGGCCACGTTCCTGCGCGCGCTGGGCCCGGAGCCGTGGAATGCGGCCTACGTGCAGCCCTGCCGCCGTCCCACCGACGGCCGCTACGGCGAAAACCCCAACCGCCTGCAGCGCTACTACCAGTACCAGGTGGCGATGAAGCCCAGCCCCGACAACATCGTCGAGCTGTACTTCGATTCGCTCAAGGCGTTGGGCGTGGATCCGCTGGTGCACGACCTGCGCCTGGTCGAGGATAACTGGGAATCGCCGACGCTGGGCGCCTGGGGCCTGGGCTGGGAAGTCTGGCTCAACGGTATGGAAGTGACCCAGTTCACGTATTTCCAGCAGGCCGGCGGCCTGGAGTGCCGCCCGGTGCTGGGCGAGATCACCTACGGTCTCGAGCGCCTGTGCATGTACCTGCAGAACGTCGACAACGTGTTCGACCTAGTCTGGACCTATGGCCCGGATGGCACGCCGGTGACCTACCGCGACGTCTACCACCAGAACGAAGTCGAGCAGAGCGCCTACAACTTCGAGCATGCCGATGTGGAGGAGCTGTTCCACCGCTTCGACGCCTGCGAGCGCGAAGCGATCAAGCTGATCGAACTCGGCCTGCCGCTGCCGGCCTACGACCAGGTCTGCAAAGCCAGCCATTCCTTCAACCTGCTCGATGCGCGCCGCGCGATCAGCGTGACCGAGCGCCAGCGCTACATCCTGCGCGTGCGCCGCATCGCCCAGGGCGTGGCCGAGGCCTATCACGCGCAACGCGAAAAGCTGGGTTTCCCCGGCTTGAAGCGCGGCGATGCGCAGGAGGCCGCGTGATGTCCAACGCCACCTCCCTGCAGCCGCTGCTGATCGAACTGGGCACCGAGGAACTGCCGGTCAAGGCCCTGCCCGGCCTGGCCCAAGCCTTCTTCGACGGCGTGATCGACGGCCTGGCCAAGCGCGGCATCGCCTTCGACCGCAACGGCGCCAAGCCGCTGTACACGCCGCGTCGCCTGGCCGTGCTGCTGCCCGGCGTCGCCGTCGAGCAGCCCGAGCAGAAGTCGGAAGTACTGGGCCCGTATCTCAACATCGCGCTCGACGCCGACGGCCAGCCGACCAAGGCCCTGCAGGGCTTCGCCGCCAAGGCCGGCATCGACTGGACCCAGCTGGAGAAGACCAGCGACAACAAGGGCGAGCGTTTCGTCCACCGCGCGATCAAGCCCGGCGCGCAGACCCGCGACCTGCTGCAGGACGTGATCCGCGATGCGCTCGCGGCCATGCCGATTCCCAAGCCGATGCGCTGGGGCGATCACGACTACGGTTTCGCGCGCCCCGCCCATTGGCTGGTGGTGCTGCTGGGTAAGGACGTGGTCGAGGCCGAAGTGCTGGGCGTGCGCAGCGACCGCATGAGCCGCGGCCACCGCTTCATGCACGACAAGCCGGTGTGGTTCAGCACCGCGACCGATTACGTCGAGTCCTTGCGCGGCGCCAAGGTATTGGTCGATCCGGACGAGCGCCGCGAGCGCATCGTGCTGGAAGTCCAGAACGCCGCCCGCGTCGGCGGCGGCAGCGCGCGCATCGACGATGGCATCCTGGAGGAGGTCAACGGCCTGACCGAATGGCCCAAGGCGATCGCCTGCGGCTTCGAGGCCGAGTTCCTGGCGGTGCCGCAGGAAGCGCTGATCGCGACCATGGAAGCGAACCAGAAGTTCTTCCCGGTGCTGGATGCCGGCGGCAAGCTCAGCGAGCGCTTCGTCGGCATCGCCAACATCGAAAGCCGCGACGAGTCGGAAGTGCGCAAGGGCTACGAGCGGGTGATCCGTCCACGCTTCGCCGACGCCAAGTTCTTCTTCGTCGAGGACATGAAGCAAGGCCTGGGCTCGATGAACGAGGGCCTGAAAACGGTCAAGTACCAGGACAAGCTGGGCACCGTCGCCGACAAGGTCGCGCGCGTGGCCGCGCTGGCCGAAGCGGTGGCCGAGGCCGCGGGCGTCGATCCCGCGCTCGCGCGCCGCGCGGCGGAACTGTCCAAGGCCGACCTGCAGTCGCGCCTGGTCAACGAGTTCCCGGAACTGCAGGGCATCGCCGGCCGCTACTACGCCGCGGTCGAGAACGAGCCGCTGGAACTGGCCGCCGCGCTCGACGAAGCCTACATGCCGCGCTTCGCCGGCGACGCGATCGCGCCGTCCAAGCTGGGCCAGGTGCTGGCGATCGCCGAGCGTCTGGACACCCTGGCCGGCGGCTTCGCCGCGGGCCTGAAACCGACCGGCAACAAGGACCCGTTCGCGCTGCGGCGTAATGCCTTGGCGCTGGCGCGCACCCTGATCGAGGGCGTCCTCGATCTGGACCTGCTGCGCTCGCTGGACAGCGGCCACAACGGCGCCACCGAGGCGATCGCGCGCAACGAACTGCTGAGCAAGGACGATGGCAAGCGTAGCGGGGCGCCCAAGAGCGACGCCCGCAGCGCCGCCGAGCAGATCGCCGAGCTGCAGGACTTCGTCTACGACCGCCTGCGCGGCTACTACGCCGACAAGGGCGTGCCCGCGCAGCAGTTCGAAGCGGTGTCGGCGCTGCGTCTGGGGTCGCTGGTCGATCTCGACCGTCGCCTCAAGGCCATCGCCGAGTTCGCCAAGCTGCCCGAGGCCGAAGCCCTGGCCGCGGCCAACAAGCGCATCCGCAACATCCTCAAGAAGGTCGAAGGCGAACTGCCGACCGCGATCGATCCGGCGCTGTTCGCCGAGAACGCCGAGCGCGAGCTGGCCGAGGCGGTGGATGCCGCCGTCGCCGACACCGATCCGCTGCTCGCGCAGCGCGACTACGTCGCCGTGCTCGGCCGCCTCGCGCGCCTGCGCCCGCAAGTGGACGCGTTCTTCGATGGCGTGATGGTCAACGTCGACGACCCGGCCGTGCGCAACAACCGCCTGGCCCTGCTCAAGCGTTTGTCGGACCGCCTTGGCAGCGTCGCGGCGATCGAGCATTTGTCGATCTGATCCGCGACTCGTCCGAGTCGCGCTCTTGATGCGAGCCCTTTGATAAAAGGGCAAGTGAATCTGCTGCCCCCTTGGAAAAAGGGGGCGGCGGGCGCGCAGCGCACGCGGGGGATTCGCTGTTGCTGTTGCTCTCACGCTTAGAAGCAAATCCCCCCTAGCCCCCCTTTTCCAAAGAGGGGAAGCAAATGCAAAGGGGTGTGGGCGTGCATTCGATGCGCCTGCACATTGCATCACGCGCGCTTAACACGATGCTCGGCCGCCACGCGCGCGCAAGCAATGCCCGTCTTCGTTGGTTATCCTGCCCGCATGCCCCCGTTCCCCCGCCTCGCCCTCGCCGCCGCCCTGACCCTTGGTGCCGCCGGCGTGGCCCAGGCCGCCACCGTGACGTCGGTGGAAATACGCGGGCTGGACGAGCCCATGACGATCAACGTGCGCACCTCGTTGTCGCTGGTGGACGCGATCGGCAAGGACCTGTCGGGCCGGCGTCTGGGCTATCTGTTGCGCGAGGCCGAGAACGAGACCCGCGAAGCGCTGGAGCCGTTCGGCTATTACTCGCCCACCATCCAGGTCGAGGACACCCGCAGCGGCGGCAGCGCACGCGGTCCGGGCGCGACGCCCGCCACCGGCGCCGACGCGCCCACGAATGCCGAGGCCGCCGCCAACGCCGAACCGAGCCCCGCCGACTCCGCCGTCGCCACGCCCAGTGAAGCTATCGCGCGCGCTGAGCGTGCCAACGCGAACAGGCCGGCCACGCCCGACCCCAACGATCCCAACGCGCCGGCGCCGCGCTCCAACGCCAAGGTCGTCGTGGTTATCACGGTGGACAAGGGCGAACCGGTACGCGTGCGCCGCTCCGACGTGGCCATCCTCGGCGCCGGCAGCGAGGACCGTTACCTCAAGGAAGACCTGGCCGCGTTCAAGCCCGACGTCGGCGAGGTGTTCAATCACGCGATCTACGAGGCGGCCAAGACCAAGATCACCCGCCGCCTGGCCGAGCGCGGTTATTTCGATGCCGACTTCACCTCGCGCCGGGTCGAGGTCACGCGCGCCGAGCGCGCCGCCGATGTCGACCTGGTCTGGAGCAGCGGCGATCGCTACGACATGGGCCCGATCACGTTCGAGCAGACGCCCAAGCGCATCATCCGCGACAGCCTGCTCGACAAGCTGGTGTACTGGGAACAGGGCAGCTACTACCACCAGGGCAAGCTCGATCGCTTCCGCGAATCGCTGGCGCGGCTGGATTATTTCGCCAGCATCGACATCGAGCCGCAGCCGGAAAACGCCGTCGACGGCGAAGTGCCGGTCAAGGTCACCCTGACCCCGGCCAAGCGCAGCATCTACACCGCCGGCCTGAGCTTCGGCACCGACAGCGGCGCCGGCGTGCGCATGGGCGTGGAGCGCCGCTACGTCAACGATCGCGGCCACAAGGCGCTGGCTCAGGTCGACTGGGCCGAGAAGCGCAAGACCGCGACTCTGCAGTACCGCATTCCGGCGTTCACCTGGCTGGACGGCTGGTACACCTTCAGCGCCCAGCTCGCCGACGAACAGACCGACTACATCGACTCGCGCCGCATCGAGATCGTCGCCAGCCGCAGCGGCCAGATCGACCGCCACTGGAACGCGACCGCGTCCGTGCACGTGCTGCGCGAGCGCTGGGCCTACGCGATCGACGACGACGACGACGCCAGCACCCCGGTCGACTATCGCAGCGCCACTTTCACCTATCCCTCGCTGCGCGCCGAATACGTCAACGCCGACGACCGCATCTATCCGCGCAATGCCTTCGGTGCGACCGTGATGCTGCGCGGCGGCGTCGAGGGCGCCGGTTCCGACGCCAGCTTCGCCCAGGCCCATGCCAGCGCGCGCTGGTACCGCGGCATGGGCGCGCGCAGCCGTCTGATCGCGCGCGGCGAGCTCGGCCACACCTTCACCGACGCCCTGATCGACATGCCGCCCAGCCTGCGTTTCTTCGCCGGCGGCGATCGCAGCATCCGCGGCTATGCCTGGCGCGAAGTCGGCCCGCGCATTCCGGGCAACGACGGCAAGCAGTACGCCCTGGGCGCGAAGAACGTCGCCACCGGCAGCCTGGAGTTCGAGCAGTACTTCAACGACAGCTGGGGCGCGGCGGTGTTCGTGGACAGCGGCAGCGCGTTCGACGGCACGCCCGACTGGCGCACCGGCGTCGGCGTCGGCCTGCGCTGGCGTTCGCCGGTGGGGCCGCTGCGCGTGGACATCGCGCGCGGCATCAACGATCCGGATTCGGGTTTCCAGCTCTACCTCAACATCGGCGCCGATCTCTGACGCGCCGCGCGATCCACGCCCCAGGACAGACCGCACACGGACATGAGCGACACGCCTAAGACCGCCGCAGAACTGCTCGCCGAGCGCCGTCAGCGCCGACGCGCGGCCGCGCGCCGTTGGGCCTGGCGCAGCAGCTTCGTCGCCGGCGCGCTGACCCTGCTGATCGCGTTCGCCGCGTATTGGCTGCTGGCCACGGTCGGCGGCCGCGATGTGCTGTTGAACCAGATCAAGACGCGCCTGCCCGCCAACGCCACCTTCACCTGGCGCGATGCCGACGGCCCGGCCTCCGGCCCGCTGACCTTGCGCGGCGTGCATTTCAGCTACGAAGGCATCGACTTCCGCGCCGAGCGCGTCTACGTCGATACCGCGATCCGTCCGCTGCTGGGCCGCAAGTTGCGGCTGGATGCGCTGCAGGTCGAGGACGCCAGCTTGGACCTGCCCAAGAGCAAGGAGCCCTTCAAGTTCCCGAGCTGGCCCGACGTGCTGCCCGACATCGCGCCGCCCTTGTCGCTGCAGGCCGACGACGTGCGCGTGGACCGCATGAAGGTCAGTCAGGCCGGCGAGCCCATCATCGACGTCCGCCGCCTGCGCGGCGGCCTGGATGCGCAGAGCGGCCAGCTCAAGGTCGAGAAACTCGCGATCGACAGCGACCGCGCGCGCATCACCCTGCACGGCGAGTACTCACCGCGCAACGACTACCGCACGGACCTGGTCGCCACCGCGGTGCTGCCGGCGCGCGCCGGGCGCACGCCGCCGCGCCTGGGCCTGGTCGCCAAGGGCGATCTGTCGCGCATGAACGTCGCCATCTCCGGTTACGCGCCCGGCCCGGTGCGCGCCACCGCGACCCTGCGCGGCAAGGACGATCCGCGCTGGCAGCTGCGCGCCAAGGCCGACGCGCTCGATATCGGCTTGCTGCTGTCGCCGGATGCCGAACCCAGCGACACGCCGCTGGCGGCGCAGTTCGACATGCACGGCGTCGGCGGCACGGCCGAGCTCAGCGGCCGCTTCGCGCAAGGCGATCTGCGCGCCGAGATCCTGCCGTCCAAGGTCAAGCTGGAAGAACAGGTGCTGGACGTGCAGCCGCTGGCGCTGCGTATCTTCGACGGCACCGCGACCCTGCGCGGCCATGCCGACTTCACCGATGCCGAGAACGGCCGCTTCAAGTTCGCGGTCAACGCGCGCGGCCTGCGCTGGGGCGGCAACGCACCCGCGCCCAGCGCGAAGACGCCGGTCACGCCCGCCGCCGCGGCCACGCCGGCGATCGTCGCCGACGCCGACCTGGGTTTCGCCGGCACGGTTCAGGCCTGGGCCGCGATCGGCAACGCGCGCATCGAACGCGACAAGCAGGTCGCGACGGTGCGCTTCGACGGCCGCGGCAACGACCAGCGCATGACGCTCAACGCCTTGCAGGCGCAGATGCCGACCGGCCGCCTCGACGGCAAGGGCGACGTGGCCTGGGCGCCCAAGCTGGGCTGGAACTTCGACGCCACCCTGGCCGGCTTCGATCCGGGTTATTTCGCGCCCGAGTGGAAGGGCGCGGTCAACGGCAAGCTGGTCACGCGCGGCGACACCCGCGCCGACGGCGGGCTGGAGATCGCGGTCGACGCCAGCCAACTCGGCGGCCGCCTGCGCGATCGCCCGCTGCAGGGCCGCGGCCGTTTCCTCATGCACGGCGCCGCCACCGGCAAGAGCGACGACGCCTTTGAAGGCGAGGTCGCGCTGTCGCTGGGCGGCAGCCGCATCGACGCCAAGGGCAAGCTCGCGCAAACCCTGGACGTGGACGCCAAGTTCTCGCCGCTGCAACTCAACGACCTGCTGCCCGACACCGCCGGCAGCCTGCGCGGCACGCTCAAGCTCAGCGGCGCGCGCACCGCGCCCAATATCGACGCCGACCTCAGCGGCAGCGGCCTGAAGTACGGCGACTACCGCGCCGAGACCCTGCTGGCCAAGGGCAGGCTGCCCTGGACCGGTCGCGGCGGCGCGATCGAAGTGCGCGCCAGCGGCTTGGACGTGGGCCTGCCGATGGACAGCGTCGCGATCGACGCGCGCGGCGCGGTCGAATCGCTGCAGTTGCAGGGCAACGCGCGCGGCGAGATCGGCACGCTCGAACTGTCCGGCCACGCCGACAAGCGCGGCGCGACCTGGCAGGGCGCGCTGGCGACCCTGCAACTGGCGCCCAGCAAGGGCGCGTCCTGGCGCTTGCAGCAGGCCGCGCAATTCCGCTGGGACGGCAAGAACGGCGCGCTCAGCAACGCCTGCCTGGCCTCCAGCGGCGGCGGTTCGCTGTGCGCCAACGCCGACTGGCCGCGGCGCGGGCTGGACGTCAAAGGTCAGGGCCTGCCGCTGACGCTGGCCCAGCCCTATCTGCCCGAGCGCGCCGACAAGCGGCCGTGGGTGCTGCGCGGCGAGATCGCGATCGACGGCGAACTGCGCCCGGTCGGCAACGCCTGGCGCGGCCAGGCCACGGTGACCTCGGCCGGCGGCGGCATGAAGTTCAGCGAACGCGCGCGCCGCGAGCCGGTGCGCTACAGCAACCTCAGCCTGCGCGCGAGCTTCGACCCGCGCCGCATCGAAGCCGACCTGGACGCGGTGGTCAACGACGACGGTCGTCTCGACGCGCGCATCGCCACCGGTTGGGACGCGTACTCGCCGCTGGAAGGCGACATCGCGCTCAACACCGACGAGCTGACCTGGGTGGAACTGTTCTCGCCCGACATCGTCGAGCCCAAGGGCAAGCTCGACGGCCGCATCGGCCTGAGCGGCACCCGCGATGCGCCGCGCCTGAGCGGACAGGCGCGCCTGAGCGAGTTCAGCACCGAGTTGCCGGCGCTGGCGATCGCGTTGCAGGACGGCGACGTGCGCCTGGACGCGCAGCCCGACGGCACTGCGCGCATCGTCGGCAACGTGCGTTCGGGCGAAGGCACGCTCAACATCGACGGCAGCCTGGGCTGGCAGGGCGACGACACACCGCTGGTGCTGAACCTGCGCGGCAAGAACGTGCTGATGTCGGACACGCGCGATCTGCGCGCGGTGGCCGACCCCAACCTGACCGTGCGCTATGCCGCCAAGCAACCGCTGCAGGTGACCGGCACGGTTGCGATTCCGTCGGCGCGCATCGACCTGGAGCGCCTGGATCAGGGCGTGTCGGCCTCCCCCGACGTGGTCGTGCTCGATCCCGTGGACCCCGAAGACACCGGCGACTCGCCGCTGGATCTGGACCTGACCCTGGCGCTGGGCGACGACGTCAAGCTCAACGGCTTCGGCCTGGACGGCAGCCTGCAAGGCCAGATGCGCGTGCGCGCGCGGCCCGGCCGCGAGATGACCGCGAGCGGGCGCCTGGATGTCGATGGACGCTACAGCGCTTATGGACAGAAGCTGCAGATCACCCGCGGCCATCTGGCCTGGTCGAACGGCCCGGTATCCGATCCCATCCTCGACGTGCGCGCCGAACGCGAAGTCGGCGAAGTCACCGCAGGCGTCGACATCTCCGGCCGCGCCAGCGCGCCGCAGGTCAACGTGTGGTCCAACCCGGCCAGCTCGCAGTCCGAAGCGCTGGCCTACCTCGCGCTGGGCCGCCCGCTGTCCAGCGCCAGCGGCGACGAGAGCCGCCAGCTCAACGCCGCCAGCGCCGCGCTCTCGGCCGGCGGCAGCTTGCTGGCCTCGCAGCTGGGCGCCAAGATCGGCCTGGACGACGCCGGCGTGATGGAAAGCCGCGCGCTCGGTGGTTCGGTGCTGGGCGTGGGCAAGTATTTGTCGCCGCGCTTGTACGTGGGCTACGGCGTGTCCCTGCTCGGCACCGGCCAGGTGCTCACGCTGAAATACCTGCTGCGCAAGGGCTTCGATATCGAGATCGAATCCAGCACGATCGAGAACCGCGCTTCGATCAACTGGCGCAAGGAAAAGTAAGCCGCACGCCAGGAAACTTTCGTTTCGGCGCGACGAAGGATTCGTCGCGCTTCGCGCCGAACCTGCTTGCGCTCGATTCGCGAACTGCATCACAGCCAAACAGTGGCAGCGACCGCCGCTGCCATCGCTTTGCATGCCCGCAGGGCCCAAGATTTGCGCGCGGCGCAACGGCCGCCCTTCAGCCGATCCGGGACCCCATGCGCACTCATCGACTCGCCGCCGCTTTGACGGCCACGCTATGCCTGATCGCCTGCACGCCCGGGGCGCAACAGGAGGGTGCTAGCTCAGGGGAAACGGCCGCGACGGGCGCCGCTGCGGCCACAGGCATGTCGATGGCGACGCCCAACGCGCCGCAAGCGGTGGCCTTCGCCACGCCCCTGGAGATCGTGCAGCTGCATCTGGCGCAGACCCACGTCATGCCCGAGGCGGGCCTGCAATGGAGTCTGGCCAACGCCAAGGAAGAACTGCATGCGATCGGCAATCGCGAAGCGCTGGTGCTGGTCAAGCTGGCGGCGGACAACGCCGTCAATCCGAGGATCGAAGCCTGGCGCGGCGGCCAGCAGCTGGGCTCGATCGCGCTGAGCGGCGCGACGCCGCCGACCGAAGCCGCGGGCCCCGCCCACCCCTACGGCGCGCTTAGCGCCACGCTGCCGGCGTCCTGGCTGGCGCCGGGCCTGCAATTGCGCGCGAGCGCCGACAATTACAGCGCCGGCGGGTTCCGCTCGCCGTCGATCGGCGCCGACAGCCCGGTCACCCTGCGCGTGCTGCCCTTCTACCTGTTCGGCGCCAACGAACTCAATTCGATCCCGCTCAGCACCACCGCGGTGCCCAATGCGGCCACGGTCGACGAGCTCTACGCCAAGTGGCCGGTCGCCAGCGTGGTCGCGCAGAACCATCCCGCGCGGCTCGCGCAATGGCCGATCCTGGTGGTCGGGCCCGCCGGCGGCCGGCCGGCCTACGTCGCCCACAACACCAACGAGGAACAAGCCGGTTACGAGTTGATGGGCGCGGTGCTCGACGTGCTGGGCGGCCTGCTCGACGCCAACGGCGAAGGCAATGGTCCGGTGCAGTACTACGCGCCCTTGATCATGTTCGACGCCAACCGCGTGTACCGCAGCCCCGGCGGCGGCCTGGGCACGGTCGGCGGCGATACCGGCGTCGGTGATCACAACTACCGCGGGATCTTCGTGCACGAGCAGGGCCACGCCATGGGCCTGCCGCATCAGGACGACGGCTACAAGGGCGGCCGCTATCCGTATCTGGCCGGCAGCCTCAACGGATCGGTCTGGGGTTACGACAGCACGCGCAAGCAGTTCCTGGCGCCGTTCGTGCCGACCACCGCGTCGCGCTACAGCACCTGCCGCGGCGATACCTTCGCCGGCACGCCGCGCCAGCTCGACGCCCAGGGGCGCTGCATCAAGCAAGACCCGATGCAGAGCGGCTCCGGAGACGAGGCGGCCGGCTATCGCTTCGCCACCTTCTCCGACTACAGCACCGCCATGATGCAACGGCATTTCGAAGGCGTCGCCCGCAACGACGACCAGGGCCGGCGCGTGTACGACGGCGGCAGCATCGTCGCCGATGCCGCCTTCCCCGGCGGTTACAAGCGTTGGGATAGCCTGGACCGGCGTTGGGTCAACGTCGACCGGACCACCACCGACAAGGGTCTGTACGGCCTGGACGGCGGGCTGCCTCTGCGGCGCGACGTGCCAGTGCACGCCATCGCGATCTCCTACAGCCTGGCCGGCACGCCCCAGGTCTCGCAGATCTATCCGGTGCTGAGCCACCGCGGCAACCTGCTGCGTACGATCGACCCCACCGATGCGGCGCAACGCGCCAGCATCGTGCCCAACACCGGGCCGGTGCCCTGGTATTGCCACGCCAGCGGCTGCGACTACAGCCTGCGTCTGACTTACGTCGACGGCAGCGTGCGTCACGTATTGCTGCAAGGCGGCTTTCGCTCCTGGTGGGGTCCGATGACAGCGCCGCCCGCGAACGCGAGCGATCCCAAAAACGGCGCGAGCTTCCGCACCTGGGCGATCAATGTTCCCGGCGAGGTGATGCTGCGCAAGATCGAGCTGCTGGATACGCCGCGCGCCTGGGAAGGCCTGCCGGCCAACCCGGCCGTACTTGCCACCCGCGAGCACATCGAATTGGGCGACACGCCGCACGCCACCGGCGGCGTACCGGCCGCGCCAGGTGTGCCCGTCGCGATGCGCGCGCAAACCGCAGGCGTGCGCGGCGCCGAAGGCGTATGCACCGAACTGGCGACGATCGCCGCACCGCGTTCGGCATTGCCGGCGCCGCTGTGCGCCAGCGCGCGGCCGGACGGGGCCGCTCCGCCGCAGCCGCCTCGGTTCGATATGCGCCAGACCCTGCCTCGCATGCTGCGGCGCTGATCTCGCGCGGCGTGGCGGTGGCGTCTTCGCTCATCGAAGCCTGCTCGAATCGATGGCAGAGCCGGCGCCCGGTTGGGCGCGATGAAACTCGGCTGCTAAAGGCTCACGACTGGCGCGCGGTCAGGCGGGCGCTATGGCGCGCCTGAAGAATTCGTCGAGTTGCTCGCCATGGCCGCGGCCGGGCGTCAGCGTCGGCGGCGACTGTTCCATACGCCGCAACTGGGCTTCGATGAATTCGCTGATCTCGGGCACGCGCGGTCCATCCTCGACTTCCTTGGCGCTGCGCTTCTTAACCAGCAAAGCATCGATCGCGATGCGCAGCGGTCCATCGGGCAACAGGCGGTCGAGTAGCCGCTCGAAGGCCATCGGCGGCGGACCGGAAGCTTGTTCGATCCACAGGCAGGCCAATATCGGCCGCAGCACATACAAGTACTTCTTGGTCCGTACTCGCTCGCCACGCAGGTAGCCACGGAAGTTGCCGCGCGCCATGCGGTGGTAGTGGTGCCAGGTGGCAATGGGCGAATAGTTGCGGTCCACCAGTTCGCGCAGTCCGGCGACCAAGCGTTCGTCCTGCCGATAGACGACAGGCGAGCGCAGCCACTCCAGCAAGGTCGGATTCGACTTCGACAGCAAGCGCAGCGCCTTGCGCAGGTCCCAGCCGCTGACGTCAAGCTCGTCGTCGATCGGCAGTTCGATCACGTCGCGCTGCGGCTCGCCCGGCCCGGTGCGCTCGTTGACGCTGAGGTACCAGTCGCGCCGGTGCACATAGACGAAGCGCGCGTCGTAGTCGCTGTCGGGCGAAGAGAAGCCCCAGCCGCGGCTGCCGGACTCGCAGGCGAACACGATGCGCACATCGTGATCTCGCTCGATTCCGTCCAGGGCGGCCAGCACCGCCGCGCGTTGCTCCGGCGCGATCGGATGGATGTCGGAATCGGGGACGTCGGTCATCGAATTGCGGGCCGCCTGCACTGGCATCAAGCTTAGCCCAGCGGCGACACTGCCGGCATCGGCCAAATACTTCGAGGACCGCAACGCGTGACCACCGTGATCGAAACGCAACGCCTGACGCTGGACGAACTGGCGCCGCCGGATGCGGACTTCATCGTCGAACTGCTCAACGACCCGGCCTTCCTGGCCAACATCGGCGATCGCGGCGTACGCGATCACGCCGACGCCTTGCGCTACATCGCCAACGGCCCGGCCGCCAGCTACGCCAAGCACGGCTTCGGTTTGTGGCTGGTGCGCGACAAGGCCAGCGGCGAACGTCTAGGCTTGAGCGGGCTGTTGCAGCGCGACACCCTGCCCGATGCGGACATCGGCTACGCCTTCCTGCCGCAGTACCGCGGCCAGGGTTACGCGGTCGAGGCCTGCACGGCGGTGATCGCGCATGCGCGCGAACCTTTGCGACTGCCGCGCGTGCTGGCCATCGTCTCGCCCGGCAACGAAGCCTCCACCCGCGTGCTGGAGAAGATCGGCCTGCGCTACCAGCGCCGGATGCGGCTGAGCGAAGACGCCGAAGAACTGCTGCTGTACTCCACCGAGGCCTGAGCGCTCAGCGCGCGACGATGCGCGCGCCATGCAGACCCGGGCGGCCGTCGGCCACGTCGGTCCACACCGCGTAGGCCGCGGCACCGGACAGGGCCAGCTGCGGAAAACCGGTGGCGCGGCCGCGTCCTTGCAGGCGCGCGAGCTCCAGACGTTGCGGTTCGCCGGACAGGTCGGCGGCGTAGCGCGCGAGCTGCAGCGATTGGCCCTGCGCGTCTTCGCGCAGCCACAGCACCCACACCGCGTCCGCGGCTATGGCGACATCGACGCGGCCCTGCACCTGCGCGCCCTGATCGAGCACGCGCGGCGCGGCGTAGGAGTCGCCGGCGTCCTCGCTGCGCGCGAGCTTGAGCGTGGGCGTGTCGCCGGCCGCGGTGTACCAGGCCACCACCGCGCGCGATCCGCGCGCGGCCACCGCCGGGCCGTTGACCGGGCAGGCCGGCATGGTCCAACGATCCGGGTGCACCATGCGCGCCGCGCCCCAGCCGCCCGGCCCGCGCCGTACTGCCGCGATGTCGCGCAGCTCTTCGACCGAGCGATCGCGATAAACCAGCAAGGCGCCGCGCTCGGTCAGCGCGACATCGGTCTGGCAGCAGTCGCAGGTCCTGCGGTCCAACTCGACCTCGTCGCTGCGCCGCAGCTCGGCATCGACGATCGCGCTGCGCAGGCTCATCGTGCCGCCATGGTCCTCGTGGCCGGCATGCGCGTCGGTGGACGCGGCCGCATTGTGGCGGCCGTCCAGCCAGGCGATGCCGAGGCGATCCTCCGCGGCCGGCCACAGCGACACGAAGCCGTGCTCGGTCGAAGTGCCGTCGTTGTTGACCAGCACGGGCGCGGACCAGGTCGCGCCATCGTCGGCCGAACGCGCCAGTGCGACGTCGTAGGCATAGGGCGCGCTCGCGGACTTGCGCAGCCAATGCGCCCATAACGCGCCGTCGGCGGTGGCCATGACGTGCGGGGTGTCGGCCCAGTTGACGAACCAGTCGCGGCCGGCGGCGACCTGCACCGGCGCCGACCAGGCCGCGTGGCCGGTGTCGCTCGATTGCGCCAGCCGCAGGCGATGTTCGCCGTCATACGACTCGATCCACGACAGCAGCAAGCGGCCGTCCGCGCTCGCGACCAGATCGGGTTGCGCGGCAGCGGTGTCCACGGGCAGCGCCCAGGCGCTGGCGCTCAGGCGCGGGGCCGGCGCCGATGCGGGGGCCTCGGCTGCAACGGGGGGCGGCGCGTCACCGCGCCCGCAGGCGCTGCCGGCCAGGATCAGTGCGATCGCGAGAATCGGGCGGGGCTTCATGGCGGAAGGGTAATCCAGCCCGAGGCCGCGAGGGCGGCCGTGGTGTTACGCGGCGATGCGGTTCGCCTATGGCTCACCGCATCCTACGGGCGAGCGGGCAGGCGGGTACGCGGCGAGCGCGCCGCGTCTCAGGCCACGCGCGCGCGGCGCGCGCGGGTCAGGTGCACCAACAGCAGCGAGATCGCCGCCGGGGTCATGCCCGGAATGCGCTGGGCCTGACCGACGGTTTGCGGACGCACGCGCTCCAGTTTCTGCTGGACCTCGGCCGACAGGCCGTGCACGCCGGCGTAATCGAAACCGTCGGGAATCGCGGTGTCTTCGTTGCGCTGCTGGCGCGCGATCTCTTCGCGCTGGCGTTCCAGGTAGCCGGCGTACTTGACGCCGATCTCGACCTGCTCGGCCACCGCGGCATCGGCCACCGCCGGGCCCAGCGAGGGCACGCTCGTCAGCAGCGCGTAGTCCAGCTCGGGGCGCTTGATCAGGTCCAGCGCGTTGGTCTCGCGGCTGAGCTCGATGCCCAACGTCTGCGCCACCTCGCGGCCCAGGGCGTTGCCGGGCGCGGCCCAGACCGCGGCCAGGCGCGCGCTCTCGCGCTCGATCGCCTCGCGCTTGCGCGCGAACGCGGCCCAGCGCGCGTCGTCGACCAGGCCCAGTTCGCGGCCGGTTTCGGTCAGGCGCAGGTCGGCATTGTCCTCGCGCAGTTGCAGCCGGTACTCGGCGCGCGAGGTGAACATGCGATAGGGCTCGCTGGTGCCGTGGGTGATCAGGTCGTCGACCAGCACGCCCAGGTAGGCCTGGTCGCGGCGCGGGCTCCAGCCGTCCAGGCCGTGCGCGTGGCGCGCGGCGTTGGCGCCGGCCAGCAGGCCCTGCGCGGCGGCCTCTTCGTAACCGGTGGTGCCGTTGATCTGGCCGGCGAAGTACAGGCCGGCCACGGCTTTGGTCTCCAGCGTGGTCTTGAGGCCGCGCGGGTCGAAGTAGTCGTACTCGATCGCGTAGCCGGCGCGGGTGATGTGGGCGCGCTCGAAGCCGCGGATCGAGCGCACCAGCGCCAGCTGCACGTCGAACGGCAGCGAGGTCGAGATGCCGTTGGGATAGATCTCGGCCACGTCCAGGCCTTCGGGCTCGACGAAGATCTGGTGGCTGGCCTTCTCGGCGAAGCGCACCACCTTGTCCTCGATCGACGGGCAGTAGCGCGGGCCGGTGCCTTCGATCTGGCCGGTGTACAGCGGCGAGCGGTCGAGCGCGCCGCGGATGAGGTCGTGGGTCTGCTCGGAGGTGTGGGTGATCCAGCACGAGACCTGACGCGGATGGTCGTCGCGGCTGCCGAGGAAGGACATCACCGGGCGCGGATCGTCGCCGGGCTGCTCCTCCATCACCGAGTAGTCGAGCGTGCGCCCGTCGATGCGCGGCGGCGTGCCGGTCTTGAGCCGGTCGACCACGAACGGGCCTTCGCGCAGACGCGCGGCCAGCGCGGTCGCGGGCGGGTCGCCGGCGCGGCCGGCGGCGTAAGTGGTCTGGCCGACATGGACTTTGCCGGCCAGGAAGGTGCCGGCGGTCAGCACCACCGCGCGCGCCTGGAAGCGCAGCCCGGTCTGGGTGAGCACGCCGCTGACGCGGCCGTCGGCGAATTCGATGTCGTCGACCGCGGCCTGGAACAGGGTCAGGTTCGGCTGCGCTTCGACCGCGCGCCGGATGAAGCTGCGATACAGACCGCGATCGGCCTGGCAGCGCGTCGCCCGCACGGCCGGGCCCTTGCTGGCGTTGAGGCGTCGCCACTGGATGCCGGCGGCATCGGCCGCGCGCGCCATGATCCCGCCCAGCGCATCGATCTCCTTGACCAGGTGGCCCTTGCCGATGCCGCCGATGGCGGGGTTGCAGCTCATCGCGCCGACGGTCTCGACCGAATGGGTGAGCAGCAGGGTGCGCGCACCGGCACGCGCCGAAGCCAGCGCGGCTTCGGTGCCGGCGTGGCCGCCGCCGACCACGATCACATCGTATTGGTAGAAAGAGTCGGTCATCGCAGGGTCCGGCGCCGCGGGGCGGCGGGCGGAATTTTAGGGCATGCCGGCGCGGGGCGCCCGGGCACGGAAACTTGGCACGGTTCCTGCGTCATTACTCTTGCACCCAGCGGGGCAGGCGCTAGACGCCGGTCGGAATTGGAACAGGGGCTGGCCAAGCGCTCGCGGGGGAAGCAGGGGGCCGAATGTCGGGGGACATTCGGCCCCTTATTTTTTTCCCGATTCCGCTGCGCGATACGCGCGATCCATCGATCTGAGGCCGGTCTGGCGCGGTTTGCGCGCGGGACGTCGCGTCTTGCGCGTCGCCTCGTAGAAGGCGCCGACGCCCGACGGGGACGGAACAGGGGGGATCCGTGATTCCTCGCCGGGCGCCGACATAGTCAGGCTGTCTTACCGACTACGTCCAAATGCGACGCAGCCGGTCAATACCCGTAGATTGCGGTCAGTCCGGTCCCGATGCAAGACCCTGGGGTGTGACCGGAAACTCGCTTGTGGAAAGCCGCGCTTGCGGAAGCCGCGCCCGTGGAAAGCGGCGGTGCGGGAGCGGCGCTGCGTTCAGCGCCGCCCCTGGCCCGGTCTCACTGCTCGTGCGTGGCCGGACGGCTGTCGCGGCTTTCGACCGCGCGGCGGATGGTCTGCTGCATCGGCGAGCCGCCGTCGCGGCGCGGCGGCGGGTTGTTGTAGACCCGCGGCATCGGCTGCGAGGGCACGTGGGTCGGCGGACGGCCGCCATCGGCGTGCTGGCGGCGGATGCCGTCCAGGTTGCGCCAGGGCGAGCGGTCGTTGTCCGGACGGCCCGGCGGCGGCGGGTTGGTCGGCGGCTGGCCCGGATTGACCACCACCGGCGGACGCGGGCGGTGCGGACGGTGATAGCCCGGGTAGCCGTAGCCCGGGTAACCGGGGTAATAGCCCGGGTAGCCGTAACCGTAGCCCGGTCGGTAGCCGTAGCTATAAGGATACGGATAGCCACCGTAGCGGTAGCCGAAGCGGTAGGCCTCGCCGTACGGGTAATAGCCGCCGTAGGAGCCGCCGTAAGAACCGTAATAGCGGTACTCGGTGCTCGGCTGACCGTAGTAATAGTCGCCGCGCGCGCCGTCGCGATACACGTAATCGGGATAGCAACCGGCCAGCAGGACGGCGGCTACGACGGGCAGGATCAGTTTGCGAATCATGGCTGGAACCCCCCAGGGTGTGCCGCCAGCTTCGGCCCGGGGCATTGAACTCGGGCTTAACTCGGCGGGTGGCCGGAAACCCCATCCTGACCGGTTCAGGTCCGCGCTACCAGTGTCGCCGCCCTAACCGACCGCTTGCGCAATTGCCGCGCCGCCGCACCGGTGCCAGCATGCCGGTCCGCGGCCGCGCGCAGGCGCCCCGCTCCCCCGTTCGCGAGCCCCCATGACCCTGCACCGCACCTCCGGCCATTGGCGGCTGGGCCTGTTGCTGACCCTGCTCACCGCGGCCTGCTGGGCGACCCTGCCGATCGCGCTGAAGATCGTGCTGGAGGCGCTGGACCCGATCACCCTGACCTGGTTCCGGTTCCTGGTCGCGGCCGGCGTGACCGGCGCCTGGCTGGGCCTGCGCGGGCGCCTGGGAGGTTACCGCGCCCTGGGCCGGCGCGGCTGGACCCTGCTGGCGGTGGCCGCGCTGATGCTGGTCGGCAACTACGTGCTGTACCTGTTGGGCGTGCAGTACACCTCGCCGGCCAACGCCCAACTGCTGATCCAGCTGGCGCCGCTGCTGATGACCCTGGGCGGTATCTGGGTGTTCGGCGAACGCTTCCGCGCCGCGCAATGGCTGGGCCTGGCCCTGCTGTTAATCGGGCTGAGCCTGTTCTTCCGCGACCAGCTGGTCCACGCCTGGGCCCAGGAAGCGGCCAGCGCAAGCGCGGCGCACAGCGGCGACTACCTGCTGGGCTCGGCCTTCGTGATCGCCGGCGCGGTGGTGTGGGCGGCCTACGCGCTGCTGCAGAAGCAGTTGCTGATGAAGTTGGGATCGATGCAGATCCTGCTCTTCATCTATGTCGCCGCCAGCGTGCTGCTGCTGCCGTTCGCGCGTCCGTCCGCGCTGTTGGCGCTGGACGGTTTCCACTGGGCGATGCTGGCCTACTGCGCGCTCAACACCGTCGGCGCTTACGGCGCCTTCGCCGAGGCGCTGGCGCACTGGGAAGCCTCGCGGGTGTCGGCGATCCTGGCGACCACGCCCTTGCTGTGCATCGTGGCGGTGACGGTGGTGCACGCGTTCTGGCCGCAGATGCTGGCGCCGGAACGGATCTCGAGCCTGGGCTGGGTCGGCGCGGCCTTGGTGGTGGCCGGTTCGGCCGCGGTCAGCCTGCTCGGGCGGCGCGCGCCCGCCAGCGAAAACGCATGAACGCCGCTGCGCCGGCATGGAGCGCGGCGGCGCGGGTGCGCTAGTCTCGCGACGATGAGCGAACTTCCCCCGAACGACCCCTCCGCGCCCGCCACCGACCTGCCCGGTTTCCGCGACGTGCTGGCCGCGGCCGCGCGCATCGCCCCGCATGCGCACACCACGCCGGTGCTGCGCTCGCGTTCGATCGACGCCTTGGCCGGCTGCGAGCTCTACTTCAAGGCCGAGCACCTGCAGCGCATCGGCGCCTTCAAGTTCCGCGGCGCCTGCAATGCGGTGTGGTCCTTGTCCGAGGCCGAAGCCGCGCACGGCGTGGTCACCCATTCCTCCGGCAATCATGGCGCCGCGCTGGCGCTGGCCGCGCGCACCCGCGGCATCGCCTGCCACGTGGTCGTGCCCGAGGGCGCGGTGGCGGCCAAGCTGGCCGCGATCGAAGCCTACGGCGCCACCCTGCATCGCTGCGCGCCGAGCATCGACGCGCGCGAGGCCAAGTGCGCGCAGGTGCAGGCCGAGACCGGCGCCGAGCTGGTCCATCCCTACACCGACGCGCGCGTGATCGCCGGCCAAGGCACGGCCGCTTTGGAATTGTTGGCGGCGACGCCCGCGCTGGACGCCTTGATCGCGCCGGTTGGCGGCGGCGGCCTGGCCAGCGGCACCGCGATCGCGAGCGCGGCGGTATCGCCTGCCACGCGTCTGTTCGTGGCCGAACCGGCCGGCGCCGCCGAGACCCACGCTTCGCTGCAAGCGGGTAAACGTATTACGCAGTTCGTACCGGACACGATTTGCGACGGATTGAGAGGCACGTTGGGCGCGCCTAATTTCGCGCTTTTGCAGCGCTATGCTGTCGAGGCCCTGGTGGTCGACGACGCCGACACCGTGGCCGCGATGCGCCTGTTCCTGCAACGCGCAAAACAAGTGCTGGAACCCTCCGCTGCGGTCGCAATAGCCGCGGTATTCGCTAATCGTTCGCTTTTCGCCGGAAAAAAAGTCGGCGTGATCCTGTCCGGCGGCAACGTCGATGCGGATGCGTTGGCGACTTTGTTCGCGCGCTGAATACATCGGCGGTGGAAGCCGCCGCATCGACGGCGATGCGACGTGTTTTATTTGTGACACCTCTATCATTTTTTTGCGCATGCCACTGGCACGCTGAGCTACGCAGCGCACCCCACGGCGTTGATTCACTTACGCCGGTGCGCGACGAGATCCGACCATTTCGTTCAAGCACTGAACAACGTTTAGCCGAAGGGGTGGCTGATGGTGGATGTCGAGTTTCGGGTGGTCGCAGACCGCCGCGACGGGCTGTTGCTGGCCCTGGGCCAGACCGTGATCGCGGCGGGGTTCACCCTGTTGCGTCAGCGCATGGTCAACAGCGAGGAAGGCGTGGTGCTGACCATGGTGGTGCGCGGCCCGGAGAACGGGCTGCTGATGCTCGAAGAGCGTCTGGGCACCCATCACCTGGTCAATAGTTTCGAAGCCTCGCCGGTCGACGCCAGCGTCGCCAATACCGTCAGCGCGCCTGCGCCCGCACCGGCCGCGCCCAAGGCCAACGGCGGAGCGACGCTCAAGCCCGCGACCGCGTCCGACGAGGCCGCCACCGCGATGGACACGCGCCGGGTCGAATCCCTGCTGCCGCAGCTGGCGCGCGACTACCCCAACATCTTCATCCAGCTGTTGGCGCTGGAACACGACCTGCCGCCGTCGCAGCGCGAGGCGACGCTGCGTTACATCGGCCAGCGCGTGGGCACCTGGGTCTACAAGCGCGACTACTCCCTGGGCGGCCACCTCGCCCTGGCCGACGCGGTGCGCCACATCGCCCTGCCGGCGATGCGCCAGCTGGTTCAGGCCGAACTCCACGAGGACACCCTGCGGGTCAAGAACAGTCCCTTCTGCCATCGCGGCGAACACGGCGCTTCCTGCCATTTCCTGCGCGGCATGCTCGGCGGCCTGCTCGGCGGACCCCACGGCACCGAAGGGGTGCGCGTCGTCGAAAGCCATTGTCGCAACACCGGCGCGGAGACTTGCTGCTTCGAGTTCCACGCCTGAGTCAGGCCAACCACCACGGGGGACTACCAATGCCGCACGATCACGCCATTCAATGCATCCACGACCCGCTGCTGGTCGTGCTTTCTTACCTGGTTTCGGTGCTGGGCTCGTTCACCGCCCTGCAGCTCGCGATCGCGATCCCGGCCGCGCGCGGCGCGGCGCGCTGGCGCGCGATCTTCGCCGCCGGCGCGGCGATGGGCGGCGGCGCGATCTGGGCGATGCACTTCATCGCCATGCTGGCCTGCCAGATGCAGATCCCGGTGACGTACGACCTCACCATCACCATCGCCTCGGCGGTGATCGCGATCCTCTCGTGCATGGCTGGCCTGGCGATCGCCAGCGCGGGCGTGTTCGGCTGGGGCAAGCTGGTGATCGCCGGCGTGTTCATGGGCCTGGGCGTGACCGGCATGCACTACAGCGGCATGGCGGCGATGCGCATGCCGGCCGACATCCACTACGACGGCACCCTGGTGTCGGCCTCGGCGGCGATCGCGATCGTGGCTTCGATCGTGGCCCTGTGGCTGGCCTTCAACCTGCGCGGCTGGCTGCAGATGCTGGGCAGCGCGCTGGTGATGGGCGTGGCGGTGTGCGGCATGCACTACACCGGCATGCTCGCGGCCAGCTTCGCGCCCAATCAGGCCGGCGCGGCCGCGCTGGCCGGCGGCATCAGCGGCGCCAATCTGGGCATGGGCATCTTCGCGGTGACCACCCTGCTGCTGGCCACGGTGCTGACCCTGAGCATGCTGCGCCAGCGTCAGCGCGCGATGGTGCAGATCTGACCGCGCCTTCCGTAACCCGGTAGCGCGAAGGGCCCGCCGATGCGGGCCCTTCGTTTTGGCGCATGCGGCGCGGGCGCGCGCGCGTTCTTCGACCGCGCTCACGCGGCCTGAGCGCGACGCCGGTATCATCGCCGCGTCCCGCATACCGATGCAGCCAGGCCCCCGATGAAGATAGACGGTACCCGCAGCCACGACCGTGCCACCGAGGTGGTGTTGGCCTATTACGCCGCCTTCAACCGCGGCGATTGGGACGGCATGCTCGTCCTGCTGTCCGACGATGTCGCCCACGACCTCAACCAGGGCCCGCGCGAAAACGGGCGCGTCGCATTCGCTCAGTTCCTGCAGCGCATGCAGGCCAGCTACCGCGAGCAGCTGCACGACATCGTGGTGCTGGTCTCGCCCGACGGCAGCCGCGCGGCGGCCGAGTACGTGGTCCACGGCCAGTACCTGGCCAGCGACGCCGGCCTGCCGGAAGCGCGCGGGCAGAAATACGTGCTGCCCGGCGGTGCGTTCTTCGAGCTGCGCGACGGTCGCATCCAGCGCGTGAGCAACTACTACAACCTGCAGGACTGGATCGCCCAGGTCAGCTGAGCGCGGCCGCGGCGCAACCGCCGCGCATCGGCGCGGCGACGCGACCGACGCGTAACATCCGCTCCGCTAGGCTGTCGCGGCGCCCGACCGCCGCACGGCCCCGATGCTCAGACTCCCGCGTACGCCCGCCTACTGGATCGCCGCGCTGGCCTTGGCGCTGGCGCTGTGCTTTCTGGGCAGCCGCGGCATCTGGGACCCCGACGAAGGCCGCTACACCAACGTCGCCCTGAACATGCTCGACACCGGCGACTGGATCAATCCGCGCCGCAGTCATGAAGTCGCGCACTGGACCAAGCCGCCGCTGACCTATTGGGCGATCGCGTCCAGCGTGGCCGTGTTCGGCCATCACACCTGGGCGGCGCGGCTGCCGGCGGCGCTGGCCTATCTGCTCAGCGTGTGGCTGGCCTGGCGCGTCGCGCGCCGGCTCGCGCCGGGCGCGCAGGCGCAGGCCGCGACGATCTACGCGACCCTGCCGTTCACCGTCGGCGCCTCGCAGCTGATCACCACCGATTACCTGTTGTCGGCCTGCACCGGGTTGGCGATGTGGGCCTATGTGGAGGCGCGCTTCGGGCCGGCGCAGGCCGAAGCCGCGCGCGAACGCCTGCGCGCGCGCGGCTGGATCGCCTTGATGTGGATCGGCTTCGCGCTGGGCTTCCTGTGCAAGGGCCCGCCGGCGCTGCTCCTGCTGCTGCCGATCCTGGCTTTCAATCTGCTCGCGCCGGGCGGGTATCGGATCCTGCAGTGGTCGGGCCTGGCGCTGTTCGTGCTGCTGGCGCTGCCCTGGTACGCGGCGGTGATCGCCAATCATCCGGGCCTGTTCAAGTACTTCATCGGCGACGAGGTGGTGAACCGCGTCACCACCAACGAATTCGGCCGCCACGGCGAGTGGTACGGCTGGCTGGAGATCTACCTGCCCACGCTGCTGCTGGGCACCCTGCCGTGGACGCCGGCGCTGTGGCGCTGGGCGCGCGCGCTGCCCGCGCGGGCCGGGCGTTGGCGCGATCGCGCCGCGCGCCTGAGCGAGGCGCCGGCGCTGCTGCTGGCCTTGTGGCTGTGGCTGCCGCTGCTGGTGTTCTGCCTGGCGCAGTCGCGCATGCCGCTGTACCTGCTGCCGCTGTTCCTGCCGTTGGCGGTGATCGCGGCGCGGCAGCGCCAGGACGAAGGCCGCGGCCTGCCGACCTGGCCATGGCTGGCGGCACTGGTCGCGGTGCTGCTGGCGCTCAAGCTGGCCACGGTCTATTGGCCCACCCACAAGGACGCGTCGGCCTGGGCCGAGGCGATCCGCACGCGCGCGCCCGGTCCGGTGCGCGAGGTGGTGTTCGTCGAAGACATGGCGCGCTACGGCCTGCACCTGCATCTGGATGCCGAGATCGAGAAGGTCTCGCTGGAGCCGGCGCCGGGCGCACGCTTCAATCCCGAGTTCGACGAATCGCTGGCGCAGGAGCTGGCCGAGCACGAGCCCGGTACGGTCTGGGTCTGCAAACAAACGATGTGGCCGCGGTTGCGCGCGCGCGTGGCCACGCTCGGCTATCGCGCGAGCGCGCTGGGCGCGCCCTTCGAGCGCCGGGTGATCTTCCAGGTCGAGTTCGCGCCGCGTCTGGCGCGGCCGGGCGACGCGATGCGCTGACCCGGCTCAGGCGCCGCGGTCGCTGCGCATTTCCTTGGTGCGGTGATCGTCGCCGGCCGCCGCGCGCGCCGCGACCAGGCTGAAAGCGACGATGCCGACCACCACGATGGCCGCGCCGAGCAGGCTGCGCCCCTGCGGCCAGGCTTCGCCCAGCCAGAGCGCGCCGATCAGGGTCGCGAACAAAATCTCCGCCGCCTGCATCGCCTCGGCCGCGGCCAATGCGGTCGGGTCGTTGCGGACCATGCCGGTGGCCTGGAAGAACAGCACGGTCGCGATCACGCCAGCGCCCAGCGCCACGCCGCCGGCCAGCCACAGTTGCCCGGCCGAAGGCACGCCGGCCTGCGCGAAGGCGTACACCGCGACCGCGATCCACAGCGGCTGGCTGGCCAGAGTCATGCCGAACACGCGCTGGGTCGCGTTCAATTCGGTCCCGCTGCGCTCCAGATGCAGCAGCAGGCCGCGGTTGCCCAGCGGATAGGCGAAGGCCGATACCGCCACGCAGATCAGCGCGATCCAGCCTTCGCGATCCAGCTGGCCGCCGCCGTGTCCGAGCTGCAGCAGCAACACGCCGGCCACCACCACCGCACCGGCCAACAGCGCCGGTAACGGAATCCGCGCGCGCGCATCGCGGTACAGGAACGGCGCGCACAACATGCCGGCGATCACGGTGAGCTGAAAGGTGCCCGCGACCAGCCACGAGGGCCCGCTTGCCGCGGCCCAGCTCAGGCACACGTAGAACAGCACGAAGCCGATGCCGCTCCACAGCAACCACGGCCACGGATGCGCGCGGATCGCACGCCACACCGGCGCCGCGCCGCCCTGCACCGGCATCACCAGCAACAGCAGCGGCAGGGTGATCAGGTAGCGCAGCGACGCCGTCCATGCCCAATGCCCGCCGCCGACCGCGGCGGCGCGGTTGAGCACGTAGGTGCAAGTGAAGAACAACGCCGAGGCGAGCGCGATCGCGACCGCAGCCAGGGCGAGACGACGTGGGGTCATGGCGGCATCGATTTGGAGGACATAACCATCGGATAGCGACAAAGGCAATTCAGTGCGATGGCGCGCAAGTCAGACAGTGGTTCGGTACCGAAATGCTTCAGGTAACGCAGGTAACTCGACCATTCGTGGATGTTGCGTGATCCGCCATGCATGAGATCGTTGCGCAGGCTCCATAGCCAGGGGAGCATCTCTCCGGCTCGCTCCGTACCCGAGACATCGGACACACCTGAAACCAATGAGCTCTCGACTTGACCCCTTTCACCGAACAGAGCATCCAGCACGATAAAGTAGTTGATGAAGATCGAAACGTCGTACGAGGCCATCGCAAGATTGGCGAAGCACAGCCCAGTACTTAGACGCTTAGCGTATTCTGCGGGTAATCCGCGGCGCTTCTCATTCCAATCGCGTACTTGCGGCTGCAGCGAATGTAGATCCAACTCGTCGCCGTAACGTGGAAACATCGGCCCCAGCGGTAGCAGGTGCAAGCGCGCCCCTCCTGTTTCGGGTCGATGCAAAGCCAGGAAATACTCCTCCGGAGAAGTCATTACACGTTCGCGCTCGGCGTCGCGGCTCCAGAAAGCGTAAAGACAAGCCATCGCTTCCTGCGCATCGCGTCGGAAGGCCTGCTTAATTCCTTCACAGCTGCCCCGGTAGCGCCCAACCAACCAAGAATCGAAAGGCTGCTGGAATCCACCGCCGCTGCCGCCCACGAATTGGCCAGTCAAGGGGCTCCAGTCTCGTTCGAACCCGCCGCGCGGATCCAACGCCGCCCAGCGCTTGGCATCATCAGGTCGAACGATCTCCAAGCGTTCGAATCCAAGATCCTCGGAACTCGCGATCACTCGGAATAAGGGGTAGACCGCGATGGAGTCGCCGATATCGTTATTGATCTTTTCGCGCATCCAATCGTCCAACGACAAGGCAGCCTGCGCGGGGTTCACTAACAAGCGATCGAATAAACTACCTTCGCTTGCAGCGAATACGCCGGAAAAGACGCCACTTCTGTCCAGACAGCGCTGCTGCAGCGTGTTGAATATTAAAGCCGTGATTGTACGCAATTCGTAGTGCCCGCAATCCGGACGCAGATCTAGGTACATCAGGGCTAGTTGCTTCGCTTTGCGTAGTCCTGCTGGCGTATACCACCAGTTGACGCCTAAACCGCTTACGCGCCAGTCATCGTTACTACCGGCGATGAAGCTGCTCCAAGCAGCGTCCGGGTGGCCGCGTTCAAAACGAACCTGCTTCAACAGGGATAGCCAAACGGCGTGCAAGCGGCGTGCGCTCACGATCGTCTCCGGATCGGAATCCTCGCCACCGGCACCTGCACTTCGTCGACGCCGCCGACGCGGATCGGCGTGCCCGGCTGCGGGCCCCAGGCGTGGGCATAGACCACTTCCCAGGTCGCCGGCAGGCGGCCGTCGGGAGTACGCAGCGCCTCGTAGGCCTGCGCCGCGCGCGCGAAACGCGTGCGGCCGGTAAGGCTGCGGCGGCGCTCGCGCATGGCGTTGGTCGCGCCCAGGGTGCGCAGTTCGCGCATCAGGCCGCCCAGGTCGTCGTGGCTCAGCACGAACTCGTCGCGGTCCAGCACCGGGTCCTTGAAGCCGGCCGCGATCAAGGCATCGCCGAACTGCGCGATCGACGGGAACAGGCTCACGTGCGGGGTGTTGTCGGCTTCGGCGAAGGCGCCGCGCAGCTCAAACAGGGTGTCGGGGCCGAAGGTCGACACCAACAGCAGGCCACCGGGCTTGAGCACGCGGCGGAAGCCGGCGAACACCGTCGGCAGGTCCTCGACCCACTGCAGGCACAGATTGGAATACAGCACATCGACGCTGGCGTCGCGCAGCGGCAGCGCGCGCGCATCGGCGCAAATGGCGTCGGGCCGGCGCGCGCCGCCGAGGAAACGCGGCAGGCCGCCGCCGGCGTTGTGGCGGGTTTCCTGCAGCATCGGCAGGGCCAGATCCAGCGCGACGACCTGCGCGCGCGGCCAGCGCTTCTGCATCGCGATCGCGGCATGGCCGGGGCCGCAGCCGACATCGACCACCAGCTCGGGCGTGCGGTCTACCAGATAGTCCAGGGTTTCCGACAGGCGCGCGCCGACTTCGCGTTGCAGCGCGGCGGCGCCGTCGTAGCCATGCGCGGCGCGGGAGAAGGCGCGGCGGACTTGGCGGTGGTCGAACAGATCGGTCATCGGTAAGGCGATTTCAGTAGCGCGCGTGCGTCGTGGGCGCGACGTCCGCACTGGGGGTTCAGGGCGATGCGCCGGCGGCGTTCGCCGGCGGCAAAGATGCGGCGAATTCGTCGACCAGCTGCGCGACCTGTTCGGCCGCGCTCAGGAAGGGTGCGTGGCCGGCGCGGTCCAGCACCACGCTGCGGCCGCCGGGCGCCAGCGCGGCCGCGGCCGGCATCGCGCCCGCCGGTACCAGGCGGTCGCGTCGGCCGGAGATCCACAGGCTGGGCACGCGCAGGTTCGGCAGCTGATCGCGCACGTCGATCGCGTCGAGCAGGCGCAGGCCTTCCTGCAGGGCGTGCTCGGCCGGCTCGCCGCGCTCGAAGGCCTGGCTGCGCAGCTTGCGCAGTTCGTCCTGGGCGCTGGCCGAGCCCAAGGCCTCCAGGGCCAGAAAGCCCTCGAGCGTGCCGCGGAAATCGCGCTTGAGCGCGTCGCCGAAATCGCGGAACAGGTTCGGCGACACGCCGTGCGGCCAATCGGCGCCGGTCACGAAGCGCGGCGAGGACGCGATCATCACCAGGCCGCGCACCTGCTGCGGATGGTCGAGCGCGGCGCGCAGCGCGAACTGCCCACCCAGCGACCAGCCCAGCCAGACCGCATCGGGAATGCGCGCGACCAGTTCGGCGGCCAGCGGCGCGGGCTCCAGCGCGGTACGGTCGTCGCGCGCGTGGCCGTGCCCGGGCAGGTCGATCAGATGCAGGGTGTGGTCGTCGGCCAGGCGCTCGACCAGCGGCGCGAACAGGCCGCCGTGCATGGCCCAGCCGTGGATCAGCGCCAGCGAAGGTCCGCTGCCGAGGGTCTGCACGTACATGCGCGGCCCTCAGTGCGCGTCGGCCGGTCGCCGCAGCGCGGCGAGCGCCGCGGCCGCGTCGGCGGCACGTTCGGCCGGCACCAGCAGATGATCGTGATGCAGGCCGGCGAGTACGTTGCAGGCGATGCCGCGCTGGCTCAGTGCGGTCGACACCGCGGCGGTCAGTCCAACCGCGTCCAGCGCCGAATGCACGCTCAGGCTCAGCCAGGCGGCGACGAAGTCGTAGCCCAGCCCGCGCGCGTCGGCATCGGCGCGCGAGAGCACATAGCTCGCGCCCTCGTCCTCGCGCACGCTGGCGTGGGCGAGCGCGGCCAGCTCGGGATCGTGCCGCGCGCTGGCGACGTAAACGTATTCGCCCGCGCGCCGATGCACGTCCAGGCTGGCCAGCATCGGCGCGAGGTCGCGTTCGGCGACCGGGCGCGCGGCGACGGGCGCCGCGGTCATGGTGCGGGGGTGGCGCGCAGCTCGGCTGCGGCGACGACCGGGGCGCGGCCCAGGCCGGCGCGCTCGGCGGCGCGCGCGAAGGCTTCGATCAGGCCGTCGACGTCGGCCGGCGTGTGCAGCGCCGACAGCGTCACCCGCAAGCGGGCGCGGCCTTCGGCCACGGTCGGCGGGCGGATCGCCGCGACCCAGTAGCCGCTTTCTTCCAGCGAACGCGCCATCGCGATCGCGCGCGCGTCGTCGCCGCAGATCACCGGTTGGATCGGCGTGCTCGAGGGCTGCAGTTCCAGGCCCAGCTTGCGCGCGCCGTCGCGGAAGCGCTGGGTCAGCTCTACCAGCTTGTCGCGCCGCCAATGTTCGTTGCGCGCCAGCTTGACCGCGGCCAGCGTGGCCGCGGCCTGGGCCGGCGGCAGCGCGGTGGTGTAGATGTGACTGCGCGCGGTTTCGGCCAGGTGGCCGATCAGGTCGGCGTCGCCGTGCAGCGCGGCGCCGTAGCTGCCCAGGGCTTTGCCGAAGGTCGCCAACTGCAGCGGTACTTCGCGCACCGACAGCTTCACCGAGGCGACCGAGCCGCGGCCCTCGGGGCCGATCACGCCCACGCCGTGGGCGTCGTCGACGTACAGCAGGGCCTTCTGCGCGCGCGCGATCAAGGCCAGGTCGCGCAGCGGCGCGACGTCGCCGTCCATGCTGAAGACGCCATCGCTGGCCAGCATGGCCATGCCCTCGGGCACGCTGCGCAGCTGGCGGATCGCGCCTTCGGCGTCGGCGTGCGGATAGCGGCGCAGGCGGCAGTTGGCCAGGCGCGCGGCGTCGATCAGGCTGGCGTGGTTGAGCCGGTCCTGCACGCAGACGTCGTCTTCGCCGAGCAGCCCCTGCACCGCGGCCAGGTTGGCCATGAAACCGCTGCCGAACAGCAACGCGCGCGGCGAGCCCAGCCAGTCGGCGATCTCGCGCTCCAACGCTTCGTGGATGGCGTGGTGGCCGCAGACCAGATGCGAGGCGACGCCGCCGGCGCCCTCGCGCGAGGCCGCGTCCTGCAGTGCGCCGACCACGCCGAAATGCTGCGACAGGCCGAGGTAGTCGTTACCGCAGAAGTTGAGCAGCTTGCGGCCGTCGACTTCGCAGCGCGCGCCGTCGCGGTGGGTGACCGTGCGCATGACGCGGGTGCGCGAGGTCGCCTCGCGCTGTTCGCGCGCGGCGGCGATGCGTTCGGGCCATTGCGCTCGGTGCATGGTGGTCAGGCTGCGCAGGAGTGGGAGGGCGCCGCGTCGGTTTCGACGATGTCGGCGTGTACGGTGGCCGATTCTTCCATGATCTGCATCGGCCGCAGGCCCAGGCGCTCGAACAGCGCCATATCGCGCTCGGTGTCCGGGTTGCCCGTGGTCAATAGCTTCTCACCATAGAAGATCGAATTGGCGCCGGCCAGGAAGCACAGGGCCTGGAGCTCGTCGGACATGCTCTCGCGGCCGGCCGACAGGCGCACCATCGAGCGCGGCATCAGCAGGCGGGCGACCGCGATGGTGCGTACGAACTCGAACGGGTCCAGCTCGGCGGTGCCGGCCAGGGGGGTGCCCTCGACCTGGACCAGGCGATTGATCGGCACCGAATCCGGGTGCGCCGGCAGGTTGGCCAGGGTCTGCAGCAGGCCGGCGCGCTGGCTGCGCGACTCGCCCATGCCGACGATGCCGCCGCAGCAGGTCTTCATGCCCACATCGCGCACGTGCGCCAGCGTGTCCAGGCGGTCCTGGAACTCGCGGGTGTGGATGATCTCGTTGTAGAACTCCGGCGCGGTGTCCAGGTTGTGGTTGTAGTAGTCCAGACCGGCCGACTTCAGGGCCTGGGCCTGGTCGCCCGAGAGCATGCCCAGGGTGGCGCAGGTCTCCAGACCCAGCGCCTTCACCTCGCGGATCATCGCCGCGACCTTCGGGATATCGCGGTCCTTGGGCGAGCGCCAGGCCGCGCCCATGCAGAAGCGCGAGGCGCCGGCGGCCTTGGCCTGCTTGGCCTTCTCCAGCACCGCCTCGGTGCTCATCAGCTTGGTGGCGTCGACGCCGGTGTGGTAGCGCGCGGCCTGCGGGCAGTAGCTGCAGTCCTCCGGGCAGCCGCCGGTCTTGACCGACAGCAGGGTGCTGACCTGGACCTCGGTGGCGTCGAAATTCTCGCGGTGGGCGCTGGCGGCGCGGTGCAGCAGCTCCGGGAACGGCAAATCGAACAGGTCGCGCACTTCGCTGCGCGACCAGTCGTGGCGCAGGGCCCGCGGGGGCGAAACGGCCGACTCGGCGACGGGGACTTTACTGACGACGGACATGGAGGTTTTCCGGCAGACGACACGGGGCAGAGGCGGCAGTCTGGAAAGCATGGACGACGCTGTCAACCAAACCCACCCCGCAACGGTTGACGGCCGCCTGGCCCGGCTCGGGTGCGGGCTGTGGCCGGCGCGCTGCCTGGTCTGCGGCGAGCGCGGCGCGGACGGCCGCGATCTGTGCCGGGCCTGCGCGCGCGCCCTGCCCTGGAACCGCTGCGCCTGCCCGCGTTGCGCACTGCCGTTGGCGGTACCCGCGCTTGCCTGCGGACGCTGCCTGAAACGCCCGCCCGCGCTCGACGCGGTCCGCGCCGCCTTCGTCTACGGCACACCGCTGGACCGCCTGCTGCCGCGGCTGAAGTTCCACGACGACCTCGCCGCCGGCCGCCTGCTCGCCGCCCTGATGCTGGACGATCTCCAGCGCCCCGCCCCGGCGGCCCTGATCGCGGTGCCATTGGCGCATGCCCGCCTGCGCGAACGCGGCTACGACCAGGCCCGCGAACTCGCGCGGCCCTTGGCGCGGGCCCTGGGCGTGCCGCTGATCGAGGGCGCCCTGCGGCGCACGCGCGACACCCCGCCGCAGTCCAGCCTCGGCGCGCTGGCGCGGCGGCGCAATCTGCGTGGCGCCTTCGCGGCCGGCTTCCGCGGCGCGGCGCCAACGCGGGTAGTGTTGATCGACGACGTCATGACCACCGGCGCGACCCTGCTAGCGGCCGCCGGCGCCCTGCGCCGCGCGGGCGTGGCGCGGGTGGAGGCCTGGGTGTGCGCGCGGGTGCCGTGAGCGTCGTGACGAAGCGTTGCCGCGCGCTGGGCGCGGCGGCGATCGCTGCGCTCGCGCGCGTCCTACGGCATCACCGGCGGCTGGTAGCTCAGGGTCAGCCCCAGCGCCCACAGCAAGCCCAGCACCAGCGGGATGTGCACCAGCAGCTGCACGAAGGTGAAGCCGACGATGTCGCGCGCCTTCAGGCCCAGCACGCCCAGCAGCGGCAGCATCCAGAACGGGTTGATCAGGTTGGGCAGCGCTTCGGCCGCGTTATAGATCTGCACCGCCCAGCCCAAATGCACCTTCAGGTCGATCGCCGCCTGCATCACGTAGGGCGCCTCGATGATCCACTTGCCGCCGCCGGACGGCACGAAGAAACCCAGCACCGCCGAATAGGCGCCCATCACCAGGGCGAAGGTGTCCGCGCTGGCGATATGCACGAACACGCTGGACAGATGATGGGCGAGGGTCTCGCCGCCGTGGCCGGGCGCCGAGGTCAGCAGCGCGGCGATGCCGCCGTACAGCGGGAACTGGATCAGCACGCCGGTGGTGCTGGGCACCGCGCGCGCGACCGCGTCGAGGAAGCTGCGCGGGCGCCAGTGCAGCAGCAGGCCCAGGGTCAGGAACAGAAAGTTGTAGGTATTGAGGCTGGCGATCGCGCTCACCGCCGGCTTGCTCGCGAATTCGTAGACCAGCCAGCCCAAGCCCAGCGCCGACAGCGCGATGGTGATCAGCGGGCTGTACTCCAGCCATTCGCCTGGGCGCGTGCGCGGCGGCAGCGCCGGCGTGGCCTGGCGCGGGTCGGCGCCGAACTCGCTGGCGCGGCGCACCGAGGCGCCGCGCGGTGCGGTCACGTAGCACACCAGCAGCGACACCCCGATCAGGGCGGCGGTCAGCGCGATCGACTGCCACAGGAAGATGGTCTGGCTGAAGGGGATCACACCGGTGATCGCCAGCAGCGCCGGCGGCATGCTGGCCGGGTTGGCCTGCAGCTGCGCCGCCGAGGAGCTCAAGCCCATCGCCCAGACCGCGCCCAGGCCCAGATAAGCGGCGGCACCGGCGGCGCGGTAATCCATGTCCAGGTCCTCGCGCCGCGCCAGCGCGCGCACCAGCAGGCCGCCGAACACCAGCGAGAAGCCCCAGCTCAGCAACGAGGTCAGCATGCTCAGCAGGCCGACGTAGCAGATCGCGCCGCGACCGCTGCGCGGGACCCGTGCCAAGGCATCGATCAAGCGCGCCACCGCCGGCGCGGTCGCCACCACGTAACCGCCGATCACCACGAAGGCCATCTGCATGGTGAAGGGGATCAGGCTCCAGTAGCCCTCGCCGAATGCGCTCGCCGTGGCCTTGGGCGTGGCGCCGAAGCCCAGCGCGGCTATCGCGACCACGATCACCGCCAGGGCCGCGAACACATAGGCATCCGGAAACCAACGCTCGGCCCAGGCCGCGCTGCGCAGGGCGAAACGCGCGAGCGCGCCGTCGTTGGCGGGAGCGGACGCGGCGGTCGGGGTCATGGTCGAGGTTTCCGGCGGCGATGGACACGAAGATTCTGCGCGGCCCTGCAGCGAGCGCCGTTAGCACTTTAGTCGCAGCGAGGGCGCGGTTTGCGATGGGAGTCCGAAATTGGCTCCTCAGCGATAGAAGACCTCTCCCGCTTGCGAGGTGAGGGGCAGCGCTTGCGAGCTACTGGTTCACGCTGCACCGAACGCCCGACCGCTGTGCGCTCGGGCCGAGGTATGGGCCGGTGCGGGCAACACATAAGCCCCTCTCCCGCTTGCGGGGTGAGGCGTGGCGCGAGCCACTGGCTCGCGCTGGGCCGAACGCCCGACCGCTGTGCGGTCGGGCCGGGGTGTGGGTTGGGGTGAGGGCAGCGAGCGCCGTGGGCGCAAGCCTCTACTGCTGCTGCTCCAGCAGAGCAGCAACAAAAGCACCCCTCACCCTAGCCCTCTCCCGCAAGCGGGAGAGGGGACCAAGCTTTGTGAGCTCAGCTTGGAGCGAACTCTCGCCGGACATGGTTCATGGTGAGTTTTTCGAACCACCTGCAGCAGGGCTCTCACGACTCCAAGCCGTGCGTGCATCCTGCTCCGCACAGGTTGCATCGCACACCCACCCTCAATACCCACTGCTCTCCGCCGCGAACCGCACCGGTACCGTGATCGTCGCGCTGCCGCCGTTGTTGAGGCTGAGGTTCAAGCTCACCGCGGTGTCGCCGGTCGCGCCGCCCGAGGCCGGGCAGCTGCCGTTGCTGGCGGTGCAGGTCCAGGGCCCGCTCAGGCTTACGCCGGTGGGCAGGTTGTCGCTGATCTGGGCAGCGTTGGCCGCGTCCGGGCCGTTGTTGGTCACCGTCAGGGTGTAGCTGGCGGTGCCGCCCGGCGTGTAGGTCGACGCGCCGTCGCTCTTGACGATGCTCAGGTCGGCCTGTCGCAGCGCGTTGGTGATGGTGCAGTTCAGATCGTCGCCGGCGCTGGGCGAGAACTCGGCCCATTGCTGGCGGTTGCCGAGGTTGTTGCCGCCGCCCGAGGGCAGTGCCGTGGCCGAGCCTGCGGTCGCATTGCTGCAACTCAAGGACACGCGGTACGCGCTGGGCGCCTGATCCGCGCCGGCCGGCGTGGCCTTGATCGCCTCTTCGAACTGCATGGTGCTGCCGGCGGGCAGGATGGTTACGCCCGTGCTCGCGCTGGTCGGCGCGGCGCCGCCGCTGGTGGCGGCGCTGGCGGCGAGGATGCCGCCGGAGTAGATCCGCACCGTGGCCTGGTCGCTGGCGCCGACGCGCGCCTGCAATTGCTTGCTCAGGTTGACCCAGACCGGGGTCGGCGTCGGCCGGCAGGCGCTGGCGTCGAAGTTGGTGTTGCCGATCAGGCCGCGCAGCACCGCGCGCACGCCGTTGTGCAGGCCGCTGCCGGCGGCGCTGGGCACGGCGCAGGCATCGTTGCCGGTGCTGCCGCCGCGATTCACGCGCACCCGCACGCTGATCACATAGGTATCGGTCTGCCCCGCCGTGAGGTTGCGCCATTGGCCTTGCAACAGCCACGGGCCGCTCCCGCTCAACGCGCTCGCGGCGCCGCCGTTGAAGGTGTAGCTGGCCGAGACGATGCTGGTGTCCGGGTCCAGGCCGGGCGTGTCGGTGAGGCTGTAGCTGGCCGCGACCAGGCTGGGGTTGTTCACCGTCACCGTGTAGCGCACGTCGGACAGATCGGCGCTGCCCGCCACCGCCACCGGCGCGTCGGCGTTCTTGTTGACGGCCAGGCTCGCATCGTCGTCGGTGATGGTGTAGCTGCGCGTGTCCTGGGCGGCACCGCCGCAGGTGGTGATGGAGGTCAGCAGGAACGGCAGCGGCGAGCCGGTGGGCGGCGAGATCCGCAGCGCAATGGTCTCGTTGCCTTCCGGCAGGATGTCGTTGGTGATCGCGATCGGCAGCGCGATCAGGCTGCCGGTGCCGCCGTCGTAGGTGCCCGCGGGCACGGTCACGTTGAAGGTCGCCGCGTTGCCCGGCGTGGTGTAGTCCACGCCCAGGGTCGCGGTGCCGCCGGTGACCTGCACCTGCACCGTCAGCCCGCCGGCCGGCACCGTGCCGTTGATGCGCAAGGCCGGCAGATTGCCGCCGGTGGATTCGGGCGAGGAACTGCTGGGCTGATCGAATTCGACGAAGGGCCGCAGTACCAGCTGGATCGCATCGAGAAAATTGCCGACCGTGAGATCGCCGCCGGCGGTGCTGATCGACTCGAAGCCCAGGCTGTTGGTGCCGGTGGCGCCGGCGTAGGTGAAGTTGCCGCGGTAGTCGACCCAGCCGTTGCCGCCGGCGACCGGCGCGTTGGCGGTGCCCTGCGAGACCGTGGGCGTATCGAAGCTGCCGTTGGCGGTGGTGCCCACGCGGATCACGGTGGAGGACGCGCCGACCTTCATCTCGGCCACGTCGCGCACGGTGTTGCTGCTGCGGCCGCGGTGGCTGAACACCCAATCGATGCGCTCGCCGTTGATCATGCACACGTTCTGGTACATGCGCGAGGTCGCAGCGGCGTTGAGTTCGGCGAACTGTTTGCCTTCGCGGGCGGGCACGCTGCTGAAGTTATTGGCCCACAGCTCCATCAGCCGGCCGCTGGTGCCGACCGAGGCCGGCGGCACGCACGTACCGCCGGCGGTGCCGATCGGATGGGTGGTGGTCCAGCCGGGAATCGCGCCTTCCGGGATCAGCGCGTAGCAGGCCGTGGTGCCGTTGCCGAGCACAGGCGCTTCGAAACCGATATTGATGAAGCTGCGTTGGACCTGCGCAGCGGCAGGCAAGGCGAGGCAGGCGATGGCGAGCGCGGCCAGGCCGCGAAACAAACGGCGTCGAGTCATGTATCCCCCTGTTACGTGACCAGTGTCACAAAAAATCAGGAGAGATGCCTGAATTGGTCTTCACGCCATTCGCCTAGCGGCACCCGCGGCGTGCCGCCCCGACGCCGAATCAGGGCGCGGGTGGCGGGCTCGGCTTCGGGATGTCGGCGCGCGGGCGGCGGCCGGAGCCGATCACCGCTTCGGCGCTGAGTTCCATCGACGCGCCTTTCGAGAACAGCGCCGTGGTGCCGACCGCGGTCCAGGCCGGGTAGTGGTCCTTGAAGAATTCGTGGTGCACTTTCAGCACCGGCTCGACCACGCGGCGGAACTCCTCGTGGTTCTGGGCCACGTGGAAGCTGTTGAGCTCGACCACGTCCTCCAGGCTCGCGCCCGCCTGCTTGAGGTGGACCTCGAGCTGCTGGAAAGCCCAGCGAATATTGGCCTCCTCGTCGGGGCCCGAACGCGACGGAATACCCGACACGATCACCCGGTCGCCGACGCGCAGCACCGGCGTGTAGTGGATGTCGTGATAGGAGCTTTGCCAGCCGGCCGGCGCGAAATGCTCGCGCGTGGGCGCGGCGGCGCTCGGGGTTTCGGCGCCCGCGGCGGTGGCCACGGCGCACAGCACGGACAGCACCAGCACGACAGGCAGACGCGGCATCGCAGCACTCCGGTGACGGACGGTGCCGCCATTGTAGGCACGGGGCCGGCGCCAGGACTGCGCCGGGCCCGACCCTTCAGGCCGCCGTCGCGCCGCCGCCCAGGGCGTAGTCCAGCGCCAGCCCGGCGAACACCGTCAGCCCGACCCAGTGGTTGTGCAGGAAGGCCTTGAAGCAGGCCGCGCGGTCGCGGCCGCGCGCGATCGCGAATTCGTAGGCCACCAGCAAACTCGCCAGGCCCAGGCCGCCGAAATACCAGACGCCCAGATCGGCGCGCTGCCCGGCCAGCGCCAACGCGGCCAGGAACAGGGCGTACAACACGCCCTGGGCGATCAGGTCCATCTCGCCGAACAGGATCGCGGTCGACTTCGCGCCCATCTTGAGGTCGTCCTCGCGGTCGACCATCGCATACCAGGTGTCGTAGGCGGTCGCCCACAGGATGTTGGCCGCGTACAGCAGCCAGGCCACCGCCGGCACCTCGCCGCGCACCGCCGCGAACGCCATCGGGATGCCCCAGCCGAAGGCCATGCCCAGGTAGACCTGCGGCAGATAGGTGTAGCGCTTGAGGTAGGGATAGCTGGCGGCCAGGACCACGCCGACCACGCTCATCAGCACGGTCAGGCGGTTCAGGGTCAGCACCAGCGCGAACGCGGCCAGCATCAGCGCGGCGAACACCATCAGGGCCTCGCGCCCGCGCACCTCGCCGGTCGCCAGCGGGCGGTGCTTGGTGCGCTCGACATGCGGGTCCAGCCAGCGGTCGGCATAGTCGTTGATTACGCAGCCGGCCGAACGGGTCAGCCAGACCCCGGCGCTGAACACGAACAGGGTCCACAGCGAGGGCACCCCGCGCGCGGCGATCCACAGGCCCCACCAGGTCGGCCACAGCAGCAGCAGCCAGCCGATCGGGCGGTCGCCGCGCACCAGCTTCCAGTACAGCCCCAGGCGGACTTTCCAGGCCGGCGGCGGCACCGATTCGGGGGTTTCGTAGCGCTCGTAACTCATCCGATCAGAGTACCAAGCCCCGCAAGCGCGCCGCGATGCCGGCCGTTCGCCGCCGCCACGCCACGTCCGCGTGCGTTTGCGGCTAGAATGCCGGTCCCGCGTGGCCCCGACTTTGACCGGTCGGAGCGCCGGGATCTCAGCCAGGCGCCCGTAGCTCAGCCGGATAGAGTAGTGGCTTCCGAAGCCATTGGTCGGGGGTTCGAATCCCTCCGGGCGCGCCATTCCTATGTCTACGGGCATGGGTGCCGGCTTTATACTGGCGTGCGGCCGCACCTTGGTGCGGTTCTTGTTGATGGCTCCGCATGCCCGGCCGGGTGTGCGCAATAGGTGGATCGTGCGCAATTACGACCTCGAATTCCTGAAGAAATTCTCGATGGTGATCGGCTTCCTGATGCTGGTCACCCTCGGGCTGATGATCGCCGCCTACTTCGTGCACCAGCAGATCCCGCCGGAGATCGACCCGGCCGTGGTCAAGCGCACCGAGCAGCGCATCGCTCCGGTCGGCGCGGTCTACGCCGGCAGCACCGGCGCCTCGGCCCAAGCCGCGGCCAAGGCCGCCGCTGCCGCCAAGGCCGCCTCGCAGGTCGCCTACGGCGGCACCACCGACGGCGCGGTGATCTTCGACAACCTCTGCGCGGGCTGCCACAAGTCCGGCGCCGGCGGCGCACCGACTCTGGATCAGGCCCATTGGGGCCCGCGCCTGGCCAAGGGCAAGGACACCCTGCACAAGCACGCCATCGAAGGCTTCACCGGCACCGCCGGCATCATGCCGCCCAAGGGCGGCAACCCGGCCCTGACCAACGAGCAGGTCTCCGCGACCGTCGACTGGATGCTGGCCAACCTGAAGTAAGCGCCGCCGCATCGCGCCGCGCCACGACGCCGCCTTCGGGCGGCGTCGTCGTTTCCGGGCCCCGCCGCCGCGCGCATTACGGCGGCGTAATACGGAGTCGCCCGATCCGTTCGATAATGCGCGACCTCTCCGTGGCGCCCACGCGATGCCTGCCTTCCGTCCCCGTTCCGCCGCCCTGCTGTTGCCCTGCCTGCTGCTGGCCGCCTGCGCCAGCCTGCAACGCGATCCGCTGCGCGCCGACGGCACGCCGTCGACGCCGATCGGCAGCGTGCAGGGGCACGGCGCGGCCAGCCCCCTGATCGGGCAACGGCTGGTCGTCGAAGGCACGGTGACCGCGGCGCTGATCGGCGAGAACGACCGCTTCGTGGGTTGGTTCGTGCAGGACGGCGGCGACGACGACGAGGCCAGCTCCGACGCGCTGTTCGTGCCCGCCGCGGCGGACGTGTCGCTGCATACGGGCGACCGCGTGCGCGTGATCGGGCGCGTGCTCGAACTCGACACCGGCCGCGGCAGCCACCTCACCGCGCTGGACCCCGAAGCCGCGCGCGTGCTCGGCCCCGGCCGCACCGAAACCCTGGTGCTGGACGCGCCGCCCGCCGATTGGTCGCGCTACGAAGGCATGCGCATCGGCATCGGCCGCGCCCTGACCCTGGCCGACACCGACGACATCGCCCAGGACGGCCGCGCCCTGGTCGCCTTCGACGGGCCGCTGTGGCAGCCCGGCGAACGCGCCGCGCCCGGCAGCGAAGCGGCGCGCGCGATCGCCGCCGACAACGCCCGCCGCCGCCTGTGGCTGGACGACGGCCGCATCGTCGGCGCGCCCGCGCTGGACGCCGGCGTGCTCCCGTCCGGCTACGCGCAGGCGCGCAGCGGCAGCACCCTGGAAGGCGTGGAAGGCGTGCTCGACGCGCGCGACGGCGGCTGGCGCCTGCAGTTGACCGCCACCCCGACCCTGCACGCCGCGACACGCGAACCGGCGCCGCAGGCCGGCGACGCCAGCGACCTGCGCATCGCCGCGTTCAACCTGGAAAACCTGTTCAACGGCGACGGCCGCGGCGCTGGCTTCCCGACCCCGCGCGGCGCCCGCGACGCGGTCGAGTACCAGCGCCAACAGGCCAAGCTGATCGCGACCATCCAGGGCCTGAAGCCCGACATCGCCGCGCTGATGGAGCTGGAGAACGACGGCTACGGCCCGGACTCGACCCTGGCCCAGCTGGTCGAAGGCCTGCGCCGCGACGGCGGCGACTGGCGCTACGTCGCCACCTGCCAGCTGCCCTGCGCGGCCGATGCGCGCGGCCCCGGCAACGACCAGATCCGGGTCGGCCTGATCTACCGCGCCGACCGCGTCGCCCCGCGCGGCGCCGCCGTCACCCTGCCCGGCGGCCCCTTCGACAGCGGCAGCCGGGTGCCGCTGGCCCAGGCCTTCGTCGCCCTGCGGCGCGGCCGCCCGGCCGGCCCGGCCTTCACGGTCGCGGCCAACCACTTCAAGTCCAAGGGCTGCGGCCAGCAGGCCCAGGGCGCGGACCGCGACGCCGGCGACGGCGCCGCCTGCTGGAACGCCCTGCGCACCGAATCGGCGCGCCGCCTGGATGCCTGGCTGAAGACCGACCCCGCCCATTCCGGCAGCGATCTTGCGGTCATCCTCGGCGATCTGAATGCCTACGCCGAAGAAGAGCCGGTGCGCACCCTGAAAGACGCGGGCTGGCGCGACGCCTTCGTCGTGGCCAAGGTCGCACGCCCCTATAGCTACGTGTACAAGGGCGAGCTCGGCCGCCTCGACCACGCCCTGCTCAGCCCCAGCCTGGCCACGCGTCTGCGCGGCGCGGTGGAATGGCACATCAATGCCGACGAGCCACTGTCGGCCGGTTATCGCGCCGGTGCCGACGGCCCCTGGCGCAGTTCCGACCACGACCCGCTGCTGCTGGCGTTCCGCCTGGTGACGGCCCGCTGAGGGCCGGCCCGCTCACGCCCCCTCGGTATGATGCGCGCATGACCACCCCCGCCTTCCCCAGCGAAGCCTCCACCGCGCTGAGCCTGACCGGCCCGGCCGGCACCCTCGAGGCCATCGTAGAAGCCGCCGAAGACCAGCCGCGGCCGCTGGTCGCGATCGTCTGCCACCCGCTGCCCACCGAGGGCGGGACCATGCACAACAAGGTCGTGACCATGACCGCGCGCGCCCTGCGCGAGTCCGGCGCGGCCACGGTGCGCTTCAACTACCGCGGCGTCGGCCAGTCCGAAGGCGAGTTCGACCAAGGCCGCGGCGAAGCCGACGACCTGCGCGCGGTCGCCGCCTGGGTGCGCGCGACCCGCCCCGACGCCCAGCTGTGGCTGGCCGGCTTCAGCTTCGGCGCCTATGTCTCGCTGAAGCTGGCCGACGAACTCAAGCCCGGCATGCTGATCTCGATCGCGCCGCCGGCCGGGCGCTGGGACTTCGCCGGCATCGTCGCGCCCGACTGCCCCTGGCTGGTGATCCAGGGCGAGGCCGACGAGATCGTCGACCCGCAGGCGGTCTACGCCTGGATCGACAGCCTCAAGCAGCCGCCGGACCTGGTGCGCATGCCCGACACCAGCCATTTCTTCCACCGCCGCCTGATCGACCTGCGCGGCGCGATCAAGAACGGCATCAAGCCCTACCTGCCTGCGCATGAGTGAAGCCACCGCGGCGGCGCTGCCGTCCGCCGCCTATGCCGCCGGCGTCGCCCGCGGCGACTGGAACGACGACCCCGCCCAGCACCCCGCGCTGCGCGAACTCGACCGTCTCCATGCGCTGCTCAGCGAGCCGCCCAAGCGCGGCCTGTTCGACGGGCTGCTCGGCAAGAAGGCCGAGACGCCGAAGGGCTTGTATCTGTGGGGCGGCGTCGGTCGCGGCAAGACCTTCCTGATCGATCTGTTCTTCGATGGGCTGCCGATCCGCGAGAAGCGCCGCACCCACTTCCACCGCTTCATGCGCGAAGTGCACACGCAATTGCGCGCGCACGCGGGCGAGAGCGACCCCCTGGCCAAGATCGCGCGCCAATGGCGGCGCGAACTGCGCGTGCTGGTGCTGGACGAATTCTTCGTCATCGACATCGGCGACGCGATGCTGCTGGGCCGCCTGCTCGAACGCCTGTTCGCCGAAGGCGTGGCGCTGGTGACCACGTCCAATACCGCGCCACCCAATCTCTACGCCGAAGGCCTGCAGCGCGACCGCTTCAAGCCCGCGATCGCGCAGATCGAACAACACTGCGAAGTGCTGTTGCTGGACAGCGCGCACGACTACCGCCTGCGCGCGCTGACGCGCTCGCCGGTGTACCGCACCCCGCTGGACGCCGAGTCCGACGCCTGGCTGAGTGCGCGCTGGAAAGAACTGTCGATGGCCTGCCCCAAGGAACAGGGCCCGCTGCACATCGACGGTCGCGACATCCCGGTGCGCGGCCTCGCCGAAGGCCACGCCTGGTTCGACTTCGCCGCCCTGTGCGAAGGCCCGCGCGCGGCCAGCGACTACATCGAGATCGCCACCGAGCACCACACCGTGCTGCTGGGCGACATCCCGTTGTTCGATAGCCGCAACGAAGACCCCGCGCGCCGCTTCGTCACCCTGATCGACGAGCTGTACGACCGCCACGTCAACCTGGTCTGCACCGCCGCCGCCGCGCCCACCGAGCTGTACCGCGGCCACAAACTGGGCGGCGCCTTCGAACGCACGGCCTCGCGCTTGATCGAAATGCAGTCGGCGGAGTATTTGGCGTTGGAGCATCGGGGGTAAAGCAAATCCCCCCAGCCCCCCCTTTTTCAACGGCGCGAACCGTCCGCTACGAGGTGGATGAAGTCGCGGCCGGTTTCGAATCCTTCGATTGCCGGGTTCGTCTTCTCTTCGATTGCTTAGAAGCCCGGATTCGTCTTCGCCTTTGATTCTCTCGAAAATCCGGGTCGGTTTTGCACTCTTCGAAGCGGGTGACCGCAGGTCGACGCCGCTCCACATGCCAATTTTGGTGGCCCCATCAGCTTCTAACGACGCGGCGGCGCGGCCTCGGAGAACCTATGCAAACCTGCGGACTATCCGTGCCATAAAGCCACCATCCTTCACGGCACACCGCCTCGATCATCACCTTACGCATCCATCACGCACACACTCCCGCAACAACCGACTCCGTTACCCTGCCGCTGGATGGAGCAACCGCGGTAGGAGGGGGAATGGGAGGATTAAGTCTGTGGCACTGGATCATCGTTCTTGGCTTGGGCGGCTGCTTCGCCTTGGTGGTGATCCTGATCATCGCCTTGTTGCGCATGCGCCGCGATAACTGACCGTGCGCGGCGCCAAGGCCCTCGTTGTGGCGCCTCAACCCGTAGGGTGCGGTGAGCGCAAGCGAACCGCACTAACGTCGCATCGGTATGCGTGCGCAACCTATGGCGGCGTAAATTTTGCCAATCCGGACGTGCTCCGGAGGTAACGACGATGCGGTTCGCTGCGCTCACCGCATCCTACGATAGAGCGAACCCCGCGTGCGACGACCGCTGACCGTCGTGCCCACGCCGTGCAATGGCCGTAGGGTGTGGTGAGCGCAAGCGAACCGCACCAGCGCAACTTCGGCACGGTCGCGCACCTCAAACATGCGCAGCCATGGCCAAACTCCGCCAGTCACGCAGGCCACGACGATGCGGTTCGCTTGCGCTCACCGCATCCTACGCAGGCCGAACTCCGGGCGCGGCGACCATCGCCCGCCGCACCCAGCCCCAATTCGGACGGTTTGCTCAGAACCGATAACGCGCGATCAGCTGATACACCGGCCCAGCCTGCTCGCTCTCGCGTTCGTACTCGTCGTAATCGCGATCGATCTGGTCGGCCAGGGTGTCGAACTTGTTGAAGTACTCCTGCTTCTTGGCGTCCAGCAGGTTCGATCCGGTCAGGCGCAGCGAGAAGTTCTCGCCGAAGCGCTTCTCCACGAACACTTCCAGATCGGCGCCGTAGCGCGTGGTCACTTCCTCGGCCAACACGCGCGAGCGCACATCGCCCTGGCGGCGGTAGCTGGCGCCGAAGGCGATGCCGTAGTCGGCGATATCGTGGATGAAGCCGACGTTGTAGACGTAGCGCGACTGGTTGTTGAAACGGCGCTCGCCTAACTCGTCGTCCACCGAGCTGTCCAGCCAGGAATAGTTGGCGAACACGCCGGTGTTGGGCAGGCCCAACGCGGTCAGCGGTGTGGATAGGTCGAACTCGATGCCGTAGACGTAGCCGTCGCCGACATTGGCGGCGGTGTAGACGAAGCTGTCCGGGTCGAACTGCGGATAGCCGGGCGTGGCCGGGGTCGCGCCCGGATGGTCGTCCAGGAACTCCTCCAACTCGTCCTCGTAATCGTCGCGCGCGGTCGCGCTGGGCTCGCCGGTGTTGGCGATCTCGATCAGATCCTTGACGTCGCGGTAGAACAGATTGACGCCGACGATGCCGTGCCGGCCCAGGCGACGCTCGAAGCCCAGGTCCAGGCCCCAGGCGGTCTCCGGGTCCAGCTGCGGATTGCCGACGAAGTCGTTGTCGCCGTACTCCTCTTCCAGGGTCAGCGGCAGGATGTAGTTGAAGTTCGGACGGCGCACCGTGCGCGCCAGCGACAGGGTGATACGGTCGTTTTCGCTGACGTTCCAGCGCAGGTGCGCCGACGGCAGCAAGGTCGCGTAGTCGTTGGAGGCGCGCTCGTCGTCGTTGCGCACGTCCACCTCGGTGGTCTCGTAGCGCAGGCCCGCCTCCCAGTCGAAGACGCCGCCCTTGCCGGAGAACATCAGGTAGGGATCGACCCGGCGTTCCTCGATGGTGCTGCGGCTGCGCTCGAAATCGGCGTAGGGCGGCAGCGGAGCGCCCTCGTCGTCGCTGTCGACCTCGCTGGTGCGCAGGGTGGTCTCGCGGTTCTTGGCGGTGGTGTCGACGCCGAACTCCAGCCGCACGCCGCCGCTGAGGTCGCGCTGGTGCGACAGCGACGCGGTGCGCTCGCTGTCGACCTGATCGGTGAGGATGCGCGTGCCCTCGCGCTCGTCGAACGAGGGCGGGCTGTCGTCGTCGTCGAATTTGCTTTCCTCTTCGGTGTCGGTGCGCTCGTCCTCGAAGCGGGAGTAACCCAGGTCCAGGGTGGTGCGGCCGCCGAGCATGTCGAAACGGTAGCTGCCCGACAGCGCCAGGTTGTTCTGGTCGATGTCCACGACCTGGTCGTTGTCCGACAGCAGGTGCGCGCGGTCGTTGAGGCGCGCGTCGTTGTACTCCAGCGAATGCTCGCGCTCGCTGCGGTCCGTGCGCACGTACAGGCCGCTCAGCGACAGGCGGCCGCTGCCGATGTCGCGGGTGTAGGACAGATTGGCCGAGTAATCGGTTCCGTCGCGGGTGTCGGTCTGGTTCTCGGCATCGGTGAAGTCGCCGCCCGGCTCCTCGAAACGGTCGCTGCGCTTGAGCTTGGGGTTGTAGCGGCCCTGCACGTTGAAGCCGCCGAGCAAGCGGCCCTCGCCGACCTGGCCGCCCATCACCGCGCCAGCCGTACCCTTGACCTCGCCGTCGTCGAAACGCAGCGCGCCCGCGCGCAGGTAACCGCCGTCGAACTCGTAGGCGTCGCGCAGCACGATATTGAGCGCGCCCGCGACCGCGTCGCCGGAACGATTGGCGCTGGGGCTGCGGATGATCTCGATGCGCTCGACCAGTTCGGCCGGGATGCGGTCGACGAAGAAGGAACGGTCGTCGCCCGCGCCCGGCACTTTCTTGCCGTTGATCAGGATCTGGGTGTAGGCCGAATCCAGGCCGCGCAGGCGCGCGCCGTCGTATTCCAGCACGTCGGACACGAAGGTCACGCTGGGCACGCGCTTAAGCATGTCGCCGACAGTCAGCGGCTCGAAGCGCTGGAAGTACTCCAGATCGTAGGACAGCGTCGGCGCGACCGCCTCGGTGCGATTGCGATAGACGATATCGCCCTGCACCACCACGGCATCGAGATCGCGCGCATCGGCGGCGGCGCTGGCGGCGGCGGTGCTGGCGGTCTGCGCGAGCGCGCCACCGGCGACGGCGAGCAAAGCCGTGCCGGCGAGCGCGCGCGCCAGGCCGATGGCCAGGAGGGTCTTGGTCATTGCGGGTGTCCGCTTCGGGGAAGCGCGACTATTTACGTCACCTGCATGGCGGGACGATGACACCGCGCGCATTTGCCTCCGACGGGCCGATGTCCGCAAGCTGTCATCTGCACCGGCTACGCTCCGCGCGCCGCGGGCCGTCGCTCCGCTCCCATCCAACGAGACCCTCATGCGCCTGCGTATCGCGCCGCCAGTCACCGTGTCTTTGATCGGTTTGTTGCTGTTGTCCGCCTGCGCCAGCGGCCGCGTCGAACGCGAGCCCGACGAAACCGGCGCCGAGCCCATGCTGGCGACCGCGAATGTGCCGCACCAGGTGATCCGCGAAGCCTTCCTCACCGCGCGCACGCCGAAAGAGAACGTGGACTCGCCCGCCTCGTGGATCGCGCCCGACGGCCGCGTGCTGCTGCTGGCGACCTCGAAGAAGACCAGCCGCCTGATGATCTACGACGGCGACACCGGCACCGAACTGCGCCGCTACGGCAGCGCCGGCGCCAAGCCCGGCCAGTTCCTGCGCCCCAACGGCATCGCCGTGCACGGCGACCGCGTCTATGTCGTCGAGCGCGACAACCACCGCGTACAGGTGCTGCAGCTGCCGGGCCTGGAATCGCTGGGCAGCTTCGGCGGCGCAGAACTCAAGCAGCCCTATGGCCTGTGGGTGCGCGACAGCGGCAACGGCGGCGTCGAAGTGCTGGTCAGCGATGCCTACATGGCCGGCGAAGACGCCAACGGCGACGAAATCCCGCCGCCACTGGCCGAGTTGAACGCGCGCTACAAGCGCTACCAGGTCGGCACCGGCGCCGGCGCGTTCCAGGCGCGCTACCTCGGCGCCTTCGGCGACACCACCGAAGCCGGCGCCATCCGCGTACCCGAATCCCTGTGGGGCGACGTCACCCACGACCGCCTGCTGATAGCAGAGGAAGACCTGAAGACCGGCACCGCCGTGCGCGAGTATGACCTGTCGGGCAAGTACCGCGGCCGCACCCTAGGCTTGGGCCTGTTCAAGGCGCAAGCCGAAGGCATCGCCCTATGGACCTGCCCCGACGGCAGCGGCTACTGGATTGCCACCGACCAGTTCAAAGACCGCAGCCTGTTCCACGTCTTCGACCGCCAGACCCTCGCCCACCTGGGCGCGTTCTCCGGCGAGACCGTAGGCAACACCGACGGCGTATGGCTGCAGCAGCGGGCGACGAAGCGCTTCCCGCAGGGCGTGTTCTACGCCGTGCACGACGACATGGGCGTGGGCGCGTTCGATTGGCGGGATATCGCCAAGGCACTGTCGTTGCGCGAGAGTTGCGGCGGCTGAGGCGCAGATACCTGCTTGGCGGATGCCTGACAGTGCGATCGAAGCTTCAGATGTAAAGAACCCCGCGAGCGATCGCGGGGTTCTTTACCATGGAAGCCGATACTACTTCTGCGGACTGGCGCCCTACATCGTCCTATCGATAAGGAACATGTCGCCTCATAGCCCTATACAAGACAAACATGGATCGGTGACAAATATGGGCTTATCCTCGTTGCCCCTTAAAAGCCCGTGCCTTACCGCAAGAGGACTAGTGAGGGCTATCGCAGCCAGAAGGAACACGTAAAAGAGGTTCTTAGCCACAAAATTACCCTGCTTTGCACCTAACGTGTAGATGCACCAACACAGTCCAATGTGCACAAGCTCCCCAGCAACTCCCATCACAAGGTGCGAATAGCCTATTGGGGGAGATAGATCAGTCCTTGCCTGGAAATAGCAGTAGTTCAGCGCAGGAAATAGTAGGCTCACTCCAATTATCCAAGCTAGAAGTACCGCTTTCACGGCGCCTCACAAACGTCGCAAGGCAAGGGCTTGGCGTTCGTGACAACTGCTTCGCCCGTGAGCAGCCACGCGCCAAAATAATCTGTCGTCGCACCCCAGCCCTCAGCGCTTCCGTAAGCGTCTCCGACCGCCAGCGTAGCCATGAAGCTATAGACCTTGATGCCGGCACCATAATAGGTAAACGGGCCGTTGAATGCGTAAGGGCTTATGCCATTCGGATTCCCGTCATCCAAAGACACCGTCGTGCCACTGAATGACCCACGTTTTGTTATCCCTTTGCTTGGTGCCGCACCCGCACCCACCACCGCGATTTGAACCATCCATTTTTGCCCTCGGACGCAACCGGAAATCAGCGAAAGAGACGCTGCATGCAAACCCATATTTAGATGTCTTGATGCGCCAGGCGTTGGAATGGTGACAAAGCCTATCGCCATAAACCCTGTCCACTTCGCAAGCCCATATGGGTCGGTTGCAAGTAGAGGTGAGCTATCGACGTAAGAATATGTAGCGAGCCCGTCTTTAAGGCCTATGGGATCACTTGTGCGATAGCGACCCGTATTCGGCTCATAGTCTCGGAAATAGTTGTAATTGAGCCCGCTTGCGCTGTCATAGCGCTGCCCTGGGAACCGCAGATCGAACGCGAACGCGGTGCCATTGTTGTCCGGGTCTTGGTTTGGGGTGCTGTCGCCGAAGGCCTCATTGCCTAGCTGCCAAGCCCACACCGATTTCTCTGCAACCGGATCGATCACATTGCGCGGCGTGCCCAGATGGTCGGCCTGGACGTAGTGCAGCTTGCTCGTATCGATCACACCGATCGGCAGGTCATCCAGCCAGATGACTTCCTGGATGCGGTTGCCGGCGTGGTCGTACACGCCGACCGTATGCCCCGCCTCGTCATAGCTCGCATAGGTCTGCGCCGTTGACGTGGTGGTCGGGTAACGCCGCGTCTGCTCGCCCTTGCCGTTATAGGCGTAGTTCATCACTGCATTGCCGCCCTGCTTTACCTGGCCCATGCGGTTGGCCGCGGTGTAGATGAACTCCTGGGCGGTGCCCCCGATGGCCGCGGTGTTACCGACCGCGTCGTAGGTGCGGGCCGTGGCGCCGACCTGCGACAGACGGTGATTGGTGCTCGGGTAGGTGTAGACCTGCGTCGCACCGCCATCGGTCTTACTGGTGCGGTTGCCGGTGGCGTCGTAGGTGTAGCCCTGCAGCAAGGCATTGGTCGTGCCGTCGCGCGTCTCGGTAAGGCGACCGAGTTTGTCGTAGGCATAGGCCCGCAGCGGCGGTTCGGACTGGTCGCCCTTGCGCAGCTTGATCAGGTTGCCGACCGCGTCGAACTCGTAGCCCAGAGACAGACCGTCCGGGCCCACGTCTTCGATCACGCCTGGCTGGTAGTTCTGGTTGTGGGTGCGCTTGAGGCGGCGGCCGTCGCCGTATTCCAGCTCGGCCGCCGGGCCGAAGGGGTAGTAGGTGACGCTGGTCAGNTGGTAGTTCTGGTTGTGGGTGCGCTTGAGGCGGCGGCCGTCGCCGTATTCCAGCTCGGCCGCCGGGCCGAAGGGGTAGTAGGTGACGCTGGTCAGCAGCACCTGCGGGGTTTGGCCCGGCTGGGTCACCGTCACGCCGCTGGGCTGGCCCAGGGCATTGTGGGTGTAGTCCACCCGCATTCCGCTGGGATAGGTGACCGAGGACAGCTGGTTGGCCAGGGTGTAGCCGTAGACCAGGGTGAACACCTGGCCATTGGTGGTCTGGACCTTGCGCACCACGTTGCCGCGGCGGTCGTAGCAGTAGCGGGTATTGCCGCTGCCGTCGTCCATGCGGGTTAGGCGGCCGGCGCTGAAGGTCTCACCGCTCTGGCAGACGGCCTGGGTGGTGTCGTAGGTGTAGCCGACATTGAGCGCGGTGTCGCTGTAGGCGATACCCGTGACGCGGTTCAGGGCGTCGTAGCTGTAGGTGGCCGTCTCGTTGCGGGCGTCGGTCTGGGTGGCTCGGTTGCCTGCGCTGTCGTAGGTGTAGCCGGTGATGCCGGTGTCCGGGCTGGTCAGCTGGGTCAGGTCACCCAGGCCGTTGTACTGGTACTGGGTGTTCAAGCCCTTGGGATCGGTGACCTGGGTCAGGCGGTCCAGCGCGTCGTACTGGAACTGGGTCTGGGCGTTGATCCCGGCGGTGTCCTGCAGGGTCTTCACCAGACGACCCAGCGGGTCGTAATTGTTGTCGGTGACCGTGCCCAGGGCGTCGGTGACGGTGTCCAGGTTGCCGCCGACGTCGTACACGTAGCCGGTGGCGTGGTTGTACGCGTCCTTGCCGGTCTGGAGCTGGCCGAGCTGGTTGTAGACGCGCGACAGGGTGCGCAGCAGCACGCCGCCGCTGTCCTTGGTGTCTTCCTTGGTGCGCTGGCCAGCGTTGTCCAGGGTGTAGACGATCTGGTTGCCGGCGTTATCGGTGACCGTGGTCAGGCGGTGCGCGGCGTCGTAGCCGAACACGGTATAGCTGCCGTCGGGCTGGGTGATCTTGCTGACCAGGCCGGTGGGCGTGTACTCGTAGCGGGTGATGGCGTCGTCGGTTTCGCTGCCGGCGTTGGGACCACGGACCTTGCGCGCGGTCATCCAGCCGCGCGGGTAGTACTCCATATCGGTGACGACGCCGTTGGGGTCTTTGACCGACAGCGGACGACCGGCGCCGTCGTAGGCCAGGGTTTCCGTGACTTGGCCCAGGGCGTTGGTGACCTTCCACAAATCGCCTTTGCGATGCGGGCAGGTGGCCGGGGCACTGGCGCAGGTGGCGTCGTCGCTGGCGTAGTAGGTGAACTGGGTGGTATCGGCCACATCGGTGCGCGGACCGTTGATCGACGTCACCACGCCCAGCAGCGGGCAGGTGCCGGCAGTGACGTCAGCGGCTTCGCAGTAGGCGGTCGCCGACGTGCGCGTGTTGGCTGGTGTCGCAGGATCGGTCGCCGTTGACGTCAACGCCTGACCACGATTGTTGTAGGTCCAAGTCGATTTCGCGACCAACACGTTGGATACGTTGTAAGTACGTGTCTCAGTCGGCGCGGCCCAGGGCGCGCTCCAGTCGGTCTGGATCGTGCGGGTGGTTGGTACCTCGGTGCCCCAGAAATCCATGCCTTCTTTGCGGCTGGTCTGGCGCCAGTTTGTGTACACGTACGTCGTGCGCGAACCGTTGGCATTGATGAACCAGTTCAGACGATCGTTGTAGTAATCGGCGTGAGTGGTATGCCCGATCGAACCATCGGTGGTCTCGAGAGTGGCATGGCTTGGCGCCTTACCTGTGTTGTGCGACAGGTAGGAATAAGTCTTGGTGGCGCCCTCGGGCAGCGTCACCTTGGACTTGCCATCGGTCTGGTAAACGACGGTCACACGGCCCGTGCCGCCTGCATGCTCGCTGAGCGTGGCGCGGCCGCGATCGTCGTAGGTGTAGGTCGCGTAGCGCGTGCCGTATTCGTCCAGGACACCCGTCAGATAGTTCGAGAAGAACTGTGGGTCGCAACCCGATATGGCCGCGCCAGCTCCGTCGCGACACAGCTTAGTGGGTTCCGCGTACAGATATTCTCGGCTGTCCATGGCGGTCGGGGCGCCATGACTGGCGTACTTCATGCGGCCGAGGCTGTCGTAGGTATAGGCGGCTACGGCCACGCCGTCGGCGGAAACGCCGGTAATGCGCGGCGGCGAGCCCTCGGCGCCGCCGGTCGGCGTCGCTGTGTAGTTGAAGTTCAACGTGCGACCCGAAGGGCTACGTACTTTCAACAACAAGCCCTCCACCAGACACTGGCCCGACGCGACGCCTGAGGCTTCGCAGTACTCGTAGGAGAACACGCGGTCGCCGATGCGGCTGTACTTCATCAGGCCAGCCTCGTCGAACCACTTCACTTGGCCGGGGCCGGTGGTGACGCGCCAGCGTGCATACATGACCGGATCGGGCTCTCGGAAGACGGCCGTTGCGGTAGACGTACGCGAGGCAAAGTTCGAAGCGTCGATCTTGACGAGGGGCTCAAAGTAGCCGTCGGACTGATGCCAATTTCCTGGTTCTCCACCAATGATTGCCAGCCTATCGGAGAATGAGTGCGCCCAGTTGTCGCCCATGCCGGAGCGGAGCGAGTAGTCGCTGTTCGAATTGTAGGAACGACGGAAAGACAAGCCTTCCCAGGAAAAATCCTCTTCTCCGTATTCCTTGTTACCAGTGGCTGCAACCAGAGGATTTCCGTCTTTGGGACACTTGCTGCATTGCGCAGGACGGTAAACCGAAATCTCGCCTCGCGCAGAGTTGTAACAAGCGCTAGACCATGCGGGCGTGGGCGAATTCAGAGAGCTCTTGGCCAAGTACAGATCTGGACATTCGAACCAGTCATTACGGTCGATGTCGATGTCTTCGTATGTGCTTGAGTTCGGGTATTGAACGCGAAACTCCCTCATCCCCGACGGCCTGAAGACGTTTCGCCCCACGATCAGAAAACGGCCTTGAGTGCCCCAGCTTCCGTAGCCAGACGGCGTGCCCAGAATGTAGCTGCCAATGTAAGATCCCTGGAAGCCGGGCCCGTATGGATAGCCAGCCAAGATTTCCGCCGCCAGGATTTCCTCGTTGTCACAGCCTCGACGGCCTATATAGTCGGGCGGGTTCCCCCAACAGCCACGATTCATACCGACAAAGTAATAGTCATCGATGAAGGTCGGCGCGGCGTCCTTGACGCCGTAAGTGAGCAGAATGCCCGGACCACCCGGCTGCTCGGTCATCTTGACCAGCATCGCGTTTCCGATGGCCGGCGACGGTTCGGTTCGGATGTACGCCTCCGCTTCGCCAAGCGTCTTGAAGCATTCGGTTTGCTGACCCGGCATATAGCGCGTGGCGCAGTACTGATCCGCCGCAGACGAGATGCCCGGCAACGCCAGGGACACCACGAGCACCAGCCACAAGGCAATGTTCTTTCCGTTCGTACTCATATGACCTTCCCTAGGCGCATGCGACTGGTTGTAGCGGCCATCATCCCGAAGTCCCGTCTCAGGATTCAAGACAGCGTCGGGCACATTCGATGACGCGCGTCGAACCGCCAATTTCGGTCAACGGCCGGACATCGCAATTCGTGATGGCGGTTCAAACTTTCGGTTGGAGATGCGTGGCGCGATGTCGCGGGCGAGGATCGCGACCCTTAACTCAGCCGCCCGCGCCACGCCCGCAGCACGGCGTAGACCAACACCAACACCGCCAGCGACGCCCCGATCGCCGTCCACTCCCGCAGCGTCATCGTCGCTAGGATCGCCACCATCGTGAGCACCGCGATCAGCGGCACGATCGGGCCGCCCGGTAGCACGAAGGGCTCGCCGCGTTCGCGCAGGTCGATGCGCTGGGCGCGCCAAGCGGCGATGGAGACAGCGGCGAAGACCAGGCAGATCGCGCCGCCGGAGATCAGGGCCAGGGATTCGAAGCTGCCGCCCAGTGCGAGCGCGGCGCCGACGGCGGCGTGGGTGAACAAGGCCAAGCGCGGCACGCGGTGCTTGGCGTCGACGCGGCCGTAGGCGTGCGGCAGGTAGCCGTCGCGGCCCAGCGCGAACAGCAGGCGCGAAGACGCGAACAAATTGCCCATCAGGAAGCCGGTCATCGAAACGCAGGCGGTGATCAGCAGCAGCGCGCGACCCGGCGCCCAGATCGCGCCGGCGGCGTCGGCGATGGGGGCGCCGCTGGCGGGCAGCGCGGCGCCCAACGTGCCTTGGCAGACCACCTGCAGGCCGATGTACAGCAGCACCACGATCGCGATCGCGGACATCGTCGCGCGCGGGACGTGGCGCGAGGGGTCGCGCACTTCGCCGGTCGGCACCAGCGCGGTTTCCATGCCCGAATAGGCGAACACCACCAGCACCATCGCGCTGCCCATCGCGCTCCAGGAACCGATGCCGCTCCAGGCCACGTACTGCCAGTCGACGAACAGCAGGCCGAGCGAGGCGAGCAGGAACAGCGGGGTGAGCTTGAGCGTGGCCAGCAGCACGATCATGCGTGCGCCCAGCTTCACGCCGAACGCATTGAGCGCGAACAAGCTCGCGTACACGCCCAGGATCAGCAGCGCGCGCGGCAGCGGTTGCGCGAATTCGGGCCAGGCCTGCGCGACCTGGCCGGCGAGCGCGGCGGCGACGCCGGCGCTGGAGGCGGTGTTGCAGATCCACATCAGGGCGCCGGCGATGAAACCGGCGAACGCGCCGTAGGCGGCGCCGACATAGGTGTAGGGCCCGCCGGTGGCGGCGGCGCGGCTGCCGACGGCGGAGAAGCACATCGCGATGGGCACGATCGCGATCGCGCCGGCGATGAAGGCCAGCGGCGCGGCGCCGGCCAGGCGCGAGGACAGCAGCGCGGGCAGCATGAAGATGCCGGCGCCGACGATGATGTTGATGATGGAGGCGCCGAGCTGGAATGGACCCAGCGCGCGCACCAGCGCGGCGTCGCCCTGCAGCGCGGCCGACGGTGCAGGTGCGGACCCGTCGGCGGGCGTGGCGGCTGTGCTCATGGCGGGTCCCCGGGAGACTGCGTCGCAGCCTCGCACGGCCCGGGCTCAAAGGCGAGGCCGCGCGGGCCCCGCAGCGGCGGAGTAAGCCGCGATCCGCGTTCGACAGGTATCGCCACGGCGCGATGCGTGACGGCGTGGATCGCGACTTACTCCGCGGCTGCGCGGGCGGGGGACGCACTCACCCTAGCTCCGTACGCGCGGCACATAAATCCGGGGTTTCACTCAGACGAACGGCATCGCTTTCGCGTTTTCGATCAAACGTCCTGGCACATGAACTCGACGAAGGCGCGCAGCTTGGGGGCCAGCTGCCGGCGCGCGGTGTAGTAGATGTAGAAACCGGGGAACGGCGGCGTGTAGGCGTCCAGCACCTGCACCAAGCGGCCGGCGGCGACGTCGTCGGCCACCAGGGTCTCGAACAGCTGGGCCAGGCCCAGCCCGGCCAGGGCCGGGCCACGCGACAGCGAGCTGTCGTTGAAGATCAGGCGGCCGCCCACGTCCACCTCGAAATCCTGGCCGTCGCGGCAGAACTCCCAGGCTTGCATGCGGCCGCTGCCGGGCAGGCGCTGGCGGATGCAGTCGTGCCGGACCAGGTCCTCGGGCACGTCGGGACGGCCGTGGCGGGCGTAGTAGTCGGGCGAGCCGACCACGATGGTGCGCTGCGCCCCGCCCAGCGGCCTGGCCACCATGTCGCGCGCCAGGCACTCGCCCAGGCGGATGCCGGCGTCGAAGCCGCCCGCGACCAGGTCGGCCAGGGTGTCGTCGGCGAACACTTCCACCTGCACGTCCGGGTAGCGCGCCAGGAATTCGGGCAGGCGCGGCTCGATGAGCGTGCGCGCCGCGATGCGGCCAGCGTTGATGCGCAGGCGCCCGGTCGGGCGGTCGCGCACCGTGTCGAGGTCGTCGAAGGCGGCGTCGATCTGGTCCAGGCCCGGCGCGACCTGGGCCAGGAAGCGCGCGCCGTGTTCGGTCAGGCCGACCCGGCGGGTGGTGCGGTTGAGCAGGCGCACGCCCAGGTGCTCTTCCAAGGTACGCACGGTCTGCGACAGGGCGGAGGGCGATACGTCCAATTCGGCCGCAGCGCGGGTGAAGCTGCCGAGCCGGGCGACGCGCGCGAAGGCGATCACGGCAGGGAGCGGGTGCGCGGCCATTATGAAGTACCCCTTCAGAACACGTTCGGATAATCCCCATTTTTCGCGCAGTCGGCCAGTCCTAGAGTCGCTTCCACGGTTCCACCCCACCTAGGAGAGCACTCATGCACACCCCCACCCTTGGTTTCGGACTGCGCGATAAGGTCGTCCTGGTCACCGGCGCGTCCTCCGGCATCGGCGCGGCCAGCGCGGCCGCCTTCGCCCGCGAGGGCGCGATCGTGCTGGCCGCCGCCCGCCGCGCCGCCGAAGGCGAAGCGGTGGCCGCGGCGATCCGCGCCGACGGCGGCCAGGCCCGCTTCCTGCAGGCCGACGTGACCCGCGAGGACGACATCCGCCGCCTGGTCGAGACCGCGGTGGCCGACTACGGCCGGCTCGACGTGGCCTTCAACAACGCCGGCACCGACGGCCGCTTCTCGCCCTACATCGAGCAGGACAACGCCAACTACGAGCAGGTGATGAACACCAACGTGCGCAGCGTGTTCTGGAGCATGAAGCACCAGATCGCGGCGATGCTGAAAAGCGGCGGCGGCGCGATCGTCAACAACGCCTCGATGGGCGCGCTGATCGGCTTTCAGAATGCGGCCGTGTACGTGGCCAGCAAGCACGCGGTGATGGGCCTGACCAAGACCGCGGCGCTGGAGTACTTTCCGCAGGGCATCCGCATCAACGCGGTACTGCCCGGCATCATCGACACCCCGTTCCAGGACCGCGTCTGGGGCGACGAAGCCAGCAAGCGGGCCTTCGCCGACGCCACCGTCGCCGGCCGCAGCGGCACGCCCCAAGAAGTCGCGAGCGCGGCGCTGTTCCTGGCCTCCGAGCACGCCAGCTTCTTCAGCGGCCAGGGCCTGGTCATGGACGGCGGCTACGTCACCCAGTGATCGCCGCCGCCTCGCTATCGTTCAAGGACCCCGCCATGAACCCGGACGCATCCGCCTTCACCCTCATCGCCGAACTCCAGGCCCAGCCGGGCCTGGGCGATACCCTGCAACGCGAACTGCAGGCGCTGATCGCGCCTACCCTGAGCGAGCCCGGCTGCCAGGGATATACCCTGCACCGCTCCAGCGACGACACCGACTTGCTGCTGATCTACGAACACTGGCGTTCGCGCGCGGCGCTCGAGGCGCACATGGCCATGCCTTATCTGCGCGACTTCTTCGCGCGCACGCCGCAGCTGTTGTCCGAACCGGTACGCCTGCGCTACTTCGCATCGGCGCTGCCGGCCGCCTGATTCCTCCTTCCCCCACCGGAGCAACGACATGAACACCCGCACTCTCGGCCCGCAGGGCCCGCGCGTTTCCGCGCTAGGCCTGGGCTGCATGGGCATGAGCTTCGCCTACGGCCCCGCCGACCAGGACGAGGCCGTCGCCACCCTGCATCGCGCGCTCGACCTGGGCGTTACGTTTCTCGACACCGCCGACGTCTACGGCCCGCACACCAACGAGCGACTGCTCAACCGCGCGCTGCAGGGACGCCGCGACCAGGTGTTCCTGGCTAGCAAGTTCGGCATCCTGATGGATCCCGCGCAGCCGCAGCTGCGCGGCGTGAACGGCCGTCCGGAGTACGTACGCGCCAGCATCGAAGGCAGTCTGCAACGTCTGGGCACCGATCATCTGGATTTGTACTACCTGCATCGCGTCGATCCGAACGTACCGATCGAGGACACCGTCGGCGCGATGGCCGAGCTGGTCGCGCAAGGCAAGGTGCGTTACCTCGGCTTGTCCGAGGCATCGGCGGCCACCTTGGAACGTGCGCATGCGGTGCATCCCATCACCGCGCTGCAGAGCGAATACTCGCTGTGGACGCGCGATGTCGAGCGCAACGGCGTGCTGGAAACCTGCGCGCGGCTGGGCATCGGCTTCGTACCCTATAGCCCGCTGGGCCGCGGCTTTCTGACCGGTCAGATCGCGTCGGCCGGCGATCTGCAGAGCGACGATTTTCGCCTGCAGACGCCGCGCTTCCAGGGCGAGAACTTCCAGCGCAACCTCGTGCTCGCCGAGACGGTGAAGACGCTGGCTACCGGCAAGGGCTGCACGCCCGCGCAGCTGGCGCTGGCCTGGGTGCTGGCACAGGGCGAGCACCTCGTGCCGATTCCCGGCACCAAGCGGCGCAAGTATCTGGACGACAACGTCGGCGCGCTGGACGTGCGCTTGGACGCAGGCGATCTGGCCGCGCTGGATGCGGCGTTCGCGCCGGATGCGATCGCGGGCGATCGTTATTCGGCGGTGGGCATGACGATGGTCGGCCATTGAGGCCTCGCCGGTTGCGACGCCGCCGCCCGTAGTGGCGGTGGATTCGTAGGCAAGCTCGGCATGGGGGTAGGAGCGGCGCAAGCCGCGGCCGGCGTCGTAGCCGGAGCGGCGCGATCGCGGCTTACGCCGCTCCCACAGAAGGCGGCGAGTGCTCGCGTTCGCCTGCATCCAAGCGCACGCGCAGCTTGGGGTAGGAGCGACGTAAGTCGCGACCTGCGTCGTAGCCGGAGCGGCGCGATCGCGGCTTACGCCGCTCCCACAGAAGGCGGCGAGTGCTCGCATTCGCCTGCATGCAAGCATGCGCGGGGCTTTGGGGTAGGAGCGACGTAAATCGCGACCTGCGTCGTAGCCGGAACGGCGCGATCGCGGCTTACGCCGCTCCCACAGAGGGCGGCGAGTGCTCGCATTCGCCTGCATCCAAGCACGCGCGGGGCTTTGGGGTAGGAGCGGCGCAAACCGCGACCTGCGTCGTAGCCGGAACGGCGCGATCGCGGCTTACGCCGCTCCCACAGACGGCGGCGAGCGCCCGCATTGCTGGAACCCGTATCGCGAGCAGGCGGTCGCGGTCTATGGCCGAAGAAAATCCCCCGCGGTGGGCCACTCCCGCGCCACAGCGAGCATCGGGCGACGACGTCGCTCTCTGTGGGAGCGGCGTAAGCCGCGATCGCGAACTCCAGCGCCCGGCGCGGGCATCCCGCTGGCGCCCAGGCCCATGTTCGATGGTAGGGTCGCCATCACCGATCGTGCTGCGGCGCCGTTCGCGTCTGGTCTAGCATCGAGCCCTCGCCCACGGACCCCCTGCCCCGCATGCGCCTGCCCGCCCTTTTGATCGCCAGCACCCTGTTCGCGACGACCGCCGCCGCGCAGACCGCGCCCACGCCCGAGCTCGACCGCGCCGCGCGCGCCGTGCAGGCCGACGTGGTCGGCTGGCGCCGCGACCTGCACCAGCACCCGGAGCTGGGCAACAACGAAGTGCGCACCGCCAAGCTGATCGCCGATCAACTACGCCGGATCGGGCTGGAACCCAAGACCGGCATCGCCCACACCGGCGTGGTCGCGGTGCTGAAGGGCGGCCGTCCCGGCCCGCGCATCGCGATCCGCGCCGACATGGACGCGCTGCCGGTGACCGAGCCGGCCGGGCTGGCGTTCGCGTCCAAGGTCACCACCACCTATCGCGGCCAACCGGTGGGCGTGATGCACGCCTGCGGGCACGACGCGCACGTGGCGATCCTGCTGGGCGTGGCGACCGCGCTGGCGGCGCAGAAGGCGACGCTGCCGGGCGAGGTGATGTTCGTGTTCCAGCCGTCCGAGGAAGGTCCGCCCAAGCCGGGCGAGCCCTTCGGCGCCGCGCTGATGCTGGAGCAGGGCGTGTTCCGCGACTTCAAGCCCGAGGCGGTGTTCGGCCTGCACGTGTGGGCGGGCCTGCCGGTGGGCAGCATCGGCGTGCGCGCCGGCCCCTCGCTGGCCAGCGCCGACGAGTGGAGCCTGACCGTGCGCGGCAAACAGACCCACGGCTCGCGGCCCTGGGACGGCGTCGACCCAATCACCGTCGGCGCGCAGATCCTGCTGGCCTCGCAGAGCATGATCGCGCGTCAGGTCAATATCGCCGCGACGCCGGTGGTGCTGACCGCCGGCCAGTTCAACAGCGGCGTGCGCTTCAACATCATCCCCGACGAAGCCAAGCTGGTCGGCACCCTGCGCACCTTCGATGCGGACGTGCGCGAGGACGTGATCGCGCGCTTCCGACGCACCGCGCAGGATCTGGCGCATGCCAGCGGGGCCAGCGCCGAACTCACGGTGGTCAACAATGCGCCGGCCACCATCAATAACCCGGCGTTGACGCAGCGCGTGCGGCCCTCGCTGCAACGCGCGGTCGGCGCGGACAAGGTGGTCGAGATGCCGATGGTGACGGTGGCCGAGGATTTCTCGCAGTTCGCCAATACCGTGCCCGGTGTGTATTTCTTCGTCGGCTCGACCGCGGCGGGCATCGATCCGGCCAAGGCCCCGATCAATCATTCGCCGCAGTTCGTGCTCGACGAGGGCGCCTTGGACGTGGGCACGCGGGCGATGCTGCAGTTGGCGCTGGATTACCTGGGCGGCGCGCCGCAGGGTTGAGCATCCCGCCCCGGGGTAGGAGCGGCGCGAGCCGCGACCGCCAAACTTCGATCGGCAGCGCAGCTCACAACGCAGGCGTAGTGGCGCGGTCGCGGCTCGCKGGTGACTCGTGACCCAAGGATTCCCCATCGGACGCCGCTTCTACCGAGGCTTTCTGTGGGAGCGGCGTGAGCCGCGATCGCGGACCTCACTGGCCTGCGTCAGGGTCGGGGCTTGCGTAATCGCGGCTTACGCCGCTCCCACAGGGAAAGGGGCGTGCGCGAGCGGGACCGCCATCGACTCCGCAGGGCCCCAACGCCAATCGACCAAGGTCGGGCAGTTCCGCAGGCAGGGCATCGGCTAGGATCGGGACTTTCCCTCCGGAGTCCGTCGATGAAGCGTCCGCTGTCCGTCGCGTTGAGCTGCGCCCTGCTCGCCCTGCCGCTGGCCGCCAGCGCGCAATCGGCGCAACGTCCGGAGGTGCAGGCCGCGGCGGCCAAGGTGAAGGACCAGGTGATCGCCTGGCGGCGCGACTTCCACCAGCACCCCGAGCTGTCCAACCGCGAGGAACGCACCGCGGCCAAGGTCGCCGAGCACCTGCGCGCGCTGGGCCTGAAGCCGCGCACCGGCATCGCCCGCCACGGCGTGGTCGCGATCATCCAGGGCGGCAAGCCCGGGCCCAAGCTCGCGCTGCGCGCCGACATGGACGCGCTGCCGGTGACCGAACAGGTCGACCTGCCGTTCGCATCCAAAGTCACCACCCAGTTCAACGGCCAGACCACCGGCGTGATGCACGCCTGCGGCCACGACGCCCATACCGGCATCCTGCTCGGCGTGGCCGACGCGCTGGTGGCGATGAAGGACGAGCTGCCCGGGCAGGTGATGCTGGTGTTCCAGCCCTCCGAGGAAGGCGCGCCCGGCAACGAGGAAGGCGGCGCATCGCTGATGCTCAAGGAAGGCCTGTTCAAGGACTTCAAGCCCGACGCCATGTTCGGCCTGCACGTGTTCTCGACCCTGCAGGTCGGCCAGATCGGCGTGCGCCAGGGCCCGCTGATGGCGGCCTCGGACCGTTTCAGCATCAAGATCAAGGGCCGCCAGACCCACGGCTCGCGGCCCTGGGGCGGCATCGATCCCATCGTCGCCGCGGCCGACGTGATCGGCAGCGCGCAGACCATCGTCAGCCGCCGCACCGACATCGCCAAGCTGCCGGCGGTGGTGACCTTCGGCGCGATCAAGGGCGGCATCCGCTACAACATCATTCCCGACGAAGTCGAAATGGTCGGCACCATCCGCACCTTCGACGAAGGCATGCGCGCGAAGATCTTCGCCGACTTGAAGAACGTCGCCGACCACGTCAGCGCCGCGCACGGCGCGACCGCGGTGTCGGCGGTGCCCGACAGCGAGGGCAACCCGGTCACCTACAACGACCCGGCCCTGACCGCGCGCATGCTGCCCAGCCTCAAGGCCGTGGCCGGCGACGCCAACGTGGTGGAGCCGTCGCTGCAGATGGGTGCGGAGGATTTCTCCTACTACGCCAAGGAAGTGCCGGCGATGTTCTTCTTCGTCGGCGCGACCGAGAAGGGCGTGGACCCGGTGACCGCGCCCAGCAATCATTCGCCGCAGTTCAAGCTGGACGAGTCGTCTCTGGATTTGGGTTTGCGCGCGTTGTTGCAGGTGACGCTGGATTATTTGCATCAGCCCAAGGGTTGAACGCCGCCGAGTTCGCGCGCTGTTTAGGCCGTCTCCTGCTTGTAGCCCTCTCCCGCTTGCGGGGTGAGGGGCAGCGTTTGCGAGCCATAGTCTCGCGCTGCACCGAACGCCCGACCGCTGTGCGGTCGGGCCGGGGTGGGGGTTGGGGTGAAGGCTGACGCGAGGCGTGGGCTTCAACCACAGGCGCTGCCCTCATCCGCCCTGCGGGCACCTTCTCCCGCAAGCGGGAGAAGGGAGCAGTGGCGGGAGAAGGGAGCAGTGGCGGGAGAAGGGAGCAGTGGCGGGAGAAGGGAGCGGCGGCGGGAGAAGGGAGCAGCGAAAGAGGGAGCCGCAATAGAGGGAACCGCGAAGCTTCGCCGCCGACGCGCCGCGCCTCACAGCTCACCACCCGAATACGGGTCGATGTCGTACGCATACCGTTCCGCCAAGTGGCCAGGCTGCGCCTGCACGCGCGCGACCCAGGCACGGAACTGCGGGTATGGCCCCAGGTCCAAACCCGCGTCCTCAGCCCGGCTCGCATACGCATACAGGGCGATATCCGCGATGCTGTAATCCTCGCCGGCCGCGAACGGGCGCTGCGCGAACTCCGATTCCAGGATCCCCAGCGCGCGCAAGGCCGCGCCGCGCTTGGCTTCGATCAAGGCCGGCGCGCGCTGCGGCAGCTTGCCGGTCAGGGTCCAGTAGCGCAGCGAGCCGATGCTCATCTCCACGTACTGCTGCTCGAACGACAGCCACTGCCGCACCTTGGCCTGCGCGAACGCGTCGTCGGGCAGGTAGGCCGAACCCTGCGCCAGGTAGTCGAGGATGGCGTTGGACTCGGCCAGCACGCGCCCGTCCTCGAGCTCGATCGCCGGCACCGCGCCGGTCGGGTTGATGCGGCGGTAGTCGTCGCGGCGGCCCTCGCCCTCGAAGATGCTGACGATGCGTGTGCGGTAGGGGCGCTGCAGGTGCTGCAGCAGCTGGCGGATCTTCCAGGCGTTTTGCGAAGGCAGGTAGTCGTACAGGGTGAGCATGGCGCGGGTTCCGAGGGCAATGGCGCCAGTCTCGGCCGCCGCGTACGGGCGCGATATCCGATTCTTGCGACGGCGACAGGGCCGCGCGCGGCATGCGGGTAAAATGCGCGCATGACCCAAGAACTCCCCCTCGGCCGCCACGTCGACTACCCGCGCGAGTACGACCCCTCGCTGCTGTTCCCGATCGCGCGCGCGCTCGGCCGCTCGCACATCGGCCTGTCCGATCAGGCCCTGCCCTTCGTCGGCCTGGACCGCTGGCATGCCTACGAGCTGAGCTGGCTGGACCCGCGCGGCAAGCCCTGCATGGCCACCGCCACCCTGACGGTGCCCGCCGATTCGCCCAACCTGGTCGAGTCCAAGTCGCTCAAGCTCTACCTAAACTCCTACAACGCCTCGCGCTTCGACAGCGCCGAGGCGGTGCGCGCGCGCATCGTCGCCGACCTGAGCGCATCGGCTGGCGCCCCGGTCGAGGTCGTCTTCGGCCTGCCGCCGGTACGCGAAGCCCAGGCCGTATCGCTGGACGACCTGGACGTGGCGATCGACGACTACGGCCCGCCCAACGCCGCCCATCTGGCCGCCGACCCGGCCATGGTCGTCGAGGAGACCCTGAGCAGCGGCCTGCTGAAGTCCAACTGCCCGGTCACCGGCCAGCCCGACTGGGCGCGCGTGGACATCGCCTATCGCGGACCGCGCCTGGACCGGGCCGGGCTGCTGCGCTACCTGGTCTCGTTCCGCGACCACGCCGAGTTCCACGAGCAATGCGTGGAGCGGATCTTCGCCGACCTGCTGCGCCTGGCCGCCCCGCAGGCCCTGTCGGTGGAGGCGCGCTACACCCGCCGCGGCGGCCTGGACATCAACCCCTGGCGGGCCACGGCGGGTTTTTTGCGCCCACAGGCACACCGCGATGAACGTCAATAAGACCGGCCCCTGACGTTCACACGGACGCAATGCCTTTTTAACAATCGGCATGTCATCGTGCTTTCGCCAATTCGGCAGGAGCACGTAAACCCATGACTACCCCGGACAAGAAAGCCGATTTCTCCGACGTGCAGAGCAGCGTCGACAGCACCGAGCAGGTAACCCAGCGGGCCGACTTCAGCGACGTCCAATCCTCGGTTAGCTCCACCGAAGACATCACGTCGTCGACGGCGCCCACGGATCAGACCTACACGGTGGAAAAGGGCGACACGCTGTCGCACATCGCCAAGCAGTTCTACGGCAAGGCGAACAAGTGGAACGCGATCTTCGAGGCCAATCGCGACCAGCTCGACGATCCCGACAAGATCAAGCCCGGTCAGGTGCTGAAGATCCCCGCGATCGAAGATTGATTCCTACGACAGATCCGCCGGGAGCACGAGTTCCGGGCGCGGTCGAATGCCTGTTCGCACCTATTCCAGGAGAAACACCATGATGATCCGTAACCGCATGCACTACGCCCTGGCCGCCGCTCTGGTGGCCTCGCTGGCCCTGGCCGGCTGCAAGAAGAAGGAAGAACCCGTAGCCGTGACCCCGCCGCCGGCCGCCGAGCCGGTCGCGCCGACCCCGGCGCCGGCGCCGATGGCCGCCACCGCGGCCGTCGCCAGCGTCGACCTGGGCAGCGCCGTGGGCGCCGACAAGAAGGTCACCGCGCCGGCGACCACCTTCAAGCCGAAGGACACGATCTACGTCGCCATCTCCACGTCCACCTCCGACCCGGCCGCGACCGTGCCGGCGAAGCTGGGCGCGAAGTGGACCTTCCAGGACGGCCAGACCGTGAAGGACGACAGCGCCGACGCTCAGCTGATGGGCCCCGGCGTGACCAACTTCAGCATCAACAGCCCGAAGGGTTTCCCGACCGGCAAGTACAAGGTCGACGTGTCGCTGGACGGCGCCGTGGTCCAGTCGAAGGAATTCGAGGTCAAGTAACTCTCTCCCCGCCTGATGGGCGGGCAAGCCCGGGCGCGGTTCCTCGAGGACCGCGCCCTTTTTTTGTCCGCGATTCCGGCTGCCTGCGCTCAGCCGCCCGGGAATTCGCCGTCCAGGTAGTACCAGCGGCCGTCCTCGCGCAGGAAGCGGCTGACTTCGTGCAGGCGCACCGCCGAGCCGCCGCCGACCCGGTAGCGGGCGACGAACTCGACCGTGGCGCGGTCGCCGTCGGCGCCGTGCCGCTTCACCTCCAACCCCAGCCAGCGCGTGGCGGCCGGGTCCAAGGCCAGTTCGGCCGGGCGCGTGCTCGGGTGCCAGGTCGCCAGGACGTAGTCGCGCAGGCCCAGCACGTAGGCGCTGTAGCGCGAGCGCATCAGGGCCTGGGCGTCGGCGGCCGCGGCGCCCGCGTGCAGCGGCCCGCAGCAGGCGGCGTAAGGGCGGGCGGGGTCGCAGGGGCAGGCGGACATGCGGGCTTTCCGGGTCGGTCGGCCGCGAAAACCGCGGCCGGGAGGCGAATTCTCGGCGAGCGCACGCCGCTGCGACTACCATGCGCGTCCCGAACCCCGCTGCGCGACCTGCCATGAAACCGCCCGCCTACCTCGACGACGCCCAGATCGAACGCCTCGCCGACCTGCTCGACCAACGCGCCGTCCCGTTCAAGGGCTTCAATCTGGAGGCGCTGGACGGCTTCCTGTCGGCGCTGGTGGTCGCGCCCGAGACCGTGCCCGCGGACGAGTGGCAGCCCGTGGTCTGGGGCGGCAACCCGCCGCGCTGGAGCGACGAGGCCGAGGCGGCTCAGGTCGAGGCGCTGTTGCAGGGCCACTGGAACATGGCCTCCGCGCGCGTGCGCCACGGCGACGACGACCTGCCCGACCACCTGGCGCCGCTGCTGTGGCTGCCCGAGGACGTGGAAGTCGACCAGGGCGACGACCTCGACGTCGGCCGCGACTGGGCCTTCGGCTTCTTCCGCGGCGTCGAACTGCGCGAAACCGCGTGGGAAGGCTGGCTGGACGAGAACGACTGGATGGACGAGATCTTCGTCCTGTTCGACCGCCTGGCCAGCGGCGAAGTGCTGGGCGAGGACCCGGAAGCGCCGGGCACGCCGATCAGCTACCGCGAGCGCCTGGAGATCGTCTCCAGCCTGCCCGGCATGCTGGCCGACCTGCACCACCACCGCATCGAAGCCCTGACCCCGCGCGAACCGCTGCGCCGCGCGGACACGCCGGACCGCAACGACGCGTGTTCTTGCGGGAGTGGGAAGAAGTACAAGAAGTGCTGCGGGGCTTGAGCCGGTAGCGCCGTTTGCGCGCTGCGGCAGGCAAGCGTCGGGCGTCGTTCCCGCTCAGGCGGGAATGACGCGCCAAACAAGCGCGCGAGCGACTCCGACGCTTGCTTGATCCACCGCACTCCTCGTAACCCCTCTCCGCGCTTCCACCATGCAGAGCTCCTCCCACCCCTGCCTCAGCTGCGGCGCCTGCTGCGCCCACTTCCGCGTCGCCCTGCACTGGAGCGAAACCGACGCCTTCGATGCCAAGGGCACACCGGCCGAGTTGACCGAAACGTTGGACGCCCACCGCGTCGCGATGCGCGGCACCTACGGCGGTCGCAGCCTGCGCTGTATCGCGCTGCAAGGCGATATCGGCGTGTCCGCACACTGCGGCGTCTACGCGCAGCGACCGTCGCCCTGTCGCGAACTGCAAGCAGCATGGGAGTACGGCGAACCTAGCCCGCAATGCGACAAAGCGCGCATCGCCTATGGCTTGGCTCCTCTGACGCCGGAACAATGGTCGCAACAGCAAGCCCGCTAGCGCTTGCAGTGGCGCCAACCCTACGACTCGAGTCGATCGCAACTAGCGAGCCGACCGAACGAAGTACAGCTGCTTGTGCCCTTTGGCCTCGTACTGCGCGCGTATCCTCTCGGCCACTTCGGGCTGTTGATAACGCTCGATCAGGAACTCGTTTCCGTTGTCGTCCAAACGGTACAGCAACCACCGCCCCGGCCCCAGCACCGGACTGACCCAAGGCAAGTCGGCTTCCGACAGCGCCATCGCTGTCAGGATCTCGATCAGGTCCAAACGCGTGTCGGGCGATGTACCCGCTACGGAAATACTGACCCGCTGCGCGGCGTCAGGCCCTTGCGGATGGGCCTGCGCAAGACAAACGCAATTGCCTAGCGCGAGCACGGCGCCACGGACCCGTCCCAGGCCCGGCTCCTCGAATTCCTCCAGCGTGAGTTGCCACTTCGCGGCGAACTCATCCGCCCTCCAGGGCAGAACGCAGACAGGAATCGCGGCTACCGTTTCATGCCATCGCGCGTTGTCTACCCGAATCACACTCATGCTTCGCTGGCTCCGACTTGCATTCGCGTCGATGTCAGATTCCAAGGCGGATCGCGGAAAGCTTGTGGTCCGGCGGAATCAGGTCCGCCGCGCGCTCCATGGGAAGCTTGCGCGTGGTGATGTCGTACCAGACCTCATCGGCATCGCATTCGTCGCCCAAATGCATCAGGTCGAGCACACCCACGAACTCGAAATGGATCGGGTTTCCGTCGCTATTGCGAGACTGCCGCTTGGCCGACCGGCCTCGCTGCTTGGCATACGCCAGCGCCTTACGCGCGGTCGCGGCACGAAACACGATGATCCGCTCCTCGCAGGTGCGCATCACACCCGGGTCGCCGTCGACCATCACACGAAACTGAAACAGCAACTTCGCGGCAAAACGTTCGCCAGCCTCGATCCCGGTCGTGCCAGATTCGACTGCCTCTTTCGCGCTGCTCATCGGACCTCCTGACGCCGCTCACCGGGCCGTCAACACCTGAGCCCGGGAACCAGCCCCCAGGCACGGAATGCATCATTCCACATCGAACGGTCCCGATGCCGCCTCGGCCTTTGCCACGCCCCGCCCGAACCGCGACAATGGCGGGCCGGATCGCAGCGCCATCGCGACCCGCCAGAACCCTGCTTCGCCCATGCGCTTGCGCACGGGACGGCCCCACTGGAGATCGTAATGACCGAGTTCGTAGCGACGCCGCCCGCAGGCGGCGCCAAGATCACCAAGACCCCGACCGGCCTGAATGTGCCGGATCGTCCGATCATCCCGTTCATCGAAGGCGACGGCACCGGCCCGGATATCTGGCGCGCGTCCGTGCGCGTGCTCGATGCGGCCGTGGCCAAGGCCTACGGCGGCGCCAAGAAGATCGAGTGGCTCGAGGTCTATGCCGGCGAGAAAGCCAACAACACCTACGGCACCTGGCTGCCCGACGGCACCGTGCAGGCCTGCCGCGATTACCTGGTGAGCATCAAGGGCCCGCTGACCACGCCGGTCGGCGGCGGCATCCGCTCGCTCAACGTCGCCCTGCGCCAGATGCTGGACCTGTACGTCTGCCTGCGCCCGGTGCGCTGGTTCGAGGGCGTGCCCTCGCCGGTCAAGAAGCCGGGCGACGTCGACATGGTGATCTTCCGCGAGAACACCGAGGACATCTACGCCGGCATCGAGTGGGCCGGTGGCAGCGCCGACGCGCAGAAGGTGCTGGACTTCCTGCAGAAGGAATTCCCGCAGGCCTTCGACAAGATCCGTTTCGGCACCGCCGACAAGAACGGCGCCTGGCTGAAGGAGCTTGAGGCCATCGGCGCGCCGGCGCGCGAGCTGCCGGTCGAAGTCGGCCTGGGCATCAAGCCGGTCAGCCGCCTGGGCACCGAGCGCCTGGTCCACAGCGCGATCGCCTACGCCATCGAGAACAAGCGCAAGTCGGTGACCCTGGTCCACAAGGGCAACATCATGAAGTACACCGAAGGTGGCTTCCGTGATTGGGGCTACCAGGTGGCGCGCGACTTCTTCGGTGCGGTCGAGCTGGACGGCGGCCCCTGGCACGTGATTCCGGAAGGCAAGCCGGGCGCGGGCCTGGTCATCAAGGACGCGATCGCCGACGCCTTCCTGCAGCAGATCCTGCTGCGTCCGAAGGAGTACGACGTCTCGGCCACGTTGAACCTCAACGGCGACTACCTCTCCGACGCGCTCGCCGCGCAGGTCGGCGGTATCGGTATCGCGCCGGGCGCCAACATCAACTACGTGACCGGCCACGCCGTGTTCGAGGCCACTCACGGCACCGCGCCGAAGTACGCCGATCTGGACAAGGTCAATCCGGGTTCGGTGATCCTGTCGGGCGAAATGATGCTGCGTTACCTGGGTTGGACCGAAGCCGCCGACGCGATCATCGCGGCGATGGACCAGGCCATCGCCAGCAAGCGCGTGACCTACGATTTCGCCCGTCTGATGGACGGCGCGACCGAGGTGAAGTGCTCGGAGTTCGCCGACGAGATCATCAAGCATCTCTGAGGCGGCGACGCTGGCATCGGATTATGACAAAGGGCGCTACGGCGCCCTTTGTTTTGGCCGAGTCCCGAATGGATTGGCGCGTTCAGGCAAGTGAAATCGCGCGCCGCGGCGCCCCCTCACTTGATAGGCCCGCGGAAAGCTGGCAGTTTCCTCGCGACGAGCACCGCCTCGCGCCCGCACAGGAAAGGATTTCCGATGGCCGACCCGACCCCCGTACTCCCCTACGACGCGTCCCACCCCGATCACGCCCGCTATCAGAAAGTCTTCGATGGCGTGAAAGCCACCGGGCAGTGGAACGACGCCGAATCCCGCAACGTCGCCGCCGGGCTGTACGACCAGCTCAAGCGCAACCCGCAAATGGGCGACTTCGACCGCATCGTGGTCGGCAAGCCCGATGCCGCCGTGCCCTCGGTGTTCGCGATGAAGGGCGCCGGCACGCCGCCCGACGCGCAGCCTTGGGTCAGCGTGCCGACCGCGATGGCCAAGACCAGCGCCGACCAGACCCTGAGCGCCTACGCGCACACGCCGCAGGTCGGCAAGGACGGTTACCTCACCGATCCGGGCATCACCAAGCAGCCGATCGCGGCGCTGGAGAAGGGAACGCTCAAGGACGTCCACGCGGTGGTCATGCACCGCACCGAGGGCTCGACCGCGCAAGGCGCGTTGAACTCGTTCAAGACCGGCACCGGCACCCACTTCCTGATCGACAAGGACGGCACGATCTACCAGACCGCCAGCCTCAATCAGCAGACCCAGCATGTGGGCAAGATCCGCGGCCGCTGCGTCGAGGAAGGCAATTGCTCGAAGGAAGAGAAGGCGTTCTTCGACAAGACCGGCTGGAACCCGAAGGCGATCCACGATCACGAGAAGGCCAAGCCCTATCCGGACCGTTTCCCGATGAACTCCGACAGCGTCGGCATCGAGGTGGTCGGCAGCTACAACAGCAAGACCAAGACCTGGGACGCGCCGACGCCCGAGCAGACCGCGTCGATCAACAAGCTGGTGGGCACGCTGCAAAAGGAATACGGGCTCAATGACAAAGACGTCTACAAACACGATGCCATCTCGTACAAGACCCTGGGCGAGGGCGCGGATCTGTATGTGCCTGGCAATCGCACTCCCCCTCCTACCATCGTGCAGCCATCCGGGCCCACCCGCTAAGTCCGGCGCCGCCTCCGCGATCACGGTCACGCGCGTCGATCGCGCGGTGTTCGATGCCGCCTCGGGCAAGGACCCCACGCTTAAGCCCCGCTGCGAGGCATGGACACTGAGCGATAAACAGGTGGCGAATTACTTCGCCGCCGCGCGCGAGTACCCCGACGGCACCCACGACGCCTATTACTGGCTGCCCTGCTCGATCAAGGGCAGCCTGCGCGCGGGCGGCCAGGATTGGGAGTTCGAGATCAACGCCGCCGCCACCGCGACCTGGACGCGCGGCGACAACGTGCGCAAGTGGGGCTGCGATGCGAAGGCCTGCGAGCCGCTGGTGCTGATGATGCCGGACGGCAATAACCCCTGAGCGAACGCGTGAGCGACGCCCCGCCGCCGCCCGTGGACTGCCGGGGCCGCCGCGTCCACGTCGGCTCGCGCGTACGTGTGCTGAAGATTTCAGCCTGGCTGGAACGCCAGATTCCCGCCGACGAGTTCGCGCGCCTGTCGTCGCTGGTCGGCCAGGTGCTGCCGATCAGCTAGATCGACGAATGGGGCGCGGCCTGGATCGAAGCCGAGTTCCCGCATTCGCCCGGACGCATCCACAGCCACGATCTGGCCTTGGATTCGGATGAGATGGAGTTGGTCGAGGATGGGGTTGGCGGTCCAGTGAGGTGACAGTCCGTGCCGTCGACGATATGGCTAGCGACGCGCGATCTATTCCGGCCACCAAAAAACTCACAAGCGGGGCCTGTTTCCGCCTCACGCGTCGCGCGACTTCAGGGAGCCACCCGGGTAGCCGGGCCCTCCAATACGCTGACGATGCGGTGCCCGGCCTGGTCGCGCGCACTGGACACGACCAAGACCTTCTCGCGCAACGGCTCCAGTTGGATCTCCAAGCTGGTGCTCGGCTTGCCGGGTGTGCTGAAGATACCGTACAGCCTCGGGAACTCACGGACATCCCGGATGGATACCGAGCTGCGGAAGGCGCTCTCCTGCGCCACCGGCGGGCGCCGGATCGAACCGATCCGATCGAGCTCGATCCGCTTGCCATTGGCGATCAGCGCGCCGCCATCGTCCAATCGATCGGTGAAGCAGAAGACATACGTCGACGTTACCGCCTGCCGGGCCGGCTCTCCCTTCCACTTGAAGTCGCCGTCGTAGCTGCTCGTATAGCCCGATCCCCGCCCCGACGAGCTCAGTTCGCGCACGGGTCCGCTCAGCTGCTCGGTGAACGAACCCTGCCAGCATTGCTCCGATTTGCGGATCGGTTCCGCTGCGAAAGTCGCTGTGGGTGCGAGTCCTAGGGCCAATGTCAGGGCGAGCAGACGATTCATGGTCGTGATCCTTACGGGCTCATGGAAGGCGAAGAGCGACACCCATACGATATGCTCGAATCGCCGCCTTAGGTCCACTATTGAATCGGGCCGCGAAGCGGGTCCGGGCCGCGCCGTAGCCTGGTGGTGCTCGGTCTTGCGCATCGGCTTTCATCCAGACGTTCGAAGCCGGCGATGGCGAAAGCCAGGGCGCATTCGTAATGCGCCTAGCAACACTTGCACCTGGAGCCATCGGCTACTCGCCGCGCGCGTGGGTCCGCCCCGCTTTCCGAAGGCGGCTGGCCTCGTCTTGGGCCGATTGCGGGCGCCGGGACGCTTACAGACTCATGTCCGTGATGTGCTTCTTGAACGCCATCGTCCGCATGTACTGCGGATAGTCGCGCTCGAGGAAGGCCCGCATGTCGGCTTCCTCGTCCGTGGCCAGGATGCGCGCCATGTTGCCGCGCGAGTCGATGCGGATATGACCGGCGTAAGTGATGGCGCCGGCTTCGACAGTGAACTTGTTCGAGGAGTGGAAGCTCGCCTCGCGGCCGGTGACGACGATCTTGCTCCACATGTAGTCGCCCGCGGTCACCGGCATCACCCAGTATTTTTCCGGTTGATTCACGAACACGGCCTCGTCGGGGCCGATGAAGGCCTCGGCCATGGCCGAACCAAAGGTCTCCTGGGCCCGGAATTTCTTGAACTGCAATTGCAGCCAGGTCAGGTTGCTCTCGACCTTGAACACCAGCACGCCCTGGCCGGGCGCGATGCGCTTGCCGTCGGTGAGGTTGCGCGAGGTCGCGCAAGCGGACAACACCAGGACCAGTGCCAGGATCGTCAGGCACCGCAATGCTTGCATCAGTTTCATGGAGCCCCTGCGTATCGGTAGGCGCGACGCGCCGACGCGCCCCCTGGCGCGGGCGCCATGGTCGGCAACGCGGTCGGATCGTGTCAACGCGGTTACGCCCCGCTGCGCCGAACCGGTTGGCCGCAAAAGCGAAGGGCGCCCTGCGGCGCCCTTCGTTGCTGCCGGCGATGCGCGTCGGCTTAAGGCTTGGCGGCCTTGGGCGCGGCGGCCGGCGTCGCCGGTGCGGCGGGCGCGGCGCCGGTCAGCACCTGCGCGTCGCCATAGGGGCCGCGGCCGAGCTTGCCGGTCTTGATCCAGTCCAGCTGCATGCGGAAGTAACCGTCGGCGATGCGGGTCTCGGTGCGCTCGCCGTTGGCGGCGGTTTCGAACTTGAGGATGCCGTGGTCGGTGTCGGGGAATACCACCAGGGTCAGCGGGCGGCCTTCGGCGGCGACCGACTGCAGGCGCTGGCGGGTTTCCTCCGGCGGCGCTTCGCGGTCGGCGCCGGCCAGCATCCACAGCTGCGGCACCTTGAGTTCGCGCAGCACCGGCATCGGGTCGTAGTCCCAGCTGGTGCCCTTGTCCAGCTCGGGCTCCATCGCCTTGAGCTGCTGCGGGGTGTGCGAGACGACCAGGCCGGTGTACTCGCCCTTCATCGCGCCCCACCACTTTTCCTGGCCGTATTTGTTGCGCGCCACGGTCAGCGCGTCCCAGCCGTCCTTGCCGTGCGAGGCGACGATTTTGCCGGTGGCGTCGGTGACTTCGCGCGCCTTGGCCACCACGTCGTCGCCGTAACCGGCGTTGCGCAGATCCAGCGCGACCTGGCCGGCGTCCTCGCCCAGCGGGCTGATCGCCATGCCGTAGCCGACCGCGACGAAGGCCGCTTCCGGGGTCTTGCTGGCGGCCAGCGGCGCGATCCAGCCGGCCTGGCTGCCGCCCGAAAAGCCGATCCGGCCGGCGCGCTTGCCGGCCAGACGCTTGGCTTCGCGCAGCGCAGCCTTGGCGTCGTCGGACAGCAGGTAGAAATCCTGGGTGTACTTGCCGCCGGATTCGCCGGTGCCGCGCTTGTCGTAGACGAACACGCCCACGCCGTTGGCCGGGTACAGGTTCTGCATGTGATAGCGGTTGACGCCGGAGTAGTCCTCCGAGCCGTGCACGGTGACGATGATCGGCACCGGGCCGGCACCGGGCGGGAGCACCAGGCGGCCGCGCAGGTTGACGTCGTTGCCTTCGAAGCGGGTCTCGGTGATGTCGAACTTGAGCTTGCGCCCGTTCTTGCCCTCGAAGGCGATCTTGCCCTGGCCGCAGTCGCCGAAGCTCACGCGCACGTTGTCGGGGCGCTCGGTCCAGCCCAGGGTGCTGGTCCACTGGCCGTCGCGCTCGCTCAGGCGGCCGGTGCGGCCGTCGATCAGGCGCCAGCGCAGCGCGCCTTTGTCGGCGTTGGCGACGTCGACGATGCTGCCGTCGTCGAGGCGGTAGGCGCCGGCGTGGCAGCTGGTGGTGTCGGTGGCGTTGGAGGCGAACGCGGCCGGGCTGGTCAGCAACAGCAGCGGCAGCAGGGAGCGCGGAATTCGGCTGTACGGCATGGGGCAGTCTCGGTGGTCGGCGCGTGGCGCCGGGGTGGTATCCACAGGATCGATGCAAAAACCTGGGCTAGCGTTGCAATGGTTCCGCATCGCAGCCACAAGTCATGCGCAAGACGATCATAGACCGCACGCGGCGTATCGGGATCGGGGCGATCCGTCGCCGCGGCGCCGATGCTCGGCCGCAGGCGAGCATGCTACGGCAGAGCGACGCCGGTAGAGGAGATGATGGCTCGGGAACGCGAAATCGGTCCGGTTCCGGATGCGCTTGGCCGGTTCGGACAAGCGGGCGCACCGCGTCGGTGCGGCGGCGGCGGAAGGTGCAGGGCCGGCCCGAGGCTACGACCCCGCGGACCGGCCACTGCTGTTGCTCAGGGGTTGAAGCGCAGGTAGAGGTTGGCCCAACGCTGGCCGATGGCGATGGTCTGGTTGGCGGTGTAGTGGATGCCGTCGGGTGCGAAGCCGCAGCGGATATCGTCGGTGGCGACGAAGAACACCCGGGACGGATCGGCGGCGGCGGCGTTGACCATGCCCATGTTCACCTGATGCACCGTGGCCTGATAGGAGGCGAAGGCGGGCATGTAGGGATTGATCTGGGTCAGATAGAACTGCAGCTCAGGCGCCTCGATATCGGTGCGCACGTCGGCGATGAACTGCTTGATGTTGGCCTCGTACTGCGCGGCACCGCCGTAGATCGCGTCGGTCTCGCCCTGCAGCCAGAACATCGCGCGCAGCCTGGGCGTGTAGCCTTGCGCGCGCAACTGGGTGAGCATGGTCTGGATGTGCTGGATCATCGGCGGATACAGCGCCTCGTAGCCGGCCGGATTGCGCTTCTGGAAGCCGTAGTACAGGCCCGCCCCGCCGACGGCGTACTTGATCACCGCGATCGGCGCCTTGTTCAGCGCGGCCAGATCGCCGCCCAGCGACAGCTCCGGGCCGAAGCCGTCGTAGTTGCCTGAGAAGCCCGCGCCCTGGGTGTCGAGCTGCCCCATGGAACCGATGTTGGCGACGGCGTCGGATATCGAACGCTGGTGATAGCCCAGCAAGGCCCGCGAATCCGGCCAAAGAGCATAGGGCGCGTTTGCGGTGCCGAGTTGATCGGAGCGCGCGGTCCAGCCGTGCGCGTTGGACTGCCCGGCCACGATCACCACGTCGATCGGCAGCGTTGCGCGTGCGGGCAAGGGCGTCTTGCTCAACCGCACGTTGTCCAGATCGGTGTAGCCGTAGTTGGGCACGACCTGACGCAGGCGGATGCGCAGGCGCTCGCCCACGCCGGCCGGCGCCGGGCCGCTGTCGAACAGGCGCGTGGTATCGGTGAACTGCGCCGAGGGCGCGAGGTTGCGGCCGATGCCGCTCCAGGCGCCGACCAGATGGCCGTTCTCGGTTTCCAGGCGGATGTCGTAGCCGGCGAACAGGTCCCTGCCCTGGGCATCGGGTGCGCGCGTGCCGCTGGCGACGCTGAGGGTGTAACGGGTGTTCGCCTGCAGACGTTCGCTCAGCACCTGCTCCAGCGCGCCGCCATCCTGGTAGCGGAATGCGATCTGATTTCCGTCGAAACCGTAGGTGGCGCCGGGGTAGAACGTATCGTTGGAGGTCGCGTTGGGTGCGAGCAGGCCGGAGCCCTGGCTAGGCCCCACCGCCGTCCAGCCTGTGGGCACTCGGATCTGGAAGACCGGGGCCTGTGCGCCGGCGATGGGGTCGGTCTCGAAACTGGGATTGTTGATCGCGATGGCGGTCTGCGCGCTCGCGGCGCCGGCAAACGATAGGCACAGCGTCGCGATGGCGAGGAAACGGGCGATGATGGACATGGCAAGACTCACTGGTCGTAAGCGACGGTTCCGCCGACGCCGATAGCGGATCGACGTCGCCGGCGGCAAGGGCAAACTGCGCTCACCTCGGGAACATCTCCGAACCGTCCCAGCCCAGGACAGCCGATGCGCGGGATACGCGCGCAGCCGGACCCGGCGTCGGACCGACCGCGCACGGGATCGAATTGCGAGCGCGGGTCGTATGCGCCGGTTCGGTGTGGTACTGGGCGGTCCAGGCTTGAGGTGTTGCAGGATGCGCGATCAGTCTTGGCGGGTGAGCGCGCGCGCGTCTATGTGACCTTGGTCGCGTGCGATTTCAGGCTGCCTTGAGAGCAGAGTTGCGCACATTCGTTGTGTGCTCGACGCGCGTTTGTTGGATGCGGTTTGTTTTGTTGCCGCGGTCGTTCCGGCGGATGGGAATGGCGGTGCGTTCGCTGCTGATCGATCGCGTCTTATGCCCGAGGGAAGTCTCTGTGGGGCGCCGCTTGTGCTGGTGGGGCGAGGCTTACGTCGTAAGTGGATGACGCGGTCGCGGCTTGCGCCGCTCCTACAGGGGCGGGCGGGCTTGCGTCGGATGTGGGTGATGCGATCGCGGCTTACGCCGCTCCCACAGAGAGCGCGAAGCTGGCGTCGCATGCGAGTGGCGCGGTCGCGGCTTACGCCGCTCCTACAGGGGTGGGCGGGCTTGCGTCGGATGTGGGTGATGCGATCGCGGCTTACGCCGCTCCCACAGAAAGCCACGCCTCTTCGATGCAGGAGCGGCGCAAGTCGCCACCGCGTCGCTTCACCGACGATGCGAGCTTCACGCTCTCTGTGGGAGCGGCGTAAGCCGCGATGGCGCGCAGGGTGCCATAGACGCCGCCCCGCTCCCGGGACGGCGCGGCCTAGGCGCTCGCTCAGCGCGCGGCGGCGGCCGGCGCGGTGCTCGCCTCGGCTTGGCTCGTAGCGACGAAGCGACGCATCTCGCGTTCCAGCACCGGCAGCGGCACCGAACCCAGGTTCAGCAGGGTGTCGTGGAACTTGGCCTCGTTAAAACGCGTGCCCAGCGTCGTCTCCGCCTCGCTGCGCAGCTGCCGGATGCTGCGATAGCCCAGGTAATAGGCCAGCGCCTGGCCGGGCCAGCTGATGTAGCGATCGACCTCGGTGCGGATATCGTGCGGCGCCAGTGCGGTGTGCTGCGACAGATAGTCGATCGCCTGCTGGCGGCTCCAGCCGTACTCGTGCAGGCCGGTGTCGATGACCAGCCGCGCGGCGCGCCACATTTCGAAGGTCAGGCGGCCGAAGTCCTCGTACGGCGTTTCGTACACGCCCAGCTCGATGCCCAGCCATTCGGTGTACAGGCCCCAGCCTTCGCCGTAGCCGGAGAAATAGGTCTGGCGGCGGAAGTCCGGACGGTCCGGCGCTTCCAGCGCCATCGCCGCCTGATGGCTGTGGCCGGGTACGCATTCGTGCAGGGTCAGCGCGGCCAGGGTGTACAGCGGCCGCGACGGCAGGTCGTAAGTGTTCATCAGGCACGAGTCCAGGCCGCCGCGCCCGGAGGTGTAGATCGGCGCGATGTCGTCCGGCACCGGCAGGATCGCGAAGCGCTTGCGCGGCAGCTGAGTGAACAGGTCCTCGAGGCGGCCGTCGACCTTCTTGGTCACGTAGGCCGAATACGACAGCAGTTCGCGCGGGGTCTTGGCGTAGAACTGCGGATCGCTGCGCAGGAACGCCAGGAACTCCGCGAAGCTGCCCTTGAAGCCGGCCTTGCGCATCACCTCGTGCATCTCGGCCGAGATGCGCGCGACCTCCTGCTTGCCGATCTCGTGGATCTGCGCCGGGGTCAGGTCGGTGGTGGTGTATTCGAGGATCTGGCTGCGATAGAAGGCCTCGCCGTCGGGCAGCTCGCGCGCGGCGGTACTGGTGCGCGTGCGCGGCAGGTATTCCTCGCGCATGAAGCGCAGCAGCTTGGCGTAGGCCGGCGCCACTTCGTCGCGGATCGCGCGCTCGCCCTCGGCCTGCAGGGCGCGCCGCGTCTGTTCGCCCAGGTGCGCGGGAATCGCGGCGAAGGTGGCGGTGAACGGATTGTCGGCGCCGCCCTTGGCATAGGCCTCGATGGTGCGGTCGCGGCCTTCGATGGCGACGCGCGGCACGCTGTAGCCGCGCGCCAGGCCCGCGCGCATGTTGGCGATGTTCTCGTCGAAGTAGCGCGGCAGGTCGTGCAGGCGGCCGAGCAGGCGGCGGTATTCCTCGGCCTTCTGGTAGGGGCGACGCGGGTTGAGGCCACCCCAGAAGAAGGTATCGCTGTTGAACGGCGCCTCATAGGTGCGGTAGCGCGCGTTGTTGAGCTCGATCGTCACCGAGGTACGGAACACCGCGGCGTTGATGCGTTCCTCGTCCGACAGCTGCGCCTGCGGCAGCGCGTCGAGCTGGGCCAGGGCCTTTTCCCAATAGGCGACGCGGCGCTGCCAGGCCTGCGGGGTGACGCTGGGCATGCGGTCGCCGTCTTCCCAGCGGCCGTCGGGCTCGCGCACACGCACGAATTCCTGCTGGCGCCAGCGCCACTCGGCGTCGTAAAGGTCGCGCAACTGGCGCGTGGTCTCGTTGGGCGCAGCGGTGGCGGCGCTGGCGCCGGCTTCGGCGGCGCTGGCCGGCGTCGGGCCCGTCAAAGACAGCACGGCGAGCAACAAGGGCGGACACAGCAGGCGAACGATCATGCGCGGGCTCTCGGCGAAGATGGATGCGGGCGGAACGGGAGACGCGCATCGATCCGACCCGGTGGCGTCAGGCGCTCGAGTCGGAGCGGGTGTGGTCCAGATTGCGTCGATACAGCCTTGCATGCTGCCGCGGCTGGCGTCACGCGATGCGGGCGGCAAGCGGTCCTGGCGCGCGTTGTCGCGGCGGCGCGGCGCGGCATGGCGATGGACGGATGCGGGCATGCCGGCCGCGGCGAGGCCGGCGTCGTGGGCGCTGGTAGACGACAAGGGTGCGTCATTCGCGAACGCTCGCCAGCCGATGCACGGCGTCCTCGCTCAAGGCCGGCCCGCCGGCGGCGGCGATGACCTGCGCTGGGAATTGCGGCAACGCGCCCGTTCCCGAACGCCGCAGGCTCTCGCCCGGCTGAATCGGCGGGCCGCCCTCTTCCATGTAGCGTCGAATGTGCTCGTACAGGCGCCACAGCAACTCATCCTCCCACCAACCCTTGTAGCCGATGGTCGCGATCTGCGGGCATTGCCCGGGTTGCTTGGGGTCGTCCCACAGCAACGCCAGCAGATACGTAGTGCGCGCCGCTTCGCCCGTCATCTCGTTGAGTCGATAGCTGCGCGCATGGGCGTCGTCCCAGCGATAGGTTTTTACCTCGCCAACGCCGGCACGTTGCCAGAATTTCCAGAACTTCATCGGGATGACGGCGAAGAATGAAACCTCTCGGGTCTGGCGGTTGAACAGGACCGGCAGATCGCGGGGGGTAAGAAATCCAACCCGGAAGAAAAAGATCGCCGCAACCAGAAAGAACAGCGCCGCGAGCGTCGAGATGATGGAAATCGATGCATTCAAGACATGATCCGACTTGCTCGGATCCAGATCCATGATGGATTCGACGGCACCCCATCCGAACATGCAGGCGGCGAATCCAATGAGTATCGTATACAAGCCCATCATGAATGCGATTTCGGTCGTGCCCGCCGGCGCGCCGACCACGATGGCGTTGGGATGAACGCTCAACAGGGAATCGCACGAGCTCGCCTTGCCATGCACGGGCTCGTGCTTTTCGCGCGGGGCGATGCGCCAAGGCGCTTTCCCCGCCAATAGGGTCTTCTTGCGATTTTTCCCGGCCAATCCGAACTGCGGATCGGGCGCATTCCATGGCGGCAGCCGAATATCGTAGTCCGGATTGTTTTCACGACTCATGTTCTGTCACTCGGCCAGTGGTTCGATGCGGGCCGAGCACGCCGACGCGCATCGATCCGACCCGGTCGCGTCAAACGCCCGAATCGAGGTCGGCGGTGGTCCAGACTCCGTCGATACAGCGTTGCACGCCGCCGGGGTTGGCGTCACGCAGCTCGGGCGGCAGGCGGTCCTGGCGCACGTTGTCGTAGCTGTGCAATGCGGCATAGCGATGGATGGACGCGGGCATGCCGACCGAGGTGAAGCCGGCGTGGCTGGTGCTGGGATAGGGCCCGCCGTGCTGCATGGCCGCGCTCACGGCCACGCCGGTCGGCCACTTGTCGTCGATCAGACGGCCCACGCGCGGACGCAAGGCCGCGGCGATGCGCGTGCGCGTTTCCTCGTCGCTGCCGTCGGCGGCGCTGTGCAGGCTGCCGGTGAGATTGCCGTCGAAGGCGCGCGCGATCGCCACGGCCTGGTCGGCGTCGCGATAACGCAGCAGCAGCGAGACCGGTCCGAAGGCTTCCTGCTGCAGGGCTTCGGCGGCGGCTAGGAAGTCCGCGCCGTCCACGCTCAGCAGGGTCGGCGCATAGCGCGCGCCGGGACCCGACGCCTGCGCCGCGCCGGCCACCACCTGCGCGCCGGCCGCGCGCAGCCGCGTCACCGCCAGCTCCAGCTGGCGCTGCACGCCGGAAGAGAACAGCACTGCGGGCGCCGCGGCGGCGAAGCGCGCGGCGGCGGCGGCGACGAAGGCGTCGCCGTCCTCGCCCTGCGGCAGCGCCACCACGCCGGGGTTGGTGCAGAACTGGCCGCTGCCCAGGGTGCAGGAGGCGTAGAACTCCTGCGCCAGCGCCTCGCCGCGTTCGCGCAGCGCGCCGGACAGCAGGAACACCGGGTTGACGCTGGACATCTCGGCGTAGATCGGGATACCGGCGCGGTCCGCCGCGGCCTTCAGCCCCAGACCGCCGCCGCGACTACCGGTGAAACCGATCGCGCCCAGGCGGCGGTCGCCGGCCAGCTGCAGGCCACGTTCGGGGTCGAGGTCGTACAGCAGCTGCACCGTCGCTTCCGGCAGGCCACTGGCGTGCACGGCCTCATGGGCGATGCGCGCGAGCACGCGGCTGGTGCCCGGATGCGAAGGATGGGCCTTGGCGATCACCGGATTGCGCGCGGCGATGGCCGAGGCGAAGTCGCTGCCGGCCACCGCGTTGAAGGCGAACGGGAAATTGTTGGGGCCGAACACCAGCACCGGCTTGTGCAGGGGCGCGTAGTGCGCGCGCAGGCCGGCCTGGGTATCGATGACCGGATGGGTCCAGGCGTAGGCGCGCACCGCCGCCGCGGCCTGGCGCAGTTGGCCGGTGGTGCGCGGCAGTTCGACCGCGGACAGGCGCGGCGCCAGCGGCAGCGCGGTTTCGGCATGCGCGATCGCGACCAGCTCGTCCGCGGCCGCCTCGATGCCGGCCGCGTAGCGTTCGAGAAAATCGGCGATGCGCGCGGGCGCGGTCGCCGCCAGTTCGTCGGCGACCGCGCTGGCCGCGGCCACGGCCGCCTCGATATCGCGCGGGCCCGAGCGCGGAAAGAGCTCGCCGATGGGCTCGCCGCTGGCCGGATCCAACGCGCGAAAGCCGCCGGCGTCGTCGCGGCTCTGCTGCCATTGGCCTGCGATCAGGATCGGTTGCATGCGCTGATTCCTCGCGGGGTGGCCTGGATCAAAGCTTGGGGCGCGTAGCCAGGGCGTGCTCGATCACCGCCAGCGCCTCGGCGCGTTCGGCGCCCTCCACCACCATACGCGGCGCGCGCACGCGCTCGTCGCCCATGCCCACGCGCTGCTGCTGCAGTTTGATCAGCTGCACGAACTTGGGCACGGTGTCCATGCGCAGCAGCGGCAGCAACCAGGCGTAGAGCGCCATCGCCGCCGGCGCGCCGCCGGCGCGGGCCTGTTCGAACACGCGCACCGATTCGGCCGGGAAGGCGTTGACCACGCCGGCGATCCAGCCCACCGCGCCCATCGACACGCCTTCCACGATCGCATCGTCCATGCCGACCATGAGTTCCAGGCGGTCGCCCAGCAGGGCCTTGATCGCGGCGAAACGGCGGATGTCGCAGGAGGATTCCTTGACCGCCTGCAGGTTCGGATAGGCGGCGGCGAGCTCGGCGATGCGCTCGGGCACGAAGTCGGTCTTGTAGGCGACCGGGTTGTTGTACAGCAGCACCGGCAGGTCGGTGGCCTCGAGGATGGCGCGCATGTGCGCGCCCATCTCGCGCCAGTCGGTGGAGTAGACGTAGGGCGGCAGCGCCATCAGGCCGCGCGCGCCCAGACGCTCGGCGGCCTGGGCCAGGCGCACGGCCTCGGCGGTGGACAGGGCGGCGATGCCGGGGATCACCGGCGCGCGATCGCCCAGCGCCGCGACCAGGGTTTCGATGATCGCCAGCTTCTCCTCGAACGACAGCGTCGCGCCCTCGCCCAGCGAACCCAGCGGCACGATGCCCGTGCAGCCGGCGTCGATGAGCTGGTTGGCGTGGCGGGCGAGGAAGGCGTGGTCGACCGAGCCGTCGGCGGCGAACGGCGTGGTGATGGCGGGCACGACGCCGCGCCAGAAGCTTGCGTTGCTCATGTAGGGATCCTGTTCGATACGGTGTTGAAAGGGTTCGCGGCGCGCGGCGTCTACTCGGGACGCACGCCCCAGGCGAAGGGATCGTCGTCCTCGACCAGCAGCCGGCCCTGCGCCATCAGATGCGCGCGGCCGCTGATGCGCGGACGGATGCGGCCATCGGCGGCATGTTCGTAGCTGCCCTCGAACACGCTGCCCAGCACGCTCTCCATGCGCGTGACCGCACCGGGCGCGAGCGCGCCGTCGGCGGCCAGGCAGGCCAGCTTGGCCGAGAAGCCGGTGCCGCAGGGCGAGCGGTCGTAGGCCAGGCCCGGGCACAGCACGAAGTTGCGCGCATCCACGCCGGGCGTGGTGGCCGCGCCGTTGAGTTCGATGTGGTCGATTTCGGCGCCGCCCGCGCCACGCACGCCGGCGGCTTCCAGCGCGTGCCGGATCGCCTCGGTGTAGGCGGTCAGCGCGCGCCAATGCGCGACCGCCAGCGGGATCGTGCCGTCGCGGGTGATGTAGAACCAGTTGCCGCCCCAGGCCACGTCGCCGCGCACGCGGCCGTAGCCGGGCACGTCCAGCACCACGTCCTGGGCGTGGCGATAGCTTTCGACGTTGTCGATGGAGACCAGACCGTCGGTGTGCAGCTGCGCCACCACCGTGCCCACCGGCGTGTCGATCGCATGCCGACCCGGGCCGATCCGGCCCAGGTGCGCGAGCGTGCGTACCAGGCCGATGGTGCCGTGGCCGCACATGCCCAGGGTGCCGACGTTGTTGAAGAAGATCGTCGAGGCCACCGAGAACACGTGCTGCGGCGGCAGCAGCAAGGCGCCGACCATGGCGTCGGAGCCGCGCGGCTCGCAGGCGATCGCGCTGCGCCAGCGGTCGTGGCGGGCGGCGAAGGCCGCGCGCTGCTCGGCCAGATCGCCGGTGCCCAGATCGGGCAGGCCGGACAGCACCACCCGCGTGGGCTCGCCGCCGGTGTGGCTGTCGATGTAGTCGATGCTGCGCATGATCGCCATGGTCCGGCCGAGGGCGCGTGCGGGTCTAGCGGGCTTGCGCCACGGCGGATGCGGAAATCGGCACAAAGTTTCGCGCGCGTCGCATAATCGGACGATGCCTTCCGCGCCGCTGCCGCTGGTGGACCCGGACCTCCTGCAGGAGTTGTTCGATCGTCTGCCCGACGTGGTGTTCTTCATCAAGGACCGCCAGGGCCGCTACACCCACGCCAATCAGACCCTGGTCCAGCGCCTGGGCCTGGGCGGGCGCGAGGCGGTGATCGGCCGCGGCGCGAGCGAGTTGTTTCCGGCGCGCCTGGGCGACAGCTACTCCGCGCAGGACCGGCGCGTGCTGGCCGGCGGGCGCATCGACGACCAGCTGGAAATGCACATGTTCCAGAACCGCGCCGCGGGCTGGTGCCTGACCAGCAAGCAGCCGCTGTGGCACGAAGGCCAGGTGTTGGGCCTGATCGGCATCTCGCGCGACCTCGCCCAGCCCGACGGCCGTCATCCCGGCTACGCGCGCCTGCGCCGCGTGCTCGACCACATGGAAGCGCATTACGGCGAACCCGTGCGCATGCAGGCCCTGGCGGAATTGGCTGGCCTGTCGTTATCGCAACTGGAACGCCAGTTCCGGCGCGTGTTCCAGCTCGCGCCGCAGCAATGGCTCACGCGCCTGCGCATCGAAGCGGCGATGCAGCGCCTGCACGGCGAGGACACCATCGCGGCGATCGGCCACCAGTGCGGCTTCACCGATCAAAGCGCCTTCAGCCGCCAGTTCAAGGCCAGCGTCGGCCTGACCCCGCGCGACTATCGCCGGCTCAAGCCGGCGCCGCCTTGCGCGCGGACATGAGCATCTGCGCAGCCGCGTACAGCACCACCACCAGCACCAGCCAGCGCAGCCATTCCAGCGGCAACGACTTGACCGCGAACGCGGCGATCAGCACGCCCGGAATGCCGCCCACCGCCAGGCCCAGCGCCGCGCGCAGGTCGTAGCGGCCCGAGCGCACGAAGGCGCCGCCGCCGACCGGCATCAGGAAGGCGCAGGCGCCCATCATGATCGGGAACGCGGCGATCGGATTCATGCCCAGCAGCGCGACCAGGATCAGGCAGGGCGCGTACAGGCCGATGCCCAGCATCATCAGCGCGCCCAGCAACAGGCTCACCGCGATCGCGAACACGAGCTTGCCGCCTTCCAATCCCAGCGCGACGCCGCCGCCGGGCAGCCAATCCAGATTTGCGGCCAGGAACAGCCCGGCCGCGATCAGCAGGGCCACGCCCATGCCGATCTGGATCGCGCGCCGCGGCAGGCGGGCGACCACGCGCACACCCAGCCAGGCGCCGACCACGGCCGCGCCGATCATGCCCAGCAGGGTGGTCAGGTCGACTTCCACCACCGCGATGAAGATCAGCGCCTGGACCACGGTCGGCAGCGCGTTGCCGACGTTCAAGGTGCCGGGAATGCGGTCGTCGTCGACGCGGCCGCGCAGTTTGAAGATCGCGGTGGTGGTGGCGAAGGAACCGATGCCGAGGGTGTCGAAGAAGTTGGCGACGAAGCCGGTCGCCAGATCGCGCGCATCCGGCCGACGCGGCGCGTCCGTCGGCACGCGGCGCGCGCGTTCGATCATCCACCAGCGCCCGACATAGCCCAGGGCCAGCAGCGTCAGTGCCGACAGCAAAAGGATGGTGCCGTCCCGGATGGGATCCATCGACCGACTCCTGCGCAGCGCACGCGGACGCGTGCCGAGGCATGTTCGGTGCGCGCCGGCGCGCGCGGCTTGTCTGGCTTCCGCGCCCGGCGTGCGGATATTTGCGTAGTCGCCCGCCGCGGCCGCGCCTAGCATCGAGGCTCCTCGTCCGCCCGGGCCGCGCGCTTGAGCCGAACTTCGTCTTCCGTGCTCGTGATCGGCGCCGGCGTGATCGGCCATGCCTGCGCATTGGCCCTGCAGCAACGCGGCTGGCGCACGCTCCTGACCGATCCCGATCGCGAAGGCGCGGCCGCGTCCTGGGGCAACGCCGGGCATATCGCCACCGAACAGGCGCAGCCGCTGGCCTCGCCCGCGACCCTGCGCTCGGCGCCGCGGCGGCTGTACGCCTTCGGCGGGCCGCTGGCGCTGCGCGATCCGCTCAGCATCGCGCCCTGGGTCTGGCGCTATCTGCGCGCCTGCTCGCCCGCCGCCTACGAACGCGGCCGGCTGGCCTTGCGCGGCCTGCTCGCGCAAGCGCTGCCGGCCTGGCAAAGACTCGCGCAGACCCTGGAGCAGCCGGACTTGCTGCGCGAAACCGGGCATTGGGTCTGCTGGGAGTCCGCGCGCAGCGCGCAGCAGGGCCGCGCGAGCTGGGAGCACAGCGATATCGGCGACACCCGTTTCGATGCCTTGATCGCGCGCGACCTCGACGCTCTGCGTACTTCGTTGCGCGCGCCGATCGAAGCCGGCATCGCGTTCTCCGGCACCGCCCAGATCGCCGACCCGCGCCGCTTGGCCGCGGCGTTGCACGACCGCTACCAGGCCATGGGCGGCGAGCGCCGCTACGACCGCATCGAGGCCTTGAGCTTCGACGACGACGGCGTGCTCGCGCGCACCGGCGACGGCGCGGAACTGCGCGCCGAGCGCGTGCTGGTCTGCGCCGGCGCGCGTTCGCGCGCCCTGATGGCCTCGGTCGGCATCGATGCGCCGCTGGTGGCCGAGCGCGGCTATCACCTGCAGTGGGCGGACCACGACTGGCCGGATCGGCCGCCGGTGGTGTTCGAGGACCGCTCGATGATCGTGACCCGTTTCGATGGCGGCCTGCGCGCCGCCGGTTTCGTCGAATACGCATGCGTGGACTCGCCGCCCGACCCTGGCAAGTGGCGGCGCCTGCGCCGTCACGTCGCCGAACTCGGCCTGCCGGTACGCGGCGAGCCCAGCGAATGGTTCGGCGCGCGCCCCACCCTGCCCGACTATCTGCCGGCGATGGGGCGCAGCGCGCGTCATCCGCGCCTGCATTACGCGTTCGGCCACCAGCACCTGGGGCTGACCCTGGCCGCGATCAGCGGCGAACTCGTAGCCCGAGCGATGAGCGAGGCCGAGGCACCGCCCGAACTGGCGGCCTTCGATCTGGCCCGCTTCGGCGGCTGACGCCGGCGCGATTCAAGACGGTAAGGTTTGCGCCTGCAAGATTTCCGAATCGCACGCGCGGATGCGCGCGCCGCCGCCCGGGTGGGCCGTACACTGGCCGCATGCCCATCGATCCCGTCGCCCTGGTCGAAGCCGACGCCGTCGCCGCGCAGATCCGCGAGGCCTTCGCCGATTACCACGCGCGCTTCGCCGCGATCACCCGACGCGCCAAGGGCCGTTTCGAAACCTGCGACTGGAACGGCGCGCGTGACGACGCGGTCGAACGCATCGCCCTGTACGACCGCTGCGTGGCCGAGGCCAGCGATGCGCTGGACGCGCGCCTGGGCGCGCAGGCCCACGACCGCGCGCTGTGGTCGGCGGTGCACGCGCGCTACGCCGAACAGATCGAGCCGCTGCTGGATCGCGAGCTCTACAAGACCTTCTTCAACACCCTGACCCGGCGCTTCTTCAAGACCCGCGGCGTGGACGCGGCGATCGAGTTCGTGGCCCTGGACATCGAGCCCACCGACGCCATCACCCACCCGGTCGCGCGCCACAGCTACGCGGTGTCGGAGGACCGGCTCACCGAAACCCTGATGCGGGTGCTGGACGACTATCCGTTCGCGGTGCCCTACGCGCACCGCACGCGCTGCGCGGCCGGGATCGCGGTGCGCCTGCAGGACGATCTGCACCATTGGGGCCCGAGTCCCGTGCGCGCGATCGAGCTGCTGGACGCGGTGTTCTATCGCGAGCGCCGCGCCTACCTGATCGGGCGGGTGTTCGGCGAACGCGCGTTCTCGCCCTGCGTGATCGCCCTGGTCAACGATGGCGGCGCCCTGCGCGTGGATGCGGTGCTGACCTTGCGCGCCGACGTGGTCCAGTTGTTCAGCTACTCGCGCAGCTATTTCCACGCCGACCTCGCCACGGTCGGCGACGCGGTGGTGTTCCTGCGCACCTTGCTGCCGGGCAAACCGATCGACGAGCTCTACACCGTGCTCGGCCGCGCCAAGCAGGGCAAGACCGAACGCTACCGCACCTTCTTCCGTCAGTTCGCGGCTCAGGCCGGCGAACGCCTGGTGCGCGCCGACGGCGAGCGCGGCATGGTGATGGCGGTGTTCACCCTGCCCAGCTATGCGCTGGTGTTCAAACTGATCCGCGACCGCTTCGCCTATCCCAAGGACATCGCGCGCACCGAAGTCGAGGCCAAGTACGCGCTGGTGTTCCACCACGACCGCGTCGGCCGCCTGGTCGATGCGCAGCCGTTCCGCTTCCTGCGCTTTCCGCGCGCGCGCTTCGCGCCGGACCTGCTGGAGGAACTGCTGAGCACCTGCGCCGGCAGCATCACCCAGGACGGCGACGATCTGGTCTTGCACCTGTGCTACGTCGAACGCCGGCTGCGGCCCTTGAACCTGTACCTGCGCGAGCAGCCGCTGGAGGCCGCGCGCGCCGCCGCGATCGACTACGGCCAGGCGATCAAGGACCTGGCCCTGGCCAACATCTTCCCCGGCGACTTGCTGCTGAAGAACTTCGGCGTCTCGCGCCACGGCCGCGCGGTGTTCTACGACTACGACGAGCTGTGCCTGGTCACCGATTGCCGCTTCCGCGCGGTGCCCGAGGCGCGCAATCACGAAGACGAGATGGAATCGGGGGCCTGGTTCTACGCGGCCGGCAACGACGTGTTCCCCGAGCAGTTCCCGCGCTTCCTCGGCCTGGCGCCGCCCTTGCTGGGCGCGCTGCTGCACGCGCACCCGGAGATCTTCCAGGTCGCCTGGTGGCAACAGGTGCAGGCCGCGCTGGTCGCCGGCCGCTACACCGATGTCGCGCCGTATCCGTTGGACCGGCGCCTGCCCTAGCGCTCAGCGCCAGCTGGACGGATCGATCGGCAGGTCCATGCGCGGGTCGTGCACCAGCAGGCGGTCGTCGGCGCCGAGCAGGTCGGGATACACCACCAGGTTCAGGCCGCCGATGCGGCGGGTGGACGGGAACACGATCGCGGCCAGGCCGGCGGCGCGCACGTCGTCGGCGATTACCCAACTCGGCGGTTCGATCCCGTCCAGGAAGGCCAGGCGCTTCCAGTTGCAGGACAGCTCCTGCCACAGCGGCGCCCACTGCGCGGGGTCGTAGCCGGCGCGGAAATCGGCCACGCGCGCGATGCTGACGCGGTAGGCGACCAGGGTGCCGGGGCGCACCAGCGGATCGTCCTGGCGGAATTCCTCGATCGCGGTGTCCGGCTCCAGCGCCAGATACAGCGCGTCGATGCCGGGGCGGTTGAGGCGGCCGCCGGCCACGGCCGCGCCGGCGCCGCTGAGCGGCTGGAACGACCAGCGCGGGGTGTGCATGCGATACGCCGGGAGCTCCGGCCCCAGCCCCGCGAGGATCATCCGGTGGCGCCGCCTTCCAGCGTCGCCAGGTAGCGGATCACGGCTTCGGACTTGCCGTCGCGCACCAGATCGGCCGCGGTCTGGTAACCGAACTCGGCGATCGGGTGGTTGATGAACCAGAACAGGGTGCGCTCGCGGTCGTCGTTCACGCGGTAGGCCGCGGCCAGCACTTTGACGATGTCGCGCAAGGCGCCTTGCAGCTGCGCCGACTCCGGATTGCCGGTGACGGTATTGCGGTGCACGCGCGCCAGCCCGGCCAGGTCGCTCACGCCCATGTGCAGGGCCTGGGCCATGCGCACCGGCGACAGGGTCGGGCGCGAGGGCTCGCGTAGGGTTTCGAGGAAGGTGTCGAAGGCGGCGGCGGACACGGCGGGCTCCTGCTCGGTTTGAGCCCATAGTACGCCTATATATTGCACAAGCAAGGCCCGCGCGACTCCCATAAAGCGAAGGCCCGGACGGGCCGGGCCTTCTAGGGGAGGGCGCGCAGGCGGCCCGTCGCTATCAGCAGCACGCGCCGATCGCGCCTGGGACGCCGCAGCTGGCGGCGGCCTGGGGGACGCCGGCCAGGATCGGCTTGGGAACCACCGCCTTGGTGTCGGCGGCCGGCACGGCCTCGGGCGGGTCGAAGAAGCGGTGATCGGTCAGGTATCCCTGCATGAACAGCAGGTCCTTGTAGATGCTCAAGACGCTCATGACGTGCTCCTGGCGGGACGGGCGCCGGTCCGGAATGGACTGGCTAGTTGAGTAAGGTGCAAGTTACGCTTAGGCTTGGCCTTGAAAAAGCGACTATTCTGCAAGTCAGCCTTGAGCAGAATTCAAGATGAGCCGCCCTCCTCTGCACGCCCTGCTGGGCTTCGCCGCGGCCGCCCGCAGCGGCAACCTGACCCGCGCCGCGGGCTCGATGCACCTCACCGTGAGTGCCTTGAGCCACCAGATCCGTGCACTTGAGGAGCGCCTCGGGCGGCGCCTGTTCGATCGCGGTCCGCGCGGGGTCAAGCTGACCGCCGACGGCGAGCGCCTGATGAACCGGATCGCGCCGCACCTGGAGGCGCTGGACCACGCCCTGCGCCCCTACGCGCCCTGCCGCGACGACGTGCTCACCCTGAGCCTGATGGCCTCGATGGCCTCGGCCTGGCTGGTACCGCGGCTGGGCGATTTCCTGGCCCTGCATCCGCAGCTGGAGCTCAACCTGCAGTCCAGCACGCGCCTGGTCGATTTCGAGCGCGAGACCAATGTCGACGCCGCCCTGCGCGGCGGCTACGGCGGCTGGCCGGGCGTGGTGATCGAGCACCTGTTCGACGAAACCCTGACCCCGGTGGCCAGCCCCAAGCTGGTCGAACGCATGGGCGGGCTGCCGGCACTGGAGGATCTGCAGCGCTGGCCGCTGCTGGGCGATCCGGCCGATCACTGGCGCGACTGGTTCGAGCACTACGGCGGCCGCGAACCCAACCGCTACGTCGCCCATTTCGACGATTCCGAGACCATGCACCGCGCCGCCGTCGAAGGCATGGGCGTGGCGCTGGCACGCATGGCGCGCACGCGCCTGCTGATCGAGAACGGCCAGCTGGTGTCGCTGCGCCCGGAACGCCTGCGCACCGACTACGCCCATTACCTGGTCTACCCGCAGCGCTCGGCCGATCACGCCGGCCTGCTCGCGTTCCGCGGCTGGGTGCACGAACAGGCCCAGGCCTATGTGCAGCGCATGCACGAGACCCTGCCCAGCGACGAAGCGCTGACGCGACCGGTGCGCAAGCACTCGCAGACCTGAGCGGGTCCGGGACGACCGGCACTGGCCGCTAACGCGGCAGCGGTTAGGCTGATCGCCCTTTCCGCTCCGAGGCCGACGCATGACCGCACTCTCCCTGCACCGTCCCTTGCTGGTCGCCGTGATCGCCGCCGCGCTCGGCCTGGGCGCCGCGTCGGTCGAAGCCAAGCCACCCGCCGCGAAAGCCGCCGCGGCCACGAAAGCCGCCAGCTTCGAGCGCGTGCTCGCCGGCGACTGGCGCAACGAAAAGAACCGCGCCCGCGACGTCTACCGCCACCCGGCCCAGACTCTGAGCTTCTTCGGCGTGAAGCCGGGCCAGACCGTCATCGAAATCACCCCCGGCGGCGGCTGGTACAGCGAAGTGCTGGCGCCCTACCTCAAGGACGACGGCCAGTACGTGGCCGCGGTGTGGGACGACGCGATTCCGGACCAGCCCAAGTACCGCTACAGCCTCAACACCGCGCTGCGCGCCAAGTTCGCCGACAGCCCCGCGATCTACGGCAAGCCCGACGTGCGCGTGTTCGATCCCAAGGCGCCGAATTTCGGCCCGGCCGGCGGCGCCGACGTGGTGCTGACCTTCCGCAACGCCCATAACTGGGTCTCCGACGGCAACGCGCCGGCCTACTTCAAGGCCTTCTTCGATGCGCTCAAGCCCGGCGGCGTGCTCGGCGTGGTCGATCACCGCGCCAAGCCCGGCACCGATCTGGAAGCGATGAAGAAGTCCGGCTACCTCACCGAAGCGCTGGTGATCGAACTGGCCCAGGGCGCCGGCTTCGTGCTCGACGAGAAGAGCGAGGTCAACGCCAATCCCAAGGACACCGCCGACCATCCCAACGGCGTGTGGACCCTGCCGCCCAGCAACCAGCACGACGCCGCCGACGACGCCAAGTACAAAGCGATCGGCGAAAGCGACCGCATGACCCTGCGCTTCAAGAAGCCGGGCTGAGGACTGCGGGTCAGCGCGCGCTTGCGGCTGGATCGCGGGCGCGTGCTGCGATCGCGCGAGTCGCGTGCTGGCGCTTGCCGATGCGCGGCAGCGCCGGCGGCGGGAGGTCGCGACGATGCGGTTCGCCTGCGGCTCACCGCATCCTACAACCGACGCATTAGCCCCTCTCCCGCTTGCGGGGTGAGGTGCAGCGAGCGATGGGCTCGCGCCGCACCGAACGTCCGACCGCTGTGCGCTGGGGCCGGGGCGTGACTGGAGTGAGGGGCGCCGCAGGCATGCGGTTTGGCGACGCGGGCGCGCCTCGGCGATCATGCGCGCATGCTGATCGCGTTCAACAAGCCTTACGGGGTGCTCTGCCAGTTCACCGACCGCAGCCAGCCACCGCGGCCGACCCTGGCCGGCTTCGGTTTGCCGCCGGAGGTATACGCGGCCGGGCGGCTCGATCACGACAGCGAAGGCCTGCTGCTGCTCACCGACGACGGCGGCCTCGCGCATCGGCTCACCGATCCGCGTCATAAGCAGAGCAAGACTTATTGGGTGCAGGTCGAGGGCGATCCTTCCGAGGCGCAGCTGCGCGCGCTGCGCGAGGGCGTGGACCTCAACGACGGCCGCACCCGCCCCGCTCAAGCGACACGCATCGAGACGCCGACGCTGTGGCCGCGCGATCCTCCGGTGCGCTTTCGCAAGACCGTGCCGGATGCGTGGCTGGCGTTGACCATCGGCGAAGGCCGCAATCGCCAGGTGCGGCGCATGACCGCGGCGGTGGGGCTGCCGACCTTGCGCTTGGTGCGGGTGGCGATCGCCGAGCATCGCCTGGACGGGTTGGCGCCGGGCGCGTGGCGGGAGCTCTAGCGCGATCGAAGCTCGCCGCCGTTCGGGGTGTCGCGATCGCGGCTTACGCCGCTCCCACAGAAAGCGTGGGGCTTGCGCGGTGTCTGTGGTGGCGCGGTCGCGGCTTGCGCCGCTCCTACAGGGGGTATGGGGCTTGCGCGGTGTCTGTGGTGGCGCGGTCGCGGCTTACGCCGCTCCTACCCCAAAGCGGCGACGCGCTTTCTGTGGGAGCGGCGTAAGCCGCGATTCGCGCTGACGATGCGGCGACGTCGCCACCGAAGCGCGCGTCGCTACCGCGTGCCCCTCACTCCCGCTCCGCCATCGGCGGCGCCACCGGTACCGAGTTCGCGCCCGGCCGGGTCAGGATCAACACCCCGCCCAAGACCACCGCGGTGCCGACGATCTGCACCGGCGTGATCGCCTCGCCCAGCACCCAGCCGCCCAGGAACACCAGCGACACCGGACCCAGCACCGACAGCTGCGCCGCCGTGCCCGCGCCCAGGCGCGCGACCGCGGCCATGGTGAAGGTCACCGGCAGGAAGGTGCAAAACAGCGCGTTCGCCGCGGCCAGGCCGTAGACCTGCCAGGGCAGCTGCAGCAGATGCGCGGGATCGCGCGCGATCATGTAGTGGATCAGGGTGGCCGCGGTCGACACCACCATCGCGTAGGCGACCAGGCGCAGCGAGCCCACGCGCTGGATCAGCTGCCCCGACATCGCCAGGTACAGCGCGTAGCAGAACGCCGCCATCAGCACGAGCGCGCTGCCCAGCAGCACGTGATCGCCTTCCACGCGCAGGTTCTCGACCATCACCAGGGCCACGCCGGCATAGCTGACCGCCATCGCGATCCATTCCTTGCGCGCGACCTTGCGGCCGAACGCGAACACGCCCATCAGCAGCACGAAGGTCGGATTGAGGAACAGGATCAGGCGTTCCAGCGAGACCGGCACGTACTCCAGGCCCCAGAAGTCGAGCAGGCTGGACAGGTAGTAGCCGAGCACGCCCAGCACCACGATCATCCCCAGGTCGCGCCGGCTCAAGCCGTCGCCGCGGGTGCGGGCGCGGCGGGTCTCGCGCAGGCCCAGCAGGACGAACAAGGGCAGCGACAGCGACATCCGCAGCGCCATCACGTCCAAGGCGTCGATGCCGTAGCGGTACTGCAGCTTGGCCAGGATTGCCTTGGCCGAAAACAGGATCGCGCCGGCCGCGGCCAGGCTCAGGCCGAGGCGCCGCGCGGCGGGGTCGTGGGTGGGGGTCACGGCGGGTTCGCGAAGACGGAGCCCGGCCATGATAGCCGCCGCGCCGGGGCCGGCCGGGGCGGCCGCCGCCGCGGAGCCGGCGAACCCGGACGGCGGCGGCTGGAAATCGATGCGCCGACGGCGCCCGCCGGACCCGCCCGCAGCGCCCCCCACGGCGACGTTGCGAACGCCGGTGAATGGTTCAGACTGTCCCCGGAAACGCGCCGCTACGCCGCGAAATATTCTGTTAAGTTGCCACCATAAATGCGCATAGACGACGTGTCAGAGGCGCGGCAGGACTCGCCGCAAAGCTCGCCGGTTCCGGACCGCGATGCCCACCTCTTGCCGGACCTGGCGCCAGCCACACAGGCTTTGGGGAGCGACACCGGACGAATGACCATCGCCACGACGTCCATGGGCCGGATTCTGGTGGTCGACGACCAGGCCGCCAATCTGCGCGTGGTCGGCACCCTGCTGCAGCGCCAGGGCTACGAAGTGATCCCGGCCTCCAGCGGCGACGAAGCGCTCGCGCGTTACGCCGAATCCGAACCCGATCTGATCCTGCTCGACGTGATGATGCCGGGCATGGACGGGTTCGAGGTCATGCAGGCGCTGCGCGCGCAGGCGCCGTTGAAGGTGCCGGTGGTGTTCGTGACCGCGGCCCACGACCGCGACCTGCTGCTGCGCGCCTTCGACGCCGGCGTGGTCGACTACGTCACCAAGCCTTTCCTGCCCGAGGAACTGCTGGCGCGGGTCAACGCCCACGTCGGCCTCAAGCTCACCCGCGACCGCCTGGAACGGGTCGCGCGCGAGCGCGAGGAGCTGGTCAACCTGGTCGCGCACGACCTCAAGAATCCGCTCACCAGCGTGTTGTTCGCCAGCGACCTGCTGCGCAGCGGCGGCTGCAAGCCCGAGCGCGTGCCGCGCTACCTGCAGATGATCCACGAGAGCGCGGACGATGCCCTGGGCTACATCCGTCACTACCTGGAAAGCAGCAGCGCCGGCAAGCGCGCGGCCAGCGGCGACGAGCGCGCCGACCTGGGCCAGACCCTGGAATGGCTGGTGCACCGCTACGAGATGCAGTTGGACGCGCGCGGCATCCGCATCGAGGTGGCGCCGCCGCCGGGCACGGCCGAGGTCGCGATCGACCCGCGCGTGCTGCGTCAGGTTAGCGAAAACCTGGTCACCAACGCCATGAAGTACGCGCCCGGCAGCGAGTTGCTGCTGGCCGCGCGTCCGGGCGCGCCGGGGTTCTGGCAGTTGATCGTGGCCGACCGCGGCCCCGGCATCGCGCCCGGGCGTCAGCGCGAACTGTTCAAGCCGTTCGTGCGCCTGCACGAGGACAGCGTCGACGACGGCCTGTCCAGCGGGCTGGGTTTGTCGCTGGCGCGCCAGATCGTGGCCAACTTCGGCGGCCAGCTCTGGTACGAGGACCGCCGCCAAGGCGGCGCGCGTTTCGTGGTGGAGCTGCCCGAGGCGCCGTAGCGGCGGCCTCGGGCGATCCGGACCGGGCCTTACTCGCTGGCGGTGCCTTCGTCGGTCGTCCGAGCGCGGCGGCGGCGGGTGCTGCCGTCGGCGCGGCGCGCGTCGATGCGCTTGGCGCTGCCTTCGATCGGCGCGTCGGCGCGGTTCTGCTTGGCGCGATGGCGGGCGGCCAGCCACAGCAGGCCGGCGCCGGCCACCGCGGCCACCGCGATCGCCGGGTTGCGGCGCACGAAACCGCCCGCCACGCGCGCGCCGGTCTTGACCGCGCCCAGCACGACGCCCGCTTCGAGCAGCTTGCCGGCACTGCCGGGGACCTGTTTGAGACTCTCGCCGACCGTGGCGACGAGTTCCATGGCGCGTTCGGGCAGCGTATTGAGCTTGCTCATCGGATCCGATCCTGGGGCTGGAATGCGAGCGCCAGTCTCCATCGCGGATCGTTGAAATCGCGTGATCGGGGTCGCGTATTGCCCGCTCGGGGCTGAATGCCGATCATGGCCGCACCCGATCGCCCGATCCGGGACCGACCCGACGCGAGCCGCCATGATCCGAGTGCTGCCCAACGTGCTCAACGCCGCCGAACTGCAGGCGGTGCGCGAGCTGCTGCCGCAGGTGCGCTTCGGCGACGGCCGCGTCACCAATCCCGACTCCACGGTTAAGCAGAACCTGCAGGCGCCGCAGGAGGACCCGGCCAACGCGCGCATCGCCCAGATCGCGCGCGACGCCTTCATGCGCCACCCCGATGTGCGCACCTACGCCCACCCCAAGCAAATGGCGCGGACCACGGTGGTGCGCTACGAGCCGGGCATGAACTACGGCTGGCACGTGGACGAGGCCTTGTTCCCGTCCACGCCGCCGCTGCGCAGCGACCTGTCGTGCACCATCTTTCTCAACCCGCCGGGCGAGTACGACGGCGGCGAGCTCATGATCGAACTCGGCGCCCAGCACCTGACCTACAAGCTCGACGCCGGCAGCGCCATCCTCTACCCGTCCACCACCATCCACCGCGTCACCCCGGTCACGCGCGGCGTGCGCCTGGCCGCGATCACCTGGCTGCAGAGCTGGGTCGCCGACGTGTCCAAGCGCGAGTTGCTGGTGCAACTGGACGAAGCGCGCGCGATCGCCGCCGCCCTCCCCGGCGGACCGGACCCGCGTCTGCAGGTGCTGCTGGAATCGCTGCGCACCAATCTGTTCCGGATGTGGGCCGATACGTGAGCGCGCGGCGGCGCGCGGCCTGGGCGACGGCATGCGCGCTGTCGCCTACCAGCGCCTGCGCGTCGGACATGTCGGGTCTGATGACGATCATGATCGGCCTGCCGGTGATGGCGGCGGCGCTGCTGGTGCTGGGCGTCATGGCCTTGTGGCGGCCGCTGGGACGCGCCGGGCGCGGCGTGGCCGCGGTGGTGTTCGCGCTCGCGGCGATCGTCGCCCTGATCCTGCTGCGCGATTCGCTCACGCTATTCCCGCGCTATACCGACCTGGGCGTGCTCTTCTACGGCTTGTTCGCCGCGGCGACCGCATGCTTGGTGGTGGTCCTCGCCAAGCGCGACAAGGCGGACGCCGACGCAGACCGAAAGTAGCGCGACGATGCGGTTCGCCTAAGGCTCACCGCATCCTACGACCCGTGCTTTTCCCGCCCCTCCCGTGCTTTTCCTCCCCCTTTGGAAAAGGGGGATTGAGGGGGATTTGCTTTGCTCGCGACGATGCAGCCGCGGCGAATCAGTCGGCGACGGCCGCCAATGCCGGTTCGCGGCGCACGAGCGTGTCGACCCAGGCCACGCCTTCGGCGATTTCGTCGGCGTGGCGTTGCATCGCCAACGTCAGGTCGTGGGCGCGGTCGTCCGCGCTGTAATCGTGGGTCTGCGCTTTGGAGTAACGGCCCCAGGCCGGTGAGGCCAGCGCTTGCGCCACGCCTTGCGGGTCCAGACTCAGATGCGTCGCCAGACGCTGCAAGCTGGCTTCGGGCTGGGTGAGCAAGGTTTCGAAATCCAGACGCAGCACGCGCGTAGCGTGTTCGCTGCCCGCATGTGCGGCGAAGCGAACGCGCTCGGCCAGCCAGCCCATCGCGCATTGCTGCGGCAACGACAAGGCATGCAGCGCCGCATCGGCGGCGTGCCCGCGCGCCTGCAGATCGCGCAGGCGTTCGCCGGCGGCGCTGGCGGCGTCGAGCACCGAGGCCGGCGATTTCAGCAAGGTCGCCAGGTACGGGCGCAAGGGCATGTCCAGGAGCACCGCGCGCGCGTCGCCGCAAGCGTTCAACAGCGGCGCGATCAGGCCGTTGCAGCCGCTGGTGGCCTTGATCACGCTGCGTGTCTGCGGCGGCAGAGCGCGGCTCCAGTTGCCCCACAGCGCGCGCAGCAACCGCGGCGCTTCAGTGTCGGACAGGCGCGAATCGGGTTGGCCGAGTTGCGGCCAGGCTTCGGCCAGCGTGCGCAACGGCAGCGGTTCGCGCAGGCCCTGCACCTGCGGCCAGGCGCTGAGTACGCGACTGAGCAGGGTCGAGCCGCAATGGCCGATGTGGAAGATCGCATCGGCCTGGGGACCGCCCTGCGCGAGCGCGGGCGGCAACGAGTCCAGCGGCATCCAACCGCCCTCGGCATTCGCCGGCAAGGCGCGATCGTCGAGGAAGGCGGCCTGCGCGCGTTGTTGCGCGTTCAAGCGCAGCCACAGCACGCGACGACCGACCAGGTCGAGCTTGAACGGCAGGAACTCGGGGAGGTCGGCGGGGCTGGCGCTCATGCGCGGCGAAGGACGGTAGCGGGAACCAGAGCAGTGTAGGCGATGCGTCCGAGGCCTAGCAGCCGCCGCGGCGCGGCGGCGTGCGCATACCGCCCTAGGTCCCGCGCGGCTTGGCGCGATGGGTCGCCGTCGCGGTCCAGGGATCGTCGGGCCAGGGGTGCTTGGGATAGCGGCCCTTCATTTCCTTCTTCACTTCCGGATAGGTGCGCTCCCAGAAGCCCTTCAAGTCCTGAGTGACCTGCAAAGGCCGGCCCGCGGGCGACAGCAGATGCAGCGTCAGCGGCACCCGACCGTCGGCGACGCGCGGCGTGTCGGCCAGGCCGAACAGCTCCTGCAGCTTGACCGCCAGCACCGGCGCGGCGGCGCCGCCTTCCTCTTCGTAGGCATAGTCGATGCGGCGTTCCATGCCCGAGGGCACGACGATGCGGGTCGGCGCGAGCGCGTCGATGCGCTGGCGCAACGACCAGTCCAGGCGCGAGCGCAGGGCGTCGCCGAGTTCGCTTTCGCTGAGCGCGTCCAAGCGGGTCTTGCCGGACAAGGCCGGCTTCAGCCAGTCGTCCAGATCGTCCATGAGCGCGGCATCGGACAGGTCCGGCAGGCCCTGCTCGCCGGCCAGTTCCGGCAGCCAGGCGCGCAAGCTGCGCACGCGCGCGCGCCATTGGCTGAGCGATTCGGTCCAGGGCAAGGCATCCAGGCCGAGCTGACGCACCGCATCGACCAACGCATCGGCGTAGCGCGACGGATCCGGCCGCGCGAGCGGGCGGCTATCGATCACGATGCGGTCGTAGCGGCGCTCGCGCACCGCCGCGATCGCGCGCGCGTTGGCGTCCCAGACCACCCGGTCCTCGCTGACGAAGCGCTGCGGGAACTCGCGCTCCAGGCGCGCTTCATCCAGCGGCGCGGCGCGCAAGACGCGCGCGTCGCGCGGGTCGTCGCGCAGTTCGCTGATCACCAGCCAACGTTCGCCGTACACCGCGCTGTCGTCGAACAAGCGCGCGCTGCGGCCGTTGGCGAGCTGATAGCGGTAGGGATCGCTGGGGTGTTGACGCGCGATACGGTCGGGGAAGGCGTGCAGCAGCAGGTCGCCGAGCGCGTGCGACGGCACCTGCGACGGCGGCGCGCGGTCCAGACGCAGGCGCCGGCGCCATTGCTTGCTGGCCTGATCCAGCGCGGCCAGGGCCGAACGCGAGGCCTCGGGCGGCGCGCGCCCGGCGCGAAACGCGGCCAGCGCCTGCCAGCGCGCGGCCAGCGCATCGCCGCCGCTGCGCAGCGGATCGCGCGCTTCGATCAGCGCGGCCAAGTCGCAAGCCAGGGCGCGTTCGTTCGCATCGCTGGGCGCCAGCAACATCGCGGCCAGACGCGGATGCGTGCCCAGCGCCAGCACGCGCCGTCCGAACGCGGTGATCGCGCCGCCGTCGAGCGCGCCCAGGCGCTGCAGCAGTTCGCGCGCGGCGGCCAGGGCGCCGTTGGGCGGCGCGTCGAGGAAACGCAACGAGGCATCGCCCCACGCGGCCAGCTCCAAGGCCAGTCCGGCCAGTTCGACCTGGGCGATCTCGGGCCGACGCTGCGGTTCCAGGCGCTGCGATTCCGGCCACAGACGATAGGCCCAGCCTTCGGCGACGCGACCGGCGCGACCGGCGCGCTGGTCGGCCGAGGCCTGCGCGATCGCGACCACGTCCAGGCGCGCGAAACCGCTGTTGGGGTCGTAGCGCGGCTCACGCGCCAGGCCGGCGTCGATCACCACGCGCACGCCGGGCAGGGTCACGCTGGATTCGGCGACGTTGGTGGCCAGCACCACCCGGCGGCGGCCGGCGGGATCGGGCTGCAACACGCGCGACTGTTGTTCGACCGGCAGTTCGCCGTGCAGGGCCAGCACATCGACGCCGCGCAGCGTCTCGCTGGTCTGCAGCGCGGCGTCGACGCGCGCGATCTCGCGCTGGCCGGGCAGGAACACCAGCACGTCGCCGGGGTGCTGGCCCAGGGCCTGCTCGACCGCGCGCCGGGTCTGGTGTTCGAGTTTCTCGTCGCGGCGCGCGGGATGGTGGGCGATGTTCACCGGATAGCTGCGGCCGGCGCTGCTCAGGCGCGGCGCGTCCAGGAACTGGGCCAGGCGTTCGCCGTCCAGGGTCGCCGACATCACCACGATGCGCAGGTCCTCGCGCAGCGCGGCCTGCACGTCCAGGGCCAGGGCCAGGCCGAGGTCGGCGGCCAGATGACGTTCGTGGAATTCGTCGAACAGCAGCGCGCCCACGCCGTCCAGGGTCGGATCGTCCTGGATCATGCGGGTGAGGATGCCCTCGGTGACGACCTCGATGCGGGTGCGCGCGGAAATCTGGTTCTCGAAGCGGATGCGGTAGCCGACGGTCTCGCCGGCGGCCTCGCCGCGCTGGCGCGCCATGAACTGCGCGGCCGCGCGCGCCGCGACCCGGCGCGGCTCCAGCATCACGATCTTGCGGCCCTGCAGCCAAGGCGCGTCCAGCAACGCCGGCGGCACCTGGGTGGTCTTGCCGGCGCCCGGCGGCGCCTCCAGCACCAGGCGCGGATGCGCGGCCAGGCTGTCGCGGATCTGCGGCAGCAGGGAATCGATGGGGAAGACGGGCGCGGTCACGCGCGCAAGGATACGCGGGGGCGGCGCGCTTGCCATCGCGGCGCCCGCGCCACGACGCGCCCCGCTTTCCGCTTCCTGTGGGAGCGGCGTAAGCCGCGATGGCTCCAGTACGCCGGGATCGCCGATTGCGTCGTGGCCGGCGCTCATCGCGGCTTACGCCGCTCCCACAGAAGGCACAAACAGACAGAAAGTACAGACAGGACGCCCAGAGAGCCGCGTGGCCGGCATTGCTAAACTGCGCGCCTCGCTATCGAACGCATCCTCATGCAACTGCTCGACATCGGCGCCAACCTCACCCACGACAGCTTCGATCCCGACCGCGATGCGGTGCTGCAGCGCGCGCGCGCAGCCGGCGTGGCGCAAATGGTGGTGACCGGCGCCAGCCGCGAGCATTCGCCCAAGGCCCTGGCGCTGGCGCGCAAGCACCCCGGTGAGCTGTACGCCACCGCCGGCGTGCACCCGCACCATGCCAGCGAGTACACCGCCGAATGCGACGCCGAGATGCGCGCCCTGCTCTCGCATGCCGAGGTGGTGGCGGTGGGCGAATGCGGGCTGGACTACTTCCGCGATTTCTCGCCGCGCCCGGCCCAGCGGCGCGCGTTCGAGCAGCAGCTGCAGATCGCGGTCGACACGCGCAAGCCGCTGTTCCTGCACCAGCGCGACGCGCATGCCGACTTCATGGCGACCCTGCGCAACTTCGACGGCCGGCTCGGCCCGGCGGTGGTGCACTGCTTCACCGGCACCCGCGAGGAACTGTTCGACTACCTCGATCAGGACTGGCACATCGGCATCACCGGCTGGCTTTGCGACGAACGCCGCGGCCAGCACCTGCGCGAACTGGTCAAGAACATTCCCGCCGACCGCCTGATGATCGAGACCGACGCGCCCTATCTGCTGCCGCGCACGGTCAAGCCGGCGCCCTCGCACCGCCGCAACGAGCCGATGTACCTGGCCCACATCGTCGAGGAACTCGCGCGCGATCGCGGCGAGGACGTGGCCCTGACCGCCGCCAACAGCACCGCGACCGCGCGCGCGTTTTTCCGACTGCCGGCGCCGTAAGCCGCGCGCCGACGGGAGCTAGCGCGCGCGATCGCAGGGTTCGGTCGCTGCACGCGCGAGCCGCGCCGCCTCGCCATCCACGCTCGATCCGGCCTGGGCCGCCATCGGCGGTCCCGCCGCGGCGCAGTCCACGGCTGCGTCGCAAGCGCCCGGGCGCGCGTCCGCCAAGCCCGTCGCGGGTGCCGGCGGCAGGCCCAGGCCGGCGAGCACGAACGCCAACAGTCCCAGCCAGGGAATGCGGCGCCCGTCATCGCGCTCATTGCGCGGCGAAATCACCGCAGCCGTACCAGTTGGCGGTTTGCGCCGCGCCGGCGATCACCGCATAGGCGTGCTTCTTGCCGGCGCTGTCCAGGCAGGTCTTGCCGCTGGCGACCTTGTTGATGCGCACCACCAGTTCGCGCAACTGGCCGTTGACGTTGATGCGCCCGATCAGGGCGTAGCGGTCGGGCTGCGGTTTGATCTTCGGATCGGGGATCAGGCCGCCGTAGGCCACGCCGGCCAGTTGCGGCACCACCAGGTCGTAGCGCACGGCCTTGGCGCTGGTGTCGACGATCAGACCCCAGCCCTGATTGCCGCCGCGGAACACCGCCGCGGGATACGAGGCGGCGACCGGATCGGCCGAACGCACCGGCGCCGGCCAGGACGCGAGCACGCTGGCCAGACCCAGGCCGGCGATCGCGACGACGAGTACACGCATGGAGCGCTCCTGCGGACGGCGACGGCGAGCTTGCCGTCTCCCCTTAGAACGCGCGGGCGCGGACTACGTGAATGCGTCGGCGCCGGCCACGCGCGCTCAGCCGATCGCGGGGGCGTCCAGCGCGGCCAGCTTGTCCGGATTGCGCATGATGTAGATGCGGGTGGCGCGGCCGTCCTGGTCGTAGGCGAACGACAGCGAGGCGGCGACGTGGCCGTCGTGCTCCAGGATCACGCCGCGCGCGCCGTTGAGGTCGGACACGATCCAGCGGTACTCGCCCCAGTACTGGCGCAGCGACCCCAGCACGAAGTCCAGCACCTGCTCGCGGCCGTGCAGCACGTCCAGGCGCGTGGGCACCTTGCCGCCGCTGTCGGCGCGCAGCTCGATGTCGTCGGCCAGCAGGGCCGCGAAGTCGTCGGTGCGGCCGCTGGCGATCGCGCCCTCGAACGCGGCCAGCAACTGGTCCTGGCGCTGCTGCGGGGTGACGTGGCGCACCCCGCCTTGCTCCACGTGCGCCTTGGCGCGCGAGACCAGCTTGCGGCAGGCCGGTTCCTGCAGCTCCAGGGTGCGCGCGATCTGCGGATAGGGCATATCGAAGATCTCGTACAGCAGATAGGCCGCGCGCTCCTTCGGCGTCAGCCGTTCCAGCAGCAACAGAAAGGCCGTGCTCAGCGACGAAGCCAGCGACAGCGCGGCCTCGGGATGATCCTCGCTGGCGCTGTGGATGGGCTCGGGCAGCCAGGAGCCGACGTAGTCGACGCGGCTGCGGTGCGCCGAGCGCAGCAGGTCGATGCTGCGCCGGGTGCAGATCGTGGTCAGCCACGCGGCCGGGTTGTCGATCGCGGTGTGGTCGGCGTCCTGCCATTTCAGATAGGTGTCCTGGACCGCGTCCTCGGCGTCGGCGCGCGAGCCGAGGATGCGGTAGGCCAGGCCGATCAGCAGACCGCGCTGGCGTTCGAAGGTCGCCGCGAGCGCGGCGGCCTGCGGGTGCGAGGCCTGCGCCATCAGTGCCTCGACACCTGGATGCGGTTCCACAGATTGATCATCGCCACGGTCGAAGTCAGCACGCCGATCTCATTGTCGCTGAAGTGCTGGCGCAGGCGCGCGCGCAACGGGCCCAGCTCGGTGTCGGGCTGCAGCCGGGTCAGGGCCTCGGTCCAGGCCAGCGCGGCGGCTTCGCGCGCGCTGAAGTCTGCGCGTTCGGCCCAGTCCGCCAAGACCTGCAGGCGCTCTTCGGTTTCGCCGTCGGCGATCGCCTCGCGCGTGTGCAGCTTGATGCAGTAGTCGCAGCGGTTGATCTGCGACGCGCGCAGTTGCACCAGATGATGCAGGCCGCGCTCCAGGCCGTGACTGTCCATGGCGCGGTGCACGCTGCCCAGGGCCTGCAGCACGTCGGGGATTTCGCGCTGGTAGTTGATCGCGCGTGCGGCGGTGTCGTTCATAGCTTCGCTCCAGGGGCGACGGACCATTCCGTCTTACTGGAACGACGATCCAGTCCGCGCCGCTGTGACATGCGGCCGCGAACCGGTCGGCTAGGCCGCGCTCAGTACACCGCGAGGTCGCCGCAGCCCTGCAGCGGCGGGTCCATGCCTTCCACGCGCACGCTCACGCTGTGCTGGTGCGGGCGGTCGCCGTCGTCGGTGCAGTCCTTGCGCGAGATCTCGATGATCATCGGCTTGGGGCCCTGCGCCGTGTCCAGCGCGCCGCTGAGCACGATCAGCGAACTCGGCGCGTCCGCGGGCTGGCCGTTGTAACGCGCCTGCCCCTTCGCGCTGTAGCTGCCCGAGCCCCAGGTCAGGGCCACGGTGTGCTGCATGTCGCCGCTGGCCTGGATGTCGATCGACCAGTGCTCGCCGAAGCCCTTGAACGCGGGCACCGGGCTGACTTTGCCGACCTGGTCGGCGCCGATCTTGCCGGCCGGGCGTTCGGCGGGCGCGAGGCGGTCCGGCGCGACCGCCGGTTCGGCCGGGGCGGGGGTGGTGGCGGCGCAGCCGGCCAAGGCCGCGCTCAGTACGGCGGCGGACAGATAGGACAGGCGCATGCGGTCGCTCCGGGACGTTCGAGGGCGCCAGTAGAGCGCATGCCGTGTGGGCGTAGGGTTAACGGACGGCGGCGAGCCGGCGCGCATCCCCGGCCTGCTCCGCCAGCACGATGCGCACGCGCTGGGCGCCGGCACGCCGGCAGGCGCGGCCGACATCGGCCATCAGCCGCGCGCGCACGGCGTAGGCCTGGCCGAGGTTGTCGATGCCGGTCAGGCGCGCGACCGCCTGTTGGTCGGGCAGCGCCGGGCGCGCGCAGTCGATCGACAGCGCCGCGGCTTGCGGCGGCGTGGCGAAGGCGGGGGAGGCGGCCAGCGCGAGCGCGGTGGCCAGGGACAAGACGGTCAGCTTCATGGCGTGGGTTCGGTGGCGCCGGAGGGCCCGGCCCGCACAGGCTGGCGCCGCGTCGTCGCGCGGTCTTTAGGGCGGCATGAGGAAGGTCACTGGGAAGCCCGAGGCCGCAGACCTAAGCTTGGGAAAAGCTTAGGCCGCGTCAGCGCGGCCCGCGCGTAACCGTTAATGGCCCGTCCCCCGATGGTCCGCGACCGCATCACATGACCTCTGCCGTGCCCCCGATCGATCCTGCCCCGCCCGACCTCGCCCCGCTCGCCTTCGACGCCATCGTGATCGACCGCGGCGGACGCCGCCTGCTGCGCGACGGCGAGGTGCAGGCGCTGGAGCCCAAGGCCTATGCAGTGCTGGCGCTGCTGGCCGGCGCCCCTGGGCGGGTGTATGCGCGCGACGAGATCCTGGACGCGGTCTGGGGCCACCGGCATGTCACCCCGGGCGTGCTGAACCGGGTCATGACCCTGTTGCGGCATGCCCTGGGCGAGGACGCGGCCTCGCCGCGCTACCTGCACACCGTGCACGGCTACGGCTATCGCTTCGATCGGCCGCCGGCAGCCGCGTCCGCCGGTGGGGCCGGCCCGGAAGCGGCGGGCGATACGAACGCCCCGATCCCGCCGCGGCGCGCCGACGACGCGGTGGCGACGCCGCCCCGGACGCGGACGCGCGCGATCCTGTTGACCGGCCTGGCCGCACTGCTGGCGATCGCCGCCCTGGTGTGGTGGCGCTACGGCGGCGAAGGCGACGGCGACCCCGGCGTGGCCGGCGCCCGCAGCGAAGCGCCGCCGGTGCTGGCGGTGCTACCGCTGCGCGCGCTCGGCGACGACCCGCGCAGCCAGGACTTCGCCGACGGCCTGAGCGAGGAGCTGATCGGTCTGCTCGCGCGCATCGACGGCCTGCGCGTGACCTCGCACACCTCCTCGGTGCAGTTCCGCGACGCCAAGCTGCCCTTGGCCGAGATCGCGCGCCGCCTGCGCGCGACCCACGTGCTGGAAGGCAGCGTGCGCCAGGACGGCGAGCGCCTGCGCATCAGCCTGCGCCTGGTCGAGGCCGCCAGCGACCGCACCCTGTGGACGCAGGACCTGGACCGCGAGTTCCGCGACATCTTCGCGATCCAGCGCAACATCGCCTACGCGATCGGCAACGCCATGCAGCGCCAGCTCGGCGAGAAGCCGCCGGCGCCGCCGGCCAACGAAGACCCGGCGCTGTACCAGCGCTACCTGATCGCGCGCAACGCCTCGTCCGGCGGCTTGCGCAACACCAACTCCTCCGGGCTGGCGTCCGAGAACGCCTTGCGCGCGCTGCTGCGCGAGCATCCCGACTACGCGCGCGCCTGGGGCGCGTTGGCGGCGCGGCTGTGGCTGCGCTCGCTGGCCAAGGAGCCCGGCCGCGACGCCGTGCGCGCCGAGGCCGATCGGGCCGCGGCCACGGCGCTGAAGCTGGATCCGCAACAACCCGACGCGCTGGGCGTGCAGGCCAACCGCGCCTGCCGCGAACAGCAATGGCAGCAATGCCTGAGGCTGTCCGAACGCTCGATCGCGCTCACGCCCTCGGACACCTCCTGGCGCGGCGCCCATGCGCAGCGCCTGGCGACCATGGGCTACGTCGATCAAGCCCTGCGCGAGATCGACGACACCCTGCTGATCGCGCCTTACGATCCGATGCTGCACTTCTGGCGCGGCCGGTTGCTGGACACCCTGGGCCGCCACGACGAGGCGCAGTCGCATCTGGCCATGGCCGATCCCGTCCAGGCCAAGACCGCGCGCTACTTCAACGCGGCCTGGCGCCGCGACTACGCCACCGCCGCGCGCATCGCCCAGACGCTGCCATCCGATATGCCCTGGCGCAATTCGGAAATCGCCGCGGCCGCGGCGCTGCAGGATCCCTCGCACTGGCCGGCGGTGCTGCCGGCGATCGAAATCTCCGAACGCAGCCTGAGCTACGGCCAGGTCGACTACGACTTCACCCGCCTGCTGCTGCCGGTGCGCGACTACCGCCGCGACATCGCCGGACTCGACGCGGTGCAGCGCGCGGGCTACGCCTCCTACCACTGGGTGCTGTGGCAGCCCGAATCGCGCGCGCTGCGCCGCGATCCCGCGTTCCAGGCCTATCTGCGCGACAGCGGACTGGCCGCGTTCTGGCGCGAGCAGGGCTGGCCGCCGCTGTGCCGCTCGGACGGCGGCGACGGCGCGGTGTGCGACTAGGTCGGCGCCGTAGGGTGCGGTGTTAACCGCACCGTCGCGGAAGTTCGATGCGGCGCGGCGATGCGGTTCGCCTGGGGCTCACCGCATCCTACGAGTGCGGGTGTCTTGGGGTTCTGCGCGCGATCGCGTCGTAGGGTGCGGTGTTAACCGCACCGTCGCGGGAGTTCGATCGAGCTTACGGCGCGTCCGCCTGCGGCTTAAGGCGCCTGCCGCAGCAAGGCATCGATGTCGCCGCGTACCTCGGCGCAGTGGCTGGCCCGATAGCTTTGCTCGTCGGCGATCTCTTCCGCCGGCAACTTCAGCAACTCGATCATGGACTGGCCCATGCCCTCGTACATGTCGTCGCCGTAGCGCGCCTCGTCGACGGACACGCCCGCTTCGCGCGCCCGCGCGTCGGTCTGCGCGCGCAAGCTCGCGGCCAGCCGGCCCAGATCGTCTTCGCCGTAACCGCACAGGGACGCGCGGCTCAGGCGCATGCCGTCGGCGATGGCCAGTTCGCGCAGCAGGCGCACCGCGCCCGATTCGACCTCGGATCGCGCAGCGTCGGTTTCGGCGGCGGCAGCGCCGCCGCTCAGAGCCAGTGCCAGCATCAGCGCCGCCGCGTTCGCGCCGCGGCGCGCGCTCAACTGCGCAGCCCGACGCCGCGCTTGAGCAGCCACAGGCCCAGCGCCGCCAGCGCGACGACGAAGCCCAGCATCAGCGCATAGGCCACCCACAGCGGCACGTCGGAGCTGCCCAGCAGGCCGTAGCGGAAGGCGTTGACCATGTAGAAGATCGGATTGGCGTGGGTCATGGCCTCGGCCCACGGCGGCAGCAGCTTGACCGAATAGAACACGCCGCCCAGGTAGGTCAGCGGGGTCAGGATGAAAGTCGGCACGATCGCGACGTCGTCGAACTTCTTGGCGTAGACCGCGTTGATGAAGCCGGCCAGCGAGAAGATGGTCGCGCCCAGCAACACCGTGGTCAGGGTCACCAGCGGGTGCGGCACGCTGACCTTGGTGAAGCACATCGCGATCAGCAGCACGATGGTGCCCACCATCAGGCCGCGCAGCACCGCACCGGCGACGTAGCCGGTCAGGATCACCCAGTTGGGCATCGGGCTGACCAGCAGCTCCTCGACGTGGCGGCCGAACTTGGCGCCGAAGAAGCTGGAGGAGATATTGCCGTAGCTGTTCTGGATCACGCTCATCATCACCAGGCCGGGGACGATGAATTCCATGTAGCTGTAGCCGCCCATGTCGCGGATCTGCGAGCCGATCAGGCCGCCGAAGATCAGGAAGTACAGGGCCATCGTGATCGCCGGCGGCACCAGGGTCTGGCCCCAGATGCGCAGGATGCGCGCGACTTCGCGCCGCACGATGGTGCCCAGCGCGGTCAGGTTGCGCTGCGCGTTGCTGATGGGCGGATTCGCGACGACCTCGTTCATGCGCTGGGCTCCGGTTGCGCGGGCGCGCCGTTGGCGGGCGGGCCCTTGTCTAGATGGTCGCCGGTCAAGCGCACGAACAGTTCCTCCAGTCGGTTGGACTTGGTGCGCATCGAGCGCACCCGGATGCCGGCCTCGCCCAGGGTCGCGAACACGCGGTTGAGATCCATCGCGCGCGGCATCTCCAGGTCCAGGGTGTGGTCGTCGGTGGCGCTCAAGGTCGCGCCTTCGATGCTGGGCAGGTTCGCCGGCAGCACGCCGTCGATGTCGAACAAGAAGCCTTCGACGTCGAGCTTGGCCAGCAGCGCCTTCATCGGGCCCTGCTCGACGATGCGGCCGTGGTCGATGATCGCCAGATTGCGGCAGAGGCTTTCGGCCTCTTCCAGATAATGCGTGGTCAGGATGATGGTGGTGCCGGCGGCGTTGATCTCGCGCAGGGTCTTCCACATGCCGCGGCGGATCTCGATGTCCACGCCCGCGGTGGGCTCGTCCAGGATCAGCAGCTGCGGCCGGGTCATCATGGCGCGCGCGATCATCAGGCGCCGCTTCATGCCGCCCGACAGGGTGCGGCTCATCATCTGCGCCTTGTCCCACAGCTGGGCGCGCTTGAGCTCTTCCTCGGCGCGCTCGATCGCGACCTTGCGCGGCACGCCGTAGAAGCCAGCGTAATTGACCAGGATGTCGAGCGGCTTCTCGAACATGTTGAAGTTGAGTTCCTGCGGCACCAGGCCGATCAGGCGCATCGCCGCCCCGCGCTGCTTGGTCAGGTCGGTGCCGAAGATCTCGACCGAGCCGGCGCTGAGGTTGACCAGCGAGCTGACGATGCCGATCAGGGTCGACTTGCCGGCGCCGTTGGGCCCGAGCAGGGCGAAGAAGTCGCCCGGGGCGACGTCCAGGGAGACGCCCTTGAGGGCTTCGACGCGGTTGTCGTAGGTCTTGCGCAGCGCGCGCACGGACAGCGCGGGCACCGCCGCGGTGCCGCCGGCCGCGGTGGGCGCGAGCGCCGCGGAGGCCGTACCAGCTTGGTTTTGGGTCATTTCGGGAAGCCTGCGCCGCGAGCCGCGCGGCGATAACCGGTAGTATAGGCGCCCCCGTGGTCGCGCTCCGGCCACAGACTGTTGCAGGTTTGTCGGTAGCCGTGGCCATCCAGCATTTCCCCCTCAAGCTCGTCTCGCGCCGCATGCTGGCCCCCACCGTGGGCCACTACACCTTCGTCCGCGACGACGGCCAGCCGCTGGATTACATCCCCGGCCAGTTCATCCAGGTTCACTTCCAGTACGCCGACGGCACCGCGACCAAGCGCAGCTACTCACTGGCGACCATCCACGACCACGCCCTGGGACCGGGCGAGGCGGTGGAGATCGCAGTGAGCTACGTGCCCGGCGGCGCGGCGACCGCGCTGTTCGAGGGCCTGGACGAGGGCGGCACGGTCGACGCCAGCGGCCCGTTCGGGCGCTTCTGCCTGATGCCCGCCGACGCCAACCGGCGCTACCTGCTGATCGCCACCGGCACCGGCGTGACCCCGTACCGGGCGATGCTGCCGCAGTTGGAAACCCTGATCCGCGAGCGCGGCATCGAGGTGGTGCTGCTGTTCGGCGCGCGCACCCCGGACGAGCTGCTGTACGGCGACGAGTTCCGCGCCTTCGCCGACCGCCAGCCCAACTTCCGCTTCGTGCCCTGCTACTCGCGCGAGCTGCCGGCCGACCCGCACCCGGACACCCGCCACGGTTACGTGCAGCAGTTCCTCGACGAGTTCGCGCCCCAGGGCGAGACCGACATCGCCTACCTGTGCGGCAACCCCAACATGGTCGACGCCTGCTTCGAGGCGCTCAAGGCCCACGGCCTGCCGGTGCCGGCGATCCGCCGCGAGAAGTACGTCAGCAGCAAGTAGCAGGAGTGAGCGTAGAGGAGTGAGAAGTGAGTAGAAGCGCTTTCGCTCGCTCCTCACTCCTCTACGCTCACTACTCGCTTTTCGCTTCCAGCCTCACTCCTGCTCCACACCATGCCCGCCACGATGGCGGCTTCCCAGCAGCGGGGCCGGTCATGGGCATGCACAGCAGTTTCACCCGTGTCGCCAAATGGGCGTCGCGCTTCACCGGCCGGCCGCTGTGTTTCGCGCTGGCGGTGGGATTGATCCTGGTCTGGCTGATCACCGGGCCGCTGTTCGGCTTCAGCGATACCTGGCAGCTGGTCATCAACACCGGCACCACCATCATCACCTTCCTGATGGTGTTCCTGATCCAGAACACCCAGAACCGCGACACCGAGGCCATGCAGATCAAGCTCGACGAGCTGATCCGCGCCAGCCACGACGCCCACAACGCGCTGCTGGACCTGGAAGAGCTGGACGAGGCCGCGCTGGACCGTTACCGCAGCCGCTATCAGGCGCTGGCCCTGTCCGCGCGCCAGGGCGGCGAGAGCGACGAACTGGAAGAGCGCCGTTCCGACCCGGCGCCGGATCTGTAGGCGCGACCTACCGCCTCCTGTGGGAGCGGCGTAAGCCGCGATTGTCGTCCCGATACGCATGATGCCGGTCGTTGGCACCGGCGTCTTGCGCACGATGTCGCCGACGCCGGACGCCCCTTGTCGCGATCGCGGCTTACGCCGCTCCCACAGGAGGCGTCGCGGCTACCCCGCCGCTGGGCCCGCCTGCACCGACGCGACCGCGACCGGTCCGCACTGGTCACATTTTTCCGCCTGCCTCAGTCTGTCATCCTGAAGGCGTATCGCCTTAGGACGAGAGGGATCCATGCGTATCACCCAGACTTTGACGGCCGCGCTCGCGGCCGCCCTGCTGTTGGCCGGCTGCGGCCAGGGCCCGGCCGCGAAGGATCCGGCCCAGGCCGGCGCCGGCCAGCGCCTGTACGGCAAGATCGCCTTCAAGCCCTGCTCGCTGGCCAGCCCGTTCGCGGCCGACAGCATCGCCGCGCAATGCGCGCGCTATGCGGTGCCGGAGAACCCGGCCCTGCCGAAGGGCCGCCAGGTCCAGCTCAACATCGCCTGGCTGCCGGCGACCGACGAGGCCGACATCGCCGCCGATCCGGTGTTCTTCCTCGCCGGCGGCCCCGGCCAGGCCGCCACCGAAGTCTGGCCGACCATGGACTCGGCGTTCCGCGAAGTGCGCAAGCACCGCCACATCGTGCTGATCGACCAGCGCGGCACCGGCGAGTCGAACCCGCTGATCTGCCGCAACGCCAAGGGCGATAGCGCGGTGATGGAGGACGACGCCGGCGGCATCGACGCCGCGGTCAAGTTCGCCGGCGACTGCGCGGCCAAGCTGCAGGCCGATCCGCGCTACTACACCACCACCGACGCGGTGCGCGACCTGGACGCGGTGCGCGCGGCGCTGGGCGCCGACAAGATCGACGTGGTCGGCGGCTCCTACGGCACCCGCGTGGCGCAGCAGTACGCGATGCGCTATCCGCAGCACACCCGCGCGGTGGTGATCGACGGCGTGGTCCCCAACGAGCTGGTGCTGGGCTCCGAGCACGCGCGCAACCTGGACGCCTCGCTGGCGCTGCAGTTCGAGCAGTGCCGCAAGACGCCGACCTGCCGCCAGCGCTTCGGCGACGATCCGCGCGCGCAGCTGCGCGAGCTGATGGCGCGCCTGAAAGAGCATCCGGTCGAGGTCGAGTACCGCGATCCGACCACCGGCGAGCTCAAGCGCGACATGGCCACCGCCGGCGCGGTCGCCGGCCTCACCCGCATGTTCGCCTACGCACCGCAGGCCGCCGCGCTGCTGCCGCTGGTGCTCAACGAGGCCGACCAGGGCCGCTACGCACCGCTGATGTCGCTGGCGCAGATGATCCAGGGCCAGGTCAGCGAACAGATCATGCACGGCATGCAGCTGTCGGTGATCTGCGCCGAAGACGCGGATCTGTTGAAGGACGATCCGGCCGACGCCGACACCGTGATGGGCAGCGACCTGTCCACGGTGCTGGTCGCGCAGTGCAAGGCCTGGCCGACCGGCAAGCGCCCGGCCGATTTCCACGCACCCTTCAAATCGTCACTGCCGACGCTGCTGCTGTCGGGCGAGTTCGATCCGGTAACGCCGCCGCGCTACGGCGAGCAGGTGCTCAAGGGCCTGCCCAACGGTCGTCACCTGGTGCTGCGCGGCCAAGGCCACGGCAGCTTCGCCTCCGGCTGCATGCCCAAGCTGCTGAGCCAGTTCCTGGAAAGCGCCGACGCCAAGCAGCTCGACGCCAAATGCCTGGGCACCTTGGACTACGTGCCGCCGTTCGTCTCGTTCAACGGGTGGGAGCCTTGAAGGCTGAGATTGGAGATTGGGGATTTGGGATTCGTAGAACCCCTCCCTCGATTCTCTCCGCTTTTGCCAATCCCGAATCCCTAATCCCAAATCCCGGGCGAAGCCATGATCACCGCTAACGATCTGCACAAGAGTTTCAAAACCAAGACCGGCGTGGTCCACGCCGTCGAGGGCGTCGACTTCGAGGCCCGCGACGGACAGATCACCGGCCTGCTCGGCCCCAACGGCGCGGGCAAGACCACCACCCTGCGCATGCTCTACACCCTGATGCAGCCCGATCGCGGCGACATCCAGGTCGACGGCGTCGATGCGCGCCGCGATCCGGCCACGGTGCGACGCGCGCTGGGCGTGCTGCCCGACGCGCGCGGCGTGTACAAGCGCCTGACCGCGCGCGAGAACATCGCCTACTTCGGCGAGCTGCACGGCATGTCGCGCGCGGCGATCGCCGAACGCACGCGCACCCTGGCCGCGGCGCTGGACATGAACGACATTCTCGACCGCCAGACCGAAGGCTTCTCGCAGGGCCAGCGCACCAAGACCGCGATCGCGCGCGCCCTGATCCACGACCCGCGCAACGTGATCCTGGACGAGCCCACCAACGGCCTGGACGTGATGACCACGCGCGCGATGCGCGGCTTCCTCAAGCAGCTGCGCGACGAGGGCCGCTGCGTGATCTTCTCCAGCCACATCATGCAAGAGGTGGCCGCGCTCTGCGATCGGATCGTGATCGTGGCCAAGGGCAAGGTGGTCGCCTCCGGCACCGCCGACGAGCTGCGCGCACAGACCGGCGAAGCCAATCTCGAGGACGCGTTCGTGCGCGCGATCGGCAGCGACGAGGGCCTGCACGCATGAAGACCTCCTGGTTCTCCGCAACGATGGCGGTGATGCGCAAGGAACTGCGCGACATCGGCCGCGACCGCCGCACCCTCGCCCTGGCCCTGTTGCTGGGTCCGCTGCTGTACCCGGTGCTGATGCTGGGCATGGGCTCGCTGGCTGAGAAGCGCGCCAAGACCCAGCTCGACAAGACCCTGGAAGTGCCGGTGCTGGGCGCCGAGCGCGCGCCCAACCTGATCGCCTACCTGGCCACCCGCGGCATCGTCGCGACCAAGCCGCCGGCCGACCTGGACCAGGCGATCGCGCGCCAGGACGTCGACGTCGCCCTGCAGATCGGCGCCGAGTACGGCAAGCAGTGGAAGGACGGGCAGCCGGCGCAGGTGGAAATCGTGCAGGACACGACGCGGCGCGACGCCGAGATTCCGAGCGCGCGTCTGCGCAACGCTTTGGAGTCGTACAGCCAGCAGGTAGGCGCGCTGCGCCTGCTCGCGCGCGGCCTGTCGCCGACCATCGTGCGGCCGGTCAACGTCGGCACGCGCGATCTGGCCACGCCGGAAGCCAAGCGCGGCCTGATGCTGTCCTTCATGCTGCCCTACCTGCTGATCTTCTCGTCCTTCATCGGCGGCGCGGCCCTGATCCTGGACGCCACCGCCGGCGAGCGCGAACGCCAGTCGCTGGAACCGTTGCTGGCCACGCCGGCCTCGCGCGGCTCCATCGTCAGCGGCAAGATCGCCGCGGCCTGCGTGCTGGGCTTCACGTCCCTGCTGCTGACCTTGCTGGCGTTCAAGCTCAGCGCGCAGATGGGCACGGGCAGTTCGCGCATGCTCGACGTGAGCTTCATGGCGATCGGCAAGATGCTGCTGATCCTGCTGCCGATGCTGTTCATCGGCACCGCGCTGCTCACCTATCTGGCCGCCGGCGCCAAGAGCATCAAGGAAGCGCAGAGCCACATGACCTGGCTGATGTTGATGCCGATGGTGCCGACCATCATCCTGATGGTGAACCCGCTCAAGACCCAGCTATGGCAGTTCACGGTGCCGTTCCTGGCCCAGAACCAGCTGCTGTTGAAGGTGATCCGCGGCGAGTTCATCGCGCCGCAGGTGTGGATGGTCTACCTGGCCGCCGGCTTCGCCCTGGCCGCGCTGCTGTGGTTCGCGGCGGTGCGCCGTTACCACAACGAACGCCTGGCGATTTCGGGCTGAGGTTCGAGCCGCAATGTGTATCGCAGAAAGCCCGGCCTAGCGCCGGGCTTTTTGTTTCGATGCGGCGCGTCGCGTGGCCGTAGGATGCGACGACCACCGCACCGTCGCGATGCTTCGGTGTCACGCGACGATGCGGTTCGCCCAAGGCTCACCACATCCTACGTTCGCGAGCGTCGTCGTAACGACGCAGCGCTTGCTGCGTCTGCGGTTGTTGCTGTTGCTGTTGCTGTTGCTGCGGCATTCAAATCCAAAAGCGCCGCATTCACACGACCAACTGTAGACCCGAAGGGCGGCGCGCAGGACGCGCGCCGTTTTTCGAATGGACAGGGATGTCCATTCGAAAAATCCCGGCGAAAGCCCCGAACTCGCAGGGGCTTCGGCCAGAAAAGACGAAAGCAAAGCAACAGCAAATCCTCCCCAACCCGCCCGATCAGCAGGCACAGCCTGCCGGCGTTCAGCCGCGCACGAACCTGCGGTTCGTAAGCCGCACGGCTTCACCTTTTTCAAAGGAGGGAGCTAAAGAGCTAGGAGCAAGTGGTCGAGATTCGCGCACGAGCCTACGGTTCGTAAGCCGCGCAAAAAACAACGCCCGGCCGAAGCCGGGCGTTGCGGGTACTGCGGACGGGTCCCCTGTGCATACGCACTCCCGCCATTGGATCGCTTAACCGCCGGGATTGAACCCGATCGTGCGACGGGTCGTGACCGGTGCCCCCACCGGCTGGAACCGCCACTTGCGCACCGCATTGACCGCCTCGCGGTCGAAGATGCGCGCCGGGTTGGAACGGACCACGCGGGCGGCGGTGACCGAGCCGTCGGTGCCGACGGTGAACTCGACCTGCACTTCGCCCGACTGACCCGCGCGCAGCGCTTCCGGCGGATAACGCGGCGCCGGCGTCGACACCGCGCGCAGATCGTTGCCCGCCGACGGCGTGGCGGCGGCGGTCTGACGCGCTTCGGCGGCACGCGCTTCGGCCGCGCGTTGCTCGGCCGCGCGCTGATCGGCGGCACGCTGGTCGGCGGCGCGCTGATCGGCTTCGCGGGTGGCGGCGGCCTGACGCTCGGCGGCCTGCGAGGCGGCCAGCTGGGTCGCGGCCTGCTTCTGCTGAGCTTCCTGCTGGGCCAGACGCTGCTTCTCGAGGTCGGCCTGCTTCTTGGCCTGCTCCTCGGCGGTCAGCACCTGCTGTTCGGCGCGCTTGGCGACCTCGGCCTGCTTGGCGACGATGCTGGCCTTCAGGCGCGCGAGCGCCGGATGCTGGGCATCGGCTTTTTCCAACAGGGCCGACAGGCGCTGGGCTTCGGCGAAGTCCTCGCGGCCGACGCTCTGCTCGGTGGCGATGACGGTCATCGGTAGCAGGTCGGTGAGCGCGCTGGAGACGGCGGCATCGGCCGGCGCCTTGTCGCGCAGTGCGAGGTAGTACTCGACCGCATTGTCTTCGACCGGTGCGTACAAACGGTTTTCCGCATAGGCCTTGCGGGCGGCCTCGCGCAGCTGATCGACGGTCAAGGCCGAGACCTTGGCCGACACTGCGGTTTCCGGTGTTACCGCCGGGGCCGTGGTGGCCGCGGAGGTGGCCGCCGCATCCTGGGCGGGTTGATCCTTACCGCAAGCAGCCAGCGTGCAGGCCAGGGCCAGCGCGATGGTCGCATGCGTTACGACGGACAGCCGGCGTGAACGCCGGTCATTTTGGTTCACAGTCATTGGCAAAACTCCCCTGAAGTGCGCCGTAGCGAGCACACGCCGGATAGGACGCGCTAGCAGGCCGCGTTTGTCAAGCGGCCGGGGGCCAAAAAACGGCCTCGGCCAAGCATGAATCGGGGATTGTGACCGATCCGGGGCGGCAGGGTTCCGCGAGCGCCCGCTTGGGGGCGCGCGGCCAAACTCCGCAACGTGGCGGGACCGTCGCCGCGTCGCCCGGGGCGCCGGCGCGCGCACGGCGGCGCGTCCCGCAATGCGGGTGCCGCATGGCGCCTCGGTGGTGTCCTACTTGCCGATGCAGAAGCTCGAGAAGATGTGCCCGAGCAGATCGTCGGCGCGGACCCGGCCGGTGATTTCGCCCAGGGCGTCGTGCGCTTGGCGCAGGGACTCGGCGGCCAGATCCAGGACCTCGCGCTCGAGCTGGCCCCCGGCATCGGCCAGTTCGGTCTGGGCCCGGCGCAAGGCCTCGACGTGGCGGGCGCGCGCGGTGAAGGCGCCTTCGCTGGCGTCGGCGCCCTCGCCCTGGGCAAGCCGGCGCAGGTGCGCATGCAGGGCGTCCAAGCCCTGGCCGGTGCGCGCGGACAGGGCGATGCGGTCGTCGCCGTCCAGCGCGGCGGCCGCGGCCAGGTCCAGCAGGTCGGCTTTGTTGTGCAGCCACAGCCGCGCCGGCACGCCGGCGATGGCGTCGGCGACCGCGGCATGGCCGGACTCGGGATCGCGCGCGTCCAGCACCACGATCGCCAGATCGGCGCGCGCGAGTTCGTCGCGGGCGCGGCGCATGCCCTCGCGCTCGATCGCGTCGCCGCCCTCGCGCAGGCCGGCGGTATCGACCAGGGTCAGTTCGACCCCGTCGCTGCGGATGGTCTCGTGCAGCAGGTCGCGGGTGGTGCCGGCGATGTCGGTGACGATGGCGCGCTCGCTGCCGGCCAGGGCGTTGAGCAGGGAACTCTTGCCGGCGTTGGGCGGGCCGACGATGACCGCATGCAGGCCGTCGCGCAGGCGGCGGCCGCGTTCGGCGGCGGCCAGCAGGGCATCCAGGTCGGTCGACAGCGATGCGAGGCGGCGACGCAGCCCGGCGCCGCCCAGCGTGTCCAGGGGTTCGTCGGCGAAATCGATCGCGGCTTCGACGTGCACGCGCACCGCCAGCAGCTCGTCGGCCAGGGCATCGACGCGGCGCGAGAACTCGCCGTCGAGCGCGCGCCGCGCCGCACGGGCGGCGCGTTCGTCGGCGGCCGCGATCAGGTCGGCGACGGCCTCGGCCTGGGCCAGGTCGAGGCGGCCTTCGAGGAAAGCGCGCTCGCTGAATTCGCCGGGGCGCGCGCGGCGGGCGCCGAGCGCGCCGCAGCGCGCGGCCAGGGCCTGCAGCACCGCGGGACTACCGTGCGCCTGCAGCTCGACCACGTCCTCGCCGGTGTAGCTGGCGGGCGCGGCGAAGTAGAGCGCGATGCCGTCGTCGATGGCCTCGCCGTCGGCGTCGACGAACCGTACATGGTGGGCATGGCGCGGCCGCAGCCGGCGCGCGGCCAGCGTCTCGCCGATCGCGCGCGCACGCGGTCCCGACAAACGCACGATGCCGACGCCGCCCGCGCCGGGCGCGGTGGCGATCGCGGCGATGGTGTCGCGGTCGGAAGGGGGCGTGGCGGTCATGCGGGTTCGAGGCGGCGGCGGGGCATCAGGGTAGCGCGTTGGATGTGGGGTAGATGGCGCACGGCCGGGAGAAAAGGCAATTGCGCTTACGGCGCTGCGCCGCCCTCACCCTCACCCCGCAGGCGGGAGACGGGACGCCCAAGCGGCGGTTGCGGTTGCGGCGGCGTTGCCGTTGCCGTTGCCGTTGCTGCGGTATTGAAGTCCAAAAGCACCGCGCTCACACAGCCAACCGTAGACCCGAAGGGCGGCGCGCAGGACGCGCGCCGTTTTTCGAATGGACAGGGACGTCCATGGTCACGCTAACCCTTCTCTTTGGTTACTTTTGACCGAAGGGAATCCAGACGGACTCTTGGGTTAGCAAGAGAAAGTGACCCGCATGCGCAGCAGGCGGAAGCCTTTGACTTCCGTGAAGAACCCGCGCAAAGCAAAGCAAAAGCAAATCCTCCCCAACCCTCCTTTTCCAAAGGAGGGAGCTAGGAGCAAGAGCCTGCGTGCGTTCAGCCATGCACGAACCTGTAGTTCGTAAGCCGCACGGCTTCACCCTTTTCCAAAGGAGGGAGTCAAAGACCAAAGTCTCGGTCCGGCCCGATCCAGCCCAACCGATCGGCGTAGCCAGCAGGCACCCCACAAACACGAAGCCCGCCGAGAGGCGGGCTTCGTGAGCGAACGATGCGGCGCGGATCAGGCCTTGGCCGGCGCCTCGGCGTAACGCTTGGTCATCCACCACTGCTGCAGCAGGCCCAGGCCGCTGTTGGTGATCCAGTACAGCACCAGACCGGCCGGGAAGAAGGCGAACATCACGCCGAACACCAGCGGCATCAGCTGCATCATCTTCTTCTGCATCGGGTCCATGCCCGGCGTCGGCGTCAGCTTCTGCGTAGCCCACATCACCGCGATGTTGATCAGCGGCAGCACGAAGAAGGGATCGCGCGCGGTCAGATCGTGGATCCACAGCATCCACGGCGCATGGCGCAGCTCCACCGACTCCAGCAGCACCCAGTACAGGGCCAGGAACACCGGCATCTGCACCAGGATCGGCAGACAGCCGCCGACCGGATTGATCTTCTCCTTCTTGTACAGCTCCATCATCGCCATCTGGAACTTCTGCTTGTCCTCGCCGTAGCGCTCCTTGAGCTGCTCGATGCGCGGCTGGAACTTGCGCATCTTCGCCATCGAGCGGTACTGCGCGGCGGACAGCGGGTACATGGCCAGCTTGATCAGCACCACCAGGCCGATGATCGACCAGCCCCAGTTGCCGAACAGGCCGTGCAGCTTGTCCAGCAGCCAGAAGATCGCGTTGGCCATCGTGGCCATGATGCTGTAGCTGCTGAAGTCGACCGCGCGTTCCAGGCCGGGGACCTGCTGGCCCTCGATCGCCTTGACCAGCTTGGGACCGATCCACAGGCGCGCCTCGGTCTGCGCCTTGGCGCCCGGCGCGACGTTGACGGCCGGGCCGAGGTCGCGGATCAGATACTGTGCGCCGCCGCCGGCGGTGCCGGCGGTCGCGAGCGAGAACATGCCCTCGTCGTTGGCGCCCGGGATCCAGGCGGCGAAGAAGTGGTGCTGCAGCATCGCCACCCAGCCGCCGGTGACCTTCTTGTCGAGCGGGCCGTCCTCGCCGAACTTGTCGAACTTGCGCTTCTCGTACTTGTCGGCGGCGCTGTACCAGGCCGCGCCCTGGAAGCTGTACTGCTCGGCGTTCATCGGGCCGCTGCGGGTCAACGCGCGCGGCACGCGCGCGAGCTGGCGGTAGATCACGCCCTGCCACAGCGCGGCGCCGGCGTTGACGATTTCGTCGCGCACGGTGACGGCGTAACCGCTGTGCTGGAACACGTAGGTGCGGCGGATGGTCAGGCCGTTGGCGCCGGTCCAGACGAAGGGCACCGCGATTTCCTTGGCGCCGTTGGCCAGCACGTAGTCGCGCTGCGCGCTCTCGGGCACGAAGCCGCCCTCATGCGTCGGGGTAGCGCCGTTCTGGCTGACCCAACCGCTCTGGGCGACGAAGTAATTGTTGGCGTCCTCGGCCAGCAGACGCACCGGCGCGCTGTCGTCGGCCGCTTCGCTCGGATACTTGAGCAGGTCGGCGCGGTGCAGGGTGCCGCCGTCGAGCACGACCTTGAGCACGTCGGTGGTGACGGTGACCGTCTGCGCGGCGCTGGGCGCGGCGACCGTGGCGGTCGGCGTAGCGCCGGGCAGGGCCGGCGCGGCGGGTACCAGGCCCTTGCCGGCCGCGGCCGTGGGCACGGTCGCGCCGGGCACGGTGCTGGCCGTGGCGGCGGCGGAAGCGGCGGTGACCGCCGGCGCCGGAGGCGCGGACTTCTCCTTGCCCCATTCCATCCACAGCAGGGTCGCCACCATCAGCCAGGCGAAGATCAGGAATACACGGGTCTGGTTCATGGGCAGCAGGCGGGCTCAGCCGGGACCGGGGTCCGGCAGTGGGGAGGGAATGGGATCGGCCGGCATTGTGCCGGGCACCGCAGGTGCGGGCAACGCGCCGGCGCGCTTGAGCAGACCCAGGAAGGCCTGATCGAGTTCCTCACGCGTGCAGCGCGAGGCCCCGGGGCGGGCGACCACGACGTAATCGCCGCGCGCCAGCTCGGCGCGCAGTTTGCGGAAGGTATCGCGCAGGGCGCGCTTGATGCGGTTGCGGCCGACCGCGTGCGGGTCGACCTTGCGCGATACCGCCAGGCCCAGACGCGGCTCGCAATCGACGACCTGCCAATGCAAAGCAAGCACGGGCAGCGCGATGCGCCGGCCGTGCTTGAAGATGCGGTCGAAATCCGAACGCGCGCGTACCCGCGCGGTGCGCGGGAAGCGGGTGGAATTCATCAGGTCGGTACCGGCGATTGCCGGACGGTTGCCTGGGATCGCCTTAGCGACGGGCAACCGGAACGACGTTTAGGCGCAGAGACGCTTGCGGCCCTTGGCGCGACGACGGGCCAGGATCTTGCGGCCGTCGGCGGTCGCCATGCGGGCACGGAAACCGTGGTCGCGCTTGCGCTTGAGGTTGCTGGGCTGATAGGTGCGCTTGGTGGCCATGGTCCGGCTCTATTAATACGGCGGAAAAGACCGGCGATCATAGCGGCGATCCCAGGGCGCGGTCAAGTTGAACTGAACAGCGGGGCGCTAGGGGCGGTGTCCCCGGCCGCTGCGACGGCCGGGGTCCATGCTACGGCGATGCGGTGTCCGGCGCTTGGTCAAGAACGCGCCAATCCGCGTCCTGGCTGGCTCGCGCCGGGTCCGGGCCTGTGGACTAGCCTGTGTTCAGCCTTGTGGACAAGTCCTGTTCCGGACCTCGCCGCGGTGATAGTCTGGCCGACCCCCCTGCCCCGTTCGCCGCGAGTCGCATCGCGCGGCCGGCGGCGTTTCGACCGCCGCGCCCCCAGGCCGGCCGCACCGCACTAAGAAGACCTGCCGACCGATGGAAGCTTGGCCCCGCTGCCTCGAACGACTCGAAGCCGAATACCCGGTCGAGGATGTCCACACCTGGCTCAAGCCGCTGCAAGCGGCCCAGCGCGACGACGTCACGGTGCTGTATGCGCCCAACGCTTTCGTCGTCGAGCACGTGCGCGAACGCTACCTGGGACGCATCCGCGAGCTGCTGAATTATTTCGCCGGCAGCGCCGAGGTCAGCCTGGAAATCGGTTCGCTGCCGCGCGTGGCGCCGGTGCGCGAAGCCGAGCCGGTCAACGCCGCGCGCGCGGCCGCGGTGGCGCCGGTCGAACCCTTCCAGGGCAACCTGGACAATCACTACACCTTCGACAACTTCGTCGAAGGCCGCAGCAACCAGCTCGGCCGCGCCGCGGCGCTGCAGGCGGCGCAGAAACCCGGCGAACGCGCGCACAACCCGCTGCTGCTGTACGGGGGTACCGGCCTGGGCAAGACCCATCTGATGTTCGCCGCCGGCAACGCCATGCGCGAGGCCAATCCGGCCATGCGCGTGATGTACCTGCGTTCGGAACAGTTCTTCAGCGCGATGATGAAGTCGCTGCAGGACAAGACCATGGATCAGTTCAAGCGCCAGTTCCAGCGCGTGGACGCGTTGTTGATCGACGACATCCAGTTCTTCGCCGGCAAGGACCGCACCCAGGAGGAGTTCTTCCATACCTTCAACGCGCTGTTCGACGGCAAGCAGCAGATCATCCTGACCTGCGACCGCTACCCGCGCGAAGTCGAGGGCCTGGAGCCGCGCCTGAAGTCGCGCCTGGCCTGGGGCCTGTCGGTGGCGATCGAGCCGCCGGACTTCGAGACCCGCGCCCAGATCGTGATCTCCAAGGCCAAGGAACGCGGCGCCGCGATTCCCGAGGAAGTCGCGTTCCTGCTGGCCAAGAAGATGCGCAGCAACGTGCGCGACCTGGAAGGCGCGCTCAACACCCTGACCGCACGCGCCAACTTCACCGGCCGCGCGATCACCGTCGAGTTCGCCCAGGAAACCCTGCGCGACCTGTTGCGCGCACAGCAGCAGGCGATCGGCATCCCCAACATCCAAAAGACCGTGGCCGATTACTACGGCCTGCAGATGAAGGACCTGCTGTCCAAGCGCCGCACCCGTTCCCTGGCGCGCCCGCGCCAGGTCGCGATGGCGCTGACCAAGGAACTGACCGAGCACAGCCTGCCCGAGATCGGCGATGCCTTCGCCGGCCGCGACCACACCACGGTGCTGCATGCCTGCCGGCAGATCCGCACCCTGATGGAGACCGACGGCAAGCTCCGTGAGGATTGGGACAAGCTGATCCGCAAGCTCAGCGAGTGAGCCTGCAGGCGACGAACGGCGCCGGTGCAGGTACTCTTCGAACAAAGCGGTGCATGGCTCGCGTACAAGCTGTGGATAGATCGGAGCCGGCGACCGGCCTCCAAATTTATCCACAGATTGTCCCGGAGCTCAGGGTCCGGTTCTACCGAACTTTGCATGAACGAAAAATCCAGTATAAACAATAGGTTGTCTTAGTTTTCCCGGATTTTCGGCGACACCATCACCACCATGCTTTTGATTTATCCATCTCTTTTGTATTGGGCGTTGCCGCCCGAACCGACTAGGGGCTAAGGGGTCCGCATGCGTTTCAGCCTGCAACGAGAAGTGTTTCTCAAGCCGTTGGCGCAAGTCGTCAACGTAGTCGAACGCCGGCAGACCCTGCCGGTCCTGGCCAACCTGCTGGTGCAGGTCAAGGACGGGCAGCTGTCGCTGACCGGTACCGACCTGGAAGTCGAAATGGTGTCGCGCATCCTTGTCGACGACGCCAAAGACGGCGAAACCACCATCCCGGCGCGCAAGCTGTTCGAAATCGTTCGGGCCCTGCCCGACGGCAGCAAGGTGACCGTCACCCAGACCGCCGAGAAGATCACGGTCCAGGCCGGGCGTTCGCGCTTCACGCTGGCCAGCCTGCCGGCCAACGACTTCCCGTCGATCGACGAAGTCGAAGCCACCGAGCGCGTGCGCGTGCCGGAAGCGGCGCTGAAGGAACTGATCGAACGCACCGCGTTCGCGATGGCCCAGCAGGACGTTCGCTACTACCTCAACGGCTTGCTGTTCGATCTGCGCGAAAACAGCCTGCGCTGCGTGGCCACCGACGGCCATCGCCTGGCGCTGTGCGAAACCGCCTACGAAGGCAGCGGCCAGACCAAGCGCCAGATCATCGTGCCGCGCAAGGGCGTGCAGGAGCTGCAGCGTCTGCTGGAAGGCGGCGACCGCGAGATCGAGATCGAGATGGGCCGCGGCCACATCCGGGTCAAGCGCGACGATGTGACCTTCACCAGCAAGCTGATCGACGGCCGTTTCCCGGATTACGAGGCGGTGATTCCGATCGGCGCCGACCGAGAAGTGCGGATCGAGCGCGAAACCCTGCGTGCGGCCCTGCAGCGTGCGGCGATCCTGTCGAACGAGAAGTACCGCGGCGTGCGCATCGAAGTCTCGCCCGGGCAGCTCAAGATCAGCGCGCACAACCCGGAGCAGGAAGAAGCGCAGGAAGAAGTGGAAGCCGACACCAAGGTCGACGATCTGGCGGTGGGCTTCAACGTGAACTACCTGCTCGATGCCCTGACTGCCTTGCGCGACGAGCACGTGGTGATCGCGCTGCGCGATGCCAATTCCTCTGCGCTGGTGCGCGAAGCGGCCAACGAGAAGTGCCGCCACGTGGTGATGCCGCTGCGTCTTTGATCGGCTGCCGGTCCGGAAGGGCCGGTTCCACGTGGAACATGAAACGCCCGGCGCTGCCGGGCGTTTCGTTTTGGGGCCGGCGTGGGCTGTGCGTTGCCTCGGTTTGGCTATGCATTGCTCGCTCGTCTGAAAGGCTGAGGCCGAACGGGTTGGGGAGGATGAGGCCCCGCTTGCGGCTGGCCTGAAAGCAAATCCCCCTCAATCCCCCTTTTTCAAAAGGGGGAGGCCGCATCGATGGATTATCGATTTCTGCTCCCTGCTCCCTGCTCCGCTGCCCGCTACCTCCCAGTCCTTCCAATCCCCCAGCGTCCTGCGCGTTCCTCCCGCGCCTCCCTAAACCGATCTGCGATCATCCGCACATGCACGTAACCCGCCTGGAAGCCCGTGGCCTGCGCCGCTTCGCCGATGTCCGGCTGGCGCCCGCGCCCGGGATCAATCTGATCACCGGCGATAACGGCGCCGGCAAGACCAGCCTGCTCGAGGCCCTCCACCTGATGGCCTACGGGCGCAGCTTCCGTGGTCGGGTCCGCGATGGCCTGGTCCGGGCCGGTGATCCGGCCTTGGAGGTGTTCGTCGAATGGCAGGAGGGTCTCGGCCCGAATGTGGCCGCGGTCGCCGACGGCGGCCCGACCGCGACCCGGCTGCGCAAGGCCGGGCTGCGCCACAGCGGGCAGGACTGGGTCGGTCGCCTGGACGGCAGCCCCGTGGCCCAGTTGGGCGAGTTGTGCGCGGCGCTGGCCGTGGTCAGCTTCGAACCCGGCAGCCACGCCCTGATTACCGGCGGTGCCGAAGCGCGTCGGCGTTATCTGGATTGGGGCCTGTTCCACGTGGAACACGACTTCATCGCCCTGTGGCGGCGCTACACCCGCGCGCTCAAGCAGCGCAACGCCCTGCTCAAGGCCCGGGCCCGCGACGGCCAGCTCGACGCTTGGGACCGAGAGCTGGCCGATGCCGGCGAACCCCTGAGCCGGCGCCGCCAGCACTATCTGGAGGATCTGCAACCGCGCTTCTCGGCCCTGGCCACCGAACTGGCCCCGGCGCTGGGCGACACCCGCCTGGACTACCTGCCGGGTTGGCGCCGCGACGAGCTGCCGCTGGCCGACGCCCTGCTGCTGGCGCGCGAGCGCGACCAGATCGCCGGCTACACCTCGGTCGGCCCGCATCGCGCCGACTGGCGCATCCAGTTCGGCGGCCTGCCCGGCCGCGACGCGCTGTCGCGTGGCCAGGCCAAGCTCACCGCCCTGTCCGCCCTGCTGGCCCAGGCCGAGCACCATGCCCTGGCGCGCAAGGAATGGCCGGTGATCGCGCTGGACGATCTGGCCTCCGAGCTCGACCGCCAGCACCAGCGCCGGGTGCTGCAGCGCCTGATCGCGTGCGGTGCCCAGGTCTTCATCACCGGCACCGAGGCGCCCAGTGCCCTGGCCGAGCTGGGCGTCGAGACCAAGGTGTTCCACGTGGAACAAGGAGAAATTTGTCCTGCCTAGATGTTCCACGTGGAACATCTAGGACCGAGCCACTGCGCTTCGTCGTAAACCGGCGGCCGCAGGGACTAAGGCTAGCGAGGTCGCCGCCTCATCGATCGCCGCGCTGCCGGCACGCAGCGACGCTCGTCTGCGATCGCGATCCGAACCGCGCGACCCGCTCCCGCTTCCCCGCACCCACACCGGAAGCCGCGCACGCCCGACCGCGCCACGCCCCTTGCCCGAATTCCTCCGCAATGCACCCTCGTGCGCTCAGCAGACGCAGGGGGCCGCCCCGCCCCCTCCGCGCAGCCCGCACGGCCCGGCAACGCCCGCCCAGGGCCTCTCCCGCTGCCGTCTGACCGGGGGATATCCCGGGCGGACCGGCGGGCCCCAGGCGCGGTATACTCGGCCTCAGTCCCTACAGCTAATGTGTCGCGTCTCCGACCTCCGTAGGCGGACCGCGGAATCCCACAGCGCATGTCTGAAAACAACGACCAGCTTCCCGAGCCGACCCCGAACCAGACCTACGACTCCAGCAAGATCACCGTCTTGCGCGGGCTCGAAGCCGTACGCAAACGGCCGGGCATGTACATCGGCGACGTCCACGACGGCACCGGTCTGCACCACATGGTGTTCGAAGTCGTCGACAACGCGATCGACGAAGCGCTCGCCGGCCACGCCGACGATGTGATCGTCACGCTGCACGACGACGGCTCGGTGTCGTGCTACGACAACGGCCGCGGCATTCCGGTCGACATCCACAAGGAAGAAGGCGTGTCGGCGGCCGAGGTCATCCTCACCGTGCTGCACGCGGGCGGCAAGTTCGACGACAACAGCTACAAAGTCTCCGGCGGTCTGCACGGCGTGGGCGTGTCGGTGGTCAACGCGCTGTCCGAGCAACTGTGGCTCGACATCTGGCGCGACGGCCACCACCACCAGCAGGAATACGCGCTGGGCGAGCCGGTGTATCCGCTCAAGCAACTCGAAGCCTCCGACAAGCGCGGCACCCTGCTGCGCTTCAAGCCGGCGGCGGAAATCTTCACCGACGTCGAATTCCACTACGACATCCTGGCCAAGCGCCTGCGCGAACTGTCGTTCCTGAATTCCGGCGTCAAGATCACCCTGGTCGACGAGCGCGGCGAAGGCCGTCGCGACGTGTTCCAGTACGAAGGCGGCATCCGCTCCTTCGTCGAGCATCTGGCCCAGGTCAAGACGCCGCTGCACCCGAACGTGATCTCGGTGTCGGGCGAACAGAACGGCATCACCGTGGACGTGGCGTTGCAGTGGACCGATTCCTACCAGGAAACGATGTTCTGCTTCACCAACAACATTCCGCAGAAGGACGGCGGCACCCACCTGATCGGTTTCCGCGCCGCGCTCACCCGCACGCTGACCAACTACATCGAAAACAGCGGCATCGCCAAGCAGGCCAAGGTCGCGCTGTCGGGCGACGACATGCGCGAAGGCATGATCGCGGTGCTGTCGGTGAAGGTGCCCGACCCCAGCTTCTCCTCGCAGACCAAGGAAAAACTGGTCAGCTCGGAAGTGCGTCCGGTGGTGGAAAGCACCTTCGGCGCGCGCCTGGAGGAATTCCTGCAGGAGCACCCGAACGAAGCGCGCGCGATCACCGGCAAGATCATCGACGCCGCGCGTGCGCGCGAAGCCGCGCGCAAGGCGCGCGACCTCACCCGCCGCAAGGGCGCGCTGGATATCGCCGGCCTGCCCGGCAAGCTCGCCGACTGCCAGGAAAAAGACCCGGCGCTGTCGGAACTGTTCATCGTCGAGGGCGACTCCGCAGGCGGCTCGGCCAAGCAGGGCCGTAACCGCAAGACCCAGGCGATCCTGCCGCTCAAGGGCAAGATCCTCAACGTCGAGCGCGCGCGTTTCGACCGCATGCTCGGCAGCGCCGAAGTCGGCACCCTGATCACCGCCCTGGGCACCGGCATCGGCAAGGACGAGTACAACCCGGACAAGCTGCGCTACCACCGCATCATCCTGATGACCGACGCCGACGTCGACGGCTCGCACATCCGCACCTTGCTGCTGACCTTCTTCTACCGGCAGATGCCGGAGCTGATCGAGCGCGGCCATATCTATATCGGCCTGCCGCCGCTGTACAAGATCAAGCAGGGCAAGAACGAGATCTACCTCAAGGACGACACCGCGCTGGACGTGTATCTGGCCAACAACGCCGTCGAAGGCGCGGGCCTGATTCCGGCCGAGGGCGAGCGGCCGATCGAGGGCGCGGCGCTGGAGAAGCTGCTGCTGGCCTACGCCGGCGCGCGCGAAGCGATCGCGCGCAACGCGCACCGCTACGATCCCAACGTGCTCGAGGCGCTGATCGACTTCACCCCGCTGGACAGCGCCCACCTGCTGGCCAACGTCGACGAACAGCACGAACTCGAAGCGCTGGAAAAGCGCCTCAACCGCACCGGCCTGGGCAAGCCGCGCTACCGCCTGCGTCTGCACCCGGCCAGCGAAGCGCGCCAGGCCGCGCTGCTGGTCACGCGCAGCCACATGGGCCAGGAACTGACCCAGGTGCTGCCGCTGTCGGCCTTCGAGGGCGGTGAGCTGCGCGCCCTGCGCGAAGCGGCCTCGCTGCTGCACGGCCTGGTCCGCGAAGGCGCGCAGATCGTGCGCGGCAATCGCGCCCAGCCGGTCGACAGCTTCGCCCAGGCGCAGGCCTGGTTGCTCGAGGAAGCCAAGAAGGGCCGCCAGATCCAGCGCTTCAAGGGCCTGGGCGAAATGAACCCCGAGCAGCTGTGGGACACCACGGTCAATCCGGAAACGCGCCGTCTGCTGCAGGTGCGCATCGAGGATGCGGTGGCCGCCGACCAGATCTTCAGCACCCTCATGGGCGACGTGGTCGAACCGCGCCGCGCCTTCATCGAGGACAACGCGCTCAAGGTCGCCAATCTCGACGTCTGAGCCGACGCCGATGGCGCCAGATTCCGAGCGCGATCCCGGGCCCACGGCCGCCGCCCTGCCCGCGGCCGTGCCACCGCCGCTGCCGCCCGCGGCGGCCCTGCCCGCGCCGCGCACCCGCGCGGTGCTCGGCCACGCCGCGCTGGATTTCCTGATCGCGGTCGCGATCATGCTGGCCCTGAGCTTCGCCACCATGGTGGCCTGGGCGCTGGTGCGCGGCTTCCAGATCGGCCTGGCGCACCAAGGCGCGACCGCCACCGAAGCCTTGCGCGACGTCGGCCAGCCCGGCGGCCTGGCTCAGCTGGCGATGGCCCTGGTCGCGATGGGCGGCGCCTCGCTCGCGGTCTACCTGCTGCGCCGCCGCGCCGGGCGCGAGGAACGCGCCGCCTCCTGGCGCGCCGCGTGCCGGCCTTCCACCTGGGCCTGGGCCGCGGGCGTGGGCCTGGCCAGCTTCGGCCTCAGCGCCGCGCTGAGCTGGATCGGCGAGCAGTTCGGCATCGAACCCTTGCCCAGCAACGTCGAGATGATCCAGGCCGCCCTGCGCAGCCAGTTCGTCCTCACCCTGGTGTTCGCGGTGCTGCTGGCGCCGGCCTACGAAGAGCTGCTGTTCCGGCGCGTGCTGTTCGGGCGCTTCTGGGCCGCCGGCCTGCCCGGCCTGGGCATCGTCCTGAGCAGCCTGGCCTTCGCCCTGCTGCACGAACTGCCCGGCCTGAGCGGCAACGGCCCCGGCGCGATCAGCCTGTTGTGGCTGACCTACGCCAGCATCGGCGCCGCCTTCGCCTGGGTTTACCGCCGCACCGGCACGCTGTGGGCGGCCATCGCCGCGCACGCGATCAACAATCTGCTCGCCTGCGCCCTGCTGGTTTTGCAGGGCTGATGTCCCCGCCCTGGCGCGTTTGACGAAAAGTTAATACCGATCGGTCTACAACGCGGTCATACGCAAGGGGAATTCTGCTCAGTGAAGCGTTTACTGCTCGGTGTCTCGATCGCGCTGGTCGTCGCCGCCTGCGCCACCACCACCTCGCCCACCGGGCGTCGCCAGAGCGTGGGCGCGGTATCGCAGGAACAGCTCAACCAGATGGGCGCGCAGGCGTTCATCGACGCCAAGTCCAAGGGCAAGCTCAGCACCGACGCGCGCCAGACCGCCTATGTGCGCTGCGTGGTCGATGCGGTGACCCGCCAGCTGCCCGCCGGCTGGCAGGCGCAATGGGACGTCGCGGTGTTCGTCGATACCTCGCCCAACGCCTTCGCCCTGCCCGGCGGCAAGGTCGGCGTGAACACCGGCATCTTCAGCGTCGCCAAGAACCAGGACCAGCTGGCGGCGGTGATCGCCCACGAGGTCGGCCACGTGGTCTCGCGCCACCACGATGAGCGCATCACCCGCCAGGTCACCGCCCAGACCGGCCTGAGCATCGCCGGCGCCCTGCTCGGCTCGCGCTACGGCGAGGGCGCGGCCAGCGCCACCAACCAGCTCGGCGGCGCCGCGGTGCAGGGCCTGTTCCTGCTGCCCGGTTCGCGCACCCAGGAATCCGAGGCCGACGTGGTCGGCCAGCAGCTGATGGCCCAGGCCGGCTTCGACCCGCAGCAGGCGGTGAACCTGTGGCAGAACATGATCGCCGCCAGCCAGAGCCGGCCACCGCAGTGGTTGTCCACCCATCCGGACCCGCAATCGCGCATCCAGGAACTGCGCGCGCGGGCCGGCGGGCTGATGCCGGTGTACCAACAGGCGCGTTCGGCCGGCCGTACGCCCAAGTGTGGATGAACGAGAAGCATTAACCGCTGTAAAACCCCGTATCGCCCGGCCCCGCGTTTCTGTTAGCGTGACGGCCCCCCGGCCCTGCGGCCATCGACCCCGCCACGGCGGCAGCTGATTGAGGTGACCATGAACAAGCTCTCCACCCGCCATCGCACCGTGCTGACGGCCGCCATCGGCGCCGTGCTCGCGCTGGGCTCGATCGCCCAGGTTCACGCGCAGTCGGCGATGGAACGGGCCGAAGAGCGCCGTCAGCGTCACGCGGACAAGAAGGAAGACAAGAAGACCTCTTCCTCGGCGTCCAAGGTCGAATACCCCAATGCCACCCGCGAGCAGCCCGACGCCAAGGCCTCGGCCAAGGTCACGCCGAAGCTGAAGAAAATGATGGATTTCTACGACGACGATAAGCCGGCCGAAGGCCGCGCCATCGCCGACGAGATCATCGCCAACCCGGCCGCCAACGCCTACGACCGCTCCTTCGCCGCCCAGATCGGCGCGCAGCTGGCCTACGGCGCCGACGACAGCGCCGCCGCCATCGCTTATCTGACCAAGGCCCTGGAGTTCAACGGCCTGGACAACAACGGCCACTACGGCGCCATGTTCATGATGGCCCAGCTGCAGCTGCAGGAAGACAAGTACGCCGAGGCGCTGGCGACCATGGATCGCTTCCTCGGCGAGACCAAGAGCACCAAGCCCGAGCACCTGATCGTCAAGGGCAACGCCCTGTACCGCCTGGAGCGCTACAAGGACGCCGCGCCGATCATCAAGCAGGCCATCGACGCCTCGCCGGAGCCCAAGTCCGACTGGCAGCAGCTGCTGATGGCCGCCTACGCCGAGTCCGGCCAGACCGGCGAAGCGACCAAGATGGCCGAAGCCGTCGCCAGCAAGAACCCGGGCGACAAGCGCGCCCAGCTCAACCTGGTCGCCACCTACCTGCAGGCCGACCAGTTCGACAAGGCCGCCGCGGTGCTGGAGAAGCTGCGCGCCGCCGGTCAGCTCAACGAAGACAAGGACTACCGTCAGCTCTACTCGACCTACCTGCAGATCGACGGTAACGAGAAGAAGGCCGCCGAGGTCATCAACGACGGTCTGAGCAAGGGCGTGCTGAAGCCGGATTTCCAGGCCTACCTGGCGCTGGCGCAGTCGTACTACTTCTCCGACCAGGTGAACCCGTCGATCGAGGCGTACAAGAAGGCCGCCCCGCTCGCGCCCGATGGCGAGACCTACCTCAATCTCGCTCGTGTCTTGTGGCAGGAAGACCGCATTCCAGAGGCCAAGGAAGCCGCCAAGCAGGCGATCGCCAAGGGCGTGAAGAAGCCCGACGACGCCAAGAAGATCATCGCGCTGCCGGGTAAATAATCGGCGCACGATAGGCAAATCCGCCCTTGGAACCTAGGGCGCGGTTTGGTATATGCTAGGAGGTTCACGCGACTGGAAACGGTTGCGAGAACCGAACGACGGCCCGTGGCGCCCTTGCGTCCGGAAACACTTCCCGAGCTGACGGCATGACGCAAGACCTCGAAATCCACGCTAAGAAAGATGACGACCGCGAAGGGCTGAACTGGGCACGTATCGCCGGTATCACCTCCGCGATCGCCGTGCATGTCGCGGCGCTGCTCTTGCTGCTCGCGCCGATGGCGCCGCCGGCGACCGAAAAGGCGGAAGAACAGGTGACCGTCGTCAACCTGATCAAGCCGCCGGAACCGCCGCCGCCGCCCCCGCCGCCGCCGCCGGAACCGCCGCCGCCGCAGCAGATCAAGCAGCTGGCCGCGCCGCAGCCGACTCCGCTGCCGCCGCCGCCGGAAGACCCGCCGATCGTCGTCGACGAGCCGAGCCCGGTGGATGTCCAGCAGGAACCGCCGACCCCGCCGTCGACGCCCGCTCCGGCCACCACCATCAGCTCCGGCGTCGATCCGTCGTCGAAGCGACTCAATCCGCCTAAGTACCCGCCGACCGAAGCGCGTCAAGGCGTGGGCGGCACCGTGGTCCTGGTCATCACCATCGATGCCTCGGGCAACGTGCTCGACGTCTCCGTCGAGAAGTCCAGCCGCAACCGCAACCTCGACCGCAGCGCCATGGATGCCGCACGGAAGTGGAAGTTCAACCCCGAGATGCGCAACGGCGTTGGTGTGACCAGCAAGGTTCGCGTCCCGGTAGATTTCGTCCCTCCGAACTGATCGGGTTCGCGGGACGGTTGTAACGCACCACGTAACTCTTCTTTCCTTATCCACGACATTCAAAGGTAAGCGTCATGCTGCAGGAAACCACCACCGCTGCTACTGCCGGGGGCTCCAACGCCGAAGCCCTCCAGCAGATGAGCTTCGCCCATCTGTTGCAAAACTTCGACCTGGTCGGCTGGGTCGTGTTCCTCACGCTCGCGATCATGTCGGTCCTGTCGGTCTACTGGATCGTCGTGAACTTCGTGAAGAACCTGCGTCTTCGCGGCAGTTCGGATCGCGTCGTCAGCACGTTCTGGGAAACCCCGAACGCCCAGGACGCCATCCGCTTCATGGAAGAACAGTCGCGTAGCGAACCGTTCTCCAAGATCGCGCTCGACGCCGCCCAGGCCGCCGCTCACCACCAGCGCCACGAAGGTTCGCGCCTGGTCGAGTCGCTGAACCGTTCCGAGTTCGTCGATCGCGCCCTGCGTCAGGGTGTGACCCGCGAATCCTCGCGTCTGGAAAGCGGCCTGACCGTGCTCGCCACCGTCGGTTCGACCGCGCCGTTCGTCGGCCTGCTCGGTACCGTGTGGGGCATCTACCACGCCCTGATCAAGATCGGTGCGACCGGCCAGGCTTCGATCGACGCCGTCGCCGGCCCGGTGGGTGAAGCGCTGATCATGACCGCCATCGGTCTGTTCGTCGCCATCCCGGCGGTGCTCGCGTACAACTTCTTCGTCCGCCTGAACCGCGTCACGAACAACAAGTTCGACACGTTCGCGCACGACCTGCACGACTTCTTCGCTACCGGTTCGCGCGTCGGCGAACTGGCCGCTAAGCGCTAAGTCGCCTAACCGCGACGTCTTCACCTTACTTGTAGTAGTTGGAGTTCGGACATGGCCTTCAGTACAGACAGCGATAGCGGCGGCCCGATGGCACAGATCAACGTCACGCCCCTCGTGGACGTGATGCTGGTGCTGCTGATCATCTTCATGATCACGGCGCCTCTGATGTCGCATAAGGTCAAGGTCGAGTTGCCCGAAGCCACCCTCAACAAGCCGAGCGATAAGCCGCCCGCGACCCAGCCGATCACCTTGGCTGTGAAGGAAGACGGTTCGTTGTTCTGGAACGACGAACCGATCACCAAGGGCCTGCTGGAAAGCCGGCTCTCGATCGAAGCGCAGAAGACGCCGCAGCCGCAGATCAACGTCCGCGGCGACAAGACGACCAAGTACCGCATCGTGCAAGACGTGGTGAAGATTGCGCAGAGCCAAGGCATGCGCAAGGTCGGCTTCGTAGCGATCAAAGAACGTTAAGGCACCCGGAGACTATTTATGGCATTCAGTTCTGGCTCCGGCGCAGGCGCACCGATGGCCGACATCAACGTCACGCCCCTGGTGGACGTGATGCTGGTGTTGCTGATCATCTTCATGGTGACGGCGCCCGTGATGTCTTACCCGATCGAAGTCAATCTGCCGCAGCGCACGACCACGCCGCCGCCGCCGACGCCGCCGAAGGAGCCGATCCGTCTGCGCATCGACGCCTCGGGTCAGGTCTTCTGGAACGATACGCCGCAACCGATCACGGCGCTCCAGAGCATGATGGGCGCCGAAGTGCAGCGTGATCCGACCAACCAGCCGATGCTGGAGATCGACGTCAGCACCGATGCCGATTACGGCATCCTCGCCAAGGTGCTGGCGAAGGCAAAGAACGCCAATATGGAAAAGATCGGCTTCGTCCAAAACGACTGACCGATCGACAAGTTTGACGCTTACCGTCGTGAAAACGCCGCCCTCGGGCGGCGTTTTTTTTGGGCCTTGCCAGCCGGGCCGGATCGGGTTTAGCGTGAGATCGGGCATCCCGCCCTAGTGGGGGTAGAGCAATGGCCGTCTCCGCGTATTTCGAGTCCCCGTCCCGCCGCGACGCGCGCGCCGTCGCCGAGATCAACATCACCCCCCTGGTCGACGTCATGCTGGTGCTGTTGGTGATCTTCATGGTCGCCGCGCCGGTCATGAGCGGCACCTTGGACCTGAAGCTGCCACTGCCGACGCCGCCCGACAAGGCCGAGCCGCCGCCGCGTGCGCAGCTGTCGGTCCAGGCCGACGGCAGCTACCTGTTGGACGGCCAGGCCGTGGCCAAAGCCATGCTGAGCGACGAACTGGCCAACCTGGCCAAGGCTGCGCCGCGCACGGTGCTGCAGATCAGCGCCAACGCCGACGCCGACTACCAGGGCTTCGCCACCGCGGTCTCGGCGGCCAAGGAAAGCGGCCTGCAGAATCTCGCGCTCGAATAAGCGCGGCATTCGCGCCCGGCTCGGGCCTACAGCAGACGCAGGTAGGCCCGCACCGTCGCATCCAGTCCCGCGTACAAGGCCTCGCCGATCAGGGCGTGGCCGATCGACACTTCCAGCACCTGCGGCATCGCGCGCAGGAACTCGCCCAGATTCGCCTGACTGAGGTCGTGGCCGGCGTTCACCCCCAGCCCGGCCGCCTGTGCGCGCCGGGCGGCATCGGCGAACAGGGCCAGCGCCGTAGCCGGGTCGCCGGCCGCGTGGGCCTCGGCATAGGGGCCGGTGTAAAGCTCGACTCGGTCGGCGCCGATCGCCGCGGCGATCTCGAAATCCTGCGAACCGGCGTCGGCGAACACGCTGACCCGGCAGCCCAGCGCCTTGAGCTCGGCGATCAGCGGCCGTAGCGATTCGCCGTCGCGGCGGAAATCGAAACCGTGGTCGGAGGTGAGTTGGCCGTCGCCGTCCGGCACCAGGGTCGCCTGCGCCGGCCGCGCCTGCGCGCACAAGGCCAGGAACCCCGGATAGCCCGCCCGCGCCGGCGCGAAGGGATTGCCTTCCAGATTGAACTCGACCCCGCGCTCGCGGGTGAGCTCGGCCAGCGCGGCGACGTCGTAGTCGCGGATATGGCGCGCATCCGGACGCGGGTGCACGGTGATGCCGTGCGCGCCGGCATCGAGGCAGGCGCGTGCGGCCGTCACCACGTCCGGCTCGTTACCGCCGCGCGAATTGCGCAGCACCGCGATCTTGTTGACGTTGACGCTGAGTACGGTCATCCGCGCAGTCTAGGCCGCAGCGCCGCGTTTCCCAAGCCCGCGCCCGCATCGAAACCGACGAGCCCCAAAGTCGATGTCCAACCCCAAGCAGGAGACATCACCCCTGTGGGAGCGGCGTAAGCCGCGATAAACCCCACCCACGATCGAACCCACCAGCGCCCCTGTGGGAGTGGCGCAAGCCGCAACGAATCCCACCCACGACGAAACCCACCAGCGCCCCCTGTAGGAGCGGCGCAAGCCACGACGAACACCAAACGCGCGGACCGCGCGCAACCGCGATGCAATGCGCGCCCCGCTTGTTTCCCGTGGGAACGTCGGGCGCGACCAAGCAAGCACCAAAGCATCGCGGCTTGCACCGCTTCCACAAGGGAAGGAATCGTCGCGCTATCGAACCTGCACCGACCTTGTCGGCGCGGGCGGCCCGGGCAGGGCAGCGCGCAAGCGCCGCGCGTGCGCGGCGTAGCTCAACGCTGCTGCTGCGGCTCCGACGAAGAGGTCTGCGGCGGCTGCGCGGCCGCCAGCTTGCGCGCCTCGGCCTGCTCGCGCAGACGGCGCAGCTCGTTCGGATCCAGCATCAAGCCCTCATCGCGGCTGCTGCTGCCGATGCGCGCGGCCAGCAGGCCCAGGATCCAGGCGATGAAGAACCCCAACGAGGCCAGCAGGGACACCACGAGCAACAGGCCCGAGGAGGCTTTGAAGGCGATTACGAGCGCGGCCAGGGCCAGCAGCAAAAACAGCCAATACATCGCGGCGGTGCTCCCGTCGTTAGGGTGGTTGCCAGTCGCCGCGAGTGTAGCGCGCCGCCCGCCCGCCTACAGCCCGACAAGCCCGTTGCGGCGACCGCTCGTCGCGCGCGACGTGACCCAGTGCGCGTTCACAGCAAGGGCGAGACCAGGCGCGCCAGCGCCTCGGGCAGGCGCCGCCGCCACAGCCCCTGTTCGCGGTCGGCGCGCACGCGCGGGGCATAGCTGCATTCGGTCTGGATCAGTTGGGCCAGCTCGGCGGCCAGGCCGCGGTCGTGGAACAGGACCGAGATCTCGAAATTCAGGCGGAAGCTGCGGTGGTCGAAGTTGGCGCTGCCGATGATGGCCAGGTCCTCGTCGCACAGCAGCGCCTTGGTGTGCAGCATGCGCGGGCCGTACTCGTGGATCTTGACTCCGGCCTCCAGTAGTTCGTCGAAGTAGGAACGCGCCGCATACGTGACCAGGCGGCTGTCGCTGAGCCGAGGTACCAGCAGGCGCACATCCAGCCCGCCTAGCGCGGCCGAGGTCAGGGCCATGCGCGCGGCTTCGCCGGGCACGAAATAGGGCGTCACCAGCCACACCCGCTCGCGAGCGGCATGGATCGCGCCCACGTGCAGGCGGTGGATCGCCTCCCAGGACGAATCCGGCCCCGACACCAGCACCTGCGCGGCCACCGCGCCCGGCTGCGGCGCCGGATGCTGCAGACGCGGCGGCGCCTGCCCGGTCGCGTAGGCCCAGTCCTCGCAGAACACCAGCTGCAGTTCGCGCACCACGTCGCCTTCCAGGCGCAGGTGCAGATCGCGGTAGGCGTCCTTGCGGATGCGCTCGTCTTCCTCGTCGGTGATGTTGATGCCGCCGGTGAAGCCGACCAGGCCGTCGATCACCACGATCTTGCGATGGGTGCGCAGGTTCAACCACGGCCGCTTCCAGAACCAGCGCAGCTTCATCGGATGGAACCAGGCGACCTCGCCGCCGGCGTCGACCAGCGGCTGCAGGAAGCGGTTGGAGGTGGAACCCGAGCCCACCGCGTCCAGCAGCAAACGCACCTGCACGCCGTTGCGCGCTCGCTCGACCAGGGCATCGCGCAAGGCCAGGCCGCAGGCGTCGGGCTGGTAGATGTAGTACTCCAGGTGGATGTGTTCGCGCGCCTGGCCGACCGCCTCCAGCAGGGCCTCGTACTTGGCCCCGCCGTCGATCAACAAGCGCGCCTGGGTCGCGGTGGTCGGCGGCAGCCCCGTCGTGGCCTGGGCCAGCTTGGCCAGCTCGACCGCCTCCGGCGACTCGCTCAGCCCCGACATGGTCGCCGGCAGCGCGGCGCGCGCGCGCACCCGGCGCAGGCGTTGGCGATGGATGCGCTGCGGACCGAACACGTAATAGATGAAGAAGCCCAGATAGGGCAGGGCGGCCAGACTTATCAGCCAGCTGATGGTCGCCACCGGCTCGCGCTTTTGCAGCACGATCCACAGCCCCAGCCCGATCAGGTAGGCGGCCCAGCCCAGGGTCAGGTAGAGACTGAGGTGGGGGATGCCGCTGATCGCGTTCCAAAGCGAGGACAACAGGTCGGACACGGGGCTCTCCAGGCGGCGATCGGCGCGGACGCGTCGATCGCAGGCCTAGGCTAGCCCGCGGCGACAGTCGCGCAAAGTGTGCGCCAATTCGCGGGCGCTACGATGCACTGGCACAGCGACCGCCTAGGATGAAGCAAGCATCCGCCCGCCACGGCATGCCGCCGCGCGGTCGGCAAGCTGTCTCCAGCCCGGATGCGCAGCTTCCTCGCCCGGCCGCCGACGTACACCCACGACCCAGGACTCCAACCCATGAAAATCGCATCGCTGTTGCTGCCGATCCTCCTGGCCAGCCCGCTGCTGCCCGCCGCAGCGCAGGCCGCCAGCGTCGCCCCCGCGCGCACGGTCAGCGTGTCCGGCAGCGCCGAGATCAAGGTCGCCCCGGACGAAATCCTGCTCAACGTCGGCGTCGAGACCCGCAACGTCGAGCTCGCCCCGGCCAAGCGTCTCAACGACGAACGCGTGGCCGCGGCGCTGGCCTTCCTCGCGCGCAACGGCGTGCCCAGCAAGGACGTGCAGACCGACTTCATCAGCATCGAACCGCAGTACGAGTACGACGACAGCCGCGACCGCGCCGCCCAGGAGCGTTCGCGCGTGGTGCCGGTGGTATACATCGTGCGCAAGAGCATCGGCATCCGCCTGACCCGTACCGACCACTTCGAAACCATCCTCGCCGGCCTGCTCGACAACGGTGTGCAGCACATCCACGGCATCGAGTTCCGCACCTCGCAGCTGCGCAAGCACCGCGACGCCGCGCGCGCGCTGGCGGTGCAGGCGGCCAAGGAAAAAGCCGACGCCCTGACCACCGGGCTCGGCGCGCGCCGCGGCCCGGTGCAGAGCGTGTCCGAATCCTATTCCGGCGGTTGGTGGCGCAGCGGCGCGAGCTGGGGCGGTGGGCAAGGGCAGATGATGCAGAACGTGTCGCAGAGCAACGGCGGCGGCGAAAGCGCGGACGGCGCCACCCTGTCGGTCGGCCAGATCAGCGTGACCGCCTCGGTGGACGTGAGCTTCGCGATCGAATAGCACCGCCTCAGGCCATCCACCCCCTTCGCCCTGCCTCCCCCTTTGAAAAAGGGGGATTGAGGGGGATTTGCTTCTACAGCCCAAGCCATCGTCATCCACAGTCCGACGAACTCATCACGAACGGTCCGTCGCCCCCTCATAGCCAACAACAGCCTAGCGCCCCGGCTCCAACCCGTCGCAACAACTGCGACACCCCCGGCCTAGCCTGCCCCCATGCACGACACCCGCCGCTCCCAGCTCTCGATCCAAGCCGCCGCGATCAAAGGCCGCGGCGCGGCGTCCTACGTGCCCGGGCGTTACGCGGTCACCACCGCCCAAGGCGAGGACGACGGCTGGGGCTCGCTGCACGACCCGGCCGACGAGGTCTCGCGCCCGGACACCCAGGTCACCGAGGAACGCGCGCGCAGCGTCGTCAACCGCAACGAATCGCCCGACATCGCCTTCGGCCAATCGATCAACCCGTATCGCGGCTGCGAGCACGGCTGCGTGTACTGCTTCGCGCGGCCCTCGCACGCCTACCTCGACCTGTCGCCCGGGCTGGACTTCGAAACCAAGCTCTACGCCAAGACCAACGCCGCCGAGCGCCTGCGCGCCGAGCTCGCGCGGCCCTCGTACCGCTGCGCGCCGATCGCGCTGGGCATCAACACCGATTCCTACCAGCCGATCGAGCGCCGCTACAAGATCACCCGCTCGCTGATCGAGGTGCTCAGCGAATGCGCGCATCCCTTCAGCCTGATCACCAAGAACGCCGGCGTGGTCCGCGACCTCGACCTGATCGCGCCGATGGCGCGGCGCGGGCTGGTCACCGTGTACTTCTCGGTCACCACCCTGGACAACCACCTGTCGGCGAAGATGGAGCCGCGCGCCTCCGCCCCGCACGCGCGCCTGCGCGCGATGCGCGAGCTGGCCGACGCCGGCGTGCCGGTCGGGGTGATGGCCGCGCCGATGATCCCGATGATCAACGACGCCGAGCTCGAGCACATCCTGGCCGCCGCCTTCGAGGCCGGCGCGCGCGCGGCCGGCTACGTGGTCCTGCGCCTGCCGCACGAGCTCAAGACGATCTGGCGCGAGTGGCTGGCCCTGCACTATCCCGACCGCGCCGAGCACGTGATGAGCCTGGTCCAGCAGATGAGCGGCGGCAAGGACTACGACAGCGCTTACGGCACCCGCATGCGTGGCACCGGCCCCTTCGCCCAGCTGATCGAGCAGCGCTTCGCCAAGGCTTGGCGTCGTATCGGTTACGGCCGTTTGCCCGGCCTGGACACCGGTCAATTCGTGCCGCCGCGCCCGGATTCGCCCCAGGGCGAGCTGTTCTGAGCCGCCGGCGGGAGCGTCCGCGTCGGTCGGCGTCCGCGGCGCCGCTGCGGTTCCGGCGCGCGCTCCGGCAGTCGCTCGCGGTTCAGCCCCGCGGCCCCCCTGCACCGCACCGTCACGGCGGCAGCCGGTACACTTCACCGCCAGAGGAGCCCCGAGTCCGTAACGAATGACCGAAGCCGCCGCTCACGAAACGGGCGAGGACCGTTTCCGCATGGCGATGCAGGCCTCCGGCATCGGCATGGCCATCGTCGATCTGCACGGCCGCTGGGTCGAGGTCAATCCGGTGTTCGAGCGCCTGCTGGGTTACGCCGCCGCCGATATGGTCGGCCGCAGCGCCGCCGAGTTCACCCACCCCGACGATGTCGCCCTGTCGCGCGGCTTCCTTGAGGGGCTCAACGACGGCGGCATTCCGGCACTGGATGTGCGCAAGCGTTATCTGCGCCGCGACGGCACGGCGGTCTGGACGCACGCCAACGTGGCCCTGGTGCGCGGCGCCGACGGCGCACCGCGTTGTTTGCTAGTGCAAATCCGCGACATCGGCGACCAGCTCGCGGCCGAAGCCCAGGCTCGCACCGACGCCGACGAATTCGCCAACGCATTGGATGCGTCCCACCGCCATCTGCAGCTGTTCGCCGACGCGGTCGCCCACGACCTGCGCGCGCCGCTGCGTTCGATCGAAAGCTTTTCCGGCCTGCTCGCCGATCGCGCCGCCGAGCGCCTGGACGAGACCGACCGCGATTACCTGGACCGCATCCGCGCCGCCTCCGCACGCATGACCGCGCTGCTGGCCGCGCTCAACGACCTCTCGCACGTCACCCGCACCTCGATGCGGCAGGCGCGCGTGGACCTGAGCCTGCTCGCCGACTGGGTCGGCGCCGAGCTGCTGGACGCCGATCCGCACCGCCGCGCCGACATCCGGGTACAACCCGGCCTGTTCGTCGAAGGCGACGAGCGCCTGCTCAAACTGATGCTGACCCAGCTGATGGGCAACGCCTGGAAGTTCTCGCGCGAGCGCGATCCGATCCGCATCGAAATATCCGGCGAGCGCGACAACGGCCGCCTACGCATCGCGATCCGCGACTACGGCGCCGGTTTCGACATGCGTTACGCCCACAAACTGTTCGAACCCTTCCAGCGCCTGCACGGCCCGGATCAGGGCGGCGGCCACGGTCTCGGACTGGCGATCGCCAAGCGCATCGCCGACCGCCACCGCGGCCAGCTGCGCGCCCAATCCGAGCCCGACGTGGGCAGCACTTTCACCGTCGAATTGCCCGCCGCCGCGGGCGAGGTAGCCGCGCATGCATAAGGTCATCCTGTTGGTCGAAGACAACCCCGACGACGTCGAGCTGACCCGGCTCGCGTTCGAGGAGGCCAAGGTCGCCAACAAACTGGTGGTGGTCGGCGACGGCGCCGAGGCCCTGGACTATTTGTTCGCGCGCGGCCGCTACGCCGACCGCGACCCCGCCGACCTGCCCTCGATCGTGCTGCTGGACCTCAACCTGCCCAAGGTCGACGGTCGCGAAGTGCTGCAGGCGATCCGCGCCAACGAAGCCACCCGCACCCTGCCGGTGGTGGTGCTGACCACCAGCACCGAACCCTTCGACGTCGAAGCCAGCTACGCCCTGGGCGTGAACAGTTACATCCAGAAGCCGGTGGATTTCGAGCAGTTCGTGTGGGCGGTGAAGCAGGTGGGCTTGTACTGGCTGGTGTTGAACCATCCGCGTACGCCTTGACCTGGCACCCGCATCACGGCCGGTTCCAGACCGGCGCATCGCGAACATAAGCGGTCCAAACATCGGCTCCCATCTCCTGCGTCAAGCGCGCCACGATGGCCGTGGCGTCCTGCATGACCTCGGTCATCTTCCGTAGGAACGCGCTGCGTGGGACGGACACCAGGAGACCCGTGTCATCGCTGTCGGGGTCGCGCTGGTGTATCAACAGCCGATCACGAGGATTCACCAATAGCTGATGTGCGACGGCCCTGTAACGAGCGGCCGTTGTGCAGCCAGAAGCAATAAGCAGGACGACAAGAAGTAGGGCCAGGCGCACGCGATCTGGTCCTCGAACAAAGCGGCTACGCGATTCCGCGCCACGTGGATTGAGCGCTCAGCGGTCATGTACGTACTCCATAGGCACGTACACCAAGCCATTCTTCGATTGCGGACCGTCCTTGGCGACGAAACCAAAACGCTGATAGACGGGAATGGCAGGCAGAGACGAGTTGACCATGAACTTGTCGCTGCCGGATTCGGACTTGGCGCGCTCCCAAAGCGAGCGGGCGATGCCTCGCCCATGAGCGCTCTCACGAACGAACAGATGGTAGAGATGGAAACCCTCGCGCAGGGCGATCACGCCCAGAATTCCGTCGGCACCTTCCGCGATGTAGTAGCGGTAACTGGCCGCCGCGATGCGCTCGGCGGTGGCGGCCGGCGTAAGCGTCGCCAGAAAAACGGCGGCTTCCGGCGGCGGCGGATCTTCCAGGTAATGGTGGGCCCAGCCCGTGATCAGCCCGCTGATCTCGTCGGAATCGCCTAGGTTGGCTGGGCGGATTTGGAAGCTCATGGTAGACATTGAACGGTTGGGCTGAGCGGATCCGCGGAGGATTCCGCGTGAATGGGGCGCGGGGTCGGACTTCAATACTCGGCGACCGACGATTCCTGGCGCGGATCGCCGAGCAGGAAGACATCGCCATTCGTCGCGGCGATGCTACCGGTGCCCAGGCTGCGTATCTCCCATTGCCAGGTGTCGTAGCGGGTCTTGAACGTGCCGCGCGCGGAGCAAGGGCCGTACAGAAAGAAGTCGTGCTGCTGGCGCCCTGAAATAATCACGGCCTTGTTGAAGAAGGCACGAGCGCGCGCCCGGGTCATCACGAACGTCTCGCAACCTTCGCCCTTCGGACCGATGCGGTTCTCCTCCACGACGATCTCGGTGATGGGCCCGACGGGCGTCGACGAGGCCCCGAGCGGAAGCACCAGCAGAGGCAGCAAGCATGCGGCGGCCATGCGGGTGAAACGCAGCGGTCTGCTCATCGGGCGTGTCCTGCGACGTTGATTATGGTGGCCTGCATCACCGCGACGGTCTCGCGGCGCGAACCCAACTCGCCGACCACTTCGCCCTGACACACCGTCAGGGTCTTGCCCGCCTTCGTCACCTTGCCGATCGCCAGGAACCGGTCGGCTAGGGCGGGACGCACGAAGTTGATCTTGAACTCGACGGTAAGCACATCGAGCCCGGCGGGCGCGACGGTCAACGCCGCGTAGCCGCAAGCGCTGTCGAGCACGCTGGTCAGTGCGCCGGCATGGATATAGCCGTGTTGCTGGGACAGTTCCGGGCGTGGCAGCAGCGCGATCTGCACCTCGCCCGCGTTCACTACGACCAACCGCGCACCCAAGGTAGCCATCAATCCCTGGGCGGAGAAGCTGGCGGCTATGTGTTCACGAAGCTCGGACACAAACGGGGTCTCCTTAGCCGGCGACACTCGAAGCCAGGTCGCCGTTGGGCGTGGCGATGTACACGCTATATGCGGCATAGGTGAACATGGCAGCGATGATCGAGGAAAGCAGAAGCATGACCCGGAATCTAGCGGGATGCTCCTCGCGATTGAATCTCGCCCGCCAGGACCGATCCAACGCGTATCCGGTAACGGCCTGAGTCAACATGGGGATGAAGCCAGCTGCAGCGACAAGTGCCGCGGACCATTCCCGGCTCAGTCCCAGGAAGCCGCCAAGGATGGCGCCGGTGAAGAAAAGCGCCACAAACAGGAAAAAGGCCCACAGGAATGACTTGCCTTGCAAATTGGGATTTGGACCAGACATGGCGGCCTAACGAATTGAATATGTCGCCCCGTACAGGGCGGTCGAGATCGCGCGTTCGATACCGAATGGAGACGAGTCAGGACGGAGCTTTCTTCGGCGTCTCGATGCGGACTTAATTCCCTTACATTTCGACGTTCGGTAATCGTGCGAGCCAGGCAGCGACCTTGGGGCGCATCTCATGCTCCGAATACAGCATATCGCCCCCTCCGGGTCGGTACTGAGCCAGCTCATTCGCGAGCTCCTGAATCGCATGATCCGCAGAGAACTCGGTTGCGATAAGTCCCTCTATCTCCTGGGCCAATCCTAGTGACGGGAATGTTTGGCGGAGGAACTCTTCCAACAGCGATCTGAGCCTTTCTCGCCGTTGGTCCGACGACGGGTCCACGGAAGTCGAATTCTTCGCTGGAGACTCAGGCCGCGTCGTAGTCCGTGCGCCCATGGCGTTCTTTCGAACATCGCCAGACGCGCCCACCCTCTTGAGCCGCGCGCGAACGATACGCAGATGCAGGATCGGATAGACATTGAACGCGATCTGCACCGCCGCGAACAAGGCCGCTTCCGCCAGGTGGCCGCGCGCCCCGACGTAGACGATGTACGGAGTGAACAGCAACGCCGCCCAGAAGTGGGTGGCCTCTGCGGACTCGGCTTTCGCCTGCACCGCCGCCAGGCTGCGCTTACCGCCCAGCCGGTACACGGAGGCGTTCAAGTACCGAAGCGGTGTATTTCGCAGCAGGCTGCCGAAGCGGTGCACGCCCAGTCGCCGATACAACGGCGCCGTGGCCGACGCCGGATCGACATCGCGCAGGGCCGCGGGCATGCGCAGCGCGAACAAGGGTTCGGCGACTTTCGCCAAGCCCATGAAATAGAACATCAGCAACAGGCCCAGCCAGGGCGAGTCGAAACCGATGACGTCGGCCAACAGAAAGAAGGAGACCGCGAAGAAGACCGCAACGAGTACCAACTTAGCCATGCCGCGCCGAAGCATTCAAGCCGACTCCTTGCCGATGGATCTATGCCGGACGCGTGCCGTAGCGGCGCGGGCTCATGCCGAGACGCCGAACAGCGCACCCACGCCAGCGGTCAAACCCATGGCCAGCATGCCCCAGAAGGAAACGCGCAGTACAGAGGCGAGCACCGGTGCGCCGCCGGTACGCGCGGCGAGCAGGCCAAGCAAGGCGAGGAAGAACAGCGAGCTGCCGGCAAGGCCCCACATCAGCCAGGCCGTGGGAAGGATCAGCACGGTCAACAAGGGCAGGGCCGCGCCCGCGGCGAAGGTGCCGGCGGAAGCGAAGGCCGCCTGGACCGGTTTGGCCGCCAAGGTATCGGATATGCCCAGCTCGTCTCGACCATGCGCGCCCAATGCATCGTGGGCCATCAGTTGGGTGGCGACGCGGGAGGCCAAAGAGCGGTCCAGTCCGCGTTTGACGTAGATCGACACCAGCTCCTCGAGCTCCTGCTCGGGATTGTCGTCCAGCTCCTTGCGCTCGCGCGCCAGATCCGCGCGCTCGGTGTCGGCTTGCGAGCTCACCGACACGTACTCGCCGGCGGCCATGGACATGGCGCCGGCGACCAGGCCGGCGACGCCCGCGACCAAGATGGCGCGGGTATCGGCGCCGGCGGCCGCGACGCCCAGCACCAGGCTGGCCGTGGACACGATGCCGTCGTTGGCGCCGAGCACGGCGGCGCGTAGCCAGCCGGTTCGCTGCGTTCGATGTCGTTCGCTATGTCTCATGCGGCCTCACCGGGCGATGGAAGGTGGGTTGCGACGCGTATGCGAGCGGGCGCGAGCCGATAAATCCGTACGGTTCTGGCGAACCTCGGCCCGCGCCTGCGGCAAGCGCCATGCGGCCAGCCGACTCTACGCGCGCCCGCAGCTTCTTGCTCGCGATCCGCGATGGCCAGACGTGATCGGTCTCCACGCAGACCCGGCCGCAAGGCTTGGCAAGACCCAACCGCCGAACCGTCGCGGCCTGCCCGCGAGACCCGGCGCGGTGGCTGCGGCCATGCGCGGTCGAACCGCGCGACTCGGCCGCTTGCATCAGAACGCGCGCGCTACGGCTCCGGCGGCGCCACCAAGGCATGCAGTATCAGCTTGACCACCAAGGCCGCGCGCGACAGCAGCAACAGGGCCCCGGTTACCAGCGTCGATGTGGCCGCGGAATCCCCCGAGGTCATATGGCTGTCCCAATACGACCCGGCCAAACCGAACAGCAGAAAGACAGCGCCCAGGCCCAGGAACACGCAGCTGCTCAGGATCGAAAGCCAAACGGGCAGACGAAAGAACAGCGATCCCCAGGCGGCGATAACGAGCAGGACATAGACCACGCCGGCGCTCCTGTCACGGTTCCAGGATCTGGACGAGATCGCTGTGCCGCAGCGCCTCATCGACCAGTCGTCGGAACGCCATCGCGGCGATCGCGGGATCGACCAGGTGATCTATGAAGTAGTAGCCATCCGCTTCAAGCTCGTAGCCGTAGATCGCCCCCGCGGCGGCGGCCGCCGTCGGCAATTTTCCTGCCACCACGGAGCGGTCGTAGCGCTGGGGTACCTCGAACCGGACCTTGTATTCGATGCCCATGCAATCCCTCGCTGGTTGCGCTTGCTTGTCCACGGATCATCGTGGCGTGCGGCAAGGGCGCTGGCCGGATCGGCGTACCTGCCCATCGGCCCGCGCGTGCACGCTTACCTTCTGAAATCCGTGCGCTGCTCGAGCTGATAGATCGCGTCCTGCACGTCCTCGAGCTTGGCGTTCAACACCGCCTGCGCGTCGTACAGGCCACGGTTGTAGTAGTACGCGCCCAACTCCTTGGAAAAGAAGTCGAGCAGGAACTCGGCGTCGAACTGGCCGATCTGCTGATTGAGTTCCTCGGAGAAGTAGCCCTGGATCTTGCGGACGACGATCGCCTTCTCTTCCTTACTGAACGTGATATCGGACATGGGGTTTGTACGCCCTGGAACTCGATCTATGCGAAAACTTGCAGCGACGATGCTTCGCACTCCTGGCCGGCGGAAACGTCACGGCTGGCATGCCACTGCGATGGATTTTATCTTCTCGCCTTCGGCGGCGATTTCTAGCCAACAGTCGAAATCGGTAGCGTAGTACTCGTAGAACTGTCCCGTCTCCCGGTTCGCCACGATGGGCGCCCCGTATAGGGATCGCATCTTGTCCAGCCTATCGCCGGGGCACAGGCGCATCGGTGTGCAGCCCTTGCGGTGGTCGCTATACAAGCCAGCGACCACGCCATCGCTAAAGGACACCCGCAGGTTCGGGTAGTGGTAGTCGAGATCGATGAAGTCCGTCTGCGGCTGTTGACGCAACGGCTTGCCGAGTATCTTCGTTACCTCGCTGGTGGTCGCGCCTACCGCAATGCCGCCCAGCGAGATTTCGCTGCCGGCGACTTCGCCCTCGAACGCGAACGCGGAAGCAGGCGCCAGGAGCAGGCAGAGCCAAAGCATGCGCATCCCGCGCACCTCAGCCACCTCCATACAAGCGTTCCGCCCGCTGAAACAGAATCCAGCTCGTCGCGATGTACTTGTCTCCACCCTTGGGCCGATTGCCGCGATGGGTGTGGGTGAAGGCGGCCGGGGCGATCAGCAGGTCGCCGGTGCGTGGGGCGATCTTGCGCTGCTGGTACAGGAACTCGGTCTCGCCCTGTTCGAAGCCGTCGTTGAGGTAGATCGTCCACAGCAGGTGGCGATGCAGGGTCTCGGCATTGGCGTCGCGCGGGAACAACTCGCAATGCCAATACGGATAGCCGCCGCGATCGGCGGTGTAGCGCTGCAGGTTGATCGCGCCCGGGCGCAGCACCGCCTGCACCACCGGGGCCAAGGTGGCGTCGTCCATCGCGGTCAGGCGTTCGCTGGTGAGACGGTGGCGGCCCTGGCCGTCGGCGCCCGGTACTTCCAGCATCAGCGGCGCGATCAGGGTGTGGGGGTAGCGGCGCAGGTAATGCAGCAGGCCGGCGAACACGGCGTTGTTCAATGCGGCTTCGGCGTCGCGCCATTCCTCGCGGCCGGAGATGGTCAGGTCGCGACTGTCCTTGAGCTCGGGCATCACGCCGCCGCCGACCCGGCCCGGCGCGACGGCGCCGCTGGCGTTGAAACGCTGCAGCAGGGCGGCGCAGGCGGCGCGGTCCAGCACCTGCGGGTAGACCTCGATGAAGTCGTGGATGGCGTCCTGCAGCGGGGCCTCGGTCATGCGGCGTCTCTACGCAATGCGGCGGGAAAGCGGCCATCCTCGCACGCTCAATCGGCGTTGCAAAAACGCAACCTCGCCTGCTCAGGCAGGTGTGCGCGGCGTGAGGACGTCAGGCCTCGCTGTTCCCTGGTGAAAACCCCCAGACGGCGCCGATGCAACGCCATTTCAAGTTGCAGCGACGAAACATTTATGCGGTCCGATGCCGGCACCCGCCGCCCGCCGCGCGGAAAAATATCGTCGAATCAATCGCTTGAGCGATTGGCACGAAGCTCGCTTGGGTAGATATCGTCCCCCTGCGCCGTCCGCGCGTCGGGACCGTCCCCCGACGGAGTCCGCCATGCCCGCTACCCCCTCCCCCCGCAGCCTCATCCGGCGCCGTCCGCAGCGGACCGCGACTGCGATGTTGGCATCCGCGCTGGCCTGGTAAGACGTTCCCCCGAGGGCGCAGCAGACGCCCGCGCCGGAGAAGAGTGGCGCGGGCGTCGAAGACCCGAACACGATCGTCGCGCGCATCGCGGCCGCGCGTCGCCGCTCGCGGCATCTAAGCCGCACTAAACGTGTCCGGCGCCCCCGTATCGTCGCCCGTGCGCAAGCCGTGCCGCTGCATCAAGCGATACAGCGTGACCCGCGACACCGCGAGCTCGCGCGCGGCATCGATCAGGCGGCCGCGGTTGCGCTGCAGCGCGCGTTCGATCGCGTCCTTGGTGGCGGCGTCGCGGATCTCGTCCAAGGTCGGCGGCGGCGTGAAGCCGGCGCTGTCGATATGCAGATCCGCGGCGGTGATCAGCCGCCCCTCGGCCATCACCACGGCCTGGCGCACGCGGTTGATCAGCTCGCGCACGTTGCCCGGCCAAGGGTGGCTGTGCAGGGCGTGGCGCGCGCAGGGCGAGAAACCCTTGAGCGTGCGCTGGCTTTCCTGCGAATAGCGTTGCAGCGCTTGCTCGGCCAGGCGGTCGATATCGACACCGCGGTCGCGCAGCGGCGGCTGCTGTAGGCGCAGCACGCACAGGCGGTGGAACAGATCGGCGCGGAAGCGGCCGTCGACCACCGCCGCTTCCAGATCGTGGTGGGTGGCCGAGATGATGCGCACGTCGATCGGGATCTGCTCGTGGCCGCCCAGGCGTTCGATGCTGCCCTGCTGCAGAAAGCGCAGCAGCGAGGCTTGGCTTTCCAGCGGCAGGTCGCCGATCTCGTCCAGGAACAAGGTGCCGCCGTTGGCCATTTCGATCCGGCCCAGCTTGCGCTGCTGCGCGCCCGTGAATGCGCCGCGCTCGTAGCCGAACAACTCCGACTGCACCAGGCTGTGCGGGATCGCGCCGCAGTTGATCGCCACGAACGGATGCGCGTGCCGGCGCGAATGCCGGTGCACCGCGTTGGCGGCCAGTTCCTTGCCGGTGCCGGTCTCGCCGGCGATGAACACCGGCGCCTCGGTCAGCGCGGCCTTGCGCAATGTGCGGCAGAGCACGCGCATCGCCGCGCTCTCGCCGATCATGCCGTCGAAGCCGGCCTCGCTGGTGGTCTCGCCGTGTTCGCAGGCCAGGGTGGCCATGCCGTGGGCATGACCGATGATGGTGTTCAGCACGGCCTCGGGGCAGGGCAGGGTGACGTAGTCGTAGCAGTAGTCGCGAATAAGCCGGCGCACCGGCTCCTGGTCCAACTGCGAGGCCTCGATGCCGGCGACCCAGCCGACGTTGTTGGCCGACAGGGCGGCGCCGAACTCGGCCAGGTCGTGATGGCTGAAGCCCTCGCGCAGGTCCAGCAGGGCCGCGTGCGGCTGGCGAGGGTCGCGTTGCAGGATGCGCAGCACGCTGCGTGAATCGGGGGCGCGGCGCAGGTTCCAGCCCAGCTGCTGCAGCCGCCCCAGCGAAAGCACCCGGCCGGCGCTGCCGCGGGTGACGTAGATCAGTTCGCGTGCCTGTGGAATTCGAGGCAATGGCTCGCGCGGGGCCGCTTCCGTGTCTGCCGAATCGTGCTTACCCGCGCCTCGAGCCTGGGGCCCGCGCGGCACACCGTTGGCCATCGTGCTCTCCCCGCCCATAACGCGTTCCGCGCCGCTGTCCGTGGGCAAGAGTATTCAACGCCGTGGGTGGCCAAGAGCGGTCACCGCGATGACGGGCATCGCGGTGAATGGGACCACGCAGGCGAATGCACGAATCGCGCCATTGCCGATTCATCTGCGGCTGGCGCGCGCCGACGCGCGGCCGGTCAGGCCTGGGCGTCGTGCTCGGCGTGGTAGCGCACGGCGGCTTCGACCTCGTGCTTGCTGCCCAGGAACACCGGCACGCGCATGTGCAGGCCGGTGGGCTGCACTTCCAGCATGCGCTGACGACCGGTGCTGGCCGCGCCGCCGGCCTGCTCGACCAGGAAGCTCATCGGGTTGGCCTCGTACATCAGGCGCAGCTTGCCGCCCTGGGCGGCGCACTTGGCGTCCAGCGGATAGCTGAAGATGCCGCCGCGGGTCAGGATGCGGTGCACGTCGGCGACCATGGACGCGACCCAGCGCATGTTGAAGTCCTTGCCGCGCGGGCCTTCCTTGCCGGCCAGCAGATCGCCCACGTAGGCCTGCATCGGCGCCTGCCAGTAGCGCTGATTGGACATGTTGACCGCGAATTCCTTGGTCTCTTCCGGAATCTTCATGTCGCGCGTGGTCAACACGAAGCTGCCGACCTCGCGGTCCAGGGTGAAGGCGTGGGTGCCGTTGCCGATGGTCAGCACCAGCATCGTGCTGGGGCCGTAGGTGGTGTAGCCGGCGCAGACCTGCTCGGTGCCCGGCTGCAGGAAGTGCTGGTCCTGGGCCTGGGTTACGCCGTCCGGGCAGCGCAGCACCGAGAAGATCGTGCCCACCGAGATGTTGACGTCGATGTTGCTGGAGCCGTCCAGGGGATCGAACAGCAACAGGTAGTTGCCGCGCGGGTAGACGTCCGGGATCGGATGCGAGGTGTCCATCTCCTCCGAGGCCAGGCCGGCCAGGTGGCCGCCCCAGGCATTGGCTTCCAGCAGGATCTCGTTGCTGAGCACGTCCAGCTTCTTCTGCGCCTCGCCCTGGATGTTGCCGGTGCCGGCATCGCCCAGCACGCCGCCCAGCGCGCCCTTGCCGACCGCGATCGAGATCGTCTTGCAGGCACGCGCCACCACCTCGATCAACAGGCGCAGATCCGGGCTGATCCGGCCGGCGCGCTGCTCCTCGATCAGGTAACGGGTAAGGGAGACGGCGGTGCTGGCGCTGGGGGCCTGGGTCATGGCGGGGCAGGGAGGCGGTGGCGAGGCCGCTATTGTCGCCGATGGGCCCGGCTAGGACACCCGTGAGCCGGAATTACGTCTGGACCCTGAGCCGATGCGGTGGCTGCGGCCCGCGGCGCGGATCACCTACACCGCAAATGCCGCTCGCTCACCCCGAACGACTGCGCGACCGAGCGCAGGTCGCCGCCGGCCGCCATCGCCGCGCGGATCGCGATCCGGCGCAGGGCGATGAACACACCCCAGGCCGAAGGCACTTCGACGGTGCCGGCCTCGCTGGTGTGCGCGAGCAGGCGCGCGTGGGTGGTGGCGCTGAGCTCGACGCCGAGACGGTCGGCGAAGCCGCTGCGGTCGCGCGGCACGTAGACGCGACGGCCGCCCAGCGCGCGCACGAAGCGCAGCATGGCGTCGAAGCCGTCGTGGCCGGCGATCTCGGCCGCGACCCAGGGCAGCGAGGCCAGCACGGCGACGCGGTGTTCGTCGCAGAAATCGCATAAGGCGTCGAAGGCCGGGGTACCGGGGCAGGGCAGGCCCAGGAACAGCGCCGCCGGGGCGCGCACGGTGGCCGAAACGGCGGCGGAAGCAGCGGCGGGCGGCCGCGACGCGGGCTCGTTGGGGTGCGACGACGCGAGTATGTCCATACCGATCACAACGCGGCGCCGCCGCGGCCGTGAAACGGCAACGCATGTGGCCGAAAGCCTGTGAAGCGTCCGGGCTGCGCGCGGCTTCCGCATGTCGCCGCGTCGGCGAGGGGCCTACAAGGTGCACTCCCTTCCTCGTACTGGAGTCCGTCATGCCCTACACGATCAACGCCGGCGCCGCGCCCTTGGCCATCGCCGAATGCGAATGGGCGGCCGCCGCCAACGTCGCGCCCACCGCCGGCGGCGACACCCAGCCGACCATCCAGTTCACCGCCTTCACCTCCTGCATCGGCATCGCCGCGCGCAACGCCGCCGGCACCCAGGTGATCGGCATCCATCTGTCGATCTACGACGGCGCCAACAACCAGTTCTCGGCCGCCGACGTGCCCACCGTGGTCGGCATCCTGCAGGGCCAGAACTACAACCCGAACGAACTGTTCATCATCGGCGAGACCGCGGTGTGGCAGGCCTCGGTGCTGGCCGCCTACAACGCCCTGATCGCCGCGCTGCCCAACGCGCAGATCTATTCCCTGGCCGACGGCACCTACGGCGCCGGCATCAGCGCCGGTGGCGCGCTGGAACCGACCTACTGACCTCCACGCAACGCCACCGGAGTATCGACATGCGCATGCGCAACAAAGCCGCGGCCCTGGCCGCGCTGCTGTCCGCCACCGTTCTGACCGCTCACGCCGTGGAGCCCTGCGCCAACCTGGTCACCGTGCAGATGAGCGCGATTCCGGAGATGAACGCCGACAGCGGCGGTCACCTGGCCGCGCACGTTCCCGGGGTGCGACCGCCGCCGGGTTTCAGCCAGTACGGCCGCACCTTGTTCTGGGATGCGCAGGCCTGGCGCGAGGCGTTCGACCGCCTGTCGCGCCAGCCCAATCCGCTGTACTGCCCCGAGCCTGCGGCCAACGGCAGCGAGGCCGCGCGCACCCTGCAGTGGCAGTACTTCGCGCGCCAGTGCACCGCCGCCGACGGCAACGGCATGTGCACGGCTGGTCACGACATCCAGGTCAACGCGGTGCAGATCGTGATGCGGCGGATCAACAACCGCTGGGTGGTGTACACGGCCTACCCGACGCCGAACTGAGCGTCAGTGGGGGACGGCGCGGCGGTGCGTGGGGCGCCGCCGCGCCGGGCTTGTGGCGTGGCCGAATGGCGTCGTCGCCGTTGCGCTGCTTCCTTCGGCGGCGTGTGTTCGGTGCTGCGTTTCGACGTGGCGCGGACGCCGACGGTGGGAACGGGGTACCACGGGGGCTTCCTGCAACCGTAGACCGCGACGGTAGTTGCGAAACGCATCGCGGCTGCGTCGATCGACGATCGCGGCTTACGCCGCTCCCACAGAGAGCGGCCGTGGCAGGAATGCGATGACGCAAGGCAGGGGCTGCGCCAGCTCGGGCGCGCTACCATGCCGCCTTCGCATCGTCCCCGCTTACCGTGTCCGCCCCCAACCGCAAAGTCCTGCACGTCGACATGGACGCGTTCTACGCGTCGGTCGAACAGCGCGACGATCCCTCGCTGCGTGGGGTGCCGGTGGTGGTGGCCTGGCGCGGCGCGCGCTCGGTGGTGTGCGCGGCCAGCTATGAGGCGCGCAAGTTCGGCGTGCGCTCGGCGATGCCGGCGGTGCGTGCCGAGCGCCTGTGCCCGCACGCGATCTTCGTGCCGCCGGATTTCGTGCGCTACAAGGCGGTCTCGCGGCAGGTGCGCGAGATATTCGCCCGCCACACCGACCTGATCGAGCCGCTGTCGCTGGACGAGGCCTATCTGGACGTCACCGCGACCAAGACCGGGCTGCCTTCGGCTACCGCCACCGCCGAGGCGATCCGCGCCGCGATCCGCGAAGAGACCCAGCTGACCGCGTCGGCGGGCGTGGCGCCGAACAAATTCCTGGCCAAGATCGCCTCCGACTGGCGCAAGCCCGACGGCCTGTTCGTGATCCGACCGCACCAGGTCGAGGCCTTTCTGGAGCCGCTGCCGGTGGGCCGGCTGCCCGGCGTGGGCAAGGTGATGGAGGCCAAGCTGGCCGAGCTGGGCGTAAGCGTGGTCGCCGACCTGCGCGCGCTGGGCGCGCTGGCGCTGGAGCAGCGCTTCGGGCGTTGGGGTCGGCGTCTGCACGAGCTGTCGCTGGGTATCGATGAGCGCGCGGTGGAGCCGGAGCGGCCGACCCTGCAGATCTCGGCCGAGGACACCTTCGCCGAGGATCTGCGCCTGGACGCGCTGGAACCGCATATTCGCCGCCTGGCCAGCAAGACCTGGGCCGGCTACCAGCGCGAGCCCGGACGGCTCGCGCGCACGGTGGTGCTGAAGCTCAAGACCGCCGACTTCCGCACCCTGACCCGCAGCCTCACCCAACCGGCGCCGCCGGCCAGCGAGCAGGAGCTGGCTGACATCGCCTGCGCCCTGCGCGCGCGCGTGGAGCTTCCGGCCGACACCTTGTATCGCCTGGTCGGCGTGGGCTTGTCGGGTTTCGTCGATGAGGACGGTTACGTCGCCCAGTCGGATTTGTTCGCGATCGGCGAGTAAGCCGGCGCGCGTTTGAGTAGGCGACAGCCGGCCAGGAAATTGCGCTGCGATTCCGAGCCTGCGCGCACGATGCGGTGCGCCTTCGGCTTACCGCATCCTACGACCAGCGACGTAACCGTAGGATGCGGTGACAACCGCATCATCGCGACATCGGGTTGCGGCGCAATCGGGCCGGCGCGCGCGATGCGGTGCGCCTGCGGCTTACCGCATCCTATGACCGTCGATGTAACCGTGGGATACGGTGACAACCGCATCATCGCGACATCGGGTTGCGGCGCAATCGGCCGGCGCGCGCGATGCGGTGCGCCTTCGGTTTACCGCATCCTACGGCTTCGCTTTGGATCAACGCCCCGTACGCCACCACGCCGAGGTCGCCGGCGGCGCGTGCAGGTTCACCGGCGTGCCCATCACCGGGGTCAGGGTTTCCACGCCGGCGTCGCGCGCCAGCGCGGTGATGCGCTCCATCGGATCGGTCCAGGCGTGCATGGCCAGATCGAAGGTGCCGTTGTGGATGGGCAGCAGGCGCCGGCCGCGCAGGTCCAGATGCGCCTGCAAGGTCTGCTCGGGCAGCATGTGCACGCCCGCCCACTGTGCGTTGTAGGCGCCGCATTCCAACAGGGTCAGGTCGAAGGGGCCGTACTTCTCGCCGATCGCCTTGAAGCCGTCGAAATAGCCGGTGTCGCCGCTGAAGTACAGGTTCAGACGCGAGCTGCGAATCACCCACGAGGTCCACAGGGTAGGGTTGTCGGCGAACATAGCGCGCCCGGAGAAATGCTGCGAGGGCGTGGCGACGAAGCGCACGCCGTCGATGGTGGCGGACTGCCACCAATCCAGCTGCTGCACCTTGGCCGCGTCCACGCCCCATTCGATCAGCAGATCGCCCACGCCCAGCGGCACCAGGAAGTGCTCGGTCTTGGCCGCCAGCTCCAGCACCGCCGCCTTGTCGAGGTGGTCGTAGTGATCGTGCGACAGGATCACGCCCTTGATCTGCGGCAGTTGCGCGATCGTCATCGGCGGCGCATGGAAGCGCTTGGGGCCGGCCCACTGCACCGGCGAGGCGCGCTCGGAGAACACCGGGTCGGTCAGCCAGAACGCGCCGTCCAGCTTCAGCAGCACAGTGGAGTGGCCGAAGCGCACCAGGCTGCCGTCGGGCGCGGCCAACAACTGTTCGCGCGTGAGCGCGGCCACCGGCGGCGCGGTCTTGGGCACGGTGTCGGCGGGCTTGTCGAAGGCGAAGCGCCAGAGCATGGCCGGCATTTCGCGCCAGCCCACGGTCTTGGGCGCGATCGGGTTGCGGAAGCCGCCGTCGCGGAACTGCGGTGAGTCCGGGTAGGCGGTGGTGCGGCAAGCGCTGAGGGAGAGCGTGGTCATGACAGTGGCGACTACCAAAAGGAAGAGGAGCGCGCGACGCGCGCGGCGCCTGCGCGGGGGACGCGCTGGGGCGAGGGGGACGGGCAGGGCGGCGCGCGGCGCGGACATGGGCTTAGCCGGCGTCGCCGGCGGGGCCTACCGGCAGCACGTAACGCAGCGCTTCCATGCGGGTGGCGCGGCGCGGCAGGTCCAACGCGCGCGCGGCCTCGCTCCAGGCCGGCGCCTGCCATTGCAGGTTGAGGCAGCCGAAGCGCGCGGCGGCGTCCAGCGCCTGCTCGAACAGCAGGGCTTCGATCTCGCGTTCGCGCCAGGCCGCACGCACGTACAGGCCTTCCAGGCACAGGTGATAGGCGCGTTCCAGCAACGAGAAGCCGACCGTGGCGCTGGCGTAGGCGACCGCTTCGCCGTCGACGTAGGCTATCCAGGCCCAAGCCCGCAGCGGCGGTTCGAACAGCGCCTCGCGCAGCTCCAACAGGCTGTCGCGGGCGTGGCCGTAGGGCAGGCGCTCGAACACCGTCAGCTCGGCGTGTTCGGTGCACAGGCGCAATAGCGCGGGCAGGTCGTCGGGGCGCACGGCGCGTGCGTGCGGGCCCGCCGGCGCGACCGCGGCCGGCCGTTGCGCGATGCGCACCACGCTCATCAGGGGCGAGACCAGGCTCATACCTCGGCCCCCAGGTCGACGGACTGGGCGGGCGCGTCCGCGCAGCGGTGGGCGTCGCGGCTGGCGCGGATCGCCTGCAGGCGCTGTTCGGCCTCCGACTGCGCCGAGCGCGCCGAGGCGTAGCGCACGCCGACCGCGATCGGCAGCACCGCCTTCCAGGCGTTGCTGCGCGCGTGCTGGGCGGCGTCGCGGCTGCGTTCGCTCAGGGCCTGCTCCTGGGCCAGGGCCTCGCAGTCCAGGCCGGCGATCGCGGCCACCGGGGTCTGGCTGCGCGGGATGGAGGCGCAGCCTGCGAGCAGCGCCGGGGTTACGATCAGGGACAAAACGGGACGTGACGATGCGGGCATGGCGATCTCCGTTCGATACGACCCGTGGGGTGGGTCGGCGAGGAGGATGCTGCGCGCGCGCTTTTAAGAAGTTTTTAAGTGGCGTAAAGATCGGCTGAACGCGCGGCGCCGCGCTTTAAGAACTTCTTAATCGCCGTCGCGCACGATACGTCCCGTTAGCTGTAGCCCATTCACCGCCATCGGTTGCCGTCATGAACATCCTGCTGGTCGAAGACGACGTCATGCTCGGCGAGGCCGTGCGCGACGGGCTGCGCCAGAACGGCTTCAGCGTCGATTGGGTCGGCGATGCGGCCCTGGCCAAGACCGCGCTGATCGATCATTCCTACGCCGCGGTGCTGCTGGATCTGGGCCTGCCCGGCAGTTCCGGCCTGAGCGTGCTGTCGGTGCTGCGCGGCCGCTACGACGCCACCCCGGTGCTGATCCTGACCGCGCGCGACAAGCTCAGCGACCGCATCGTCGGCCTGGACGCGGGCGCCGACGACTACATCGTCAAACCGTTCCAGCCCGACGAGTTGTACGCGCGCCTGCGCGCGGTGATGCGACGCAGCCAGGGCCGGGTGTCGCCGGTGCTCAGCTACGCCAACCTGGTGCTGGACCCGGCGCGGCGCGAAGTCACCCGCGACGGCGAGCCGGTGCCCTTGAGCGCGCACGAGTTCCGTACCCTGATGCTGCTGATGGAGCGTCAGGGCCGCGTGGTCACGCGCGAGCAGTTGGAGGAAGCCGTGTACGGCAGCTCCGGCACCATCGAGAGCAACACCATCGCGGTCTACGTGCACCAACTGCGGCGCAAGCTCGGCGAGCAGGTGATCGCGACCGTGCACGGCTACGGCTACCGCATCGGCGGTGCGCAGGCATGAGGACGCGTTCGCTGCGCTGGCGCCTGACCTGGGTGCTGCTGAAGGCGGTGATGGTGGCCTGGCTGGTCTGGATGGGCTGTCAGGTATGGCAGCAGCGCATGGAGCGCACCGGCCTGTGGGACGCCTCGCTGCGCGACATCGCCGCGCAGGTTCTGGGCTCGATGCCCGATGGCCTGAAGGCCCTGCCGGCGCGCGCGCGTCCGCCCAAGCCCAACGGCGCGCGCGATTGGAAGATGAGCTTCCAGGTCTGGGTCGACGGCCGCAACGTGGTCTATTCGCCGGCCGCACCTTTGGAACCGCTGAAGCCGGACTTCCGCGACGGCTTCGCCACCCGGGTGATCGATGGCGAGCGCTGGCGCGTGTACAGCCTCACCGAGCCGCAGCGCGGCATCACCGTCCAGGTCGGCCGCTCCAAGTACCAGATCGTCAACGAGATGCGCGGCTGGATCGCCTGGAGCGTGCTGGCGGCGGCACTGATCTTCGTGCTGTTCGGCATCGCCGTGTGGGGTGTGATCGGGCGCTCGCTGCGCCCGCTGACGGCGCTGCGGCGTACTTTGCTGGAACGCAAGCCGCTGGACCTCACGCCGCTGCACGCGCCGGGCTTGCCCAGCGAATTCCGCCCGCTGGTGGACGCCTTCAACGGCCAGCTCGAACGCGTCGACAACGCGGTCCAGCACGAGCGCCGCTTCATCGCCGACGCCGCCCACGAACTGCGCACGCCGCTGGCGGTGCTGACCGCGCACGCCGACCTGGCCCTGCGCGCGGACACCATCGAGGAGAAGAACGCCGCCCTGCAGCGCCTGAGCGCGGGCGTGCGGCGCAGCGCGCGCTTGTCCGAGCAGCTGTTGGATCTGGCCCGCCTGGACGCCGGCGCCGGCCCGCCGCCGCTGCTGCCGGTGTCGCTGTCGGAACTGGTGGTGCTGGTGGTGCGCGATTTCGAGACCCTGGCGCGCGACCGCCGCCAGCGCGTCAGCCTGCAGTCCGAGCCCTGCACCATCCTGGGCGACGTCGACCAGCTCGGCATCCTGCTGCGCAACCTGATCGATAACGCGGTGCGTTACGCCGGCATGGACGGCCAGGTCGCGGTGTCGTGCCTGCACGCGGTGCGCGACGGCGTGCGCGGCGTGGAGCTGCGCGTATCCGACAACGGCCCGGGCGTGCCGCAGGCCGATCGCGGCCGCATCTTCGACCGCTTCTTCCGCGTACCCGGCCAGTCCGAGCCCGGGCGCGCCGACGGCGGCAGCGGTATCGGCCTGTCGCTGGTGGCGCGCATCGCCCAGATCCATGACGCGCGCATCGAGCCCTGCGACGGCATCGAGGGTCGCGGCTTCTGCATCGCGGTGTTCTTCCCGCGCGCGCCCGACCCGGCCGGATGAGCCGGCTCGCGCGAAATCGCAAGCCAGGCTACTGACAGCAGGCTGGCAGTAGCCCGGGCGCAGTCTGTGCCGGTGCGATCGGCACGGGCGGGGCGCGAGCATGGACCGGCAACGACGACGAATCCTGCGATGGGGCGTGGCCGCCCCGGCGGCGGCGATGGCCGCCACGCTGCCCGCGACGGTGTTCGCGCACGCCGCCTCCACTCCAGCGACAGGAAGCTCCGCCATGCCCGAACGCGACGGCCGCCACGATTTCGACTTCTATCACGGCCGCTGGCAGGTCAAGAACCGCCGCCTCAAGGAGCGCCTGGCCGGCAGCGACGAGTGGATCGAGTTCGATGCCATCGACGAATGCAAACCGGTGCTCGGCGGCCTGGGCAGCATGGACCGCTACACCACCGATTGGGGCGGCGGCATCGTCGGCATGGCGCTGCGCCTGTACCGGCCGCAAACGCGGCAGTGGTTCGTGTACTGGGCCAGCGACCGCGACGGCGTGCTCGAACCGCCGCTGATCGGCGGCTTCCGCGACGGCGTGGGCGTGTTCGAAGGCCAGGAGGCGCACCAGGGCCGAATGCTGCCCTCGCGCGCGGTCTGGTCGCAGATCACCGAACGCAGCTTGCGCTGGGAACAGGCGCTGTCGCCCGATGGCGGCAAGACCTGGGAAACCAACTGGGTCATGCACATGACCCGGCTGGCTTGAGCGACGACGCAGTCCCTACGCACGATTCCGTGAACCCCAGGCGCGCACCGCGCGCAGCGAGACAGTCATGAACGACAGCACGCCAGCCAACGACGGCCGCCACGATTTCGACTTCTTCCACGGCCGCTGGACCATCCGCAACGAACGCCTGCGCGCACGCCTGGTCGGCTCCACCGACTGGGAAGTGTTCGAGGCCACCCAGGGCTGCGAGCCCATCCTGGGCGGGCTGGGCAACGTCGACGACTTCGTCACCGATTGGGGCCGCCCCGGTCGCGGCGAGAAGTTTCTCGGCATGACCTTGCGCCTGTTCAATCCGGAAACCCGGCAGTGGAGCCTGTACTGGGCCGGCAACCACGACGGTGTGCTCGAGCCGCCGGTGGTGGGCGCGTTCAAGGACGGCGTGGGTACGTTCGTCGGCGCGGCCGAGCACGAAGGCCGGCCGGTGCTGGCGAAATTCACCTGGGACCAGATCAGCGCCAACGCGGCGCACTGGCACCAAGCCTTTTCCACCGACGGCGGCAAGACCTGGGAAACCAACTGGCATATGTGGATGCGCCGCATCGACGAGCACGGCCGCCTGGTCCACGACGACGCGGTGATCGAACTGCGCCAGTACCAGATGCAGCCGGGCCGCCGCGACGAGTTGGTCGAGCTGTTCGAACGCGAATTCGTCGAGACCCAGGAAGCCGTCGGCATCCACGTGATCGGCCAGTTCCGCGACCTCGACGAACCCGACCGCTACGTCTGGGTGCGCGGGTTTCCCGGCATGCGCGAGCGCGCCGCCGCATTGAACTCGTTCTATTTCGGCCCGGTCTGGCAGCGCCATCGCGATGCCGCCAACGCGACCTTGCTGGACAACGACAACGTGCTGCTGCTCAAGCCCGCGCGCGCGGGTTCGGGCTTCAAGCCGGCCGCGTCGGCGCGCGCGCCGGTGGGCGCCGATACGCTGCCGCCATCGGTCTATGTGGCCGGCATCTGCAGCTTGAACGCGCCGGCCGAGGACGGTTTCGACGACCTGTTCGAGTCCGCGTTCGCGCCGCTGTTGCGCGGCTCCGGCGCCGAACTGGTCGCGACCTACGTCACCGACGCTTCCGAGAACACCTTCCCGCGCCTGCCGGTGCGCGAGGGCGAGCGGGTGTTCGTGTGGTTCGCACGCTATGCCGACGAGGACCATTGGGCGCAGGCCACGCGCAGCCTGAATCTGGATCCGCGCTGGCGCGAGGTGCTGGTGGACGCGATGTTGGGCGATCTGGCCGCGGCGCCGGTGCTGCTGCGGCTGGGCCCGTCGGCGCGTTCGGAACTGGCCGATGCCGACGGCCCGCAACAGGCCGCGGCGGCCGCGGTGGCCCGCGCGATGGCCATGGCCGGCGCGGTGGGCGGGCCCAAGCACGACCGCGATTCGGACGCGGAGCTGGCGGTCGCGTCCTAGGACCGTGGCGATGCGCGCACCCGGCCCGACCAAGGCCCTGCCCCTCATGACCCGCCGCCGCGCGCGTGTTGAGCCCGAACGCGTGGCGCGGGATCATGCGGCATGCGCCGTGCCGACCGACTGTTCCTGCTGATCCATGCCCTGCGCGGACGCCGCCAAGCGATCACCGCCCAGCAATTGGCCAAGACGCTGGCGGTATCGCTGCGCACGGTCTACCGCGACGTCGCCGACCTGCAGCGTTCGGGCGTGCCGATCGAGGGCGAGGCCGGCGTCGGTTACGTGCTGCGCAAGGGCTCGGACATCCCGCCGCTGATGTTCAGTCCCGACGAGCTCGAAGCCCTGGTGGTCGGCACGCGCTTCGTGCGCGCGTTCGCGGGCGAGCGCCTGGGCGAAAGCGCGACCGCGGCCTTGCTGAAGATCGAGGCGGTGCTGCCGCCCGAGCTCAAGGACCGCAGCCGGCGCACCCGCATCTTCGCGCCCCAGCTCGACAATCGGATCGAGGCCAGCGGCCTGATCGATGCCCTCCACGGGGCCATCTCCGATCTGCGCGTGCTGCGCCTGCTGTACCGCGACAACGAGGCGCGCGCCAGCCAGCGCGAGGTCGAGCCGCTGTGCCTGTCGTTCTGGGGCGGCAGCTGGACCCTGGGCGCGTGGTGCCGCCTGCGCGGCGACTTCCGCAATTTCCGCCCCGATCGCATCGTCGAGTACGCGCCCACCGGCGAAACCTTTGGCGACAGCCGCGAACGCGGCCTCGACGCCTACCTGCGCTCGGTCGGCGCCAATCCCGCCGACGCCCGCTGACGCCGCCGCGGCTAGCGATGAACGCGCGCGAGCGGTCGGAAACGGGCGCATTCGGGCCGTATCGGCGGTGCCCGGCACGCCGGCGCGCGCGCCGGCTGCGGGGCGATTCCCGGCCCTTTCGCGCCCGTATCGGCGACCGCTCGGGCGCGATGACGAAAAAAAAGCGCTTTTTCCGCCATTCGGCGCTTGGCGTGGCCGCGATGTTGCCCTACATTCCGCCTTGCCGAAGGGGTTTCCTGGCAAACCATCCATTCATCGAGTACCACCGGGACAAATAAATGGCGACGAAGAAGAAAGTTGTTGCGAAGAAGAAGGCCGCTCCGAAGGCTGCTGCCGCCAAGCCGGCCGCGCCGAAGCCGATCAAGGAAGCCCTGAGCAAGTCGGGCCTGGTCGCGCATCTGGCCGAAGCCACCGGCGTGGTCGCCAAGGACGTGCGTGCGGTGCTGAGCGCGCTGGAAGGCGCCGTGCACGCTTCGATCAACAAGAAGGGCGCGGGCGCGTTCACCCTGCCGGGCATTCTGAAGATCACCGCCGTCAACGTGGCGGCCAAGCCGAAGCGCAAGGGCATCAACCCCTTCACCAAGGAAGAGCAGTGGTTCGCTGCCAAGCCGGCTTCGGTCAAGGTCAAGGTGCGTCCGCTCAAGAAGCTCAAGGACGCCGCGGCCTAATCGCCCGTCCAGCGGAGCGCGGCCTGGCGCCGCCTCCGCACGCCGCACCCTCTTCCGTCCGCGGGAGAGGGTGTGCGCTTCCACCCGGTCCGCGACCGCGGTCTTAAGCCTCCCCACGATTTGAGTTCGGCGCACGGCCTCCGCGCGTGTAGCCGTGCTTGTCTTCACCCTTTGAAAAAGGGGTGATTGAGGGGGATTTGCTCTTGGCGCCGCGGCGCCGCTTCGTCCTCCACGCGCACGCACCGCCCTCTCAAATCACCCGCAGGGTAATCGCCTTCAACACCGCCCGCGTGCGATCGCGCGTGTCCAGCTTCTCCAGGATCACCGACACATAGTTCTTGACCGTGCCTTCGGCCAGGAACATCGCGCGCGCGATCTCCTTGTTCGAATAGCCGCCGGCCATCAGCCGCAGCACCGAGACCTCGCGCTCGGTGAACAGCGCGCGCGGGGCGTCGTCAGCGTGGTAGCGGTAGCGCGCGCGCACCGGCTCGGTGCTGACCGGCTGCAGCAGGGTGTCGCCGGCGGCCACGCGCACGATCGCGTCGTACAGGTCTTCGGGGGCGGCATCCTTGAGCAGGAAGCCCTGCGCGCCGGCCTCGGTCGCGCGCAGCAGCAGGTCGCCGTCGTCGAAGGTGGTCAGCAGCAGCACCGGGGTGCGGTCGCCGCGTTCGCGCAGGCGCACCAGCGCCTCGATGCCGTCCAGCCCGGGCATGCGGATGTCGCTGAGGACCACGTCTACCGGGGTCTGCTGTAGGCCGTCCAGCAGGACCTGGCCGTCGTCGGCCTCGAAGGCGATGCTCACGCCCTGCAGTTCCAGCAAGGCGCGCAGGCCGGCGCGCACCAGCGCCTGATCGTCGGCCAGGGCGATCTTCGGGCCGCTCATGCCGGCAGCTCCGCTTCGATGCGCAGCGCGCCGCGCACCGTGGTCTGCAAGGCCAGGGTTCCGCCGGCCGCGGCCACGCGTTCGCGCATGCCGGCCAGGCCGTTGCCCTCGCGCAGCGCACCGCGTACCTGGCCGTCGTCCTCCACGCTGATGCGCAGCCGGGCGCCCACGCGGGCGATCGCGACCCGCACGCGCTCGGCGTCGGCGTGGCGGGCGCTGTTGGTCAGCGCTTCCTGGACCAGGCGCAGGATGGTTTCGGCGATCGCCGGGTCGGTGAGATGGACGTCGTCGGCGATGCTCAGTTCCAGGCGCGGGCGCGGCATCGGCGCGGCCAGCGCGCGCAGGGCCACGCCCAGGTCCAGACCGCGCGTATCGCGCAGGGCCTGGACCACATTGCGGATATCGCCCAGCAACTCGCTCGACAGACGCTGCGCGATCGCGATTTCGGGGCGCTTGGCGTACTCCGGGTCGGCCGCGAGCGCGCGCAGGTTCAGGGTCATGGCGGTGAGTTTATGCCCGGCCACGTCGTGCAGCTCGCGCGCCACCCGCAAACGCTCGGCGTCGCGCGCGCTGTCGGCCAGCAGCGCGCGCGTGGCCAGCAGATCGGCATTGACGCGCGACAGCTGGTCGCGCGCCTCCTCGGCGCGGCGCGCGTAGTGCGCGATCAGCGACGAGAAGGCCTGGAAGCCGGCGAAGATCAGCACCACGATCAGGGCCGCGTCGTGGCCCGATGCGCGCAGCACCAGGAACAGGCCCAAGTCGATCAGCAGCATCGCCACCAGGGTGGTCCGCGCCGGATAGATCATCGCCAGCTGCGCCGACAGGATCACCAGCAGCGCCGGGGTGGTGCCGCCGCGCGGTGCCAGCCAGGTCAGCGCCAGCGCGCAGATCGCTTCGCTGGTCAGCAGCAGCGCGGTCAGCGCGCGCTGGTTGCGCGGCACGAAGTCGCCGATCAGGAAGGCCAGGCCGAAACCGGCCATCGCCAGCCATTGCCAGACATCGTCGGCGCGGTTGTCGAAGCGCAGCGACAGACCCACCGCCAGCCAGGTCAGGAACGCCGGCAGGTTCAGCGGCTGGAACACCACGCGCAGGAACGCGTTGTCGAGGATCGCTCGCAGCAAGGATGACTTCATGCCCGCATGCTGCGGGCGGGCGCCGCGACTGGCAATGCCCGTTCGGCGAAAGGTGACTTCCGGCAGGTCGCGTCGGTGACCGCGGGCACTGCGCCGGCGCGGCGCGCGGCGCGAGGCTGTGCGCAACCGCCAACGAGCCGACGTCATGACCGCTTACTCGATCCTGGTTGCCGCGCACGGCAGCATCGGCGTGCTCGCCCTGGCCACGTTCTGGGCCGCCGCCGCGCTGCGCAAGGGCAGCGCGCTGCACCGTCGCTTCGGCCAGGCCTATCTGCTGGCGATGCTGGGCATCCTGATCACTGCGGTGCCGATGGCGGTGGTGCGTTATCTGCAGGGCCAGCTCTACATCGCGGTGTTCCTGGGCTACCTGGTCGCGATCACCGCCAACGGCGTGTGGGCGGCCTGGCGCGCGATCCGCGACAAGCACGATGTCGCGCGCTACACCGGACCGGTCTACGTCGGCTCTGGCCTGCTCGCGCTGCTGGCCGGCTTGGGCGTCCTCGCGCTGGGCGTGCACGACGGCTCGCCGCTGTTCATCGGCTTCTCCGCGATCGGCTTGTACGTCGGCTACGACACCTTGAACAAGCGCCTGCATCGTGCGCGCCTGGCCGCGCGCCCGCGCTGGTGGCTGGGCGAGCACTACAGCGCGATGCTGGGCAACGCCATCGCCACCCACGTCGCCTTCCTGGCGATCGGCCTGCCGCGCCTGTTGCCGGCGGTGGACGGCGTGGCCCTGCATTACTTCGCCTGGTTCGGCCCGCTGCTGGCGGCGGTGATCGCCAAGCGGGTGCTGGACCGCAAGTACGCGGCTGCGCGGCCCGCGGCGACCGTGCCTACCGCGCGGGGCGCGGCAAGTTCGCGCGCGCTGTGATCGCGGACGCATCGGCGAGATTCCGTTCGGCTATGTGCCTGTGCCATTTCGTTGGGTGAGCGGCCCGCCCAAATAACCCGCGCTTTACCCACCCGCCGGCGCGATCCACTAGAACGTAGCCTCCCCCCACGTGAGGCGATGCGCATGCGGATCACGATCATCGGCGCCGGCTTCAGCGGCAGCGCCCTGGCGAGCGAACTGGCGGCGCAGGCCGGTCCCGGCGTCGACATCACCCTGGTCGGCGTGGCCGACAGCTACGGCCGCGGTGTGGCCTACGGCGAGGCGCGACCGGAGCATCTGCTCAACGTGCGCGCGCGCGACCTGGGTGCGACGCCGGACTATCCGGCCGAGTTCGCCGATTGGCTCAATCTCACCGAGCGCGCACGCCAGAGCTTCCTGCCGCGGCTGCTGTACGGCGAATACCTGCATGCGCGCCTGCGCGCGGCCGCCGACACCAGCGCCGCCACGTTGCATCTGGTCGAACAGGAGGCGATCGCGGTCGAACGCAGCCCCGGCGGTTTCCGCGTGCATCTGGCCGACGGCAGCGATTTTTTCAGCGAGCGCGTGGTGCTGACCTTGGGCGCGCTGCCGCCGCAGCCGCTGGCGGGCGTGGGCCCGCGCCTGGCGGTGCATCCCAGCTATCTGGCCTGGCCCTGGCAGGACGGCGCGATCGACCGCATCGCCCCAGACGCGCGCCTGCTGGTGGTCGGCACCGGCCTGACCATGGCCGACGTGGTTGCGACCCTGCGCCGGCGCGGCCACACCGGGCCGATCGCGGCGCTGTCGCGCCATGGCCTGCTGCCGCGCCGGCATCTGGACGAGGCCAGCGCGCCGATCGCCTTGCCGCCGACCGTGCTGCAGGCCTTGAACGCGCACGACCTGGGCCAGCTGCTGCGCTCGCTGCGCATGCTGCTGCCGATCGTGTCCGACTGGCGCAGCCTGATCGACGCGCTGCGTCCGTATCTGCAGGGATTCTGGCGCGGCCTGCCGGAGCCGCAGCGCGCGCGCTTCCTGCGCCACCTGCGTTCGTACTGGGAGAGCGTGCGCCACCGCCTGGCGCCGCCGGTCGCGGCCGAACTGGATGCGCTGCAGGTCAGCGGCCAGCTCACGGTGCGCGCGGGGCGGCTGCTGCGCGCGCGCCGCGGCACCGACGCGGTCGAGGCGCTGATCCGCGAGCGCGGCCAGACCCAGGTGCGCAGCGAGACCTACGACGTGCTGATCCGCGCCACCGGCTTCGACACCGACATCGAACGCACCACCCATCCGCTGATCGCGCACCTGCGCGAATCCGGCCTGATCAGCGCCGATCCCCTGGGCCTGGGCCTCAACGCCTCCGAGCGCTACGAAGCGCTGGACGCGAACGGCGCGCCGGTGCGCGGCCTGTACTGCCTGGGGCCGCTGCTGCGCGGGCGCTTGTGGGAGATCACCGCGGTGCCGGAGCTGCGCGTGGCGGCGCGTGCGTTGGCGCGTCAGCTGTCGGCGGCGGCCGAAGGCGCGCAACGGCCGGCGCCGTTTGCGCTCGCGGCGCGGGGCTGAGCGCCGTTCGACTGGGGCAGGGCGCGCCGTGAGCGTGCCCGCTCAGACGTCGCCGTCGTTGAGCCAGCCTTCGCCGGTGCCGCGGTGGTAGACGGTGTCGCCGGCCAGCACCTCGCCGGCCGGCACCGAGCCCTGCGCGGCGAGCTGCGCGTACAGCGGGGTGAAGTCCGGCGCGGTCGCGTCCATCAGCTGCTCGAAGCTGTCGATCACGAAGTAGGTCTTCTGGTAGGTGTCGATGCGGTAGCGCGTGCGCATGATCCGCTCCAGATCGAAGCCGATGCGGTTGGGCGCGTCCGAGTCCAGGCAGTAGATCGACTCGCCCTTGGACGAGACGATGCCGCTGCCGTAGATGCGCAGGCCGTCGGCCTGCTTGATCAGGCCGAATTCCACCGTGTACCAGTACAGGCGGGTCAGGTTGACCAGGGCGTCGGGCCCGATCGCGTGCGCTTTCACGCCGCCGCGGCCGTAGGCCTGCATGTAGTCGGCGAACACCGGGTTCATCAGCAGCGGCACGTGACCGAACAGGTCGTGGAACAGGTCGGGCTCGCTGAGGTAGTCGATCTGCTCGGGCTTGCGGATCCACCAGGTCACCGGGAAGCGGCGGTTGGCGAGGTGATCGAAGAAGGTCAGTTCCGGCAGCAGGCCTTCCACGCCGACCAGCTCCCAACCGGTGGCGGCGCGCAGCACCGCGTTGAGGTCTTCGAACTTGGGGATGCGGTCGGGCGTCATGTGCATGGCGCGCTGCGCGGTCAGGAACTCGTCGCTGGCGCGACCGACCAGGATCCGCTGCTGGCGCTCGAACAGCTGCGCCCACACCGCATGGTCGCTGGCGGTATAGCTCGACCACGGCTGCTCCACCACGGCGGTCGTATAGACCGGCACGTAGCCCTTGTCGGTGAGCTGGTGTTCGACGCGCTGCGGCGTGGTGTCGTTCATGGCGGGATTCCGGGTGGATCCGCGATTCGTTGGATCGCGGCTCGACTTAGGACTGTAGCCCCGGATTCGCGCAATAAGCTTGCGTTGTTGCGCTAGAACTCGGTTACGGCGCATGATTATTGCGTGTTTAACGATTTGGTTGCACGAATATGCCCGCCATCGAGCTGGATCGCACCGACCTGTTGCTGCTGGCCGAACTGCAACGCCAGGGCCGCCAGACCAACGCCGAGCTGGCCGAGCGCGTGCATCTGTCCGCCTCGGCCTGCCTGCGCCGGGTCCAGCGCCTGGAGCGCGAGGGCGTGATCGCCGGCTACCGCGCCGAAGTCGACCCCGAGCGCCTCGGCCTGGGCCTGCAGGCCTTCGTGCGCGTGCAGCTCAACCACCACGACACCGACGCGCTGGAGCTGTTCCGCCGTTTCGTCAACGAATGGGACGAGGTGGTCACATGCCATGCGCTGACCGGCGACATGGACTATCTGCTGCTGGTCGCGGTGCGCGACCTGGAGCACTTCTCGCACTTCCTGCTCGACCGCCTGCTCAACCAGGCCGGCGTGGCCGACGTGAACTCCAGCTTCGTGCTGCGCACGGTCAAGGCGTTCCGCGGGTTGCCGTTGCCGGCGCGTTGATGGTGTCGATGGTGGCGATGTGGTTCGCTGCGCTCACCACATCCTACGGTCGACCTCGTAGGCATGCGCCTTCGTAGGATGCGGTGAGCGCAGCGAACCGCATCATCGCGCCAAGCCGAACGCCCGCGCCGCTTCCTTACTCGATCGCCGCCAACGCCGCCGCGCGCGCATGCAGCGCCGCGGTGTCGAACACCGGCACCTCGACATCGTCGGGCCCGATCAGCAGGCCGATCTCGGTGCACCCCAGGATCACGCCCTGCGCGCCGCGCGCGACCAGCCCGGCGATGATCTCGCGGTAGGTCTGGCGCGAGGCCTCGCGGATCGTGCCCAGGCACAACTCGTCGTAGATCACCCGATGCACGCGTTCGCGTTCGTCCGCATCCGGCACCAGCACCTCCAGGCCGTGGCGTTCGCTCAGGCGCTGGCGGTAGAAGTCCTGCTCCATGGTGAAGCGCGTGCCCAGCAGGGCGACGCGCTGCAGACCGGCGGCGCGGATCGCCGCGCCGGTGGGGTCGGCGATGTGCAGCAGCGGCAGGCCCGAGATCGCTTCGACCTGCGCGGCCACCTTGTGCATGGTGTTGGTGCAGATCACCAGCAGCTCCGCGCCGCCCAGGCGCAGACCGCGCGCGGCCTCGCCGAGCACGCGCCCGGCCTGCTCCCAGTCGCCGGCGTGCTGCAGGCGTTCGATGTCGGCGAAGTCCACGCTGTACAGCAACAGCCGCGCCGAGTGCAGGCCGCCCAGGCGTTCCTTCACGGTCTCGTTGATCTGGCGGTAATAGGGAACCGTCGATTCCCAACTCATCCCGCCCAGCAGGCCCAGTGTTTTCATGGCTTGAGTATAGGGATGGCGCGCTGTCGTTGCGCCAGCGCCGCGTAGGGTGTGGTGAGCGCAGCGAACCGCACCGCAACGCCAATGCGAGCATGCGCGCCGATGCGGTTCGCTGCGCTCACCGCATCCTACGGTTTCGTTGCTTCGACTTCCTCATCAGCCTCGCAACATCTCGGCGGACCGCCGTATCGGGCTTCGAGCTCTGTGTGATTGGGCATGGCGTAGGGTTGCAGCAGCCGCGCGCCCAGGCGCGAGCGCAGTTCCGGTTGCATCGCCCGGAACAGTTCGGCGGGCTTGGCATCGCGTATGTCGCAGCTGCGGCTGGTGAACTTACGCAGGGTCATCTGTGTCATGGCGTCGGCGCTGTGCAGTTCGAACTCGGCCGTGACCGCGCAGTCCGACCAATCGAACCCTACCGGATAAAGCTCCGGATCGTGTCGCTCATCGTAGAGATAGTCGCGTGAGCGCTGCAGCATCTGCTCCGGTGACAGCGGCACCAGGTACACGACGCCGCCCTTGATCGTCATCGTCGTCAACGGGCGGCTGGTCGCCGTAAACGCCACCAGCGCGATGGCCGCGACCGCCAACTGGGGCCAGGCCGGCGTAACGCCGTCGCGAGGGTTCGGCTGCGCGCCTCGTGCCAGGCACCACCACGACAACGGCAGTACAGCCAGGGCCAACAGATCGCCGTAGTCGACCACGCGTGCCACATCGAACAGCGGCAAGCCATTCCAGGCGTCTATCGCCGAGGTCGACCACGACGACTTCCACCACACGAACGCCAGCCCCACCGCGACATGCACCGCCATGCGTCCACGCCCGATCGCCACCGCCCAGAAGTAGGCGAACGCGAACACGCCGGCGAAGTCCGAGAGCTTTCCGGTGAAGGCGTTATGCCAGGCGCTCTTGAGCACCGCATCGTTGAGGATCAGCAACCCCAGCGCCAGCAGGAACGGCCAGCGCAGCAGCGGTGCGAGTCGGTGAGCAGGCTCAATGCGCATTCGTCTTCCCTGGTTGTGCGCCGGCACCGAAGCGCCGGCCGAAGAAGTCGCCATCATTCCAGACCGGGCGCTGCGGCGCGTCGCCGATCAGCTGGCCCAGGCGCGCGTTGAGCCGGGCCAGGCGCGCGGCGTCGGCGTAGTGGATGGGCTGACGGGTGTCGTCGCTGGGCTGGTGATAGCGCAGGCGCAGGTACTCGCGTTGGGCCGCGCGCGGATCGTCGCCCAGCCCTGCGCCCTCGATGCCGCCGTTGAGATAGACCGCGGGCACGCCAGCGCGGATGAAGGCGTATTGGTCGCTGCGCACGAACATGCTCAGCTCCGGCGCCGGGTCCGCCGACAGTTTCACGCCGGTCTCCTGAGCGGCCTGGCGCAGCAGCGGCGCCAGGCTGGAGTGCTCGATTCCGATCGGCACCACGTCGCGGGTCGGCGTCAGCAGCAGCGGCATGTCCAGATTGAGGTTGGCCACCAGCGCGCCGGGCACGGTCGGGTGCCGGACGAACCATTGCGCGCCCAGCAGGCCCTGCTCCTCGCCGGTGACCGCGACGAACAGCATCGAGCGGCGCGGCGCATTCGGCGCGGCGGCCACTTTGCGCGCGGCCTCCAGCATCACCGCCACGCCCAGGGCATTGTCGATCGCGCCGTTGTAGATCGCATCGCCGTCCACCGGCGGGCCCAGGCCGACGTGGTCGAGGTGGGCGCTGAACACCACGTGCTCGTCGGTCAGGGCGCGGTCGCGGCCGGGCAGGCGCGCGACCACATTGCGCGATTCCAGCGGCGCGATGCGGTTGCGCGCGGCCAGCACGATGCGGCCGGGCAGCGCGTAGCCGCGCAGGCGGCCGGCGTCGGTGGCCTGGTAGAGCTCGGCCGCGGTATGGCCGCTGCCGGCCAGCAGCACGTCGGCCACCGCCGCGCTGACCCGCGCCACCACCTGCAGCTGCGGTGTGCTGTCGATCGCGCGGCCGTCGGCGCCGCGCAGGCGCATGCCCGGGCGCTGCCAATCCTCGGCCGAGCGCGCCCAGGGGTAGGTCTGTTCGTCGCCGGTGGTGGCCACGAACACCGCGCCGACCGCGCCGCGTTCGGCCAGCGCGCGCAGCTTCTCGTCGGTGCTGGAATAGAACGCGCGCTGGTCGGGCGCGAAGCGCGCCGGCGCACCGCCGAACAGCACCGCGATCTTGCCGCGCACCTCCAGGCCGGCGAAATCGTCGTGCCCCAACTCGGGCGCGTGCACCGCCTGAGCCACGAACACCGCCGGCGCCTCCACCCGCGCCTGCGGCAGGTCGAAATTGAGCAGCGGCAGGAACTGATCGCGAAAGCGCAGCGCGGTGGTGGCGCCGTTGCGTTCGATCACCAGTTCGTTGCCCTCGGGCAGGCGCTGCGCGCGCAGCAGCGGCACGCGCTGGGTGTAGCCGCCGTTCTCGCCAGCCGGACGCAGGCCCATCGCGCGCAGGCGCTGGGCCACGTACAGCGCGGCCAGGTCGTGGCCGCGGCTGCCGGTCTCGCGGCCTTCGAGCAGATCGTCGGCGAGATAGCGCACGTCGGCCTCGATCCGGCGCGCATCGGCCGCGGCCGACTCGTCGTAGCCCTCACCGGCGATCTCGGGCGCGCGCTGGCAGGCGGTCAGTGCGAACACGAGCAGGGCAGCGGCGGCGGCGAGGCGCATCAGGAGGGGTTCCGGTCGCGTGATCGGTCGCGACGCTAGCATCGCGGGCGACGTTCCGCGGCTGGCCGCTGGATCGTCAATGTGACGAAAATGTGAAAATAGTTGGCGCGATCATAAGCCGAAGCCGTCGGCCGCTGGCCGCAGATTCGCGAAGTTCATCTGGGTCAGAGGCTTAGCTGCGCTCGCAGGCATGCGCCGCATCGGCAGCGGCTGAATCCTCGTTAAGGCTCGGCGCCTACGGCGCACACATCACTGCAAGCAACAGCGCACTTCATGTGCCCTTTCTATGTGGGCCAGCAATTCCTTAACGCGTAGGTGAAATCACCTACTTACCTTCCAACGCCACTTGGGTTTGGAGAGTGGCGACATGAAGATCGGCGCGACCGCGATAGCGCCCGCTCCTGGACCGGGCTGGCGGGTCCGGCTCGGGCCTTGGGCGAGCCTGACCGCGGTCGCCGGCCTGAGCACGGCGCTGATGCTCAGCGACGACTTCCTGCAGCAGCTCACCAGCCCGCATAACCTGGCGCGCCTGCAACTGCCGTGGGTACTGGGCCTGTTCTTCATGCACCTGTGCCTGTGGCTGGGCGGCCGCCGTTGGGCGGCCAACGCGCTGCTGAGCGTGTTCGCGCTGATGCAGTTGCTGCAGTTGTGCCACATCGCCGCGATGGGCCGGCCGCTGACGCCGGTGGACCTGGCGATGATTCCACGCGAAACCCCGGACATCGCCGAGGCCACGCTGGCGGGTGCGCGCGCGCACTGGCCGACCCTGCTGACCGGCGCCCTGCCCTATGCGCTGCTGTTCGCGCTCTACAACCTGGGTCTGCCGCGCCTGCCGCTGCCGCGCGCGCCGATCGCGCTGCTGGTACTGGCCGTCGCCCTGGCGACCAAGCCCTACAAGGCCAGCCAGCGCGCGATGCCGCAGTACATGCCGGCGCCCGCGCGCAGTTCGCTGCACAACTCGATCAACAGCTTCAGCTTCTATGCCGTGAATCTGGTCGGCAAATCGGTGCAGTCCTACGATCTGCAGTACCAGCCGTATCGGGTCGCGCGCACGCCCGTCGCCGAGCAGGACCTGCCGCAGAACGTGTGGCTGGTGATCTTCGATTCGACCCGCAGCGACCACTGGGGCCTGACCGGCTACGCGCGCGACACCACGCCGACGATGTCGCAATGGGTGCGCGACGGCCAGGCGCGCTGGCACCACGGCATCGCCGGCGCCACCGCGACCTCGGCCTCGCTGGCGCTGCTGATCAACGGCGTGCGTGAGCCCGGCAACCTGGGTCAGCAGCGTTCCTACCAGACCAATCTGATGCGCCTGGCCAAGCGCGCCGGCTACCGCACCTACTGGCTGTCCACGCAGAGCGGCAACCTGCTCAACGAACTCGACGTGGCCAGCATCGACGTGGTGCGCACGCGCGATACCGACACCAAGCGGGTGATCGAGGCGCGCGACGACGCGGTGCTGGACATGGCGCGACGGATCACCCCGGGCACGCGCAATTTCGTGGTGATCATGCTGCGCACGGCGCACCTGCCTTACGAGAAGAACTACGCCCAGCACGGCCAGCGTTACGCGCGCTGGCCGACCGCGGCGACCCTGCCGTTCGCGACCCGCCAACGCAACGCCTACGACAACTCGCTGCTGTATCAGGACGCGTTGGCCGCGCAGCTGTACCGGCGCTTCGAACGCCTGCCCGGCAAGGGGTTGTTCGTGGTCACCTCCGACCACGGCCAGATGCTGGGCGAGGGCGGCGTGTGGGGCCACAACGTGCTCACCCCGCAGGTCGCGCGGGTGCCGGTGCTGGTGCGCAGCCGCGGCCTGGTCGATCGGTTGCCGCCCGGCAACGGCGGCTGGATCAGCCACTACGGCCTCGGCCACGCCCTGATGGGGCAGTTGGGCTATCGCATCGACAACCCCAACGCCGAGCCCGGCATCGACTATCTACAAGGCTCCAATCTGTACACCGACAACCCGTTCCGCGGGGTCAGCGTGCGCGACGGCCGCTTGGTGCTCGGCGGCCTGTCCAGCCTGGGCGAGCTCGATCGCAACCGCAGCGTCTACGCGCAGCTGCGTTCGAACGGATTGCCGGCGGTGCGCGCCAGCGAGTAGCCGGCAACCCTCAGCGCAGCGCGGTGTTGCGGTCGCCGGCATGCGGCGACCGAACGGGCCGTACGCCCAGCGCCGCGCCAGCGGCCCGCCATGCTCGCCGCAGTACTCAACCGCTGAGCTTGCGTCGCAGCTGTTCGGCGCGCACGCGCTGGATCGCGCCGGGCGGCAGGCCGGCGTCGTAAGCCGCGGTGGCGTGCTTGAGCAGGTCGCGCGCGGACTGGCGCTCGCCGCGGGCATGGGCGATCTCGGCCGCCATCAGCTGCACGTTGGCGATCATCAGCGGGTCGTAGGCCGGGCTGGCCGCGGCCGCGGCCAAGGCGCGCTTGACCTGCCGTGAGGCCGCAGCCAGGTCGCCGCGCTTGAACGCCAGATCGGCCTTGAGCGCGAGCAGGCCGGGCTCGAAGTTCTTGTGCTCGGGCGGGCCCTCGGCGATCCGGCGCTCGGACTCGTCCAGCAGCTGTTGCGCGCGTTGGTAGCGGCGCTCTCGGATCAGCGGACGGACCATGCGCAGTTGGATGCTGATCAGCTGTTTGGGGTCGGCGTGGGTGCGCGCCAGCGCCAAGGCCGCTTCGTAGTCCGGCATTGCGGCGGCATCGCGCTTGAGCGCGACCTGGGACATGGCGCGCACGTTGAGCGCGCGCATCCGCCAGGGCTGCAGGTCCGGCTCGTCGCCGTAGGCCTGCATCCACTGCAGCGCCTGGTCCAGCAGTTCGATCGCGCGCACCGGCTCGCCCATGCTTTCGCCGTACACCGAGGCCAGCGCGATCTGCAGCTTGGCCAGCAGGCGCGGATCCAGGCCCAGGTCGATACCGATGCGCAGAGCGCGCTCGGAATGCTCCACCGCTTCCCGCAGCCGGCCCATCTGGTGGTAGATGTCGCCCAGCTCGCTTTCCATTTCCATGGTGTTGCGGCTGCGTTCGCCGTAGGCGGTACGCGCGATGCGCAGGCCTTCCTGGGTTTCGCGCAGGGCCTCGTCGAGGCGCAGTTGTTCGCTGCGCAGCTGTCCGGCCAGACGGTGCAGGACCAGCCGGCCTGGATGGTCGGCCGGCCAGACCGGCGCGGCCAGCGCGCGTGCGCGTAGCAACTGGCGTTCGGCGCGCGGCAGATCGTCGGCCGCCAACGCCGGCGCGATCGAGGCGATCGTCAGCTCCAGGCGCAGCTCCGGCGCGGCTTCGCCGCCGGCGTCCAGGATCGCCGTGGCGCGGCGGACCGCGCGCTCGACTTCCTGGTCCTGGGCGGCCTGCAGGGCCGACGCGATGTAGTCCACGTAGGCCTGCGCCAGGGTGGTGGCGTCGGCGCCCTGGCGCTCGCGCAGCGCGAGCAGTTCGCGGTGCGTGGCCATCGCCTGCTCCGGCCGCTCCATGCCTTGCAGGGCGGAGCCGCGCGCGCTGAGCAGGCGCGCGCGCAGTTCAGGGTCGTCGCGATCCAGACGCGCGATCGCCGCGTCGGCCGCGTCGACGGCGCGCAGGCTGGCCTGGGGATCGCGGATGGCTTCCTGCACCTCGGCGATGGTCAGCCAGGCGATCGCGCGCGTGCGCGGGTCTTGGCGCGTATCGGACTGCAATTTGTCGGCGGCGCGCGCGAGCAGGGCCGACACGCTGACCGGCGCGCCGCGCACGGCGTCGGGCGCGGTTTCGGCCAACACCGATTCCAGGAATTTGCGCGACGCCTCGGTGTATTGCGCCTCGCGCTCGGCGCGCGCGCGCGCGGCCTGCGCGGTATGTTCGGCGGCGACGGCGCGGTCGCGCTCGTTGTCCAGGCGCCAGACCAGGCCGCTGGCCACCAGCATCGCGAGCAGACTGGCGGCGGTGGCCAGGCGATGGCGGCCGACGAACTTGCGCAGGCGGTAGACGGCGCCGCCGTGCGCGGCGACGACCGGCTGGCCGTCGAGGTGACGCTGCACGTCCTCGGCCAGCGCGACCGCGCTGGGATAACGCTCGCCGGGGTCTTCGGCGCAGGCGGTCAGGACGATGCGGTCGAGGTCGCCGCGCAAGGCCCGTCGCAGTGCCGTCGCTTCCACGCTGACGCTCGGCGCGGGCACCGCCGCGTCGGGTCCGCGCAGTTGCGACAAGCGCCGGCCGGTGATCAGGTCGAACAACAGGACGCCCAGGCCGAACACGTCGGTGGCGGTGGTTGCCGGGTCGCCGCGTCGCTGCTCGGGCGCGCCGTAGCCCGGGGTGAAGGCCACGGTCACGGTGTGCGCGGGGCCGTCGCCGCCGTCGATGAGCGTGGCGATGCCGAAGTCCAGCAGCACCGGCGCGCCGTCGCCGCGCACGATCACGTTGGAAGGCTTGAGGTCGCGGTGCAGCACCAGCCGCCGGTGCGCATGGTCGACCGCCGCGCACAAGCGCAAAAACAACTGCAGCCGTTCGCGCAGGCTGCCGGGCGAGCGCGCCAGATGCTCGTGCAGCGGTGCCCCGTCGATGTAGTCCATGACCAGATAGGGCTGGCCCTGCGCGCTGGTGCCGCCGTCGATGTGGCGGGCGATCAGCGGATGGTCGAGGCTGGCCAGCAGGCCGCGTTCGCGCGCCATGCGCCGTCGCGCGGTGTCGCCGCAGGCTCCGTGCAGCAGTTTCAGCGCGACCCGCTGCACGCCGTCGCCGGCCTCGCGCTCGGCCAGATACACCGTGCCCATGCCGCCGCTGCCCAGTTCGCGCAGCAGGCGGTAGGCGCCGATGGCGTGCGGCGGCATCGGCGCGGCGGTGTGCAAGGCCTGCGCCAGTCGGCCCAGCACGGGGTCGGTGCGGCCTTCGGTCGCGCAGTGCGCGAGCAGCCGCTCCACCGCCGCGCGCACCTGCGGGTCGGGCTCGTTGCGCTGGAGAAAATCGGAGCGCTGGTCGGCGGTCAGGGTCAGCGCCTCCTGGAAGCGCTGCTCGATGCGGGCATGCTGTTCGGGCGTCATCGGTCCAGCTCCTCGCGCAGCCAGGCTTTGGCGAAACGCAGATCGCGTTCCACCGTGCGCACGTTGACCGCCAGCGCGTCGGCGATCTCATGCTGCTTCAAACCCACCAGGTAGGCCAGTTCGATCGTGCGGCACTGGCGCGGATAAGGGCCTTCGAAAGCGGCCAGCGCCGCTTCCACTTCCAGCCAGCGCTGCTCGGGCAGAGCCCCTTCCGGAGCCCGCTCCAGGGCTTCGTCGAAGCGGGTGATGATCGCGCCGCCGCCGCGTTTCTCGGCCTGGCGCTGGCGGATCAGGTCGATCAGGGTGTAGCGGATCGCGGTGGCCGCGATGCGGAAGAAGTGCTGACGATTTTGCGCGTCGACGCGGTCGCCCAGCAGGCGCAGCAGCGCCTCGTGGACCAGCTCGGTGGGATCCACGAGCGGTCGGCCCATCGTCGCCAGGTGGCGCAGGGCGATGCCTTTGAGTTCGCCGTAGACCAGGCGGTACAGCGCGTCGCGCGCCTGCGCGTCGCCCGCGCGCGAAGCCTGCAGCAGGGCGGTGACCTCGCCCCGGGTCTGCGGATCCGTCATCGCGCCCCCGTACCTGTCCTTGGTGCGGCCAGCATACGCCGGCCGCTATCGGGTCGCATGCCGGTGTCGGGTTTTCGCCCGGGCTTACGAACTAGGGATCACGGGCCGGCGATCGGCGCCGCACCACCTCACCGGAGACAAGACGATGCGAGTACTGGAACCACAACACCGAGCGGCCGTCGGCGGCGGCCGCGGCGTCGACGAACAAGGGCGCGACTGCACCGACCCCGGCCATGTGCTCAAGCCGGTGCCGCGCGACGGCGGCGCGCCGGTCCAAACCCCGCCGACGTCGGCAACGCTGAGCGCGCGCTGACATCGGTACGGCCGCGGACGCAGGGACGCGACCCGGTCACCCCGCGCAAGGAACGCACCCTCATCCAGCAAGGAGCCAACGATGCACACCCTTCATCCGCAACACCTGCAGCAAGTCGCCGGCGGCGGCGACCAGGACACCATCCGTATCGTCAAGCCGCAGAATCCGCCGCCCACCGACACGGTGCGCCTGCCGGAAGTGATCATCATCGATAAGAAGTGAGGCGCCGGATCATGAAAGAACTCGATCGCAAACAGCTGGACGCCGTCGCCGGCGGCGTGATCACCGATCCGGCAACCGGAGGCACCTGCACCGACCCCCGCCCGCCGTTCCCGTTCCCGCGTCCGCAACCGTCGCCGTGGCCGCCGACGCAGCCCGGTCCGGTGTACGCGCTGTAAGCCCGCACGCAGCGGGCGGCCGTCGCGGCCGCCCGTTGCGATCTTCGTTCGTCGCCTCAATCGCGGGCTCCCGCCGCATGAACGCCAAGCGCGCCATCGTCCAATCCGAAGCCGCTGAGTGCGGCCTGGCCTGTCTGGCGATGATCGCCGCCCATCACGGCTACGCCGTGGGCCTGCGCGAATTGCGCCGGCGTTACCCCATGTCGCTCAAAGGCGCGCATCTGGGCCAGCTGATCGACACCGCCGCGCAACTGGGCCTGCAGGGCCGGCCGCTGCGCCTGGAGCTGGACGAGCTGCAGCGTCTGCGCATGCCCTGCATCCTGCATTGGGATCTGAACCATTTCGTGGTGCTGACGCGAGTGCGCGGCGAGCGCGTGAGCGTGCTCGATCCGGCGCTGGGCGAACGCAGCCTCACGCGCGCGGAAGTCTCGCGCCACTTCACCGGCGTGGCGCTGGAACTGAGCCCAGGCGTAGCCTTCGAACGCGCGCCCGCGCCGCCCGCGCTGCCGCTGCGCCAGCTGATCGGCCGGGTCCGCGGCCTGTGGCGCTCGCTGGCCTTGCTGTTCGGCCTGTCCGCGGCCTTGCAGGTGTTCGTGCTGATCGCGCCGTTCTTCATGCAGGGCGTGATCGACCAGGTGCTGATCGCGTCCGATCGCGACCTGCTCGCCGTCCTGGGCCTGGCCTTCGCCGCCAGCGTGGTGTTTCAGGCCGCCATCGGCGCGCTGCGCGCGTGGGCCGTGGTCCACCTGTCCACCGCGCTGGGCCTGCAATGGAACGGCAACGTGTTCCGGCACCTGTTGCGGCTGCCGATGAGTTACTTCGGCAAGCGCCACCTGGGCGACGTGATCTCGCGCCTGGGCTCGGTGCACAGCATCCAGCGCGCGTTGTCGACCAGCTTCGTCGAGGCCTTCATCGACGGGCTGATGGCCGCGGCGACCCTGGTCATGTTGCTGGTCTACAGCTGGAAGCTGGCCTTGGTGACCCTGCTGACGGTGGCGGCCTATCTGGCGCTGCGCACGGCGGCGTTCCCGGCGATGCGCGACGGCACCGAACGCCAGTTGATCGCCGGCGCGCGCCAGCAGAGCTACCTGCTCGAGTCGGTGCGCGGACTGCAATCGCTGAAGCTGGCCGGCCGCGAGGCCGGGCGCGCGGCCGCGTACGCCAACCTGATGCACGCGACCAGCGACCGCGAGGTCTGGCTGGCGCGGCTGGGTCTGGGCTTCAACGGAATCAACCAGCTGCTGTTCGGTTTCGAGCGCGTGCTGGTGATCTGGCTCGGCGCGGGCATGGCCATGGACAACCTGTTCTCGGTGGGCATGCTGATCGCCTACCTGAGCTACAAGGATCAGTTCTCCGCGCGCGTGGCCGGGCTGATCGACAAGGGCGTGGAACTGCGCATGCTGCGTCTGCACGGCGAGCGTCTGGCCGACATCGTGCTGGAGCCGCCCGAACGCGAAGCGCGCGAGCGCGCGCAGGCGGCGGTTCCGGCCGATGGCGCGATCGAGGTGGACGGCCTGGGTTATCGCTATGCCGACGGCGAACCCTGGGTGCTGCGCGACTGCGCGCTGCGCATCGGCGCCGGCGAATCGGTGGCTATCGTCGGCGCCTCCGGCTGCGGCAAAACCACCCTGGTCAAACTGATGCTGGGTTTGGCGGTGCCGCAGGAAGGCACGGTGCGCGTAGGCGGCCAGGACATCGCCGCGATCGGTCTGCGCGACTATCGGGCGACGCTGGGCGTGGTGATGCAGGACGACCAGCTGTTCGCCGGCAGCATCGCCGACAACATCGCCTTCGAAGAGGATGCCGATCCGGCACGGGTGGAGCAGGCCGCGCGCCTGGCCTGCGTGCACGAGGACATCGTCGCCATGCCGATGGGCTATCACAGCCTGATCGGCGATATGGGCAGCAGCCTGTCCGGCGGGCAGAAGCAGCGCATCGTGCTGGCGCGCGCCTTGTATCGGCGGCCCAGCATCCTGTTTCTGGACGAAGCCACCAGTCACTTGGACGTGCGCAGCGAGCGCCTGGTCAATCAGGCCATCGCCGGCCTGGCGCTGACACGGGTGGTGATCGCGCACCGTCCCGAAACCATCGCCAGCGCCGACCGCGTGCTGGTGATGGAGCGCGGACGCATCGTCGAAGAGTACCGGCCGCAGGAGCGCGTGCTGGCGCTGGCCGAGCGTCGCGAGCCGGCGCCGGCGGGAGCGCCGCGATGAGTGCGGATCTGTTCCGGCCCGAGGCAGTGCAGGCGCGGCGCGGCAGCTGGCTGGGTACGGTGTCGCTGCTGCAGCCGCTGAGCCTATGGCTGCTGGCGGCGCTGGCGGTGGCGCTGGCGGCCACGATCCTGGCGTTCCTGGCCTTCGGTCAGTACACGCGCCGCGCCACCGTCGGCGGCGAACTGGTGCCGGACCTGGGCCTGTCCACGGTGCTGGCGCCGGCCGATGGCGTGCTGGCGCGCTCGTTCCCGCAGGAGGGCGAACGCGTGACGGCGGGCAGCGCGCTGGCGCTGGTGCAGATTCCGCGCATCACCGCCGCGGGCGCCGACCTGCACACCGCCGCGGGCGTCGGGATCGAGCGGCGCTTGGACGGATTGCGGCGCCTGGACACCGCGCAGGACGAGCAGATGCAGGCCCAGCGCGACGGCCTGCTGCGGCAGATCCAGGCCTTGCGCCAGGAGCAGGCGCAAACCCGCGCCGAATTGGCCACGCGTACCGAGCAGGTGCGCATCGGCCGCGATACCGTCGGCCGTTACCGTTCGGTGGTGGAGCAGCGCTACGCCAGCGAGCTGCAACTCAGGCAGCAGGAGCAGGCGCTGCTGGAACTGGTCGGCCAGCAGCAGGCGATGCAGCGCCAGGCCAGCCAGTCGCAGCGCGCACTCGCGCAACTGCAGCAAAGCCTGCTGGAACTGCCGGCGCAGCGCGCGCAGCAGCGCGCCGAGCACCAGCAGCTTCTGGCGCAACTGCAACACGAACGCCTGCTGCAGGACGCCAGCGGCGAGCTGATGATCAAGGCGCCGGTGCCGGGTCTGGTCGCCAGCCGCCTGGTCGAACCCGGGCAGGCCGTGAAGGCCGGCCAGCCGCTGTTGAGCCTGCTACCCAGCGGCTCCGAACTGCAGGCGCAGCTGTGGGTGCCCAGTTCCGCCATCGGCTTCGTCGCGCCCGGCGATCGCGTGCTGTTGCGCTACCGCGCGTTCCCGTACCAGAAGTTCGGTCAGCACCGCGGCCGAGTGCTGCGGGTCTCGCGCAGCGCGGTCGCGGCCGGGGCGGACGCGGCGCAGGGCGAGAACGCCTACCGCGTGGTCGTGGCCCTGGAGCGGCAATCGATCCTGGCCTACGGCCGGGCGGAAGCGCTGCGTCCGGGCATGCGCCTGGACGCGGACATCCTGGGCGAGCGCCGCCGCTTGTACGAGTGGCTGCTGGAACCGCTGTATTCGGTGCGCGGCCGCATCGGCGCATGAGCGCGCAGGCGCCGTGTCGGGTTTTGCCTCGCCGCTACGAACTGAATAACGGCCGATGTCGCCGGCGCGGTCAGCGCCGCGCTCGCGAACCCGGCCGCGTCGCGCAAGGTTGCGCGGCCGCTACCACTCAACGAAGGAATACACCGATGAAGTCCATCGACACGCAGGACCTGCGCCGCATCGCCGGCGGCCAGGGCATCGACACCACCATCGTCAAGCCCAAGCCGCCGGTCGACACCACCCGTCCGCCGCCGCTGCCCAATCCGATCCCCGTGCCCCCCGGCCCGGACAAGGAAACCGAAATCTTGAAGTAAACCGCGGCGGTATCGCCCCGGATCCGCGCCGCACGTCCTCCGGGCGTGCGGCGCGCACGCAGCGCTTCGCGCGAGCTGCCATCGCATCGCACAAAGGACCGATCATGAAAACGCTGGACCCGCACAGCCTGCCTCTGGTCGCAGGCGGCAACCGCTACGACAACACCAAGGAGGTGCTGGCCACGATGAAGCCGGCCTCGATGCTGTACCCGGCCCCGGTGAATCCGCCGCCGCCGCTGGAACACCCGCCCGTGCTCACGCCGCACGACGATCCGGACCAAGAGACCGAGCGGCCGCCGCAGTAGGCGCGGTTGCGGCCTGGCGATGGCGTGGCTGCCGATACGCGCTGTGCGCGTACGGTCGGAATCAATGGGCCGGGTCGGCCCGTGTCAGCCGCGCGTCCCGCGCGTGGTCGGCCGCTCGAGCCGTTCGAACTGGATCTGCGCGCTGTCGAGCGCGCGGATCTCGACGCCGAAGCTGACGATGTCCGACAGGGTGACGTTGTGATGCTCGCGGATGCGTGCGGCGGTGAGGTGCGGCTTGTCGTGGGTGGTGTGGGCGTCGGCAGCCAGGGTCACCGGATAGCCCAGCGCGGCGGCGCGGCGGGTGGTGGTGTCGACGCAGAAATCACTGGCGTAGCCGCCGATCACCAGGTGGTCGACGTCCAGCGACTGCAGCAGGCTTTCCAGCGAGGTGCGCAGGAAGGCGTCGGGCGAGGTCTTGCCGACGATCAGGTCGTCGTCGTGGACGTCGAGCTGGGCCTGGAACGCCCAGCCGGGCGCGCCCGGTTCCAGCAGAGTGCCGATGCGTTCGTGACGTATGAAGATCACCGGCGTGCCGGCGTCGCGCGCCCGCGCGATTAGCGCGTTCAGGCGCGCGATCACGGCGTCGGCGTCGTCCGGGCGCGGTTCGCCGTCGAACAGGCCGCTTTGCACGTCGATCACCAGCAGGGCGCAGGTCATGGCCGATTCGCTCGCCGCGCTCAGGGCGAGCGCCAGGTGCCGCCCGCGCTTTCGCAGCTGCGCTGGGTGACCACCAGCGTCTGCGCGTTGCGGCCGTAGTAGTAGGTGCGCACCTTGCGCCCCATCGGGTTCTCGCAGATGCCCTGCGGGTCGGCCGGGCAGGCGCCGCTGACGGTGGCGGTGGCGTTGCCGCCGACCGACTTGATCGAGGCGGCGTTGGATTCGCACTGCATCTTGTAGGCGCCGTCCGGGCTGGCCGCGTCGACTTCGCTGCAGTCGGTGAAGGACATGCCGGAGAGCTGGCCCTGGATCAGGCAGGCACCCTTGGCGACGACGAGCGGGCTGGCGAGCAGCAGGGCGCTCAGCACCAGGGCACGGGAAACGAAGCGCATCGGGTGGGTCCTTGTGGCCGCAAAGGCTGCGGTCGATGCGCCACTCTAGCCTGCCGCCGCGACCGGGTTAAGCCGGGGTCTTCACGGCTCGCGCCGCGGCGGAAATCGCAGGACCACGCCCTGCTCCGGATCGGGGCGGTTCCACAGCACCGGCACCTCGCGCGGGCTGGGCGGTTCCAGTTCGTCGTTGGCCGGCACCATGCTGTCTTCCTCGTCCTCCCAGCTGTAGCGCTTGCGCGGCGGCAAGGGGTCGCTGCGGCGGAACAGGAAGGCCGCGATCACCCCCGCGACCGCGCCGCCCAGGTGGGCCTGCCAGGAAATGCCGGGTTCGCGCGGCAGGATGGTCAGCAGCATGCCGCCGTAGAACATGAAGGCGATCATGGCCGCGGCGATCGAAGGCCGGTCGCGACGCAGCAGGCCCAGCACGAACACCAGGAACATCAGGCCGTGGGTCAGGCCACTGGCGCCGAGGTGATGGCTGCCGGCGCTGCCCAGCAGCCAGGCGCCCAGGCCCGAGCCCAGCCAGATCAGCGGCAGGGCGCGCAGGGTCGCGCGCGGGTAGACCCCGCCGGCCAGCAGGCCCAGCATCAGCAGCGAGATCGCATTGGTGGCCAGGTGCTCGATCGAACCGTGCAGCAGCGGCGCGGTCAGCAGGCCCAGCAGGCCCTCCAGCGACCAGGGCTGGACCGACCAGGCGCCGACGTCGAACTGGCCCTGCGCGCTGTAGACGGCCGCCAGCACCAGCACGAAGGCCAGGCTGGCGTTGAGGGCGCGCACGAAACGGCCGCGGTCGGCCGCGCGCTGGGCGGGGGTGTCGGGCGGGGCATCGGGAGTGGGCAGGTGCATGTTTGCGAGATTGGCACCGCCGGGCGCGAATACAAGCCGGGCGAGGCGGGCCAGTTTGTCCCGCCGATGGGACGCGCGGGCCGGCGCGCGCCGCAGCCAAACCCCCGGAGCCGCGTCCAACCCGCGTAAAATGCGGCGATGAACAACGATCTGCCTACCGTACGCCTCAAGAACGCCTGGAAATCCACCCATCCCTGGATCTTCCAGCGCCTGGTCGACAAGCCCGCCCAGCGCCCCAAACCCGGCTCCATCGTCGACGTCGTCGGCGTCGACGGCGTGTGGATCGGCCGCGGGTTCTACAACGGCCATTCGCGCATCGCCCTGCGCATGCTCGACAACGACCCCGACGCGACCATCGACGCCGACTGGTTCGCGCGCAAGATCGCCGCCGCGGTTTCGCTGCGCCGCGACGTGCTGCGCCTGGACGAGGTCAGCGACGCCTGGCGCGTGGTCCACAGCGAAGGCGACGGCCTCAGCGGCCTGGTCGTCGATCGTTACGGCGATCTGCTGGTGGTCGAGTACTTCAGCGCCGGCGCGTTCCGTTACCGCGAATGGATCTACGACGCCCTGCGCGCGCAGTTCCCGGGCTGCCGCTTCTACGCCTTCGCCGACGAGCACGTGCAAAAGCAGGAAAGCTTCGACTTCCGCGGCACCGAGGCGGTGCCGCCGGCCACGATCACCGAATACGGCATCCGTTTCCGCGCCGACCCGGCCGGCGCGCACAAGACCGGTTTCTTCGCCGACCAGCGCGAGAACCGCGAGTGGCTGTCGCGTCAGGTCGCCGGCAAGCGCGTGCTCGACCTGTGCTGCAACACCGGCGGTTTCGGCGTTTACGCCAAGGCGCGCGGCGCCGAGGAAGTGATCGGCGTGGACATCGACGCCGACGTGATCAACATCGCCAAGGCCAACGCCAAGCTCAACAACGCCCACGTCAAGTTCGTCCAGGCCGACATCTTCCCCTACCTGCGCGACATGGGTAACGCGGGCGAGCGCTTCGACGTGGTGATCCTGGACCCGGCCAAGATGACCCGCGACCGCGAGCAGGTGATCCCGGCGCTGAAGAAGTACCTGGACATGAACAAGCTGGCCCTGGGCGTGGTCAAGCCCGGCGGCCTGTTCGCGACCTTCTCCTGCACCGGCCTGGTCAGCGAGGAGCAGTTCCTCGACATGATCCGCCGCGCCGCGTTCTACGCCGGCCGCACCGTGCAGGTGCTGAAAGTCTCCGGCGCCGGCGCCGACCACCCCTGGCTGGCCCAGGTGCCCGAGTCGCGCTACCTCAAGGCGGTGTTCTGCCGCGTCCTGGACTGACCGACCGCGCCGCGCCTGCTGCTACCGGCAGGCGTGGCGCGGCCCTCGCTTCTTGTTGGAGCGGCGAAAGCCGCGACCGCGAAAATCGCACGACGACGATCTCTCGCTTCCGCTTTCGTAAGAGCGACCGCGGCCCTCGCTTCCTGTGGGAGCGGCGTAAGCCGCGATCGCCCGCCGGCGTCGCTGCGATCCGCACGAATCCGCACGCAGTGCACGCGCGACGGTGAGAGCCGCGGCCGCGCGCCTTGTCGCGATCGCGGCTCACGCCGCTCCCACAGAAAGCATCACCGGCATCGCGGCTCACGCTGCTCCCACAGAAAGCATCACGGGCATCGCGGCTCGCGCTGCTCCCACAGAAAGCATCACGGGCATCGCGGCTCGCGCCGCTCCCACAGCAAGCGCCGCAGGGGCGGCCGCGCGCGCCGCTAGGTCGCCAGCGCGTAACTCGCCACCGCCACCGCCAGCGATACGCCTGCCACCGCCAACGACACCAAACTCAAACGCCGCGCTCGGCGCAGGCGCTGCTCCAGCGTCATCGACGCTTCCTGCAGCGTGGCCAGGGTCTTCTGCATCTCCGCGGCCAGCACCTTGATCGACTCGGCGTTCTGCGCGGCCACGTCCTGCAGCTCGGTGATCTGCACCGCGACCACATCGGAAACAGCGGCGTTGGTCTGCTGCGGCGCGCGCGTGAAGTAGGGCCGCGCCAGGCGCAGGATTTCGGGGATCAAGGGGGCGGCGACGGTGAACCAGGCGGCCATGACAACTCCGGGCGGCGAGCGTGGACTGCGCCGCGATTGCTAAGGAAGCCGTCACTGTAACGCCGACGGCCGCAACGCCGTGTGGCGATGCGGCCGTCGAGCGCGCGCGGGCGCTTACTTGCGCGGCGCGACCATGGACTGGTGGTAGTCGATGCCCTGGCCCCAGCCGCCGCCGTGTTCCTGGGCGATCTTCTGCACCTGCGCGCCGGTGTTGCCGCGCGCCCAATCGCCCTGCCATTCCAGCATCACCGCCATCCAGGTCACCGGCACCGCGCCGGCCTGGATCATGCGCTGCACCGCCATCTCGTGCGATTCGCGATTGACGTCGCCGCTGGCGTCGACCACCACGTACACCTCGTAGCCGTCCTTCAGCGCCGACAGCACCGGCAGGGTCACGCAGCTGTCGGTCCACAAGCCGCTGACCAGCAGCTTCTTGCGCCCCGTGGCCGCGATCGCCGCACGCAGGCGCGGTTCCTGCCAGGCGTCGATCGAGGTGCGATCGAACGGCGTCAGTTCCGGACGCGCGTCGGTGAGCTGGCGGAAGAACGGGCCACCGAAACGCTGCGCGCTGATGGTGGCGTAGAAGGTCGGCACCTCGAAGGCCTTGGCGGCCTTGCTCAACCCGACCGCGTTGTTGATCAGCTCCAGCACCGGGATCGACTGCACCGAGAACACGAACTGCGGTTGGTAGTCGACCATCAGCACCGCGCTGTTGTCGCGCGTGAGCGGGTCGCGCAGATCGGCGTGGGCGGGCGCGGCGGCGAACAGGGCGAACATCGAAAGCAGGGCGGTACGGACTGGCGAGAGACGCATGACGGGATTCCGAGTGGAGGGTGGGGATTCAGCGCGCGCCGTTCAGAGCGGGCAGCGCGGCATTGGCGGGGACCGCCGCAGGGGCGGCGACGACGCGACGGTTGGCCAGCACGACGCCGGCGAACACCAGCGCCAGCGCCGGCACGAAGCTCCAGCCCAGGCGCTCGCCGAACAGCACGGCGCCCCAGACCACGCCGGTCAGTGCGATCACGTAACCAATCTGGCTGTAGGCGACGGAGTCGGCGATGCGTTGCAGGGCGGCGGCGGCGACGTTGGCCGACAGGGTCACCAGCACCATCGCCAGCAGCAGCGGCCAGGACGCGGCCAGCTGCTCGACGCTCGCGCGCTGGCCGCTCACCGCGATCAGCGGCAGCACCGCCAGCGCCTGCACCAGCATCGTGCCGGCGCTGGACATCGGCGCGCTCAGGCCGCTGGGCCAGTAGCGGCTGCGGTAGACGTTGCCGATCGCCAGCAGCACCGGCACGCCCAGGGCCACGGTCAGCGCCAGCGCCTGTTCGGCCTCGACCGATTTGGCGCGCGGCACCAGCACCAGCAGCACGCCGAGCAGGCCCAGGCCGGTGCCCAGCATTGCGGTCGGCGACGGCCAGCGGCGTTCAACCAGGGCGTTGAACAGCGAGGTGAACATCGGCGACAAGGTCACCACGACGGTGAAGATGCCGGCCGGGATGCGCGCCAGCACCCAGTTGCCGAGCAGGGCCGAGCCGGCCACCGCGATCAGGGCGGCGATCAGGTAGAAACGGCGCGAGGCCGGGTCCAGCGGCAGGCGTTCGCCGCGCGCGCGCTGCACCGCCAGCAGCACCGCGGCGGCGCCGGCGGTCTGGATCAGGGAAACAATCAACGGGCTGAGGCCGCGCCCCAGCAGCAGCTTGCTGATCACGAAGATGGCGCCGACCAGGCTGCCCGCCAGCAGAGTGAGGACTAAGCGCTTCGTGGTGAGGTTCATGGCGTCGTACCGGTGGGGACGAGGCCAAGTTACGGATTCCGGGCCTGCGGATAATCGGCCCGGACGTGCTTAAACTGTTTCCCCATGTCAACAATCCCTCAGGGGCGCCTCCCCGTCCCCGACCTCGCCGGCCTGCTCGCCTTCCTGCGCGTGGCCGAGCTGGGCAGCTTCGTGCGCGCGGCCGACGCCCTGGGCCTGTCCAAGGCCGCGGTCAGCAAGCAGGTCTCGGCGCTGGAAGGGCGGCTGGGCACGCGCCTGCTGCACCGGACCACGCGCCGGCTCAGCCTGACCGAGGCCGGCCAGGCCTATCTGCGCCATGCCCAGTCGGCCTTCGCCGAGGCGCGCGCGGCCGAGGATGCCGTCGCCGGCACCGGCGAAGTGGTGCAGGGCCGGTTGCGCGTGTCGGTGCCGATGAGCTTCGGCGTGCTGCATGTCGCCCCGCACGTGGGCGACTTCCTCACCCAGTACCCGCAGATCGACATGGACCTGCAGCTGGACGACCGCCCCACCGACCTGGTGATGGAAAGCCAGGACCTGGCGATCCGTCTGGGCCGGCTGGAAGCGTCCAGCCTGGTGGCGCGCACGATCTCCTACAGCCGCGTCTGGCTATGCGCCTCGCCCGAATACCTGCGGCGGCGCGGCCACCCCCAGCGCCCCGACGAACTGCCCGCGCACGACTGCCTGCATTTCAGCCTGGCCGCGACCGGCCGCACCTGGGAGCTGCGCCATGGCGACGAAGTCGTGCGCGTCGCTCTGGGCGCGCGCCTGGACGCGAACTCCAGCCTGGCCTTGAAGGCCGCCGTGCTCTCCGGCGCCGGCATCGCGCGCATCCCCGAGTTCGCCATCGCCGACGAGATCCGCGACGGCCGCATGCAGCGCGTGCTGCCGCACTGGGAGATCGCCGGCCTGGACGTGCACGCGGTGATGCCGGAGCGGCGCTATGTGCCGGCCAAGGTGCGCGCGTTCGTGGAGTTTTTGGAGGCGCGGTGGAAGCAGAATCCGGGCTGGCTAGGCGCGACGCGCTAGCGAACGGCGGTGGTCTTGGCTTCGTCCAGCGACCGCCCGCAGTGCGCGCAGTAGCGGATGTGCGCATTGAGGACGAAGAACGCCCAGCTTGGGCCGTGCGCGCGCGCGAGGCGGAACTTGCAATGAGGGCAGCGCATGAACAGCACGACCACCAGCTCGATGACGACAAGGGCAAACACGCCTGACAGCAGCGCCGCCCACCAGTAGTCGAAGCACCAGGCCACGAATGCCGATTCGCCGCCGCGTTTGCCAAAGAAGACCACCAGGCAGGCCGTCAAGGCCGGCATCATCACGGCCACTTTGATCGCAAGGCCGATGCGCGCGGTCTGGGTCAGGCGTTGGCGCGTAGTCGAGGTCATGGCGTTCCAGCGTAGTGGCGGGCATAGCGTTGCGACAACGATCAGGCGTCGGATTTCGCGGCCGGAGCCTTCGTGCACTTCTCGTCGATGATCGGTGTCATGTACTGCTTGAGCTTGCCGGCCGTCTGCTGCTCCAGCAACGTGTCCAGATACGCGATGCGCGACTGCGGCTGTTTCGTCAGTACGGCGCTATAGGCGCGCAGCATGCTTTCGACGCCGGCCAATTGCGGCGCGCCAGGATCCTTATCGTCCGGGTGCCCGATCTGATAGGCGCCGTTGCCGAACATCTGCTGCAGCACGTAAATGCCGGCATTCGGCGCGCGGTCGTCCTTGACCAGGGGGCTTACGACGTCGCAGACCACGACGGTGTGATCGGGCGTCTGCATCAGCCAATCCAGCAACCAGGCGCGCATGGAATTGTCCGTATCGCCCAGCAGGTCGTGCTCCAGCGCCTGGGTCAGGCGGATCATTTTGGCGCTGTCGGACTCCGCGGCCGGCTCGGCGGCCTGCGCCGCGGTCCCCAGGCATGCGATCGACAATAGCAGCGCGAGCGACTTGATACGCATGCGGGTTTCCGGCCTTGGACGACGCGGAGTGCGACGACGATGCGCGGCACTATCTCAACCCGATCGCCCTCCCGGCAAGCCGCTTCTTAGCCCCTGAGACCCAGCGGGCTACACTGTCGCCATGGCCGAAACCCCGCTGCTGCTGACCCTGTTGTTGATCGCCGTGCTGGTGGCGATCGTGTTGCTGATCGTGCTGTTGCTGCGCAAGCCCGACGGGCGCCTGGAGCAGTCGCTGCGCGAGGAACAGCGCGAGGGGCGCGGAGAATTGCGCCAGCAGCTCGACAGCCTGTCGTCGGCGCAGGAGCAGCGCATCGAGGGCTTCGGCGGCCGCCTCACCGAACTCACCCAGCGTACCGACCAACGCCTGGATCAGCTGGTGGTCACCCTGACCGACGATGCGCGCAAGGGCCGCGGCGAGGCGGCGGAGCTGCAGCAGCGTTTCGCCGAAGGCCTGGGCCAGCGCCTCAACGAGCTCACCCAGCGCAACGAGCTGCGCCTGGGCGAGCTGCGCACCACCTTGGAACAGCGTCTGCGCGAGCTGCAGGCCGACAACACCGCCAAGCTCGAGCAGATGCGCGCGACCGTGGACGAGAAGCTGCAGACCACGCTGGAAACGCGCCTGGGCGAATCCTTCCGTCTGGTATCCGAGCGCCTGGAACAGGTCCAGCGCGGCCTGGGCGAGATGCAGCAGCTGGCCAACGGCGTCGGCGACCTCAAGCGCGTGCTGACCAACGTCAAGACCCGCGGCACCTTCGGCGAAGTGCAGCTGGGCGCGCTGCTGGAGCAGGTGCTCACGATCGAGCAATACGACAGCAACGTCGCCACCGTTCCCGGCAGTGGCGAGCGCGTCGAATACGCGGTGCGCCTGCCCGGCACCACGCCGGAACAACCGGTGCGGCTGCCGATCGACGCCAAGTTCCCGCGCGAAGACTACGAGCGCATGCTCGATGCCCAGGACCGCGCCGATCCCGAGGCGCTGGCGATCGCCGCCGCCGGCCTGGAGCGTCAGGTCAAGGTCGAAGCCAAGCGCATCCGCGACAAATACCTGGCGCCGCCGCACACCACCGACTTCGCGCTGCTGTTCCTGCCCACCGAAGGCTTGTACGCCGAGGTGCTGCGCCGGCCGGGGCTGTTCGAGACGCTGCAGCGCGATTTCCGCGTCACATTGGTCGGGCCGACCACGTTGCTGGCCTTGCTCAACAGCCTGCAGATGGGCTTCCGCACGCTGGCGATCGAACAGCGCTCCAGCGAAGTCTGGCAGCTGCTGGGCGCGGTCAAGAACGAGTTCGGCAAGTTCGCCGGCGTGCTGGAGAAGACCCGCACGCAGCTGGATACGGTGCGCAACAGCATCGACGCCGCGGGCGTACGCACGCGCGCGATCGAGCGGCAATTGAAGGGCGTGGAGACACTGCCGGCAGACGAGGCGCGGCGGTTGCTGGGGGCGGATGATTTCGCTGAGGGCGACGATGAGACTTGAGGGTGGGCGACGCTCTCAGAAACAAAGCCTCTGATTTCCCTTCTCCCGCTGGCGGGAGAAGGTGCCCGCAGGGCGGGTGAGGGCAGCGACTGAGGTTGGAGCTAAGCGCCTGCGGCGGCGGCCCTCACCCCAACCCACACCCCGGCCCGACCGCACAGCGGTCGGGCGTTCGGCCCAGCGCGAGCCAGTGGCTCGCGCCGCGCCTCACCCCGCAAGCGGGAGAGGGGCTCAGTACGCAGAGCCTTTGATTCGCCTTCTCCCGCTGGCGGGAGAAGGTGCCCGCAGGGCGGATGAGGGCAGCGGTCGAGGTTGAGGCTGCGCGCTTGCGGCGGCCCTCAGCCCAACCCCTCTCCCGCAGGCGGGAGAGGGGCTAGATGGCGTCGGGTCTTTGTTTTCCCTACTCCCAGCGGGAGAGGAGCACATCGCGTGGAATGTTCGACCCGCGCTACTGAGCTTCAACGGTTGTAATTCGCGTCCGTCGGCATCAGCGGCATGGCATCGGCCGGCACGCTGGGGTTGCTATCGTCGCGCAGGTAGTCCGGCAGGCCCTGGTCTTCGGCGTCCATGCGGTCGCCGAAGATCTGGTAGTCGCGGCGCTGCATCCAGGAATCGCGGACCAGGGTGTAGTCGTCCTCGGCGCCTTCGCGCAGGGCGTCGGTGGGCATCAGCTGGGCGCGCACGTCGACCAGCTGCAGGCCCTGGATCGGGATGCGGATGCGGTCGCGTTCGACCTGGCGCAACGGGCTCAGCGGGGCGTCGCCGACCGCGCCGAAGGCGTCGCGCACGGTGCGCGGGCCAAACAGCGGCAGTTCCAGGTAGCGCGAGCGCTTCCAGCCCCAGATGCCCAGGGTTTGGCCGAAGTCCTCGCTGCGGTTGGGCAGCTTGGCGTCGCTGGCCGGGTCGAAGATGCCGCCGATGCCGACCGTGCTGTTGAGCGCGAAACGGCCCAGCGACTGCGCAGCCTGCTTGGGCTTGCCCTGCAGCAGGGCGTTGACCGCCGACACCGGCTGGCCGAGGTTGTTGAAGAAGTTGCTCACGCCCAGGCGCACCGGCCGCGGCACCACGCGCACGTAGGCGCGCGCGAGCGGCTTGGCGATGACGCGATCCACCGCGTTGTTGAAGCGGTGCATCTTGCGGTTGTAGCGCTCCCACGGGTCGTAGATGGTCGGCAGCGAGGCCGGCGCGGGCAGCGTCGGGTCGGCGACCGGATCGTATTCCTGCGACTGCGCGCCGTAGAGCGCGTCGAAATCGCGCTCGGCTTGCGTGCGCTGATCGGCCGGACTGGCTACGCCGGCGTCCGCTGCGGCGGTGGCGTCGACGGCCGGGGCCGCGGCCGCGTCCTGGGCCGCCTGCTGCGCGGCTTCCGCCGCTGCCGCCGCGCCGGCCGCGGTCGCGGTGTCGGCCACCGCCTCGATGTCGGCCGGCGTGGAAGCGTCCAGCGCGGAGACGGACGCGGCGTTGGACGCCTGCGCTGCCGCGGTGGCGGAGGCTCTCGCGTCGGCGGCGGCCGCGGCGGCGCGCTGGGCGGCGTCGGCGGCTTCCGCTTCGGCCATGACGGCCGACCGTGCCTGCGCGGCCGCGTCCGCTTCGGCGGGCGTAGCGGCGGTCGGCTGGGTCGCGCCGTCCTCGATCTTTCGGCGGCAGGCCAGGGCCGCGTCCGCGCTGCCGTCGCCGGCGGCCAGACAGGATTCGAAGGTCTCGCGCTGCTGCGCCGACATCTGTTGTGCGTTGGCCGCCAACGGCAACAGGACGAGGGCGAGAGCGATTACGGGGGTGGGGGAGCGCATGGTCGCAGTCTATTCGCTAAGGGCGGCCCGGCCATGTCCCTGAGGCGATGGCGACCGCAACGGTGTGTTCGGGATCAGCTGGAAAAGCCCAATCCCTCGTCGAGTCGGTACGCGGCACGCAGCTCGGTCAGGCCGGGCGGGGTGCCGATCACGCTTACGCCGGGCGCGCGCGCGGCGAGTTCGGCCAACAGCGCCAGACCGGCGCTGTCGACCTCGCTGACCGCGCTCAGGTCCAGCCGGCGCAGGTCCTTCAACAGCGGCTGCGCCTGCCGCCACAACGCCGCCACCGCCGCGCGCTCGAGCGCGCCGGCGAACACCAGCGCCTCGCCTTCGCGTCGGACCGTGGCCGCGCTCATGCTCAGTTGCCCTGGGCCTGGGCCTGCAGACGGCCGGCCTGGATGTCGGCGGCCACCTGGGGGATGGTCTTTTGCTTGAGCGGGGTGTCGAACTGGTTGCGGAAGGTCTGCACGAAGCTCACGCCTTCCACCATCACGTCGAACACCTTCCAGTTCGCGCCGACCTTGCGCATCAGGTAATCCACCGGCACCGGCTCGCCGCCCTGGCGCAGGTATTCGCTGGACACCTTGACGATGGCGCCGCCGCGCAGCGGAGTCTCGGACTTGATCCGCACCTGCAGCTTGGCGTTGAAGTCCAGCAGCGAGGAACCGTAGCGCTGCATCAGGCTGGTGCTGAGCGCGTCGGCGAACAGCTTGACGTCGGCGTCGGAGGCGCCGCGGCCGTGCGCGCCCAGGACCAGGCGCGCCGCGTAGTCGCGGTCGAACATCTGGTTGAACTCGGTGGCGATGAACTTGCTCAGCGCGCCGCGGTTCTTGGTGAACTCGGCGCGGCGCGCCTCCAGCGTGCTCAGGATGCGGGTGCTGTTGCTCAGCACCATCTGGCTGGGCGATCCGGCCGGCGCGGTCGCGGCCGGTTGCGCGGACTGCGCGAACACGATCGCCGGCGCGGCGGCGAGCAGCGCCGAGGCGATTACGAGGGAAATGAGGTTGCGCTTCATGGCTTGCTCTCGTCGTGGGTGGGGGCGGCGTCGCCCTTGGGGGCATCGCCTTGTAAATACGCCGGCACGTCTTCGGCGGCGGGGGTCGCGGCTTCCTTCTTGTCGCCGCCCTGGGCGCCGCCACCGCTGAACATGTATTTGCCGACCAGCTGGATCAAGTCCACCGCCGGCTGGGTCAGGAAGATCTCGTCGCCGGGCTTGAGCGGCTCCGGATCGCCGCCCGGGGTCAGGCCGATATAGCTCTCGCCCAGTAGGCCGCTGGTGAAGATGCCGGCCGAGGTATCGGCGGGCAGGCCCTTGTACTGGCTATTGATCGCCAGGGTGACCTTGGACTCGAAGGTCTTGGGGTCGAGTTCGATGTTGGCGACCTGGCCCACCGCGACACCGCCGATCTTGACCGGCGCGTTCGGGCGCAGCGCGCCGATGGTGGTGAAGCGGGCCTTGAGCGCGTAGCTGTCGCCGCCGAAGCCCCACTTGCCGTTGGTGGAGGCGATCGCCAGCACCAGCAGCGAGGCCAGGGCGAGCAACAGGAACGCGCCGACGGCGAATTCGATGCGGGGACTGCGGACGGACATGAGGTGGGTCTCCGAAACTCTATGCGCGGGCGATGCTTTACTTAAACAACAACGCGGACATGACGAAGTTGAACATCAGCACCAGCAAGGACGCGTTGACCACCGCCTTGGTGGTCGCGACCGAGGTGCCTTCGATGGTCGGCTCGGCGTGGTAGCCGACGTAGGCCGCGACCAGCGCCGCGATCGCGCCGAACACGCCCGACTTCAACAGGGCCACGCAGAAGTCGTCGACGAAATCGACGTTGTCCTTCAGCGCCGGCCAGAAATAGCCCGGGTCCAGGCCGATCACGTGCACCGCTTCCAGATAGCTGGCGGCGATCGCGAAGCTGCAGAAGAACCCGGTCAGCAGCGGCACGCTCAGCACCGCTGCCCAGAAGCGCGGCGCGACCGCCTTGCCGACCGGATCGATCGCCATCAGGCCCAGCGCGGTGATCTGGTCGGTGGCGCGCATCAGGCCCAGCTCGGCCGCGATCGAGCTGCCGGCGCGGCCGATGAACAGCAGCGCGGTCAGCACCGGGCCCAGTTCGCGGTACAGCGACAGGCCCAACAGGGTGCTCAGCGAGTTGCTGGCGCCGAAGGTGGCGAGCGTGCGGTAGCCCTGCAGGGTCAGCACCAGGCCCACGAACGCGCCGCCAACGGCGATGATCGGCAGCGAACGTGCGCCGATCTTGTAGATTTCGCGAATCAGCTCGCGGAAAAAGTCCGGAGTCGGCTTGGAGGCCCGGAACACCGACAGGGTGAACAGGCCGGCGCGGCCGAGCTGGCGGGTGGCGTCGACGAAGGCCATCACGCGGCCTCCGCCGTGCGCGGCGCGGCATCGAAGGCGATCGGGCCGTCGGGCTGGCCGCGCAGGAACTGCTGCACCAGCGGGTCGCTGCTGGCTTCCAGGTCCGCCGGGGTGCCGGAGAAGACGATGCCGCCGTTGGCGATCACGATGGCGTGGTCGGCCACCGGCAGGGTTTCGTGCACGTGGTGGGTCACGATGATGCTGGTCAGGCCCAGGGTGTCGTTGAGGCGGCGCACCAGGCTCATGACCACGCCCGAGGCGATCGGGTCCAGGCCGGTCAGCGGTTCGTCGTAGATCATCAGCGGCGGGTCCAGGGCCAGCGCGCGCGCCAGCGCGACCCGGCGCGCCATGCCGCCGGAGAGTTCGCGCGGATAGGCGTCGGCGGCCGCGCGCAGGCCGACCGCGTTGAGCTTCATCAGCACCAGACGGCGGATCAGCGCGTCAGGCAGATCGGTATGCGTGCGCAGCGGCAGGGCCACGTTCTCGGCCGCGGTCAGGTCGGTGAGCAGGCCGTTGCCCTGCAGCAGCACGCCCAGGCCCTTGCGCAGTTCGAGCAGCGCGCGCGAGGGCCGCGGCACTTCGCGGCCCAGCACTTCGACCCGGCCCGCGGCCGGCGCGAGTTCGCCGGTCAATGCCGACAGCAGGGTCGACTTGCCGCTGCCCGAGGGGCCCAGCACCGCGACGATGCTGCCGCGCGGCACCGACAGGTTGATGTCGCGCAGCACGGCGCGGCCGCCGCGATCCAGTCGCAGGTCGGTCAGGCGGACGATGGGCGTTTCGGTCGTCATGCTGGGGGGCGTCATCCGGAGAGGTGCGGCCGCACGCGGCCCGCGCGGGGTCGCAAGTTTCGGCAGCTTGGCGGGCTGAGGCTGAACGGGGGATGCGGTGCGGTCATTGTCGCAGGTTCGGCGGCGACGCTACGCAAGGCGGTGTCGTCATGGTGTCGGCCGATCCTGGACGGCCCGGATTAAGAAGGTTTTAAGCGCCGTGTTCCAGCCGGGCGCGTCGTCACTGTCGATCCGCCATCCCCGCGAAGGCGGGGATCCAGTGACTTCAGCGCGTGTGCCGGCGTCGTGCGCGAACGGCCGAGACAGATGATTTCCACGGCGCTATGGCGGTCGCGTCGCCAGCGGCAGGTCGACCAAGTCACTGGATTCCCGCCTTCGCGGGAATGACGAATCGGGGGTGACGCGGGTCGTCGTAGCCAGTCCCGATTCTCCATTCCCCAATCCCGATTCCGGCAAGATGTCGCGATGCCCGGCCGTCCCGACTTCCGCCTCTACCACTCCAATGCGCTGGACGTGCTGGCTGGACTGCTGGCACAGGAACTGCGCACGCCCGTGCCCGGGCGGTCGGTGCTGGCGCCGGAGGTGGTGCTGATCCCGCAGGTGGCGATGCGGCGCTGGCTGCAGGCGACCCTGGCCCAGACCTACGGGATCGCCGCCAACCTGGAATTCCTGACCCCCGGCGAGTTCGTGCAGCGCGCGTTGGACGCCAACGTGGCCGGCATCGAGGACGACATCGGCGCCGAGGCGCTGCGCTGGCGGCTCTATAAGGAACTCTCGCATCCGGCCGCGCTGCGCGAACCGGCGCTGGCCGAGCTGCGCGCCTATCTGTCCGGCGCCGACCCGCTCAAGCCCTGGTCGCTGGCCGGCGAGCTGGCGGGCCTGTTCGAGAAATACCAGGCCTGGCGCCGCGATTGGCTGCGCGCCTGGGACCAAGGCCAGGATCGCGACGATGCTCAGGCCGCGCTGTGGCGCCGCGTCGCCGGCGCCAGCCGCTACCGCGCGCGTCGCATCGGCGACTATCTGGCGCGCTACGGCGGCGACGGCGCGGAGGTGCCCGACGGTCTGCCGCCGCGCCTGTTCGCCTTCGCCACCCTCAACGTCTCGCCCGACGTGCTGCGCGTGATCGCCACCCAGGCCCGCGCCGGCGTGCTGCATTTCTATCTGCCCACGCCCAGCCGCAAATACTGGGGCGATCTGGCCAGTTACGGCGAACGCCTGCGCCTGCTCGATGCCGACGCGTCGGCGCAGGAGGCCGACGAGAACCCGCTGCTGCAGGCCTGGGGCGCGGCCGGCCGCGACTTCATGGCGGTGCTGGGCGGTTACGAAGTGGTGCACCCCTCCGGCGAGATCGCGGCCTACGCCGACCCCGAAACCGACCCCGCCGACGATCCCGCGCGCGACAGCCTGCTGCGGCGCCTGCAGCGCGACCTGCTGCATCGGCGCGCGCCGGCGGTGCCGGGCTGGCGCGCGGCGGTCGATAGCGCCGACCCCAGCCTGCAGGTGCATACCTGCCACACCCGCCTGCGCGAGGTGCAGGTGCTGCACGATCAACTGCGCGGCCTGCTCGAGGACCCGCGCTTCGATCCGCCGCTGCAGCCGCGCGAGATCGCGGTGCTCGCGCCCGACATCGATCCCTACGCGCCGCACATCGCGGCGGTGTTCGGCGGCCTGGCCGGGCGCCCGGGCTTCATTCCGTATGCGCTGGCCGACGTGAGCCCGCTCGCGGCCGAGCCGCTGGCCGACGTGTTTCTGCGCCTGCTCGCGCTGCCGGTCTCGCGCTTCGGCCTCAGCGAGATCCTCGACCTGCTGGCCGCGCCGGCGATCGCCGCCGCCGCCGGCCTGGATGCGCCGGCGCTGGAGCGCCTGCACACCTGGTTGCACGAGGCCGGTGCGCGCTGGGGCATCGACGACGCCCACCGCGCACGCCACGACGCTCCGGCCGACGACGCTTACACGTGGCGGTTCGCTCTGGATCGTCTGCTGATCGGGCACGCCAGCGGCGCCGACGAGGACATCGCGGGCGTCGCGCCCTATACCGAGCTCGAAGGCAGCGCCCTGGACGCCCTGGACGCGCTGATCCGCTTGCTGCGCGTGCTGGCGCGCAACGAACGCGCGCTGAGCGCGGCGATGCCGCCGGCGCAGTGGCGCGACCGCCTGCTCGGCTTGCTGCAGGCGCTGCTGCCGCGGCGCCCGCACGACGCCGGCGATCAACGCACCCTGGAGCGCCTGCGTCTGCTGGTGGAGACCTTCGCGCGCGATGCTGCCCGCGCCGGCTTCGATGCGCCGGTGCCGGCCGAAGTGGTGCGCGCGCATTTCCGCGCCGCCCTCGGCGAGGCCGACACGCGCGCGCCGCTGCTCACCGGCGGCGTGAGCTTCGGCCGCATGGTGCCGATGCGCCTGATCCCGTTCCGCGCGATCTGCCTGCTCGGCATGAACGACGGCGACTACCCGCGCCGCGATCCGGTCGGCGGCCTCAACCGCCTGGCCGCCGAGCTGGGCACCGCCGCGCGCCGCCACGGCGACCGTTCGCTGCGCGAGGACGATCGTTTTCTGTTCCTGCAGTTGTTCGTGGCCGCCTCCGAGGTGCTGTACCTGAGCTACCTGGGCGCCGACCCGCGCGACGGCAGCCTGCGCGAGCCCTCGCCGCTGGTGTCGGAACTGCTGGACGTGGCCGCGCGCTACCACCAGGCACCGGACCTCGCGCGCGCCGCGCTGACCGTGCGCGAGCCCTTGCAGCCGTTCTCGCCGGCCGCGTTCGGCGCCGGCGACCACGGCGAGGCCGCGCCGGAACCGCGCCGCTACAGCTATCGCGGCGAGTGGCAGCCCGCCGCGCAAGCGGGCGGCGAGGCCCGCATCGAGCTCGGGCCCTGGATCGACGCGCCGCTGGCGCCGATGGATGCGACCGCGCCGGCCATCGCCCTGGCCGATCTGCGCGCCTTCCTGCGCGATCCGCCCGGCGCCTTCCTGCGCCAGCGCCTCAACCTGCGCCTGCCCGACGCCGGCGCCGCCGTCGACGATGTCGAGCCGCTGCTGCTGCCCGGTCGCGGCCTGCAGCGCCAGCAACTGCAGTACGCGGTGTACGAGGCCCTGCTGGCCGGACGCGGTGAGGATCTGCAGGCGCAACTGCGCGCGCGCGCCTTGCTGCCGTCAGGTCCGCTGGGCCGGCGCCAGCTCGACAGCCTGCTCGCGGAAGTGCGCCCCTATGCCGAGGCCTTCGCGCAGTGGCGCGAACAGCAGGCGCCGCAGTCGCAGCACTTCGAACTCGAGCTCGGTGCCGGCCGCCTGCACGGCCGCGTCGACGATCTCTACGCCGCCGGGCTGGCGCGCCTGCGCTTCGGCAAACTGCACGGGCCCGCGCAGATCGCCCACGGGTTGGACTGGCTGGTGCTGTCGGCGCTGGGCGATGCGCGTCCCTTGGCGCAGTTCGCGGAGGCAGCCGGTGGCGTCGGCCCGCAGCTGCGCGCCGCCGCATCGCCCGCGCGGGCGCGCGCCGCGCTGGACGCGCTGCTGCGCCTGCGCGCGCACGGTCTGCGTGAGCCGCTGCCGTTCCTGCCGCGCGCCGGCTGGCTGTGGTACGCGGCCGATGCGGAGGGCCGCGACGCCTGGAACCAGGCCGCGCTGCAATGGCACGGCGGCACTCACAGCTGGAGCGAAGCCGAGGCCAGCGGCGCGCGCCTGGCGTTGCGCGGCCGCGACCCGTTCGCCGCGGCGAACGCGGACGGCGCCGACCTGGCCGAAGAATTCCGCGCGATCGCGCGGCTGGTGTTCGACGCCGTGGTGCACGCGCGCAGCGAAGAGGACGCGCGATGAGCGGGCATACGCGCGATCTGTTCGACGAGCCGCCGCCGGCGCCCGAGCCCGGCGCGGACGACGCCTACCTGCGCCTGCCGCTGCACGGCCTGCAGTTGATCGAGGCCAGCGCCGGCACCGGCAAGACCTACACCCTGGCCACTTTGGTCACGCGCCTGGTGATCGAGCGCGGCCTGCGCGTGGGCCAGATCCTCGCGGTCACCTTCACCGACGCGGCCACCCAGGAACTGCGCGAGCGCCTGCGCAAGCGCCTGCTGCTGGCCGCGCGCATCGCCGCCGACGATCCGGCCCTGGCCATCGGCGAGGACGACGGCGAACGCGCGGTCACGCGCGCGCTGATCGCCGCGCGTTTGCGCGAGGAAGCACCGTCGGCCTTGCGCGCGCGCCTGGCCCGCGCCGCGCGCGAGATCGACCTGGCCGCGGTGGTGACCATCCACGGCTTCTGCGCGCGTGTGCTCAGCGAACACGCGCTGGAGACCGGCCAGGCCTTCCTGGCCCCGGAGATGATCGGCAGCGATCGCGACCTGCGCGACGAGGTCGCGGTGGATCTGTGGCGCTCGCTGGGCACCGACGCGGTCGCGGCCGAACAGCTGCAGGCGCGCTGGCCCGCCGGTCCCGCCGCCCTGGCCGCGGACTTGGGGCCGCTGCTGCGCGCCGCGCGCCTCAAGCCCGCGCTGCCCGCGCCCACGCCCGATCCCTTGCCGCTGCTGCAGGCGCGCGCGGCCGCCCTGCGCGAGCGCTATCGCCAGCACGGCGCACAGGCCTTCAACGATATCGAAGCCGCGATGGCCGCCAAGGTGCTCAACGGCCAGACCTGGCGCGCCGAATTGCCGGGCGCGCTGCGCGAGGCGCTGACGCGCTGGTGCGCGAACGAAGACGCAGCCGCGCGCATCGAGCCGCGCATCGACCGCATGACCCCGGCCGCGCTCGCCGAGCGCACCAACAAGGGCAAGCAGGCGCAGACCCCGAGCTCGCCGCTGTTCGTCGCCATCGCCGACTATCTCGAGGCCGCGGCCGCGCGCGCGCAATGGCTGGACGCGCAGGGCCTGGCCCTGGTCCACCGCGTGCGCGAGGACGCCGCCGCGCGCCTGGCCGAGCTCAAGCGCGTGCGCCGCGTGCAGACCTACGACGATCTCATCGACGGCGTCGCCCAGGCCTTGAGCGGCCCGCATGCCGGCGCCCTGGTCGCGCGGCTGCGCGCGCAGTACGCCGTCGCCCTGGTCGACGAATTCCAGGACACCGACGCGCGCCAGTGGGCGATCTTCGAACGTGTGTTCGGGCCCGACGGGCGCGAAGGCGGCAGCCTGTTCGTGATCGGCGATCCCAAGCAGGCGATCTACGGCTTCCGCGGCGGCGACGTGCACACCTATCTGGCGGCCGCGGCCCAGGCCGAGCTGGCGCCGCCGCTGCTGCGCAATTTCCGTTCGCGGCCGTCGCTGCTGCGCGCGGTGCAGGCCCTGTACCAACGCGCGGGCGCGGACGCCTTCGTCGACGCGCGCATCCGCTTCCTCGAAGTCGAGCCCGGCGGCAGCGTCGCCGACGCGGCCCTGTCGCGTCACGGCCGGCGCGCGCCCGCGCTGACCCTGCGCCGCCTGCCCGCGCCCGACGACGGCGTCGGCTCCGCCAAGGGCCGCGCGCAATGGAGCGCACCGGACTCGCGCGAGCTGGCCACGCGCGCCTGCGTGGCCGCGATCCACGCCTGGCTCGCCGACGCGCGCGCCGGGCAGGCCACGCTGGACGGGCGCGCGCTGCAACCGGCCGACATCGCCGTGCTGGTGCGCAGCCACGACGAGGCCGCGCGCATGCAGCGCGCCCTGGTCGCCGCCGGCATCCCCGCGGTCGCGGCCGGACGCCAGAGCGTGTTCGCGACCGAGCAGGCCCTGGAGTTGCTGGCGCTGTTCGAGGCCCTGCTCCAACCCGGCGATCACGGCCGCCTGCGCGGCGCCCTGGCCAGCGTGTTCCTGGGCCTGGACGCGCGTGCGATCGCGCGCATGGACGTCGAAGACGCCTGGCAACGCGACTGGCAGCTGCGCGCGCTGGAATGGCGCGAACGCTGGCAGCGTCACGGCCCACTGGCCCTGGTCGCCGACCTGTGCGCGCAGCAGGCGCCGCGCCTGCTCGCCTTGGGCGACGGCGAACGCCGCCTGACCAATCTGCTGCAATTGGGCGAAGTGCTGCAGGAGGCCGACGCCCAGGCGCTGGGCCTGCACGGCCTGGTCGATTGGCTGCGCCTGCGTATCGCCGAGGCCGACGACAACGACGAACAACAGCAGCTGCGTCTGGAATCGGACGCGCGCCGCGTGCAGATCCTGACCCTGCACAAGAGCAAGGGCCTGGAGTTCGGCCTGGTGTTCCTGCCGTTCGCCGCGATCGGTCGCGAGCCGCGCGGCGGGCGTCACTGCGAATACCCCGACGACGACGGCCGCGTGCTGCAACTGGAAGGCGAGCACGACGACGCCGGCACGCCGGTCTGGGGCGAGGCGCGCGTGCGCGCCGCGCGCGAGTCCGCCGCCGAGGACGCGCGCCTGCTCTATGTCGGCCTGACCCGCGCCCGCCACGCGCTGTGGCTGGCGACCGGGCCGCTGTACCTGAGCGCATCGACGCCGCTGGCGCCGATGCTGGATGCGCCCGAGGCGCTGGACAGCGGCGACGCCGGCGATATCGAAATCGACGATCGCGCGCTGGAGCCGCGCCCCGCACCGCTGCCTCCGATCGCGCCCGCGGCGGTGCCGTCCGCGCGCAGCCTGCGCCGCGGGCTGCCGCGCGATTGGTGGGTGCACAGCTTCACCCAGCTCACCCGCGAGGACGCCGGCAGCAGGGTCCAGGACGAACACGGCGCGCAGGACGAACCCGAGCCGCTGGCGTTGCCCGCGCCCAGCGAGCTGCCGATCGACGCGATGGAGCTGCGCTTCTCCGGCAGCCGCTTCGGCAACGCCGTGCACACCGCGCTGGAGCGCTGCGACTTCGCCGCCTGGGGCGATTGGCGCCGCCTGGGCGCGATACCCGACGGACAGGAGGCGCTGCTGCGCACGGCCCTGCACGAACAGGGCTATACCGAGGCCGACGTCGACGACGGCGGCCTGGACACGCTGGCGCGCCTGGTCGGCGCGACCCTGACCGCGACCCTGCCCGAAGGCGCGCGCCTGGCCGACCTGCCGCCGGCCGCCTTGCGCGCCGAGATGGAATTCCATTTCGCGCTCAACGACGCCTCCACCACGGCCCTGCTGGAACTGCTGCACGCGCACGGCTGGCTGCGCGCGCGCCAGGCCTTCGGCCATCGGCGCCGGCTCGATGGTCTGATGACCGGCAAGATCGACTTGGTCTATGCGCACGAAGGCCGCTATTACCTGCTCGACTACAAGACCAACCGCCTGCCGTCCTACGACGCGGCCGCGATCGAGCGCGCGATGGACGACAGCGAGTACACCCTGCAATCGTTGATCTACACCTTGGCCCTGCACCGCTGGCTGCGCTTCCGGCTCGGCGCCGACTACGACTACGCGCGCGATTTCGGCGGCACTCGTTATCTGTTCTGCCGCGGTCTGGATCCGATGCGATCCGATGAAGAAGGCGCGGGCATCCACGCCGAAGTGCCGCCGCGCGCGCTGGTCGAGGCCTTGGACGCGCTGTTCGGCGGCGCGGGTGGCGCGCCATGAGCCTGCTCGACGCCCTGCTGCGGCGCGGCTTGGTGCGCAGCGTCGATCACGCGCTGGCGCAATCGCTGCGCCGGTTGGATCCGGCCACGCCCGAGCTGGTGCAGGCCGGCGCCGCGCTGGCCGCGCGCGCGATCGCCGATGGCCATGCGGCGTTCGATGTCGCCCGACCCGACGAGGACATCGGCGCGGCGGTGCTGGTCGAACCCGCGCAATGGCTGGCGGCGTTGCGCGCCTCGCCCTGGATCGCCCAGCCCGGCGACGACGGCATCGCCGATCCGGGCGCGCCGCTGGTGCTGGAGCGCGGTCTGCTCTATTTGCGTCGTTACCGCGAATACGAACGCCGCCTGGCCGCGCGCCTGCGCGCGCTGGCCGCGCAAGCGTCGCCGCCGGCCGACACCGCCGCGCTCGCGCCCCTGTTCGCGAGCTTGTTTCCGCACGCACGCGACGGCGACCACCAAGCGCGCGCGGCCGCGCTGGCCTTGGCGCGTTCGCTGCTGCTGGTCACCGGCGGGCCCGGCACCGGCAAGACCACCACGGTCGCGCGTCTGCTGTTGTTGTTGATCGCGCAGGCGCAGCGCGCGGGCGCGCCGCCGCCGCGGATCGCGCTGGCGGCGCCGACCGGCCGCGCTGCCGAGCGCATGGCCGAAAGCCTGCGCGCCGCCGCCGCCACCCTGCGTATGCTGCCCGGCGTCGACCCGGCCTGGTGCGACGCGCTGCCGGTGGAGGCGCGCACCCTGCATCGTCTGCTCGGCAGCCTGCCCGACAGCCCGCGCTTCCGCCACGACGCGCGCGATCCGCTGGCCTACGACGCGGTGGTGATCGACGAAGCCTCGATGGTCGATCTGCCGCTGATGTGCAAACTGGTCGAGGCCGTGCCCGACGGCGCGCGCCTGATCCTGCTCGGCGACCGCGACCAGCTGCCGTCGGTGGAAGCCGGCGACGTGCTGGCCGCGATCGTCGACGCGGCCGGCGAAGACGAGGCGCTGCCGGCGTCGATCGAACGCCTGCTGCAACCACTGCTCGGCGAGGGGCCGATCGCGGAAACCGCCGCCGCGCCGCTGGCCGGCCACCGAGTGCACCTGCAACGCGGCTACCGCCAGGCCGACAGCCTGGACCTGGCGCCGCTGGCCGAAGCCACCCGCGCCGGCGATGCCGACACCGCGCTGGCCCTGCTGCGCGACGGCGCGCTGCGCGGCGTGAGTTTCCACGAGGACGCGATCGATCCGCTGGTCGGTGCCGGCCGCGAGCGCCTGCTCGGCGAATGGCGTGCGCTGGCCGCGGTCGACGACCCCGCCCAGGCCTTGGCCCTGGCCGGCCGCGTGCGCCTGCTGACCGCGCTGCGCGACGGTGCGCAGGGCGCCGCGCCCTTGAACGCGCGCATCGAAGAGGCGCTGGCCGGCAGCCATCGCGCGGCCTACTTCCATGGCCGCCTGCTGCTGATCACCGAGAACAGCTACCGCCACGGTCTGTTCAACGGCGACATCGGCGTCTGCCTGCGTCCCGCCGACGGCGAGGGCAGCGTGGTCTGGTTCGCCGGCGGCAGCGAAGGCGTGCGCGGCTATTACCCGGCCGCCTTGCCCGCCCACACGGGCGCGTTCGCGATGACCGTGCACAAGGCCCAGGGCTCGGAGTTCGACCGGGTGTGGCTGCAACTGCCGCGCGCGGATGCGCGCAGCCTGTCGCGCGAATTGCTCTACACCGGCATGACCCGCGCGCGCCGCGAGCTGCATCTGTGCGCGAGCGAGGCGGTGCTGCGCGCGGCGCTATCGCGCCATGCGATGCGGGTGTCGGGGTTGGCGGCGCGCTTGCGCTAGCCCCGCTCCCGCCACTAGCCGTCCCTTCTCCCGCTTGCGGGAGAAGGTGCCCGAAGGGCGGATGAGGGCAGTGCATGAGGTTGGAGCCCAGCGCCTGCACCGACCCTCAACCCGCCAGCGGGAGAGGGGCTAAAGAAAGAAGGAGCACATCGGACTGGTAGGGCGCGGCGACAACCGCACTGGCGCGGCCGGCCGGGTATGGCGATGGTGCGGTTCGCTACGCTCACCGCACCCTACGGCCGCAGTCGTATTCGAAGCCGGCTCAGGCCAGCTCCGCATCCTCGCTGTCGTGCACCGCGCCGGCCACGATCGCATCGACCTCGACTTCCGGCGAGGCCTTGCTGGGGCGCTGCTTGGCGACCTTGGCCAGCTCGGCCGCGATCGCCGCCGAGGCGTCCTCGGAGGCCTTGCGGAAGCGCTGGCGGTCCGGGCACAGCACCTGCATGTAGTCGGCGTCGAAGTTCAGCCGCTCGACCAGGAAGTCGACGAAGGCGCGCACCTTGGGCGACTGCACCTGGCCGCGCGGGAACACCGCGTTGAAGTCCATCTCCGGCCCGGTCCAGCCGGCCAGCACGCGCTGCACGTAGCCTTGTTCGGCATAGGCCTTGACGGTGACGTCGCTGGCCAGCATCAGGCCCTCGCCGCACAGCAGCGCGCCCTTGAGCGCGCCCGGATCGTTGGCCACCAGCACCGGATCGACGCGGTAGTCGATGCTGCGGTCGCCGTCGCTGAGCGTCCACACGTAGGCGCCGTTGCGCCGCGACTTCTGCATCGCCAGGGTACGGTGATGCTGCAGATCGTCCGGGTGCAGCGGTTCGCCGTGGCGGGCCAGATAGTTCGGGCTGGCGTAGACCTGGGTGCGGAACACCGCCAGGCGGCGCGCGATCAGGTTGGAGTCGGGCAGCTCGCCCACGCGCAGGGCGACGTCGATTTCCTTGTCGATGATGTCCAGCGGTTCGTTGGTCAGCAGCATCTCCAGGCGCACCTCGGGGTGGCGCGCGTGGAACTCGCCCAGCAGCGGCGCGATCCAGGTGATGCCGACCGAGTAGGGCGCGGTGAAGCGCAACCAGCCGCGCGGGCCGCCCTGGAGCTGGCCGACCGCGCTTTCGGCCTCGTCCAGCTCGCGCGCGATGCGCTGGCAGTGCTCGTAATAGATGTTGCCGGCCTCGGTCAGGCCGAGCTTGCGGGTCGTGCGATGCAGCAGCTGCGCGCCCAGGCGCGCCTCCAGGTCCTGCACCTTGCGGCTGACCGTGGTCTTGGGGAGCCGCAGCGCACGCGCTGCGGAGATGAAGCTGCCGTGCTCGACCACCTTGACGAAGATCAGGGTGTCGTTGAGATCGCGGGCCATGGGGGACTCCGGATGTGGGATGACGGGAGGGGCCGTCTCGGGACTGGCTAGGGGGCCGAGCCGGGCATTAGCCCGATGTCGGGACAATTATTCCCTGAATCAACGGCTAATCAAGTGCCGTTCGTGCGCCTAGTCTTTGTCGCACACCCGGAACCCCCTGCCGCCCCCATGTTGACCGCCCGCCAAGCCCGCCTCGCCTTCCTGCCGCTGATGATGATAGCGATGTCAGCCTTGATCGTGCTGGCCGCCATCGTGTTCCGCCAAGGCCTGTCCGAAGGCACGGAAGAGGCCTGGATGCTGGCCTGGGTGCTGGCTTTCACGGTCGCCCTGCCGACCGCGATGCTGGTGCTGCCGGCGATCGGCGCCCTGCTGTCCCACCACACCCGCCGCGAAACCATCCCGCTGATGGGAGAAAAAATCCCGGGAGCGGGACAATGAAATCCCCCCTGGTGATCCTGGGCGCCACCGGCGGCGTCGGCCGCGGCGTGGTCCAGGCCGCGATCAAGGCCGGCTGGCCGGTGATCGCGGTGGCCCGCGGCGGCCGCGAGCTCAAGCTATTGCGAGCGGCCTACCCCGAGGCCGACCTGACCGTGCTCAGCGGCTCGGTCGCCAGCGACGCCGACGGCGCCAAGCTCGCGCGCGCCCTGCGCAAGCTCGGGCGCCCGCTGGCCGGCGTGGTCGCCGCGGTCTGCGGCAGCAACGAGCGCGGCCGCCTGCTCGATCACCCGGCCGCGTTCCTGCGCCGCAAGCTCGACGAAGACCTGCTGCCGCACCTGGCCGCCGCCCGCCACCTGCTGCCGCTGCTGGCCGAGGGCGACCGCGGCGGCAGCTACGTGCTGATCGGCGGCCCCGGCAGCGAACACCCCTGGGCCGGCTACGGCCATCGCTCGATCGGCGCGGCCGCGCTGCGCATGCTGGCGCGCGTGCTGCACGACGAAGCCCGGCAGATGTCGGTGCGCGTGCAGCTGCTCGCGGTCGACATGCCCGTGCGCACCGAGCTCAACGGCTGCCATGCCTGCCCGGAATGGCCCAGCGCCCTGTCGATCGGCCAGCGCGCGCTGGCGCTGATCGAACAGGCCGAACAACGCAGCGAACCGGCGCGCGCGATCGTCACCTACGCGCGCGCGCTCGGCCCCGGCACGCTGCCTTCTTATGCGGTCGATCTGTCCGACGACATCGACCGCGAACCCGCACCGCCGGCGGCCCAGACCGCGCGCTTGCAGCCAGCCGCCGCCGAATCGACGACGCCAGCGACCGCTACGCAAGATCCGGATAGCCCCGTCGACTCCAAAACGCAACGCTGTCTGCAAGACGCACGCGCGCTGCTGAAAGCGATCACCACTTCGAAAACCAACCAGGAACCCTCCCCACAATGAGCCCTCGCAAAGTCCTCGCCCGCTCCGGCCGCGCCGGCCCCGGGCTCCCCGTACTCGCGCTGGCCGCGAGCGTCGTCATTGCGCTGGCCATGGCCGGCTGCGGCAGCCAGGCCGCCGAATCCGGTGGTGGCGGCATGCCGCCGCCGGCGGAAGTCAGCGTGGCCCAGGTGCTGAGCAAGCAGGTCCGCCAGTGGGACGAATTCACCGGCCGCGTCGCGGCGGTGGAATCGGTCGAACTGCGCCCGCGCGTCAGCGGTTACGTCGAGCGCGTCGCCTATAAGGAAGGCCAGGAGGTCAAGAAGGGCGATCTGCTGTTCGTGATCGACCAGCGCCGCTACCGCGCCGAGCTCAACCGCGCCCAGGCCCAACTGGAACGCGCGCGCGCCGAAGCGCGCCTGGCCCAGACCCAGGACCAGCGCGCCCAGACCCTGGTCGAGGCCAAGGCGATCTCGCGCGAAGAGTTCGAGACCCGCCGCGCCGCGACCACCCAGGGCAACGCCGGCGTGCGCGCCGCCGAGGCCGCGGTGGCCTCGGCCCAGCTGGACCTGACCTTCACCGAAGTGCGCGCGCCGATCAGCGGCCGCGCGGGCCGTGCGCTGACCACCGTCGGCAACCTGGCCCAGGCCGATCAGACCCTGCTGACCACCCTGGTCTCGCAGGATCCGATGTACATCTACTTCGAAAGCGACGAGCAGACCTACTCGCGTTACAACGACCTGGCCCGCAAGGGCGAGCGCGCCGAGAACAAGAACCCGGTCCGCGTCGGCCTGGCCAGCGAAGCCGGCTATCCGCACGAAGGCGCGGTCGACTTCACCGACAATCAGGTCGATCCGACCACCGGCACCATCCGCGCCCGCGCGGTGGTGGCCAATCCGGACCGGATGTTCACGCCCGGCATGTTCGCGCGCGTGCAGCTGGAAGGCAGCGGCGATTTCAAGGCCATGCTGATCGACGACAAGGCCGTGCTCACCGACCAGGACCGCAAGTACGTCTACGTGCTCGGCGCCAAGAGCGAAGCGGTCCGCAAGGACGTGGTGCTCGGTCGCATGATCGACGGTCTGCGCGTGGTCCAGTCGGGCCTGGCGCCGACCGACAAGGTGATCGTGCACGGCGTGCAGAAGATCTTCTTCCCCGGCGCGCCGGTGGCCCCGAAGACCATCGTCATGGGCGCATCCGCGCCGGTGCCGGGTCAGCCGGTCGCCAGCACCGCCGGCGCGAAGTGACGCACGACCGTATGACTGCGGACCGCTAGCCGAACACCAAGCACAGGCAGGCCGCCGACGTCCCGCACGCGCGGGCGTCGGCCGCCTTCCGGCCAGGTTTCCGCAATCAAGGCCGACGCCGCGGCGTCGGCCGGGGACTCATGCGGCTACATGCCGCACCAAGGAATCCGTTATGGACTTTTCCAAATTTTTCATCGATCGGCCGATCTTCGCTGCCGTGCTGTCGATCGTGATCTTCGCCGCCGGCCTGATCGCGATACCGATCCTGCCGATCAGCGAATATCCCGAAGTGGTACCGCCCTCGGTGATGGTGCGCACGGTGTACCCGGGCGCCAACCCGAAGGTCATCGCCGAAACCGTCGCCACGCCGTTGGAGGAAGCGATCAACGGCGTCGAGGACATGATGTACATCAAGTCGGTCGCCGGTTCCGACGGCGTGCTGGCCATCACCGTCACCTTCCGCCCGGGCACCGATCCGGACGATGCGGCGGTGCGCGTGCAGAACCGCGTCAGCCAGGCGCTGGCGCGACTGCCCGAGGACGTGCGCCGGCAAGGCGTGACGACCCAGAAGCAGGCGCCGGTGTTCCTGATGGTGGTGCACCTGACCTCGCCCAACGGCAAGTACGACACCCTGTACCTGCGCAACTACGCCCGTCTGCACGTCAAGGATTCCCTGGCGCGCCTGTCCGGCGTGGGCGACGCGCAGATCTTCGGTGGCGGCGACTACGCCATGCGCGTGTGGCTGGACCCGGACAAGATCGCCTCGCGCGGTCTGACCGCCAGCGACGTGCTGCGCGCCATGCGCGAGCAGAACGTGCAGGTCTCGGCCGGCCAGCTCGGCGCCGAGCCCATGCCCAACAGCGACTTCCTGACCCTGATCAACGCCAAGGGCCGTCTGCAGAGCGAGGAAGAGTTCGGCAACATCGTGGTCAAGAGCGGCAACGACGGCGAGATCGTGCGCCTGTCCGACGTCGCCCGTCTGGAACTGGGCGCCGGCGATTACAGCCTGCGTTCGCAGCTGGACGGCAAGAACGCGGTCGGCATCGGTATCTTCCAGTCGCCGGGCGCCAACGCCCTGGAGATCCAGGAGCAGGTGATCGCCAACATGGATCGCCTGTCCAAGAGCTTCCCGGAAGGCATCAAGTACGAAGCCGTCTACGACACCACCATCTTCGTGCGCGATTCGATCAAGGCCGTGGTGACCACGCTGCTGGAGGCGATCGCGCTGGTGGTGCTGGTGGTGATCCTGTTCCTGCAGACCTGGCGCGCCTCGATCATCCCGCTGCTGGCGGTGCCGGTCTCGGTGGTCGGCACCTTCGCCGCCCTGTACCTGCTCGGCTTCTCGATCAACACCCTGACCCTGTTCGGCCTGGTGCTGGCGATCGGCATCGTCGTCGACGACGCGATCGTGGTGGTGGAGAACGTCGAGCGCAACATCGAGGAAGGTCTGACCCCGCTGGCCGCGGCGCATCAGGCGATGAAGGAAGTGTCCGGCCCGATCGTCGCGATCGCGCTGGTGTTGTGCGCGGTGTTCGTGCCGATGGCGTTCCTGTCGGGCGTGACCGGTCAGTTCTACAAGCAGTTCGCGGTGACCATCGCCATCTCGACGGTGATCTCGGCGATCAACTCGCTGACCCTGTCGCCCGCCCTGGCCGCGCGTCTGCTCAAGCCGCACGGCGCCGCCAAGGATGCGCCCTCGCGTCTGATCGATCGTCTGTTCGGCTGGATCTTCCGTCCGTTCAACCGCTTCTTCGCCTCCAGCTCGCAGAAGTACCAGGGCGCCGTCTCGCGTGCGCTGGGCAAGCGCGGCGCGGTGTTCGTGGTGTACGCGGTGCTGTTGGTCGCGACCGGCTTCATGTTCAAGCTGGTGCCGGCCGGTTTCATCCCGCTGCAGGACAAGCTGTACCTGATCGCGGCGGTGAAGTTGCCGGAAGGTTCCTCGATCGCGCGCACCGACGCCTTGCTGAAGAAGGTCACCGACATCGCCGGCAAGATCGACGGCGTGCAGAACACCATGGCCTTCCCGGGCTTGAACGCGGTGCAGTTCACCAACACGCCCAACACCGGCGTGGCGTTCCTGCCGCTCAAGCCCTTCAGCGAGCGCAGCCGTAGCGCGGTGGAGATCACCGCCGAGCTCAACCAGAAGATCGGCGGCTTCCAGGAAGGCTTCACCTTCGCCCTGATGCCGCCGCCGATCCTCGGCCTGGGCAACGGCGCGGGCTACCAGATGTTCATCGAGGACCGCAGCAACCTGGGTTACGGCGCGCTCCAGAACGCGGTCAGCGCGTTCCAGGGCACAGTCATGCAAACCCCGGGCATGGGCTACGCCAACAGCACCTACCAGGCCAACGTGCCGCAGCTCGACGCCGAAGTCGACCGCGTCAAGGCCAAGGCGCAGGGCGTGCCGCTGACCGAGTTGTTCGACACCCTGCAGACCTACCTGGGCTCGGCCTACGTCAACGACTTCAACCAGTTCGGCCGCACCTGGCAGGTCATCGCACAGGCCGACGGTTCGTTCCGCGACAGCGTCGAGGACATCGCCAACCTGCGTACCCGCAACGACCGCGGCGAGATGGTGCCGATCGGTTCCATGGTCAGCGTCAAGCAGACCTACGGCCCCGACCCGGTGCTGCGCTACAACGGCTACCCGGCCGCCGACATCGCCGGCGACGTCGATCCGCGCGTGATGTCCTCGGCCCAGGCCATGGACGTGGTCAAGGACGTGGCCGCCAAGGTGCTGCCGCACGGCATGGAAATCGAATGGACCGACCTGAGCTACCAGCAGGCCAGCCAGGGCAATGCCGCGCTGATCGTGTTCCCGCTGGCCATCCTGCTCGCGTTCCTGGTGCTGGCGGCGCTGTACGAAAGCTGGACCCTGCCGCTGGCGGTGATCCTGATCGTGCCGATGTGCATGCTGTCCGCGCTGCTCGGCGTGTGGCTGACCGGCGGCGACAACAACGTGTTCGTGCAGGTCGGTCTGGTCGTGCTGATGGGCCTGGCGTGTAAGAACGCCATCCTGATCGTCGAGTTCGCCCGCGAACTGGAACTGCAGGGCAAGGGCATCATCGAAGCCGCGCTGGAAGCCTGCCGCCTGCGTCTGCGTCCGATCGTGATGACCTCGATCGCCTTCATCGCCGGCACCGTGCCGCTGGTGCTGTCGCATGGCGCCGGTGCGGAAATCCGCTCGGTCACCGGCATCACCGTGTTCGCCGGCATGCTGGGCGTGACCCTGTTCGGTCTGTTCCTGACCCCGGTGTTCTACGTCGCCCTGCGCAAGCTGGCCGGCAGCAAGCCGCTGGTCAACCACTCGGCCGATCACGCCGCCTCCGCGCATGCCTGATCGGCGCACGCCCACGATGCAAGGCCTGGCGGTGGGCTCCTCCACCGCCGGGCCCTCGGACCGGATCCGGTCCGTCCCCCACGAATCAAGGAACTCTCCCATGGCTAACCCACACGCTTCCAAGATCGCGCTGGTCACCGGCGCCACCCGCGGCATCGGCCTGGAGACCGTGCGCCAGCTCGCCGGCGAAGGCGTGCACGTGCTGCTGGCCGGCCGCGATCGCGGCAAGGCGGTCGAGGCCGCGCTGCAGCTGCAGGCCGAGGGCCTGCCGGTCGAAGCGATCGCGCTGGACGTCACCAGCGACAGCAGCATCGCCGCCGCCGCCGAAGAGGTCGCCGCCAAGCACGGCCGTCTCGACATCCTGGTCAACAACGCCGGCGTGTTCCGCGACGACGGCCAGCTCAAGCCCTCGCAGCAGAGCCTGGACATCTGGCTGGAAACCTTCAACACCAATCTGTTCGGCCTGATCGCGACCACCCAGGCCTTCCTGCCGCTGCTGCACAAGGCGCCGGCCGCGCGCATCGTCAACGTGTCCAGCATCCTGGGCTCGATCGCGCTGCACCAGGACCCGGCCTCGCCGATCTATCACTACAAGGTGCCGGCCTACAACGTCTCCAAGACCGCGGTGAACGCCTGGACCGCGCACCTGGCCTACGAGCTGCGCGACACCCCGCACAAGGTCAACACCCTGCACCCCGGCTCGGTGAAGACCGACATGAACGCCAACGGCGACATGAGCATTCCCGACGGTGCGCGCACCAGCGTGCGTCTGGCGCTGATCGACGAAGCCGGCCCCAACGGCGGCTACTACCACCTCGAGGAATCCCTGCCATGGTGATCCGTACCCTGGCGCTCGGCGTCGCCGCGGCGCTGCTGAGCGCGTGCGCGGTCGGCCCCGACTACGTGCGCCCGACCCTGGCCACGCCGGACCACTTCGCCCACGCCGGCGAAACCGCCGTGGTCGCCGCCACCGCGGCGTCCACCACCGCCAGCCCGGAAACCGACGTCGAGTTCTGGCGCGGCTTCAACGACCCGATGCTGACCCAACTGGTCGAAGAGGCGCTGTCGGCCAACCACGACCTGCGCATCGCCCTGTCGCGCTACGACCGCGCCAACGCGCTGCTGCGTGGCGCCAAGTTCGATCGCTTCCCGACCCTGACCGCCAGCGCCAACGCCCAGGACGCGCGTTCCAGCAGCGACCAGCTGCCGGGCGTGCCCGCGGCCGGCCGCGACAACGAAAGCTACAGCGCCGGGGTCAACGCCAGCTGGGAGCTCGATCTGTGGGGCCGCGTGCGCCGCAACGTCGAGGCCCAGCGCGCCGATACCTGGGCCACCGCGGCGGATCTGCAGGCCCTGCAGGTCACCATCGTGGGCGAGGTCGCCAGCGGCTACGTCGAACTGCGCGGCCTGCAGGAACGCCTGCGGGTGGCGCGCGAGAACGCCGACAACCAGCGCGAGACTCTGCGCCTGGTCGACGCGCGCTTCAGCGCCGGCCGCGGCACCGAGTTCGATACCTCGCGCGCGCGCGCCCAGCTCGAGGCCACGCTGTCGCGCGTGCCGGCGCTGGAAGCCCAGGTCGCCGTCGCCATGCACCGCCTGGCGGTGCTGACCGGCCGAACCCCCGACGCCTTGATCGCCCAGTTGGAACCGCAGCAGCCGCTGCCGGCCTTGCCGGCGCTGCTGGACGCGGGCACGCCCGGCGATCTGCTGCGCCGCCGTCCCGACGTCGCCGCCGCCGAACACCGCCTGCACGCATCCACCGCGCGCATCGGCGTGGCCACCGCCGACCTGTTCCCGCGCTTCACCCTGGGCGGGCTGATCGGCAGTCAGGCGATCGACAGCAGCGCGCTGTTCGAACGTGCCAGCGAAACCCGTCTGGTCGCGCTGGGCATCGACTGGTCGTTCCTGGACATCGGCCGCGTGCGCGCGCGCATCGCCGCCAGCGATGCCGACGCCGCCGGCGAACTCGCGCGCTATCAGCAGGCCGTGCTGCTGGCGCTGGAGGACACCGAGAACGCGCTGGTCCGCTACGGCCGCGCGCGCGTCGAGGACGGCCACCTGGAACGCGCCGCGATCGACAGCGCCAAGGCCGCGCAGCTCGCACGCGTGCGTTACGAGGCCGGTGCGGCCGACCTGTTCGAAGTACTGGACGCCGAACGCACCCAACTGCAGGCGCAGGACGCCTTCGCCGACGGCCGTACCCGCAGCGTCACCGGCGCGGTCGCGCTGTACAAGGCGCTGGCCGGCGGTTGGTCTTCGCGCACGCCTCTGCGCGAAGACGTGGCCTCGCGCTGAGGCAGCGGTTTTGCGGCGGTCGGCCCGGCCGTCGCACGGCCCGCCTCCTGGTGGCGGGCCGGTTTTTCGCTGGCCGCGGCGCTCCGCTCGACCGGAACGCCGCGCGATGTCGCGGTAATGCGCTGCCGGCCCGGCGCGCATTCGCCGCGATGGTTGGACCGATGGAGCGACCGACGCGCCGTCGTTCCGTCTGTTTACCGATGAGCCGGTGGATGGCGTCAGTCCCTCCCCCTCGAATACGTCGCCGCCGGCTCATCGGCTTTCTTTACCCGATCGTCCCGCTGCGCGACGGAGTGCGCGTGGCGATGTCCGGCTTGCGCGCCGGGTTCACTGTATTCCCGATGCCCAAGGGCTAGACTTCCCGCCGACATCGCTGTCGGGACCCTGTATGCGCGCAAGCTGGATATCGGCCTGGATCGCGCTGTCGATCGCATTGGCCGCCGTGTTCGCGACGCCCGCCGCCGCGCAGTCGCTCACGGTGGAAGTGCTGCGCGTGGACCAGTTGCAGCGCGAGCGGCCGCTGAGCGCGCCGACGCTCGCACGCTGGACTGCGGCGACGCCGAAGGACACGATCCGCCTCGAGCTGCCGCGCCAGCCCATCGGCCACTGGTTGCGCCTGACCGTCGATCGCGACATCGGCGCCGGCGAACGACGCACGGTCTCCATCGCGGGCGCACGCACCTACGGGTCTCTGAGCTACTACCCGCCGGGGTCCGCCCGCAGAACCGTGATCAGTCCCGTGCAGCACGACCAGTCGACTCTATTGCAGTTGGGCTGGGATCTGCCTCTGAGCGAGGGCTGGAAGCACGGCGACGCGATCTATCTGCGCATGCAGGGACATATTTCCAGCGCCCTCAGCCTGAGCCTGTCGACCCGCGCCGAGATGGCGCGCAAGCACGAGAGCGACCGCCGCTTCGCGATCCTGGCGTACTCGGCCTTGCTGCTGATGACCCTGCTCGTCGCCGGCTTGTGGGCGACGACGCGCGAGGCGGTATATCTGTACTACTGCGGCTATACGGTGTGCATCTCGTGCTACCTGTTGCTGCTGTCCAAGCTGATCGAAATTCCAATCAGCTGGGGCAGTTCCGCCGCGCGCCATGACGGCGCGGCCTGGGCGGCCGCGACCCTGGCGACGGTGTTCCAGATCGCCTTCAGCCTGCGTTTTCTCGAACTGTCGCGCTGGTTGCCGCGCATCGCGGCGATCCTGCGCGCCATCGTATGGCTCAATCTGGCCTGGCTACTGGTGTTGCTGACGGCATTTCAGACGGTCTATATGTACTGGTACCTGGGCGGCAACGGCCTGCTGCTGGCGACGATCGTGCTGTTGGTGTATTCGGCGGTCGTGGCCTGGCGCCGCGGCGCCGAGTACGCGGGCTATTACCTGCTGGGTTGGACGCCGCTGATGGCCTTCGCCGCCCTGATCGCGATCAAGACCTTCGGCTTGGGCGACATCGAGTGGGCCGAACGCGGCCTGGTGGTGGCGGTGGTGTTGGAATCGGGCGTGCTGGTGTTGGCGCTGACTCAGCGCGCGGCGGCACGCCATCGGCACACGCTGAAAACGAGGCCGGCGCCGCCCTGAATCGTTAGACTGCCGATACGAACAGACGGCAAGAGACCGGCATGCATAGGGACATGAGGACTGCATGGATCGCGATGCTGGCCGTGCTGGTCGGTTTGTTCGCGGCGGCGGCCGGCGCCCAGACGCTGACGGTCGAACGTCTGCAGGCCGACGGCAGCAGGTGGTCGCGTCCCGATGCCAGTCGGGCGGTGCAGCGCTGGACCGCCGCGGGCCCCGATGTCCCGATGCGTATCGAGCTGCCACGCAGCCCGGATGGGCACTGGCTGCGTTTGTCGATCGACCGCGATATCCCCGCCGCCAGCCAGCGCGTGGTGGTGCTGCGCAGTCCGCAGGCCTACGGCATGGTCGCTTACTATCCGCCTGGATCGGAGCGGCTGTCGCTGATCGGCTATGTGCGCGACGACGGCCCCCGACTGCTGCGGCGCGGCTGGGCGCTGCCGCTGAAGGCGGGCTGGAGCGCCCACAGCGTCGCCTACGCCCAGATTTCCGCACGCAACGACACCATGCTCGATATCGCTCTGGCCGATCGCGCCGTGCTGATGCGCGAACTGGAGAGCGATCGTCGGTTCGCGATCGTCGTGTACGCCTTGATGCTGACGATGACCCTGGTGGTCGCCGGCTTCTGGGTGGCGTCGCGCGATTCGGTGTACCTGTACTACTGCGGCTACATGATCTGCCTGTCGATCTACCTGCTGTTGATGACGGCCTGGATCAAGATACCGGTCGAATGGTTCGGTTCGGCGGTGCAGCGCGACGGTGCGGGTTGGTTCGTCGCTACCTTGACCACGATGTTCCAACTTTGCTTCACCGTGCGCTTCCTCGAACTTCCCCGCTTGCTGCCGCGCGCGGCGACCGCGCTGCACGCGATCGTGTGGGCTAACGCGCTCGCGCTGGCGGCGCTGGTGTTGATGTTCGACTTCGTCTACCAACACTGGTACGTGGTCGGCAACGTCCTGCTGCTGCTGTCGATCCCGATCATCGTCTATGCGGCGATCGTGGCCTGGCGGCGCGGCTCTCCGTACGCGGGCTATTACCTGATCGGCTGGACGCCGCTGATGCTGTTCGCCGGGCTGGTCGCGGCCAAGACCTTCGGCCTCGGCAACTCCTACCTGATCGAACGCGGACTGCTGCTGGCGGTGGTGATGGAAACCGGCGTGCTGATGATCGCGCTGACCCAGCGCGCGGCCGAACGGCACCGCCGCGAGCAGCGTCAGGCCAGCGGGCGCGGTCGCCGCTAAGGCCGCCGATGCTCGCGGCGGTCGCGGCGAGCCTCGATCGCGCAATGTTACCCGCCGATGCGGCCGAGCGCGTCTGCAGACGCTAGACTCCGTCCATGCCGCTGGGGAATCGACGGATGCGCAGGATCTGGGGCAGCGCCATGCTCGCGCTGACGTTGGCGTTCGCCTGCATGCCGGCCATGGCGCAATCGTTGAAGGCCGAGCTGCTGCTGACCGAGGGCGAACTCGACGGGCCACCGGCCTCGGCGCCGGTGACCGAGCGCTCGGTCGCCGAGGCGCCCGGCGACCTGGTCTACCTGACCATGCCGCGCCGCGAGGCCGGCTATTGGATCCGCCTGACCACCGACCGCGACATCGCCGCCAGCGAAAGCCAACTGCTGGTATTGCGCGGCGCGCGCGTGCGCGGGCCGGTCACCTATTACCCGCCGGGCGCGCCGCCGCGCATCGTCAACGACGCCGAGAACGGCGGCCCGGTGCTGCTGCGGCGCGGCTGGGTGCTGCCGCTGCCCAACGGCTGGACCCGCGGCGACGTCGCCTATCTGCGCGTGGGCGGCAATACCGCCGAGGCGCTGAGCCTGCGTCTGGCGACCGTGCCCGAGCTGGCGCGCCAGGAGCGCGGCGATTCGCGCTTCATGGTCGCCGCGTTCACCGCGATGATGTTGATGGCGGTGGCGATGATCGCGATCTGGTACGCCTTCCGCGACCTGGTCTACATGGCCTACGGCGCCTACCTGGCCTGCGCGGCGATCTACCTGCTGCTGGTGTCCGGCGATGCGGCCGAGATGTGGGGCTTGGCCGGGCTGGCCAGCGGCCGCCTGACCGTGACCTGGACCCTGGCCACGCTGGCCACGATCTTCCAGCTCGGTTTCAGCCTGCGCTTCCTGGAGTTGCCGCGCCTGCTGCCGCGCCTGGCGGTGCTGGTGCGCACGGTGCAGTGGGCCAACATCCTGTGGCTGGCCGTGCTGCTGGCGCTGCGCGAGCGCGTGCACGACTTCTGGTACATCGGCGGCAACGCCCTGCTGCTGGTCGGCATTCCGCTGATGTTCGCCGCCGCGATCATGGCCTGGCGCCGCGGTGCGCCGTATGCGGGCTATTACCTGCTGGGCTGGACGCCGCTGCTGCTGTTCGTCGGTGTGCTCGCGGCCTATCCCTTCGGCGTCGGCCGCGCCGAGTGGGCCGACCGCGGCCTGGCCCTGGCGGCGGTGCTGGAATCGGGCGTGCTGGCGCTGGCGCTGAGCCAGCACGCGGCCAATCGCCACCGCCTGTCCCTGCTGGCGCGCCAGTCCGGCGACCGCGATCCGCTGACCGGCACCCTCAACGCCTCGGCGCTGCGCCTGCTGCTGGAGACCTGGTCGGCGCCTGGCAGCCTGGGGCTCAAGCATCACGGCCTGCTGCTGCTGGACCTGGACGGCTTCGGCGAGATCAACGCCCGCTACGGCCGCGCGATCGGCGACGCCCTGCTGCAACAGGCGCTCGCGCGCATTCGCGGGGTGCTGCGCCCGGACGACACCATCGCGCGCATGGGCGGCGACAGCTTCGCGGTGGTGGCCGAATGCGAGCGTGTGGATTGCGAGCTGCTGGGCCGGCGCCTGGCCGACGCCTTCGGCCAGCGCCCGTTCCGCATCGACGGCCACGAGATCGCGGTCAGCGCCAGCGTCGGCCTGGCCATGGCCCAGCGCGGCGAGCCCGTGCAGAGCCTGCTCGACCGCGCCGAGCACGCCCTGCTCAGCGCCCGCAACACCGGTCGCAACACGGTCGGCATCGCGCCCGCGGCGGCGCTGCCGGCGCTGGAAGCGGGCTGAGCCGGCGCGGGGACGGAACACAGTGTGTTTCCGATGCCCGAGCGCAGTGGAGTAGGATGCCCATCCCCCATTGCTGAGGCTGCGTCATGGCCGACGACAAGAACAAGCCGTCCCGCGAACAGGCCGAATCGGCCGTGCGCACGCTGTTGGCCTGGGCCGGCGAAGACCCCGCCCGCGAGGGCCTGCTCGACACGCCCAAGCGCGTGGTCGAGGCCTACGGCGACTGGTTCAGCGGCTACGACGACGACCCGCGCGACTACCTCGCGCGCACCTTCGAGGAAGTCGCCGGCTACGACGAGCTGATCGTGCTGCGCGACATCGAGTTCGAAAGCCATTGCGAGCACCATATGGCGCCGATCATCGGCAAAGCCCACGTCGGCTATCTGCCCAACGGCAAGGTGGTGGGCATCAGCAAGCTGGCGCGCGTGGTCGAGACCTATGCGCGCCGCTTCCAGGTCCAGGAGAAGATGACCGCGCAGATCGCGCAGTCGATCCAGGACGTGCTGCAGCCGCTGGGCGTGGGCGTGGTGATCGAAGGCGCGCACGAATGCATGACCACGCGTGGCGTGCACAAGCGCGGCGTGAGCATGATCACCTCGAAGATGCTCGGCACCTTCCGCGAGGACGCGCGCACGCGCGCGGAGTTCCTGCGGTTTATCGATGTGGGTCCAGGGCGGTAAAGGCTGCCCTCATCCGCCCTCCGGGCACCTTCTCCCGCAGGCGGGAGAAGGGACAGCAAGGCTTCGTGCTTCAGTCTTTTCCGCTCTGAAGCCCCTCTCCCGCTAGCGGGAGAGGGGTTGGGGTGAGGGCGCGCGGGGCAGCAAACTCACCTTGAGACTCTCAACCCATTTCCGTAGCCAAGATCTCCAGCGGCGCCACCACCGCCGCCTCCCGCAGCAACGCCACGATCCCCGCCGCCGCCTCGCGCCCCTCGTAAGCGGCCGTCACCACCAAGTCCGCGCCGCGCACGCCATCGCCACCCGCGAACACCCGCGGATGCGTGGTCTGGTACGGCCGCGTCTGCGCGACCTCGCTGCGGCGCGACTTACAGCCGCCGGTGTTCGGCACCCGGATGCGGCCGTCGCTTTCCAGCTCGATGCCGTGCGCGGCCAGCCAGGCCGGCGGATCGGGCTGGAAGCCGAACGCGATCACCACCACGTCCGCCTCCAGCACCGATTCGCTGCCCGCCACGATTTCGGCGCGCTGGCGGCCGCGCGCGTCGGGCGCGCCCAGCACGGTCTCGGCCACGCGCACGCCGCTGACCCGGTCCTCGCCCAACAAGGCCAAGGGCTGACGGTTGAACAGGAAGCGCACGCCTTCCTCGCGCGCGTTGGCGACCTCGCGCGCCGAGCCCGGCATGTTGGCCTCGTCGCGGCGGTATACGCAGCTGACCTCGGCCGCGCCCAGGCGCACCGCGCTGCGCACGCAGTCCATGCCGGTGTCGCCGCCGCCGAGCACGACCACGCGCTTACCGTGCAGGTCGGGCAGTTCGATGTGATCTTCCCAGCCCGCGATCGCGCGGCCGGCGGTCATCGCCTCGCCTTGCACCAGGCGCCCGTTCTGGACCAGGAACGGCAGCGCCGGCAGCACGTTGGTCAGGTCCTGACCGGGCAGGCCGCCGTCGGTATAGCGGTAGCTGCCCAGGCCCAGGAACACCGCGTCGAAGTCGGCCAACAGAGTGTCGAAGGCGATATCGCGGCCGATCTCGACGCCGAGGCGGAACTCCACGCCCATGCCTTCCAGCACCTCGCGGCGGGTGGCGATCACCGACTTCTCCAGCTTGAAGCTGGGAATGCCGAAATGCAGCAGCCCGCCGATGGCCTCGTAGCGGTCGAACACCACCGCGTCGATGCCCGCGCGCGCGAGGCGGTCGGCGCAGGCCAGACCGGCAGGTCCGGCGCCGACCACGGCCACGCGCTTGCCCAGGCGCTGCACGGTCGACAGGTCCGGACGCCAGCCGCCGTCCAGGGCCTTGTCGACGATGTACTTCTCGACCGCGCCGATGGTGACCGCGCCGAAGCCGTCGTTGAGCGTGCAGCTGCCCTCGCACAAACGGTCCTGCGGGCACACGCGGCCGCAGATCTCGGGCAGCGGATTGGTTTCGTGGCACAGCGCGGCGGCTTCGTCGATGCGGCCCTCGCGCGCCAGCTCCAGCCAGTTCGGAATGTAGTTGTGCAGCGGGCAGGCCCAGCCGCAGTAGGGGTTGCCGCAGTCCAGACAGCGGCCCGCCTGCTTCTTGGCCTCGGCCTCGCCGAAGCGCCCGTACAACTCGCCCCAGTCGCCGCCCTGGCGCAGCGCCAGCGGAATCCGCGCCGGCATCTCGCGCGGCGCTTCGCGGAATTGGAACACCTGCTTCTTACTCATCCTGCCTGACCCCGTGGGCTGCGTTGTCGCGTGCGGTCTGAGGTATTCGCGGTGAAAGCAAATCCCCCCCGGCCAGCAGGCATAGCCTGCTGGCGTTCGGTGGCGTACGAACCTGCGGTTCGTAAGCACGCCACTTCACCCTTTTTCAAAGGGGGGAGACGTACCGGTTTGTGGCGTGAGGCGCAGACTTCAGGCGGCGACGAAAACGCAATTGCCTTCCCCCCCTTTGAAAAAGGGGGGCAGGGGGGATTTGCTCTTGCTGCGAAGACGATCGAATTCATGCTGCGCTCCTTAGCGTTTCCGCCAGCGATTCCAGACTCGCCGCCTTCGGCTTCACCAGCCAGAACTTGCCCATGTAGTCGCGCATCTCGTCCAGGATCCGGCGCGCCCACACGCTGCCGGTGAGTTCGGCGTGGGTCTCCAGCAGGTCGCGCAGATGCGAGCGGTGGTGCTCGAAGCCGTCGGCGGAGATGCGCAGGATGTCGATCAGTTCGTGGTTGTAGCGGTCGACGAAATCGCGCTCGGTGTCCAGCACATAGGCCATGCCGCCGGTGAAGCCGGCGCCGAAGTTCAGGCCGGTGCGGCCCAGCACCGCGACCACGCCGCCGGTCATGTACTCGCAGCAGTGATCGCCGGCGCCTTCCACCACCGCGGTCGCGCCGGAGTTGCGCACGCCGAAGCGTTCGCCGGCGCGGCCGGCCGCGTACAGCTCGCCGCCGGTGGCGCCGTACAGACAAGTGTTGCCCAGGATCGGCGTCTCGTGAGCGACGTAGCGCGCGCCGCTGGGCGGGCGCAGCACGATGCGGCCGCCGGCCATGCCCTTGCCTACGTAGTCGTTGGCTTCGCCTTCGAGCTCGAAACGCAGGCCGCCGGCCTGGAACGCGCCGAAGCTCTGGCCGGCGGTGCCGGTGAAGCGCAGGTCCAGCGGCGCGTCGGCCATGCCGCGGTCGCCGTGCAGGCGCGCGATACGCCCGGACAAACGCGCGCCGATGCTGCGGTCGGTGTTGCGGATCGGGTAGGCGAATGCGCCGCCGCGCTTGTGCGCGATCGCGTCGGCCAGTTCCAGCTCCAGTTGCGCGGACAGGCCCTCGGGCGCGATCGGCGGCGCCGGCATGCCGCAATGGCCGCCGTGGCTGAGGCCGGAGCCAGCCAATAGCGGGGCCAGGTCCAGACGCTGCTGGCGCGCGCTGTCGCCGTCGCTTTGCAGCAGCAGATCGGTGCGGCCGACGATCTCGCCCAGCGTGCGCACGCCCAGCGTGGCCAGCCACTGGCGCACTTCCTCGGCCAGCAGGCGGAAGAAATTCTCCACGCGCTCGGGCAGGCCGGTGAAATGGTCGCGGCGCAGTTTGTCGTCCTGGGTGGCCACGCCGGTGGCGCAGTTGTTGAGGTGGCAGATGCGCAGGTACTTGCAGCCCAGCGCGATCATCGGCGCGGTGCCGAAGCCGAAGCTTTCCGCGCCCAGCAGCGCGGCCTTGACCACGTCCAGGCCGCTCTTCAGGCCGCCATCGGTCTGCAGAATCACCCGCTCGCGCAGGTCGTTGGCGATCAAGGCCTGGCGCGCTTCGGCCAGGCCCAGCTCCCACGGCGTGCCGGCGTAGCGGATCGACGACAGCGGGCTGGCGCCGGTGCCGCCGTCGTGGCCGGACACCGTGATCAGATCGGCGCCGGCCTTGGCCACGCCGGTGGCGATAGTGCCCACGCCCGCGTGCGAGACCAGCTTGACCGAGATCAGCGCCTGCGGATTGACCTGGCGCAGGTCGTGGATCAGCTGGGCCAGGTCCTCGATCGAGTAGATGTCGTGATGCGGCGGCGGCGAGATCAGGCCGATGCCGGGCATGGCGAAACGCAGGCGCGCGATCAGCTCGTTGACCTTGTGGCCGGGCAGCTGGCCGCCTTCGCCGGGCTTGGCGCCCTGGGCGATCTTGATCTGCAGCACTTCGGCGTTGACCAGGTACTCCGGGGTCACGCCGAAGCGGCCGGAGGCGATCTGCTTGATCTTGGAGACCTTGTCGCTGCGATAGCGCGCGGGGTCTTCGCCGCCTTCGCCGGAGTTCGAACGCCCGCCCAGGCGATTCATCGCGATCGCCAGCGCCTCGTGCGCCTCCGGCGACAGCGCGCCCAGGCTCATCGCGGCCGAGTCGAAGCGCTTGACGATCGCCGACACCGGTTCCACTTCGCTGACATCGATCGGCGTCACACCTTCGCTGCGTAGCTGCAGCAGGTCGCGCAGCGCCGCGGTCGGGCGTTCGTTCACCGCCTCGGCATAGGACTGCCAATCGGCCCAGTCGCCGCTGCCGACCGCGCGTTGCAGGCGCGTGACCACGTCGGGGTTGAACAGGTGGTATTCGCCGCCGGGCACGTAGCGCAGCAGGCCGCCGATCTCGGGCAGGCGATTGGCGTCCCAGCCCTGCGCGGCCAGGTGCGCGGCGTCGGCCTGCAGCTCGGCGAAACCGGCGCCGCCGATGCGCGAGGGCGCGCCATCGAAGCACAGCTCCACCACCTCGCGGTCCAGGCCGATGATCTCGAACAGCTGCGCGCCGCGATAACTGCCGATGGTCGCGATGCCCATCTTGGAGATGATCTTGAGCAGGCCCTTCTTGATCCCGCGCCGGTAGCTGCGGCCGATCTGCGCGACTTCGCCGTGCTTGGTCTTGAGGATGCCGCGCACGCCCAGGTCGTGCAGGGTCTGATAGGCCAGGTACGGATACACCGCGGTCGCGCCGAAGCCGAGCAGGCAGGCGAAGTGGTGCGGATCGCGCGCGGTGCCGGTCTCGACGATCAGGTTGGATTCGCAGCGCAGGCCGGTGCGCACCAGGTGCTGGTGGACCGCGCCGGTGGCGAGCAGGGCATGCAGCATCAGCGCGTCGCGACGCGGGCGGCGGTCGGTCAGGATCAGCAGCACCACCCCTTCGCGCGCGGCCGCTTCGGCCTCGGCGCAGATCCGGTGCAGCGCGGCCTTCAGGCCCTCGGCCGGATCGAAGTTGAGGTCGATGAAGCGATGCGAGCGGTCGAACGGCGCCAGCGCCAGTAGCTGACGCAGCTTGCGTTGCGCCAGCACCGGCGAGTTGAGGTGGATGTGGCCGACGTTGCCGGGCCCGTCGACGAAGACGTTGCCCTCGCGGCCCAGCTGCACCGCCAGCGACATCACGCAGTCCTCGCGCAGCGGGTCGATGGGCGGGTTGGTGACCTGAGCGAAGGCCTGGCGGAAATGGTCGTAGAGCGGGCGCACCTGCTGCGACAGCACCGCCATCGGCACGTCGTCGCCCATCGAGCCGGTGGCTTCCTGCTCGGTCTCGGCGAGCGGGCGCAGCACCTGTTCGCGCTCCTCGCGGCTGAGCTGGAACAGCTTCTGGAAACCGGCCAGGGTGTCGGGATCGAAGGGTTCGGCGGCCAGGTTGGGATCGATCAGCTCGCTGTGCAGGTAGGTCATGCCCTGCTTGAGCCAACGCTTGTACGGCGCGCGCGCGCGGTTGATGCGGTCGATCGCCTCGGAGTCCAGCAGCTCGCCCTGATACAGATCGGCGGCGATCATCTCGCCCGGACCGAGCTTGCCCTTGGCCTCGATCTCGCTGGCCGGCAGTTCCCACACGCCGGCTTCGGACGCGATCAGGAAATGGCGGTCGCGCGAGCGCAGCCAGCGCGCCGGGCGCAGGCCGTTGCGGTCCAGGGTGCAGGCGGCGTAGCGGCCGTCGCAGGTGACGATGCCGGCCGGGCCGTCCCAGGGTTCGGTGTTGAGCGCGTAGTACTCGTAGAAGGCGGCGAGGTCGGCGTCCTTGTATTCCAGCGACTGCGTCGCCGGCGGAATCAGGATGCGCATCGCCTTCAGCAGGTCCATGCCGCCGGCCTGCAGCACCTCCAGCATGTTGTCCAGGCTCTGCGAATCCGAACCGTCGGTGCTCACCACTTGGTCGAACTCGCGCAGGTCCAGGGTCGGCGTGCGCCAGGCGTGCGCGCGCGCCTGCGCCCAGGCGCGGTTGCCGGCGATGGTGTTGATCTCGCCGTTGTGGGCGAGCAGGCGGAACGGCTGCGCCAGCGGCCAGCGCGGCGTGGTGTTGGTGGAGAAGCGCTGGTGGAACACCACCGCGCTGGCGACCAGGTCTTCGCGCTGCAGATCCGGATACAACTGGGTCAGACGGTCGGGCAGGACCATGCCCTTGTAGCCGATGCTGGCCGAGGACAGGCTGACGACGTAGAAGTCCTGGATCGCGCGCAGGCGCTGCTCGGCGCGGCGCCGGGCCAGGAACAGCGAACGCTGGAAGCCGGCCGGATCGAAGGGCGAGGCCGCCTCCACGAACACCTGCTCGATCCGCGGCATGGTCTTGCGCGCCAGTTCGCCGCAGGCGCTCAGATCCACCGGCACGATGCGCCAACCGGCCAGGCGCAGATTCTCGTGCTCCAGGGTCTCGGTAAGGATCGCGCGCGCCTGCGCGGCCTGCGCCTCGTCGTGCGGCAGGAACACCAGGCCGGCGCAGTAATGCGCGCCCAGGGCGATGCCGCTTTCGCGCGCGAGCGTGCGCAGGAAGCTGTCGGGATGGCGGATCAACAGGCCGCAGCCGTCGCCGCTGAGGCCGTCGGCGGCGATGCCGCCGCGATGGGTCATGCGCGCCAGCGCTTCCAGTGCGCGGTCGACCAATGCGCGGCTGGGGCGGTCGTCTAGCTGCGCGATCAGGCCGAAGCCGCAGCTGTCCCGCTCGTCGCGAGGGTCGTACAGCATCGCTTGCGGGTTGGCTTGCATCGCTGCTCCGGAAGGCTCTCGGTGAACATGCCCGCGCCGGTCGGCGCAGGCCCGTAAGAACACGAATGGATCGCTGGCTAGCTGCACGCGCGGGCAGACCTGCCAAGGGCGCGGGACATGTCCCGTACCAGCGTGTCGTGACCGAGCGTGATTCGAATAAATCACAATTTGTGCGATGCGGCAATTCGTTCGGGTATGCGTTCGGGCGCCATGCCCGCAATGGGCTGCGCAGCGCCTGCGCAGCGCTCCGCACCGGTTGCGCAAGTGACTGATCGCAATCGTGAAATCCGTCGCGACGCGGGCAATTAGTAACGTCGGAAACCATCCCCGTGGGCGCTCCGGCACGGGTCGCCTGGGGTCGCGCGCGCTAGACTGCGCCATCGCTTCCGCTTCGACGCCCCCCTCGTGACCGCATCCGTTCCCGGCGCGCGCCGCGCCGCGCTCGTTTTCATTTTCATTACCGTGCTGATCGACGTGTTGTCGTTCGGTCTGATCATTCCGGTGCTGCCGCGACTGATCAAACAATTCGCCGGGGGCGACACCGAACACGCGGCCTATTGGATCGCGGTGTTCGGCACCTTGTTCGCGGCGATCCAGTTCGTGTGCGCGCCGATCCAGGGTTCGCTATCCGACCGCTACGGGCGCCGTCCGGTGATCCTGCTGTCGTGCCTGGGGCTGGGTCTGGACTTCATCTTCATGGCCCTGGCCAACACCTTGCCGTGGCTGTTGGTCGGCCGGGTGATCTCGGGCATCACCTCGGCCAGCTTCAGCACCGCCAACGCCTACATCGCCGACGTCACCGCGCCGGAAGAGCGCGCCAAGAGCTACGGCATGATCGGCGCCGCGTTCGGCCTGGGCTTCATCGTCGGTCCGGTGATCGGCGGACAGCTCGGCCACTACGACGTGCGGTTGCCGTTCTGGTTCGCGGCCGCGCTGGCGCTGCTGAACTTCTGCTATGGCCTGTTCGTGCTGCCCGAATCGCTGCCGCCGGACAAGCGCAGCGCCAGGTTCGACTGGTCGCACGCCAACCCGATCGGCTCGCTGGTCCTGCTCAAGCGCTATCCGCAGGTGTTCGGCCTGGCCGCGGTGGTGTTCATCGCCAACCTTGCCCATTACGTCTATCCCAGCGTGTTCGTGCTGTTCGCCGATTACCGCTACGGTTGGGAGGAGCAGGAAGTGGGCTACGTGCTGGGCGTGGTCGGCGTGCTCAGCGTGATCGTCAACGTGGTCCTGATCGGACGCGCGGTGAAGGCGTTCGGCGAACGCCGCACCCTGCTGCTGGGACTGGGCTGCGGCGCGATCGGCTTCATGGTCTACGGTTTCGCCGATGTCGGCTGGTTGTTCCTGATCGGTCTGCCGATCAGCGCGTTGTGGGCGATGGCCGCGCCGGCGACCCAGGCCCTGATCACGCGCCAGGTCGGCGCGGACGTGCAGGGCCGCATCCAGGGCGCGCTGATGAGCCTGATCAGCCTGGCCGGTATCGTCGGCCCGACCCTGTTCGCGGGCAGCTTCGGTTACTTCGTCGGCAAGTCCACGCCGGTGCACCTGCCGGGCGTACCCTGGTTCATCGCTTCGGGCCTGCTGGTGCTGGGCGTGCTGATCGCCTGGCGCTACGCGCGCACCCAACCCGTCCCGTCCCACGTGGTCGCCGAGACCGCCTGACCGACGACCCTTGCCGCGGCGCCTGGTGCTGCGGCAAGGTCGGGTTCCCCCTCGTCACGGAGCCTTCCATGTCCCTGCTGCCCGCCCGTCTGTCCCTGCTCGCGCCGCTGCTGTTGCTGGGCGCCTGCGCCAGCTCGCCCGATTACCTGGACACCAACGCCGCGGTCGATGCGCGTCCGGAATGCACCAGCCAGCCCGACCGCCCCGGCGAACCGGTGCCGAGCTGGTGCGAGCGCAAGCAGGAAGTGCGCTGGAGCGACAAGGAAGACAAGATCGATCTGAAGGGCAAGGACGATAAGGGCGACGATCGCCGTTGAGGTCTCCGCGCACTCGATGCGCGCGGCGTGGTTCGGTGGAGGGCGTCGGTGCGGTGCGCCTGCGGCTCACCGCAGCCTGCGGCATCCACTGGCCGACTCCTCTGCGTAGGGTGCGGTGATGACCGCACCATCGCGCAACCCGCCATCGCGGCGAATGCGGCGCGGCGCGCGGCGTCCGCACGCTCTGCGGCCCATCACCCCATCGCATCCAAGCGTTCGCTGGGCAGCGGAAACAGCGCCCAGAACGGCTTGCGCGCCTCGGCCCATTGCGCCGAGGCCTCGTTGAGGATGTCCAGCAGCACCGCGGCATCCTCGCCAGCCTGCGCCTGCCAATCCTGGGCGCGCTCCAGCAGCAGCAGATAGCCGCCGGCCGGCAACCAGGACAGGTCTTCCAGGCCGTCGGCGAGCGCGTCCCAGTTGTGTCCGAACCAGTCCGGAAAATTCAGCGCCGCCGCCACGCGCCGCAGCAGTTCGCCCTTGTCGCCGCAACCGTCCAGGTCGATGCGCGCGACCGCGAATTCCAGGAAGGCGCCGGCCTCGGCCAGGGCCTGCGTATCGGCCGCGTCGACGAAATAGGCGCCGGCCTGGGCCGGATCGGCGAGCAGCTCGCGCAGTTCCTGGGTCTTCATGGCTGCACCTGGCCGGGATCGAAGCGGCGGAAGCTGCGGTAGTGATCGTCGCTGTAGTAGTACTCGCTGGGCGGATCGCCGCCGGTGACGATGCGGCGCGCGCCGCGGTCGTTCTCGCCCGGGGTTTCGACCGTGTACTCGCGGTAATAGCCGCGCGGTTGCGCGGGCAGGCGACGTTCGCGGTTCTGGAACGTGCCGCCGTCCTGGCGATGCTGGTAGGGCCCGCCGCGCGCGATGCGAGCGAGCACCTCGTGGGCTTCGGCCGGCAGGAAGTCGGTGGCGGCGTTACCCGCCGCGACCGGCACCGGCGCCGAACGCGAAGCGGCGGGCGACGCGGTCGGCGCGGTCGGCGCGGGCAGGGGCGCCTGGCGCTGCGACCAAAGCCACAGGCCGAGCAGGACGATGGCGGCGATCAGCCAAGGCGCGCGACGCATGCGGAACTCCAAGCGGGGTCGTCGCCGAGTCTAGCGCGCGCTGGCGTCCGCGCGCCGGCCTCAGCCGCAGCGCAGATGGGTGATGACGTTGTTTTCGTCGACGTCGATGTTGAGCCGGCCTTCCTGGTACTCCATGGTCACCATCTGACCCGGCTTGAGCACGCGCGCATTGCGCGCGCCGGCGTCGGTGCGCGCGCGCTCCACTACCTCGGCGCTCGCGGTTTTGCCCAGCGCGGCGGCCTTGGCGGCGTCGGCGTTGCAGGTCAGTTCTTCCGGCGGCAGCGGGCGCGACATTTGCGGCGGATTGGCCTGGCTGGCGCAAGCGCCGAGGGCGACCACGGCGAGGGCGCCGACGGCGAGTGCGATACGGATAGAGGGCATGGCGGGGCTCCGGTTCGTGGGGCGCGCTCAGGGTGCGCGCCCGTGGCTGTGCCGAAGATTAACCCGCCGCCGCGCGTTCTCGTTTCGAACTACCGCTCAGCCGCAGCGCAGGCCGGTGATCGCGCCGCGGTCGTTGAGGTCGATGTTGATGCGGTCGGGGCGGTAATCCATGGTCGCGCCCATGCCGGGTTTGAGCACGCGCGCGTCGCGGCTGCCTGTGTCGCGCAGGATGCGGTTGGTGGTGTCGTCGTCGATGCCGCGGCCGATCGCCCAGCGCGCGCCTTCGGCATTGCACTGCCCGCTGGGCGGGACCGCGGCGCCGGGCGGCGGCGGGGCGCTGACGCAGGCGGTCATCGACAACAGCAGCACGGTGGGCAGGACGAGGCGCGACATGGCACGGCTCCGCGAGGATGGGGTGGATGCAGCCTGCGGCGGTCTGCGTGTGCGCGGCATGAAGGCGTCGCCTCAGTGCGGGCTCGCGGCTTCGGCCTCGACCAGGCGGCGCATCAGCTGCGCCAAGGTCACCACGTCCTGGTGGTTGTGGGCGACCACGCGCCGCAGCAGGCCGGCGCCGCCGCCGCGCAGGTACTGCAACCAGGCCGCCGGTGCCTGCGAACCGGGCAGGTCGTCTTCGCGCACGATCCGCAGCAGCTCGCGTTCGACCGTGGCCAGGCGGCAGTTCTCCCAAGTGCCGCGGTAGCGGCGCCGGGTCGGGAACAGCAGGTCGACGTGGTCCAGCGCTTGCAGCGGATCTTCGATGCGGGCCAGGCGGTAGCGCGTTTTCAGCAGCGGCGCGTCGTAGCAGCGGCCGTTGTAACTGGACAGCACGGTGTCCGGCCGCAGCCACTGGGCGAAAGCCCGCAGCATCGCCGGCTCGGCCGCGAGCGAGGCGATCAGCAACTGACGCACGCGCAGGCCGTCGCCGTGCAGCGGATCGCGGTGCCAATCGGCGGCGCCGATCATGAAGGCGCGGGTGCCGGTGCCGCCGGCCAGGCCGGTGGTCTCGGTGTCGAAGAACAGCAGTCGGCGCGGATCGACGCTGTCCTCGGCGCGCTTGGCGAAGGCCAGCGACAGCGCCTGCGTGGGCGATTCGCAAGCCAGATGCTGCTGGATCAGGCGCAGGCCGGGCGCGATCTCCTCGCCGGGTAGATCGCGGTCCAGCGGTGCGCGCGGCATGGCCCACGCGTTCGGCGCGCGTTCGCGCACGCCGAGCAGGCGGCGCAGTTGTTCCAGGCTGTGCTGCGCGTCCGGCGGCGCGTCCGGCGCGGGCGCCGATACGGACGGTGGCGCTGCCACGCCGCGCGCCTGCCGCTGCAGCAGGCGCAGCTTCTCGGCGCTGACGCTCATGCCGCCGCGTCCGCGCGCAGCAGGCTCAGCACTTGCCGCGCCAGCGCCTTGGGCGTGGCCGTGCCGTCGCGTTCGTCGGCGGCCAGGGCCGGGCCGACGCAAGCCGGGCAGCCGGCGCGGCAGTCGCAGCGCTCGACCAGCTCGGACGCGCGCGTCAGCAATTCGGCCTGGCGCGTCCACAGCGGTTCGCTCAGGCCGACGCCGCCGGGGAAGTTGTCGTACAGATACACCGTGGGCACGAACTGCTGCACTTCCAGCAAGGCGACCTCGCCGCCTTCGACGCCGCGCAGTTGGCCGCGGCCGTTGCGGTCGGCGGCCGCGAACCAGGCGCCGTCGCCGTTGCCCACCGCCTTCTGCAGATCGCGCGCGTCGGCCATCACCGCCACCGTCGCCACCACGTGCAGCGCATGGCCGGCGCCGAGGAAACCGTCCAGCGCATCCTGGCGCGAAGCGAAGGCCGAGCGCAGCACCGCCGCCGGCAGCTGCCACCACACCGCGGTGGTGTGCAGTTCCTGGTCGGGCAGGTTGACCGGGCCGTAACCGATGTTCTCGTGGGTGTAGTAGCGGATCTTTTTGTAGCCGGCCACGCGCCGGACCACGTGGACCTCGCCGTGGTGGCTGTCGCCCAGGCCGGCCTCGCCGCCGTCGAAGCGCTCCAGCACCTTGAGCTTGGTGTAATCGATCGAGTCGGTGTAGTAGTCGACGTGGGTGCGGGTGACGTAGGCCTTGCGCCCCTCCCAATCCAGCTTCTCCACTTGATACGGCGTGGACTGGATCATGTGGATCGCGCCTTCGTACAAGGTCAGCGCTGCGGCCGAGTAGTCGACCTCGGCGATGATGGTCTGGCGGCCGTCGCTGCGGTCGACCACCACGAAGTTGCCGTCGGCGACCGAGCGCAGGCTGACCGCGTTGGCCGGGTAGCTGTCGGCGATCCATTCCCAGCGCTCGCCCTCGCGGTGCAGCACCTCGGTTTCCGCCAGCGCCTCCAGATACACCTGCGGATCGATCGGGCCGTAGGCCTCGCCGACCTGGAACGGCAGCTCGAAGGACGCGCAGCGGATGTGATCGAACAGGATCAGCGGCTGGTCGGGCGCGATGCGCGCGTGCTCGGGCGGGCTATCGGCGAAGAATTCCGGATGCCGCACCACGTACTGGTCCAGCGGCTGCGAACTGGCCACCAGTACGCCCAGAGCGGGGCGCTGGCGGCGGCCGGCGCGGCCGAAACGTTGCCAGGTCGCGGCGACCGAGCCCGGATAGCCGTTGAGCACCACCGCATCCAGGCTGCCGATGTCCACGCCCAGCTCCAGCGCCGAGGTCGAAACGATGCCGTCGACGCGGCCGTCGCGCATCGCCCGCTCGGCCTCGCGGCGCTCGCCGGGCAGGTAGCCGCCGCGGTAGGCGCGGATCCGCGCCGGCTTGCGCGGGTCGTGATCGAACACGTCCTTGAGGTACTTGGTCAGCACTTCCACCATCAGCCGGCTCTGCGCGAACACCAGGGTCTTGAGCCCGGACTTGATCGCGATGCGCGCGATGCGGTTGCTCTGCGAGCGCGCCGACGCGCGCAGGCCGAGGTCGGCGTTGACCACCGGCGGATTCCACAGCAGCACGTGCTTGTCGCCGCTGGGCGCGCCGGAGTCGACGATCGCGCGCACGGGCGCCTCGATCAGGGCCTGCGCATGCGCCTGCGGATTGCCGATGGTGGCCGAGCACAGGATGAACTGCGGATTCGCGCCGTAGAACGTGCACACCCGCTTCAGCCGCCGCAGCACGTTGGCGACATGGCTGCCGAACACGCCGCGGTAGGTGTGGATCTCGTCGATCACCACGTAGCGCAGGTTCTCGAAGAACTGCGCCCACTTGGTGTGATGCGGCAGGATCGCCTGGTGCAGCATGTCCGGGTTGGACACCACAATGTCGCCGTGCAGGCGGATCGCCTGGCGCGCATCGCCCGGGGTGTCGCCGTCGAAGGTGAAGGCTTTCACCCCGAGTTCGCCGGCGCGATTGAGCTCCAGCAGTTCGGCGACCTGGTCCTGGGCCAGGGCCTTGGTCGGGAACAGATACAAAGCCTTGGCGCCGCCGGCCATCGCCGCCGACAGCACCGGCAGGGTGTAGCACAGCGATTTGCCCGAGGCGGTCGGGGTGACCACGGCGACGTGCTCGCCGGCCTGGGTCGCGGCCCAGGCCTCGGCCTGATGGCTGTACAGGCGCTCGATGCCGCGCGCGCGCAGGGCTGCCCGCAGGGCCGCGGGCACGTCCTCGGGCAGGGGCGCGTAGCGGCCCTCGCGCCCCGGCAGCACGTAGTGGCCGGTGATGCGGTCGGCGTAGCGGCGGCCCAGGGCCTGCACCAGCGCGGCGCCGTCGCCGCGCTGGCCCTGCGCCGGCACCAGGCCGCGTTCGTCGTCGTCGTGACGCGCCAATGCCTGTGCCATGTCCGCTCCTGCCTGGGGTAGGCGGCGAGTTAAGCCCGCGGCCGTCTCAGCCTGTGAGACGTTCAGCCAGCCCGCGCGCGCCGTGCGAGTCGCCGATTCGACGGCAGCGACGACGCCCGCGCCCGCCGCGTCCGCGATGCGGCGCCGCGACCCGCTAAAATGCGCCACCGCCCAGGCCCTGGCCCATGCTCCGACTCACCGACATCAAGCTGCCGCTGGACCACGCCGAGCCGGCGCTGACCGACGCGATCCTGGCCCGGCTGGGCATCGGCGCCGACGAGCTCAACGGCTACACCGTGGTCAAGCGCAGCTACGACGCGCGCAAGCGCGGCGCGATCGTGCTGATCTACACGGTGGACGTGGACAGCCCGCGCGCGCCCGAACTGCTGCGGCGCGCCCAGGCCGAGGCCGCGTCGGCGCGCGGCGCGGGTTCGCCGATCAAGCTGGGCCCCGCACCGGACACCACCTACAAGTTCGTCGGCCGCGCGCCGGCCCAGCTGCCGCTGCGCCCGCTGGTGATCGGCATGGGCCCCTGCGGCCTGTTCGCCGCCCTGGTGCTGGCGCAGATGGGCTTCCGCCCGATCGTGCTCGAGCGCGGCAAGGCCGTGCGCGAGCGCACCGTCGACACCTTCGGCCTGTGGCGCAAGAAAGTGCTCAACCCGGAGTCGAACGTGCAGTTCGGCGAAGGCGGCGCCGGCACCTTCTCCGACGGCAAGCTGTACAGCCAGATCAGCGACAAGCAGCACCACGGCCGCAAAGTGCTGACCGAGTTCGTCGCCGCCGGCGCGCCCGAGGAAATCCTCTACGTCAGCAAGCCGCACATCGGCACCTTCCGCCTGGTCTCGATGGTCGAGCACATGCGCGCGACCATCGAGGCGCTGGGCGGCGAGATCCGTTTCTCGCACCGGGTCGACGACCTGCTGGTCGAGACCGACGCGGCCGGCGTGCGTCATGTGCGCGGCGTGACCCTGGCCAACGGCGAGCAACTGCGCGCCGACCACGTGGTCATGGCCCTGGGCCACAGCGCGCGCGACACCTTCGCCATGCTGCACGCGCGCGGCGTATACGTGGAGGCCAAGCCGTTCTCGATCGGCTTCCGGGTCGAGCACCCGCAGTCGTTGATCGACCGCGCCCGCTTCGGCCCGCAAGCCGGGCATCCGATCCTGGGCGCGGCCGACTACAAGCTGGTCCATCACTGCCGCAACGGCCGCTCGGTCTACAGCTTCTGCATGTGCCCCGGCGGCACCGTGGTCGCGGCCGCCAGCGAGCCCGGGCGCGTGGTCACCAACGGCATGAGCCAGTACTCGCGCAACGAACGCAACGCCAACGCCGCGATCGTGTGCGGGATCACGCCCGAGGACTACGCGCCCTACGGCGAGGGCCCGCTCGCCGGCATCGCCCTGCAGCGGCATTGGGAAGCGCTGGCGTTCGAGCTGGGCGGCGGCGAGTACGAAGCGCCGGCGCAGCTGGTCGGCGATTTCATCGCCCGCCGCGCGTCCAGCGAATTCGGCGAGGTGAAGCCCTCCTACACCCCCGGCGTGCGCCTGGGCAGCCTGGACGCCTCGCTGCCCGGCTATGCGATCGAGGCGATCCGCGAAGCGCTGCCGGCTTTCGACAAACAGCTGCGCGGCTTCGCCATGCACGACGCGATCCTGACCGGGGTGGAGACGCGCACTTCCTCGCCGGTGCGCATCGCGCGCGGCGCCGACGGCCACAGCCTCAACACCCGCGGCCTGTTCCCGGCCGGCGAAGGCGCGGGCTACGCCGGCGGCATCCTTTCGGCCGGCGTGGACGGCATCAAGACCGCCGAGGCGGTGGCGCTGAGCCTGCTGGCCGATCTGGCGCGCGCCGGCGCGAACGCCTGAGCGCATGAGCGGCAAACCGCATTCGCCGTCCTGCGAGCGCAACCGCGAGCCGATTCTGGCGGTGCTGCGGCGCCACCTGCCGGCGCGCGCGAACGTGCTCGAGATCGGCAGCGGCACCGGCCAACACGCGGTGCATTTCGCCGCGGCGATGCCGGGCTGGGTCTGGCAATGCTCCGATCGCGCCCAACACCTGCCCGGCATCCGTGCCTGGCTGGACGAGGCCGCGCTGGCCAATACGCCGCCGCCGTTCGAGCTGTCGGCGGCGACCGCGCCGGTACCCGGATTCGCGCCGCCGCCGCGCATCCCCACCGATCCGGTGGCGCTGCGCTCGGGCTACGACGCGGTGTTCAGCGCCAACACCCTGCACATCATGGGCTGGCCGCAGGTCGAGGCGGTGTTCGCCGGCCTGGCGACGGTGCTGGCCGATGCCGCGACCGTGGCGATCTACGGCCCCTTCAATTACGCCGGTGCCTACACCAGCGACAGCAACCGCGACTTCGATGGCTGGCTCAAGCAGCGCGATCCGGTCTCGGGCATCCGCGATTTCGAAGCGGTCGACGCGCTCGCCCGCGGCATCGGTCTGGACCTGGTCGACGATGTCGAGATGCCGGCTCATAACCGCAGTTTGATTTGGCGGCGCTGATCGGCTCGGGCATGTAGTCGCTTGTGATTCGTCAGTACAACTCTTAAGTTGTTTTTCACATTAACAACTTATGAGTTGTTTTTACATTTAACAACTTATCGCTTGTATTTATGATATACAAGTTATGAGCTGTAATTTGATATGAGGAGCGCTCCATGGACTACACCGTGCGGACGGTCGGACAACTGGAGCCCCTGCTGAAAGGCTTCCGGAAAGCCAAGAAGTACAGTCAGGCGAACTTGGCGCACCGTCTGGGCATCACTCAGCAGGCGCTGTCCGCGCTGGAGCGCGACCCCGAAAGCGCGAGCTTCTCGCGCTTGCTGCAGATACTGGCCGCGCTCGACGTCGAAATCCTGTTGCGCGACCGAAAGTCGGGCGCCGATGAAGGTCAGCCTGGGCACTGGTGATCCATGGCGCGCGCAAAACGTAGCGGTGCACTGACCCTATGGATGAACGGGGAGCGCGTGGGCCTGTGGCGAAACGCGCACGGCGAGGGGCAGGAACTGGTTTATGACCCTGCCTGGCTGGCATCTCCGCGTGCCCGGCCGCTGTCGCTTTCGTTGCCGTTCACTCCGGCCAACGCACCGCATCGTGGCGACAAGGTGCGCCACTACTTTGAGAATCTGTTGCCGGACAGCCAGAAGATCCGCGAACGATTGGCGGCCAAGTACGGGGCCACCTCGCAACAGGCGTTCGACCTGTTGCGCGAGATCGGCCGCGACTGCGTCGGGGCCTTGCAGCTGATGCCGGAGGGCGAGACCCCGCAGGACGTGCGCGCGATCCATGGAAAGCCGCTGGACGAGGCCGAGATCGAACAGTTGCTGCGCGACGTGGTGCGTCCCGATGGCGCCGCCAACCAGGACCACGATACGGATTTCCGGATCTCGATCGCGGGCGCACAGGAAAAGACCGCGCTGCTCTGGCATCAAGACCGATGGCAGCGCCCGCTGGGGGCGACGCCCAGTACCCATATCTTCAAGTTGCCGCTGGGCCTGGTAGGCAACCTGCGCGTCGACCTGCGCGATTCGGTCGAGAACGAATGGCTGTGCTCGCGCGTGCTGCACGCCTACGGCATTCCGGTAGCCGAGTGCCGGATGATGCGATTCGGCGACCAGCAGACCTTGGTGGTGCGACGCTTCGATCGCGAACTGGCGGCGGACGGGCGCTGGATCGTACGCATCCCCCAGGAGGATTTCTGCCAGGTGCTGGGGCAGCCGGCATGGCGGAAATACGAAGCCGATGGCGGCCCCGGCATGGCCGACATCCTGCGAGTGCTGGCGAACTCGGTTGAGCGCGAGGCCGATCGCGAAACCTTCTATCGCGCCCAACTGCTGTTCTGGATGCTCGCGGCCACCGATGGCCATGCCAAGAACTTCAGCGTGTTCATAGGCGCGGGCGGCAGCTATCGCATGACGCCGTTGTACGACGTGCTGTCGGCATGGCCGGTGACGGGGGCGAGTGCCGGAAAGATCCCGCAGCAGAAACTCAAAATGGCGATGGCCGTACGCAGCAAGAGCAACCACTACCGCATCGCCGAAATCCAACGCCGGCACTGGAACGCGATGGCGCGCTCGATCGGGCTGGGGATGGATTTCGAAAGCCAGATCGCGGACATCATCGACGCGACGCCGCGGGCGATCGCTCAGGTCGAACGCGAGCTGCCCGCGGATTTTCCCGCCTATGTCGCCGACGCGGTGCTCGGTGGCTTGCGTCGGTCGGCCGAGAAATTGGCCTTGATGCCGGCGACGTAGCGGACCCGCGCGGGCCGCTACGACACTGGCAACGCACCGGCCCATGACCGTATCGTCGTCTCGACGGCAGGGACGCTCGATCGACGGGCGTAGTCCCCGGCGCCGTCGCTCACGGAGCTCCCCCGCATGCGTCTTTGGATTCTGTCCCTCGCGCTGACCGCCGCGTCGCTGCCGGCGCTCGCCGCCACGCCGCCGAATGCGGCCGAGGTCGCGCGTTTCGCCGAACGGCAACTACAGGACAACTACCCGGCCGACGGCCCCGGCGCCGCGCTCTTGGTCGCGCGCGGCGATCAGGTGCTGTTCCGCGGCGCGCGCGGCGAAGCCAGCGTCGAGCTGGGCGTGCCGCTCACGCCCGACAGCGTGTTCCGGATCGGCTCGGTGACCAAGCAGTTCGCCGCCGCAGGCCTGCTCAAGCTGGTCGAGGCCGGCAAGGTCTCGCTGGACGACCCGCTGTCCAAGTATCTGCCCGACTATCCCAACGGCGCCCACATCAGCGTCCATCAGCTGCTCAATCACACCTCCGGGGTGAAGAGCTACACCGGCATTCCCGGCGTGATGGCCGGGCCGATCCGCATGGATCTGAGCACGGCGCAGCTGATCGACACCTTCAAGAATCAGCCGGTGGATTTCGCGCCCGGCGCGCAGTGGGCCTACAACAACTCCGGCTACGTGCTGGTCGGCGCGGTCATCGAGGCCGCCAGCGGCCAGCCCTGGCATGCGTATCTGCAGCAGGCGCTGTTCGAACCGCTGGGCCTGAAGCACACCCGCTGGGGCGACGACCACGCCCTGATCCCGGGCCAGGTCCAGGGCTACACGCTCAGCCAGGGCCGTCCGGCGCCGGCCAACTACGCCAGCATGAGCCAGCCGCACGCGGCCGGCGCGCTGGTGTCCACGGTCGACGATCTGCTGCGCTGGAACCGCGCGCTGCACGAAGGCAAGGTCGTGCGCGCCGATCTCTACGCCAAGATGATCCAGCCCGAAGGCGCGGCGCTGAAGGAGCACTACGGCTACGGCATCGAGCACACCCGTCTGCGCGACGGCGACCTGCTCGCGCACGGCGGCGGCATCTTCGGCGCGATGTCGTTCCTGCTCTACCTGCCGGGCAGCGACGTGACCGTGGCGATCGTGCAGAACAGCGACAGCGTGGCGCCGGGTAAGCGCGCGCCCGAGGTGCTGGCGCGCAAGCTGGCCGCCTACGCGATCGGTCGGCCCTATCCGGAAGCCCAGGCGATCGCGCCGCCGCCGGCGCAACTGAAGTCGCTAGAAGGCGTGTACCGCTCCGATCCCAAGACCGCGCGCGCGATCCAGGTGGTCGACGGCCGCCTGGTCTCGCAGCGTTTCGGCGGCCAGCGCGTGGCGATGACCGCGATCGGCCCGGACGAGTTCGTATTCGAGGACGGTCTGAGCCGGCTGCGCTTCGAGCGCGACGCCCAGGGCGCGGTGACCGGCACCCGCTTCTACGCCGACGGCGAAGGCGAGGGCTCGTTCTCGCCGCGCACCGACGAGCCGCTGCCCGCGGCGACCGTCGCGATCGCGCTGCCCGCGGCGGCGCGCGAACGCGTGGCCGGGCGCTACACGCGCGAGGGCATGGTGCTCAATGTGTTCCAGCAGGGCGAGCAGCTGCTCGCGCAGATGGCCGGGCAGCCTTCGTTCGTACTGGCCGCCACCTCGCCCACGCGCTTCGCGATCGACTCGGTCGGCGCGGTGCTGGAGTTCGCGCCCGAGTCCGGCCCGGCCAAGACCCTGACCCTGCGCCAGGGCGGCGCGGTACTGGAGTTCCAGCGCGCGCCCTGAGCCCGTGCGGCCGCCTGCGCCGTGTGCCGGAGCCGGCATTCGGCGCGACGGGCCGCGAAACGTGACCTATGGGAGAGGAGCGCGCGGCCGGCGCACGTAGGATGCGGGATCGTCCCCGTTACGCCGGAGCCGCTCCATGCCCCATCGTCCGTCGCCCGCCGTGTTGCCGCTGCTGATCGCGGCGCTGCTGCCCCTGTCGTCCGCAGCCCAGACCGCACCGCCGGCGGACACACCGTACCCGGGCACGCTGACGCTGGAGGTCGACGCCACCGACGTCGCCCACCGCGTGTTCCGCAGCAAGCAGCGCATCCCTGTGCAGCCCGGCCCCTTGACCCTGTTGTATCCACAGTGGCTGCCCGGCAATCACTCGCCGACCGGTCCGATCAACAAGCTCGCCGGCCTGGTCGTCACCGGCAACGGCCAGCGCATCGCCTGGACGCGCGATCCGCTCGATGTCTACGCTTTCAAGCTGGTGGTGCCCGAGGGCGTGAGCACGATCGAGCTCGCGTTCGACTATCTCTCGCCCACCGGCGGCGAGCAGGGCCGGGTGGTGATGAGCCAGGACCTGCTGAGCCTGCAATGGAACGCGGTCGCGCTGTATCCGGCCGGTCACGCCGCCGGCCGCATCCAGATCGCGCCGTCCTTGAAGCTGCCCGCGGGCTGGCAATCGGGCACCGCGCTGGAGGTCGAATCGCGCGAGGGCGACACCCTGCGCTACAAGCCGGTGTCGTTCGAGACCCTGGTCGATTCGCCGTTGTTCGCGGGCCGCTACTACCGCCAGATCGACCTCGCGCCCGGCGCCAAGGTGCCGGTGCGATTGAACATGGTCGCCGACCATCCCAAATACCTCGAAGCCAAGCCCGAGCAGCTCGCCGCGCACCGGCGCATGGTCGAGCAAGCGATGCGCCTGTTCCGCTCCCAACACTACGATCGCTACGATTTCCTGTTCTCGCTGTCCGACCAGATCGGCGGCATCGGCCTGGAGCACCACCGCTCCAGCGAGAACGGCGTGGATCCGGAGTACTTCACTGACTGGGACAAGAGCGCGGTCGGCCGCGACCTGCTGGCGCACGAGTACACCCACTCCTGGAACGGCAAATTCCGCCGTCCGGCCGATCTGGCCACGCCCAACTTCAACGTGCCCATGCAGGACAGCCTGCTCTGGGTCTACGAAGGCCAGACCCAGTACTGGGGTTATGTGCTGACCGCGCGCGCCGGCATGTGGAAGCCGCAGACCGCGCTGGACGCGCTGGCGATGACGGTCGCGGCCTACACCACCGATCGCCCCGGCTTCGCCTGGCGCAACGTCCAGGACACCACCAACGATCCCATCATCGGCCTGCGCCGGCCGCAGGCCTACCGCAGCCAGCAGCTCAGCGAGGAGTACTACTCCGCCGGCCAGCTGATCTGGCTTACCGTCGACGCCAAACTGCGCGAACTCAGCCGCGACAAGCGCTCGCTCGACGATTTCGCCGCCGCCTTCTTCGGCGTCGACGACGGCAGCTACGCGGTCAAGCCCTATACCTTCGACGACGTGGTCGCGACCTTGAACGCGGTAGCCCCCCACGACTGGGCCGCGTTCCTGCGTCAGCGCCTGGACGCCAACGCCGCGCCGCTGGACGGCCTGGCCGCGAGCGGTTGGAAGCTGGTCTACACCGACAAGCCCAGCGACTACGTCAAACAGAGCGAGGGCGCACGCAAGGTCACCGATCTGAACTGGTCGCTGGGCCTGATCGTGTCGAACAAGGACGCGACCCTGTCCTCGGTGCGCTGGGACGGCCCGGCCTTCAACGCCGGCCTGGCGCCGGGCTCGACCCTGCTTGCGGTCAACGGCTATACCTTCGAGGGCGAGCGCCTCAAGGACGCGATCACCGAGGCCAAGGACAAGGGCGAGCCGATCGAGCTGGTGGTCAAGCAGGGCGAAGCGGTCAAGACCGTGCGCATCGATTACCGCGAGGGGCTCAAGTATCCGAGCCTGGAGCGCATCCCCGGCACGCCGGATCGGTTGTCGAAGATCCTGGCGCCGAAGTAGATGGCCTCGCAGGCGGCGCCGCAGCCAACGCGATCCGACGTGGCGACGCTCGTCGTCGCCGCCGTCGCGCGCTAGGCTGCGCGCATCCGTCGCGCCCGAGGCCGCCCGCATGCTCGAAATGAAATCCCAGTGCGAACGCTGCAACGCCGCCCTGCCGCCCGACAGCGCGGCGGCGCTGATCTGCAGCTACGAATGCACGTTCTGCGTCGACTGCGTGCAAGGGCCCTTGGACGGCGTATGTCCCAACTGCGGCGGCCAGCTGCAGCCGCGTCCGACGCGCGTCGCCAAACCCATCGCCTGAGCCCGTCCGCTTTTCGCGCGTGCCGCCACGTCGGGATTGCGTTGGGTAATGCGTCGCGTTCGAACCCCAAGCCGCGCCGCACGCGATGAGCTCGCCGGTCCGGTGCGCTCAGCCGGGGAAGCGCTCCAGCAGTTGCTCGATCCGTTGCGCGTTGCCTTGCGCGATTGCGCGGAACGCCGGCCCGATGCGCTCGTCGGCCATGGCGCGCCGCCATAAGGCCAGCCCGGCCTCGCCGGCCCAGCGCCAGCTCGCCAGGGCGCCGGTCGGCAACGGCAGCGGGTAGGGGCGCTCGTGCACCGCGCCGCCGGCCCCGGGCCGATAGTGCATGGGCAGCATGTCGTAGACCGGCGCCAGCGCGACCTGCAACCGATCCGGCTGGCAAAGGAAACTGAGGTTGCCGAAGTGCATGTCGATGTTGCCGATGAAGCGGCCGAACAGGTGTAGGCGGCGGATGCGTTCGGCATCGTCGCCACCGATCAGGCCTTCGCGCTGCAACGCGGCCGCCGACACCGGCCAGTTGCCCGGATCGCTGCCGGCGTAGGCCGCATCCAGCGCAAGCAGCGACACCATGCCGCGCCGCCCGCGCCGCGCCGTGCGATCGAAGCGCGTGGATTGCAGAAAGCGCCAGCCGTCGCTGTCGATCAATTCGGTGGCGGCCGCGTCGATGCCGCGCTCGGACAGCACCTCGCCCGCCAAGTGCTCGCAGGCCAACAGATTGACCCAGCGGCGCGCGGTGGCATTGTCGGGGTCGTGGCGCGCGAACTTCACGATCACGCTCTGGCGTTCGCCCGTAGGCAAATCCAGCTCGGCGGTGAACTTGGGCTGCTCGCCGCCGGCCGAGGAGCCGGGCGCCTCCCCGGCTTCGGCCTGGAGCGCGCGTTGCGGATAGATCAGCGCGCGCTCGTCGGGCGCGATGATCGTATCCAGGTTATCCAGCACGGTGTCCAGCAGCGCCTGTTCCAGCGCCTGTTCGCCCAGCACCAGGTCGCCGGGCAGATCGCTGCCGCGACGTAGCAACGCGGTCACCACGTCTTCGGGCTGCCACAGCAGCACGTCCGCGGGCGCCTCCAGTTCGGCCGCATGGCGATGCGCGAACGCGCGGCCCAGGAATCCCTGCGGCCGTAGATCGTCCAGAAACCAGGGCAGATCCGGATACAGGCCGTCGGCGAATTCGCCGTGCTGGTACAGCGGCAGCGGGCGCTCGGATTGCAGGAACCAACCGCCATAGACCACATGCAATCGGCCGAGTTGATCGGGCTGGCCATCGGGCGTGATCCGGTGCAGCGGCCAGTCGCTGCCGGCCCGCCCCAGTGGGCGCGAAAGCGCGTAACGGGCGGAGCGGGCACGGCCGATCCGGACCAGGCGCGTGCCCAGCCCGGCCAGCGCGCGCGACACCGTGGGCTGGCTGAGCTCCATCGCCGCGGCCAGCTCGGCGGCGGTGCGCGGCCCGCGACGCAGCAGGGCCTCGGCGGCTTCGGTATGACGGCTCATGCTTTAATTTGAATCTATTTATGAATAGATAGTCAAGCATAAAACCGGTCTTGACCCCGAAAATTCGGACTTAAGACCCTGGGGCCGGTAATTCGGTGAATAGATACTTTTGTTTTTACTCTGGTTAGCCTCGGCGGCGCTGCGCGCCGCCGAGGCTAACCAGAGCGCCGCCCCTGGTCAAACCGGCGCAGGAGCCATGGGCGTGGCCGTCGCCCCGCGCCCAAAAGAAAACCCCGCAGCGCGGGGTTTTCTTCTGTTCCGGTGGTGACGACCGCTTATGCCGCCTGCACGATCCGCAGCGGATTGCGGTACTGCTTGATCAGCTCCGCTTCGCGCTCCTTGGCCTTGTGCAGGTGCGCTTCCTTGACGTGACCGTAGCCGCGGATGTGTTCCGGGATCGAGGCGATCTCGGCCGCCAGATCGGCGTTGCCGCTGTCCAGGGTGCCCAGCAGTTCGCCCACGGTGCGCTCGTAGTCGGCGATCAGCTGGCGCTCCATCTTGCGCTCCTCGGTGTAGCCGAAGATGTCGAGCTTGCCGCCGCGCAGCTTGCGCAGCTTGGCCATCCACTTGAACGCGGTGAACACCCAGGGGCCGAACTCCTGCTTGATCAGGCGGCCCTGCGCGTCCTTCTTGGCCAGCAGCGGCGGGGCGAGGTGGAACTTGAGCGTGTAGTCGCCGTCGAACTGCTGCTGCAGGCGGCGCTGGAACTCGCCGCTGGTGTACAGGCGCGCCACTTCGTACTCGTCCTTGTAGGCCATGAGCTTGAAGAAATAACGCGCGACCGCCTCGGTCAGGTCGGTCGAACCCGGCGCCTTGCGCTGCTCGGCCTCGCGCACCTTGGCGACGAAGTCGGTGTAGCGCTTGGCGTAGTTGGCGTCCTGATAGTCGGTGAGGAAGGCGACGCGGCGCGAGATCAGCTCGTCCAGCGAACGCGACAGGCGCAGGTCGTCCAGCGGCAGGAAGGCGACGTTGTCGCTGTCGGCCTGAGCCGGCACGTGGCGCAGTTCGTCTTCGTTGCGGGTCGCGCGCGGGGCCGAGGTGGCGCCCCATTCGTTGCCTTCCCACTCGCCCGGCGCCAGGTGCGGCAGGTCGTGCGGGGTGGCTTCGGCGCGGGTCTGGGCGTTGCGCACCAGGCCGGCGGCCTCGGCCACGGCGGCCGGATCGACCACCGCCAGGCGGCCCCAGGCGAAGGCGGTCTTGTTCATCTCGATCGCCGCGCCGTTGAGCTCGACCGCGCGCATCAGCGCGTCGAACGCGATCGGCACCAGGCCGCGCTGCCAGGCGTAGCCGAGGATGAACAGATTGGTCGCGATCGCATCGCCCATCAGCGCGGTGGCCAGCTGGGTCGCGTCGACCACGTACGGGTCCTGGCCGCCCAGCGCCAGCTTGATCGCGGCGACGATGTCGGTGGCCGGGAACTGCATGTCCGGACGCGTGGTGAAGGTGCCCGGCATCGCTTCATAGCTGTTGAGCACGACCGCGCTGCGGCCGGCGCGCACCTTGGACAGCGCCCAGTAGTCGTTGACCACGACCATGTCGCAGCCCAGCACCAGGTCGGCCTCGCCGGCGGCGATGCGCACGGCGTGGATGTCCTGCGGGGTCTTGGCGATGCGGATGTGGGTGGTGACCGCGCCGCCCTTCTGGGCCAGACCGGTCTGGTCGAGCACGGACGCGCCCTTGCCTTCCAGGTGACCGGCCATGCCCAGCAACGCGCCGATGGTGACCACGCCGGTGCCGCCGACGCCGGTGATCAGGATGTTCCAGGGCTGATCCAGCGCGGGCAGCTGCGGCAGCGGCAGATCGCTGAGGCGGTCCTTGGCGTTGCTGCCCTTCTTCTTCTTCAAGCCGCCGCCGTGCACGGTGACGAAGCTGGGGCAGAAGCCGTTGACGCAGGAATAGTCCTTGTTGCAGTTGGACTGGTCGATCTCGCGCTTGCGGCCGAACTCGGTTTCCTTGGGCAGCACCGACACGCAGAACGACTTCTTGCCGCAGTCGCCGCAGCCTTCGCAGACCAGGCTGTTGACCATCACTCGCTTCTGCGGATCGACCATCTTGCCGCGCTTGCGGCGACGGCGCTTCTCGGTGGCGCAGGTCTGGTCGTAGATCAGCACGCTGACGCCCTTGACCTCGCGCAGGCGCTTTTGCACCTCGTCGAGTTCCTTGCGATCGTAGAACTCCATTTCGCCCGGGAAGATCTCGCGCTTGTGCCACTTGGCGATGTCGTCGGACACCAGCACGATGGTCTGCACGCCTTCGCTGCGCACCTGGTGGGCGATCTGCGGAACCGACAGGGTGCCGTCGACGGGCTGGCCGCCGGTCATCGCGACCGCGTCGTTGTAGAGGATCTTGTAGGTGATGTTGACGCCGGTGGCGACCGACTGGCGGATCGCGAGCGAGCCGGAGTGGAAGTAGGTGCCGTCGCCGAGGTTCTGGAACACGTGCGGCGTTTCGGTGAACGCCGCCTGGCCCGACCAGGTCACCCCTTCGCCGCCCATGTGGGTGAAGGTGTCGGTGCTGCGATCCATCCAGGTCACCATGTAGTGGCAACCGATGCCGCCCAGCGCGCGCGAGCCTTCCGGCACCACGGTGGAGGTGTTGTGCGGGCAGCCCGAGCAGTAGTGCGGCACGCGCGGGAACGCGGCGCGCGGCAGGGCCAGTTCGGATTCCTTCTCCTCCATCCAGCGCAGCACGTCGCGCATGTGTTCGCTGTCGTGGAAGCGCTGGATGCGGCGCGCGATCACGCCGGCGATGCGGGCCGGGGTGAGTTCGCCGGTGGACGGCAGGATCCACTCGCCGCTCTCGTCGTACTTGCCGACGATCGACGGACGCTGGCCGCCGTCCCAGTTGTACATCGACTCCTTCATCTGGCTTTCGATGAAGGCGTGCTTCTCCTCGACCACCAGGATGTCCTGCAGGCCGCGCGCGAACGCGCGCAGGCCGACCGGCTCCAGCGGCCAGGTCATGCCGACCTTGTAGACGCGGATGCCCAGCTCCGAGCAGGCGCGCGCGTCCAGACCCAGGTATTCCAGGGCCTGCAGCACGTCCAGGTAGCTCTTGCCGGTGGTGATGATGCCCAGGCGCGCGTTCGCCGAATCGATGACCAGGCGGTCGATCTTGTTGGCGCGCGCGAACGCCTGCGCGGCCTTGACCGCGTACTGGTGCAGGCGCATTTCCTGATCCATCGGCGGATCGGGCCAACGGATGTTGAGGCCGCCCGGCGGCAACTGGAAGTCGTCCGGGGTGACGATCTGCAGCGCCAGCGGATTGACGTCGACCGAGGCCGAGGACTCGACGGTCTCGGCGATGGTCTTGAAGCCGACCCAACGGCCGGTGTAGCGCGACATCGCCCAGCCGACCAGGCCCATGTCCAGGATGTCCTGCACGCCGGCCGGGTTCAGGATCGGCATCATCGCGCTGACGAATTCGCCTTCCGAGCCGTGCGGCAGGGTCGAGGAGCGGCAGGCATGATCGTCGGCCGCCAGCGCCAGCACGCCGCCGTACTTGCCGGTGCCGGCCGCGTTGGCGTGCTTGAACACGTCGCCGGTGCGGTCCACGCCCGGGCCCTTGCCGTACCACATGCCGTACACGCCTTCGACCTTGGCGCCCGGGAACAGATTGGTCTGCTGGGTGCCCCAGACCATGGTCGCGCCCAGGTCCTCGTTGAGGCCCGGGGTGAACTTCACGCCCGCCGCCTCCAGATGCTTGCGCGCGCGCCACAGCTCCAGGTCGAAACCGCCCAGCGGCGAGCCGCGGTAGCCGGAGATGAAGCCGCCCGTGTTCAGGCCGGCGGCCTGATCGCGCAGTCGCTGCATCAGCGGCAGGCGCACCAGCGCTTGCACACCGGACAGGTAGATGCGGCCTTCCTGACGGGTGTACTTGTGGTCCAGTCCGTAGTCCGGGTCGAGGACGCTGTTGGTCAGGGCGGTGTTCGCCGACGAGGGCGAGCTGAGTTCTGCGGTGCTGGTCATGGCGGGCTCTCGCGGCGGTGCCGCGGGTGGGCTGGCGGGGGAGGGACGACGGCGTCCGGCCGGGAGCCGGCGACCGCCGGGTCCGAGCAAAGACTCGGAATTATAGCCTTTGTGCGTATGGCGGCCGCGAGGCGGCCCGCCGCGGCCGCAATGGCCGAGGCGAAGCGGGCCTGCAGGCACGCGCAATGTGGCGGTGGTTTCAATTGAAACCGATTGCCTCCGGTCGCTCGCGTTCGCCGCGCCCTGTCGCTAAGGTCGCGGCCATGCGCGTGTACCTCGACGACGAACGAACGACGCCTGACGGCTGGGTACGGGTCTATTGGCCCGACGAGGCGATCGCCTTGCTGCGCCAGGGCACGGTGACGCAGATCAGCCTGGACCACGACCTCGGCGACGACGCCCGCGGCACCGGCTACGACGTGATCGCCTGGATCGAGGAAGCGGTGGCGCTGGACGGTTTCCGCCCGCCCGCGATCGCGGTGCACTCGGCCAATCCGGCGGCGCGCTTGCGGATGGAGGCGGGGATCGCGGCGATCGTCAGGTTGGCGGCGCAGGCTACGCCCTCATCGAACGACGTGGCGAACCATTGATCGAACCGGACTCGCGCCATGCCCCAAGACCTCTATTGCTGGCGTTGCGACAGGGTCCTGCCGATGTTGACCGACGAAGAGTGGCAGTCGATGGAGCCGTTGCTGATGCGGGTCATCGAGGATGTCCAGCGCCACCGTGTCATTACCGACGGCGGCCTCGCGGCGGCGATGCAATCCGTCGACAGCCTCCGCGCGTTGAGTTTCTACGAGCGTTTGACCGGCTTCCGCGAGACCAACCCGAATGCGCTGTGGCATCACCGCGCGTCGCTGTACGGCCCGCCCTGTACGAACTGCGGAAAACCCTTGCGTACGCCGCAAGCGAGTTACTGCCCCGCCTGCGGCGCGAAGCCGTCCGAGCATGTATTCGAGAAGAGCTAAGCCATGAGTCGTCCGCCCATGCCCGCTCACGCAACCGTGTTGTTCGAACTGACCGCGCGCACGCACGCCGGTAACGTCAAGCGCGTGTTGTCCGGTTACCGGCCGCTGTACGCGATCGGGGCCGACGAGTGGACCTCCAGCTATCACGAATTTATCGGTGTGCCGCACGTGGAAACCGGCGGCCGTGCGCGTGCGGACGTGTGGTTTCTGGCGCCGGAGCAATATCCCGGCACGCTATGGGTGGGTCGCGTGCTGAAAGTGGCGGAGGGCTCGCGCGATGTGGGCGTGGCGACGGTGTTGGCGGTGCATCATTCGATGCTCGTGCGCGATCGCCCGCTGTAAAGAGTAGGCGCTCGGTTCGGCCGCGACGTGGCGCGCGATGGACGGCCGACGTAAGATTCGAGTCGCACGCCGTCTTTGGGGAACGTCTGCGTTATGTCGATACTTGCGACTGTCTTGTTGGCCGCCGGTGCGCTGCCGGTACATGGTGAGCTGCCTTCGGGTTGGCGCCCGCCGAACGCCCGCGAGCTTGCCGATCCGATGCTCCAGCAGTCGCCGAACAAATTCACCCGGGCGATCGCCGACTTCAACGCGGATGGCCGGCAAGATACGGCCTTGCTGCTCATCCGCCGCAAGTCCAGCGACGAAGCGCTCTGGATTCATTTGTCGGATCGGGATGGCGGTTACCACTGGATCAAGCTTGATCACATCAAAGGCAGCGCAAGCCATCCGGATGCCTCCCTGGCGATGGCGATAGACGTGGAGCCGCCGGGCATCGTCGCGTACGCATGTTTCGATTACGCGGAAGATTGCAACTTCGGCCCTGATTCGGGCCGGCCAAAACTGAAGTTGTCCTCCCCAAGTCTCATGTACTTCAGGCCAGGAAGTGCCGCCTCGCTCTACTTCTGGAGCAACTCGAAGCAAAAATTTCTGCGGGTCTGGCTCAGCGACTAATACGCAGCGGTTGGCTTATGAGCATTCCGTCCTGCCGTGACCTTGCGTCGGGTACAAACGGTCTCGTCGTGGGGCCATAAACATCGAGGAGCCGCATCCTGCGGGTGCTTGAGGTGCGGGGCCTCTAGCCAATCGAGGCGAGGCGCCGGGTAGGGCGATGGTGCGTTTCGCTGCGCTCAACACACCCTGCGTTCGTCGATCTTGCGCGCGGACGCTTAGGCGCGACCGCCGATCCAGGTGCCGGTAACCCGCAAGGCTTCGTCCAGCACCACCAGATCCGCGCGATACCCCGGTGCGATCCGGCCCAGTTCGTGGCCCAGGCCGAGGAACTCGGCCGGATAGGTCGAGGCCATGCGGCAGGCCTCGTCCAGCGGCAAGCCCAGGCGCTGCACGGTGTTGCGCACCGCGCTGGCCATGTCCAGCGCGGAACCGGCCAGCGTGCCTTCGGCGGTGCTGCACTTGCCGTCGCGGCAGGTCATGGTCTGGCCGTAGAGCACGAAGTCCTCGCGCTCGCCGCCGACCGGCGGCATCGCGTCGGTGACCAGCATGATCTTGCCGCGCGGCTTGGCGGCGATGGCGATGCGCAAGGATGCATCGTGCACGTGTTCGCCGTCGACGATCACGCCGCACCAGCTGTTCGGGTCCTCGATCGCCGCGCCGACGCCGCCGGGTTCGCGGCTGCCCATCGGCGTCATCGCGTTGAACAAATGAGTCACGCCGCGCACGCCGTGGGCGAAGGCCGCGCGCAGGCGTTCGTAGTCGGCCGCGGTGTGGCCGGCGCAGACCAGCACGCCGCGTGCGGCCAGGGCCTGCAAGGTGGCATCGTCGAAACGTTCCGGTGCCAGCGTGAGCATGGTCTTGCCGACGCCCAGCGAGGCGATGCGGTCGAGTTCGTCCGCGTCCGGGGTGTGGAACTTGTCGGGGTTGTGCACGCCCTTGCGCGCGCTGGCCAGATAGGGGCCTTCGAGGTGGATGCCTAGAATGCCCGGCACGCCTTGCGCGATCGCCTCTCGCACCGCCGCGATCGCGCGCAGCATCACCGCGACGTCGTCGCTGATCAGGGTCGGCATCAGGCCGGTGGTGCCGTAGCGGCGGTGCGCCTCGGCGATCCGGTGCAATCCTTCGACCGTGGGCGCATCGTTGAACAACACGTCGCCGCCGCCGTTGACCTGGGTATCGATGAAGCCGGGCACCAGATAGCGGCCCTGCAGATCGACCACCTGCGCGCCGGCAGGCGCGGCGCCCGGCACCACGGCGACGATGTGGCCGTCCTCGACGATCACGCACAGATCGGATTCGAAACCGCGTTCGCTGAGCACGCGGCCGTTGACGAAGGCGGTGGCGACGGAAGCGGACATCAGACGGTCTCGGTGACCTTGTTCAGATGCGGTGGCAGATCCGGATTGTGCCCGCGCGCCACCGACAGCGCATTGGCCGCCTTGTAGAAGCTGGCCACGGTCAGCAGCGGCGTCATCGCCGGATGCTGCGAGCGCGCCAGGGGCAGGCTGCCCGCGCCCGAGCGCCCGGGCGCGGCCAGCCACACCGGCGCGCCGCGCGCGCGGAACTCCTCGGCCACCGCGACCGTGCCGTCGCCGGTGCCGTCGTCCTGGGCGAAGGCCAGTACCGGGAAGCCGGGGCCGACGATCGCCATCGGGCCGTGCTTGACCTCGGCGCTGCTGAAGGCCTCGGCGTGCAGGCCGCAGGTTTCCTTGAACTTGAGCGCGGCTTCCTGCGCCGCGCCCAGGCCCAGGCCGCGACCGACCACGAACAGATTGCGCGCGTCGACCAGGCCTTCGACCAACGGCGACCAGTCCTGTTCGAACGAGGCGCGCAACGCCTCGGGCAGAGCATGCACGGCGTTGAACAGGGTGGCGTCGTTGCTCCAGCGCGCGGTCAGCTGCAGCAGCGCCGACAGCGAGCACAGATAGCTCTTGGTCGCTGCCACGCTGGTTTCCAGGCCCGCGTGCAGGCCCAGCACCGTGTCGGCGATACCGGCCAGCGGCGAATCGAGCACGTTGACCAAGGCCACCACATGCGCGCCGGCGGACTTGGCGATCTCGGCGTTGCGCAACAGATCCGGGCTCTTGCCCGATTGCGAGATCGCCACGAACAGGGCGTCGTCGAGCTTGGGCCGGATCGCGTAGACCGAGCCCACCGAGGGCGAAGCCGAGGCGGTGACCAGGCCCAGCTGGGTCTCGAACAGGTACTTGCCGTAGGTCGCGGCGTGATCGGAGCTGCCGCGCGCGCAGGTGACGATGAAGCGCGGCGGGCGCTGGCGCAGGCGATCGCTGAGGTCGTCGATCGCGTCGGCGTTGGCCGCGAACTGGCGCGCGACCGCGTCGCCGGCTTCCTGCGCCTCGGCGTACATGCGCGTGCTCGTCGGGTCCAGCAGGGTTTGTGTGCTCACGGCGTGGTTTCGCTCTGCAGTTCGGCGACGAAGTCGTAGGCGTCGCCGCGGTAGAAGGATCGGGTGAATTCGACGACGCGGCCGTCGTCGAGGAAGGTGCGGCGTTCGATGAACAGGCCGGGCGCGCCCTCGGGCAGGCCCATCAGCCGCGCTTGTTCGGCGTCGAAGGCGATCGCGCGCAGGCGTTGCAGCGCGCGCGCCGGGCGGATGCCGAGCTTGGAGAAGGCTTCGTACAGCGAGTTCTCGACCAGGCCGGGATCGGGCAGCACCGCCAGCGGCACCACCGTGCGCTCCAGCGCCAGGGCCACGCCGTCGGCGGTGCGCAGGCGGTAGTAGCGGATCACCGAGGCGCCCGGTGACAGGTTCAGCGCCATCGCCTCCTCGGGCGTGACCTCGCCGACGCCGCGCTCCAGGAAGGTCGAGCGCGGGTCCAGCCCGCGCGCGCGCAGGTCGTCGGTGAAGCTGGTCAGGCGCGAGAAGGATTTGACGATGCGCTCGGCCACGAAGGTGCCAGCGCCCTGGCGCTGCACCAGCAGGCCGTCGGCGACCAGGCCGGCGATGGCCTTGCGCACGGTCACCCGCGACAGGTCCAGCAGCTTGCCCAGTTCGCGTTCGCCGGGCAGGGCCTGGCCGGCAGTGATTTCGCCGTTCTCGATCGCGTGCTGCAGGGTCCGGCGCAGGTGCTGGTAGGCCGGCGCGCGACGCGTCTGGGCCTGGCGGCGGAACTCGCTGACGAGGTAGGGCTCCATGGTGAAAAGATACCAGTCACAGACCACTGGCGGCAACCTGGGCTCTTTGTCTAGATATAAATGATTGATTTATCGTAAATTTGCGTAAGTGGTATCTCACTGGTATCTTTACCGGTATGGTTTTGCCCATACCAGTCCGAGCCCGTCCATGAGCGTGTACTCCGTGCCGTCCCCGTCCCAGGCGCCGCATTCGGCGCCGTTGTCTCCCTTCGACCTGGTGATCTTCGGCGGCACCGGCGACCTGGCCATGCGCAAGCTGCTGCCGGCGCTGTTCCACCGCTATGCCGATGGCCAGATCGTCGCCGGCACCCGCATCGTCGCGATCGCGCGCGACAGCCAGAGCGACGACGACTACCGCGGCCGGGTGCGCGAGGCCTTGGCCCAGTTCGCCAATCTCGACGCGCGCGAGTCCGACGCCATCGACGGCTTCCTCGCATTGCTGCTGTACCGCCGCCTGGACCTGAGTTCGGACGCGGCCTGGCCGGAGTTCGCGGCCGAGTTCGCCGGCGACGAACGCGTACGCGTGTTCTACCTCGCGGTCGGGCCGGACCTGTTCGGCATCGTCGGCGACCGTCTGCAGTCGCACGGCCTGGTCGGCCCGAAGACGCGGGTGGTGGTGGAGAAGCCGCTGGGCAAGGACGGCGCCAGCGCCGACGCGATCAACGACGCGCTCGGGCGCGTGTTCGCCGAAACCCAGATCTTCCGCATCGACCATTACCTGGGCAAGGAGACGGTGCAGAACCTGACCGCGCTGCGCTTCGGCAACGCGTTGTTCGAGCCGCTATGGAAGGCCGAGCACATCGACCACGTCCAGATCACGGTGGCCGAAACGGTGGGCGTGGAATCGCGCGCGCCTTACTACGACAAGTCCGGCGCGCTGCGCGACATGGTCCAGAACCATCTGCTGCAGCTGCTGTGCCTGGTGGCGATGGAACCGCCGTCCTCGCTGGCCGCCGATGCGATCCGCGACGAGAAACTGAAGGTGCTGCGCGCGCTGCGCCCGATCGAGAACGGCAACGCCGCCCAGTACACCGTGCGCGGCCAGTACAAGGCCGGCGCGGTCGACGGCCGCGCGGTGCCGGGCTATGCGCAAGAGCTGGGTGCGCAATCGCACACCGAAACCTTCGTCGCGCTCAAGGCCGAAGTGAAGAACTGGCGCTGGGCCGGCGTGCCGTTCTACCTGCGCACCGGCAAGCGCCTGGCCGAGCGGGTCTCGGAGATCGTGGTGACCTTCCGCCAGGTGCCGCATTCGATCTTCGAAGAGCTCACCGAACAGGACCCGTCCAGCCGCCTGGCGCCGAACAAGTTGGTGCTGCGCCTGCAGCCCGACGAGGGCGTGAAGCTGTGGCTGATGAACAAGGTGCCGGGCCCGGGTGGCCTGCGCCTGCGCCACGTGCCCTTGGACATGAGTTTCGCCGCGGCCTTCGGCGGCCGTCAGGCCGACGCCTACGAGCGCCTGCTGATGGACGTGGTGCGTGGCAACCCGATGCTGTTCATGCGCCGCGACGAAGTCGACGCCGCCTGGAAGTGGATCGACCCGATCCGGGCCGCCTGGGCCGCGGGCGCCGAGGCGCCGCGCCCCTACACCGCCGGCAGCTGGGGCCCCAGCGCCGCGGTAGCCCTGATCGAACGCGACGGGAGGACCTGGCATGAAGATGCAGGCTGAGCGCTTGACCGTGATCGAACCGCTGCCCCTGCCGCTGCACGAGCGCCTGTTCGAGGATGCCGAACAACTGGCGCAGGCCTTGGCCAAGCAGGTCGCGGCCGATCTGCGCGGCGCGTTGGCGCGCCACGGCGAGGCCTGCATCGCGCTGTCCGGCGGCAACACGCCCAAGCGCTTCTTCGAGGCGCTGGCCACACAAACCCTGGACTGGGCGCGGGTGACGGTGCTGCCGGTGGACGAGCGCTGGCTGCCGCCGGAGCATCCGCGTTCCAACGAGAAGCTGCTGCGCGATCACCTGCTGCGGGACAACGCCGCCGCCGCGCGCCTGCTGCCGATGTACCGTCCCACCGAAACCCCGGAAGCGGCGCTGATGCCGGTGCTGACCAAGATCGCCAACGAAGGCCTGCCGCTGGACGTGGCGGTGTTGGGCATGGGCGAAGACGGCCATGTCGCCTCACTGTTCCCCGACCTGGGCCGCGACAACCCGGCGCTGCGCGAGATCGGCCTGCAGCCGCGCGGACGCGCGTCGGTGATGGCGGTGCGCACCGAGGCCATGCCGGAGCCGCGCATGAGCCTGACCCTGAGCGCGATCTTCACCGCGCCGGCGCTATACCTGCATATCGAAGGCGCGAAGAAGCGCGCCTTGCTGGACGCCGTGCAGCGCGATCCGCGCAGCGTTCTGCCGATCCGCTCGGTGCTGGCGGGCGCGCCCTCGCCGCCGACCCTGTATTGGAGTCCGTGATCGCCACGGACCTCATAGGCAGCGCCGCCGCGGAGTTCGCCCCTCCCACCCGCGGCGCGCTGTCGCCCTATGCTGGACGACGTACCGACCCGGACCTCCATCGCCCGCGCTTCGCAGCCAACGAGTCCCCGTGAACACCTCATTGCATCCCGTAGTCGCGCAAGTCACCCAACGTATCGTCGAACGCAGCCGCGTCCGTCGCGACGCCTACCTCGCGCGCATCGACGCCGCCCAGGGCGGCGGACCGCAGCGCCGGCGCCTGTCCTGCGGCAACCTCGCCCACGGCTTCGCGGCCTGCGCGCCCGGCGACAAGCAGGCGCTGCGCTCGGGCCACGCGCCCAACCTGGGCATCGTGACCTCCTATAACGACATGCTCTCGGCGCATCAGCCGCTGGAGCGCTTCCCCGATCTGCTCAAGGCCGCCGCGCGCGAGGCCGGCGCGACCGCGCAGGTCGCCGGCGGCGTGCCGGCGATGTGCGACGGCGTGACCCAGGGCCGCGAGGGCATGGAGCTGTCGCTGTTCTCGCGCGACGTGATCGCGATGTCGACCGCGATCGCGTTGTCGCACGACATGTTCGACGCCGCGCTCTACCTGGGCGTGTGCGACAAGATCGTGCCGGGCCTGCTGATCGGCGCACTGCACTTCGGCCACCTGCCCGGCATCTTCGTGCCGGCCGGGCCGATGACCTCGGGCCTGCCCAACGACGAGAAGTCGCGCGTGCGCCAGCGCTACGCCACCGGCGATGCCACCCGCGACGAACTGCTGGAAGCCGAGGCGCGCAGCTACCACGGCCCCGGTACCTGCACCTTCTACGGCACCGCCAACTCCAACCAGATGCTGATGGAACTGATGGGCCTGCACCTGCCCGGCTCCAGCTTCGTCCATCCCAACACGCCGCTGCGCGACGCGCTGACCGCGTCGACCGCGCAGCGCGCCGCGCAGATCACCGCCCTGGGCGAGGACTACCGCCCGATCGGCCGCATCGTCGACGAGCGCGCGATCGTCAACGGCGTGATCGGCCTGCACGCCACCGGCGGTTCCACCAATCACCTGCTGCACCTGATCGCGATCGCGGCAGCGGCCGGGATCGAGCTGAGGCTGGAGGATTTCGACGCCCTGTCCTCGGCGATCCCGCTGCTGGCGCGGGTGTACCCCAACGGCAGCGCCGACGTGAATCATTTTCACGCGGCGGGCGGTCTGGCGTTCCTGATAGGCGAGCTGCTCGACGCCGGTCTTCTGCATGGCGATGTCGAGACGGTGGCCGGCCCCGGCCTTAACCGTTACCGCGTCGAAGCGCGGCTCGAAGGCGATGGGCGCATCGCCTACGTGCCGGCGACCGGCCGCAGCGGCGACCCCTCCGTACTGCGTCCGGTCGCCGAGCCGTTTCGCGCCGACGGCGGCCTGCGCGTGCTGGTCGGCGAGCTCGGCACCGCCGCGATCAAGGTCTCGGCGGTGCCCGAGGACCGCTGGGTGGTCGAGGCGCCGTGCCGGGTGTTCAGCGAACAGTACGAGGTCAAGCAGGCCTTCGAACGCGGCGAGCTCGAGCGCGACGTGGTGGTGGTGGTGCGCTTCCAGGGCCCGCGCGCGAACGGCATGCCGGAACTGCACCAGCTCACTCCCACGCTGACCGTGCTGCAAAAGCGCGGCCATCGCGTCGCCCTGGTCACCGACGGCCGCATGTCCGGCGCCTCCGGCCAAGTGCCGGCGGCCATCCACGTCACTCCCGAAGCCGCCTGCGGCGGCCCGCTGGCGCAGCTGCGCGACGGCGACGTGGTGCGCGTGGACGCGATCGCGGGCACGCTCAGCCTGCGCACCGAGGACGATTGGACCCAGCGCGAACATGCGCGCGCGGATCTGTCCTCGCACCACGTCGGCATGGGCCGTGAATTGTTCGCCGCGTTCCGCGATTACGCCGCACCGGCGGATCGGGGGGCGGGGGTGTTTGCGCGGGAGGAGGGATAGGACCGCGTTGATGCATTAACCCTTGTCGCTATCGCACCGTTATCGCGACGTCACTACGGCCGTCATTCCCGCGAAGGCGGGAATCCTGTGACTTGGCTGTTGCGGCAATCGTGATGAGGTCGAACGCAGCCATGATGGATCTGCCGCGCTCCTTCCGCCGTCATTCCCGCGAAAGCGGGAATCCAGTGACTTAAGCGCCATGTAGCGTCAACGGCGAGTGCTACGAAGAACGGCAATGCGAGCCACCTCCGTTCGAATCCATCGTAATCGCTACGACAACCAAGTCACTGGATTCCCGCCTTCGCGGGAATGACGGCAAAAAAAGCAAAGAGATTTCGCAGCAGTCACAGCCCCGCAAAACTGAAGCCCCCTTAGCCCCCACCTCTGGAGCCCCCATGCCCGCCCCCGTCCGCACCGCCTTCCTGTTCGACCTGGACGGCACCCTGGTCGACAGCGTCTATCAGCACGTGCTGGCGTGGAAGCAGGCCCTGGATGCCGACGGCATTCCGCTGTCGGTGTGGCGCATCCACCGCAAGATCGGCATGAGCGGCGGGCTGTTCACCAACATCCTGCTGCGCGAGACCGGTATCGACATCACTGCGGAGCGGGTCGAGCGTCTGCATAAGCTGCATGCCCAGGCCTACGGCGCGCAGGCCGCGCAAATCCGGCCGCTGCCGGGCGCGGTCGAGCTGCTGGCCTACCTCAGCGCGAACAGGATTCCGTGGTCGATCGCGACCAGCGGACGCATGGAGACCGCGCGCCACAACCTGGTCGCGCTGGGCGTGGATCCGGAGAAAGTGCCGGTGATCACCCGCGACATGGTCCGCCACGCCAAGCCCGATCCCGATCTGTTCTTGGCCGCGGCCGACAAGCTGGGCGCCGACATCGAGCATTCCATCGTGGTCGGCGACAGCATCTGGGACCTGCTGGCCGCGCGGCGCGCACGCGCGCTGGGCGTGGGTCTGCTCTCGGGGGGCTACGGCCAGGACGAGCTCGAGCGCGCCGGCGCGTTCCGGGTCTACGAGGACCCGGCCGACCTGCTCAAGCACATCGACGAAGTCGCCGCGCGCGCTTGAGCGTCGGCGGCGCTCGCGCGGCGACCAGCGCAACGCGCAACGGGCCGGGTGACCGCCGGGTCCGCAGCCTCTACGATGCGGTTCGCTGCGCTCGCCGCATCCTACGCCGTCGACACCGCCGCACTGCGTTTGGCTATACCAGCCGTGCATCTATCCATGGAGCTTGCAATGAACTCGATCCACGATCTGCAGGAACGCATCGCCGCCGTGCTGGCGCTGGCGCCGGTGGTGCCGGTGCTGGTGATCGAGGATCTCGCGCACGCGGTTCCGCTGGCGCGCGCCTTGGTCGCCGGCGGACTGCCCGCGATCGAGGTGACCCTGCGTACCCCGGTCGCGTTGGACGCGGTGCGTGCGATCGCCAACGAAGTCGAGGGCGCCGCGGTCGGCGTCGGCAGCGTGCGCCGGCCGGCCGATTTCGCCGCCGCGCAGAAGGCCGGGGCGACCTTCGCGGTATCGCCGGGCGCCTCGGCCAGTCTGATCGCGGCCGCGCAGTGCACCGATCTGCCGTGGCTGCCGGGCGCGGCGACCGCGTCGGAGGCCATGACGCTGGCCGATCACGGCTACCGTTATCTGAAGTTCTTTCCGGCCGAGTCCATCGGCGGCACCGGCGCCCTGCGCGGCCTGGGCGGACCGCTACCGGACCTGCGCTTCTGCGCCACCGGCGGCATCGGCCCGGACAACGCGCCGCAGTACCTGGCCCTGGCCAACGTGCCCTGCGTGGGCGGCTCCTGGGTGTGTCCGCCGGCCGCGGTGAACGCCGGCGACTGGGCCCGGATCGAAGCCCTGGCGCGCGTAGCCTCGCAACTGCGCGGCTGATCGCACGACCGCATTCCGCCTTGGGGTAGGAGCGGCGTGAGCCGCGACCGCGCAGGCCGCCGAAGATTCGCAATCGCGGCTTACGCCGCTCCCACACGAAGCCAGCGCATCGCATGGATAGCGATGAAACGTCGTGCTCTCTGTGGGAGCGGCGTAAGCCGCGATTGCGCAGTAGCCGTAGTTTCGCGGTCGCGGCACGCGCCGCTCCTATGGGCCCGAGGCTGTGAGGCGGGGCGTCGCTGATTGGCGCGCTCAAGCCTGCGGCGGTCGCGGCGGCGCGGTCGAACCGCGCACCACCAGGATCGGGCTGAAGCCTTCGTTCGCCGGCACCTGCAAGGGCTGGTCGGTCTCGCGGCGCAGGTCGGCGATCAGGCGATAGGCGGCGTGGCGCGCGATTTCCTCGGTGGCCTGGCGCGCGGTGGTCAGGGTCGGCCAGGACTGCTTGGAGAACGGGCTGTCCTCGAAGCCGGCGATCGACAGGTCGTAGGGCACATGCATGCCGCTGGACTTGGCCGCCGCCAGCACGCCGGCGGCGATCTCGTCGTTGCTGCCGAAGATCGCCGTAGGCCGGTTGGGCAGGGCGAACAAACGGCGCGCGCCGCGGAAGCCGTCGTCGAAGGAGTAGTCGCCCGGCAGCACCAGGTCCTCGTCCTCGCCGATACCGTAGTCGGCCAAGGCTTGCGCGTAACCCTTGTAACGTTCCCAGCTGGAGCGGTGCGACTTGCCGCCCCAGAGGAAACCGATGCGCTGGTGGCCGAGCTGGATCAGATGCTCGGTGATGTCGTAAGCGGCGTCGCGGTCGTCGACCCAGACGCAGGGCGAGCCGTCCTTGGGATCTTCGGCGGCGGAGACGATGCGCACCAGGCGTATCCCGTGCGCGACCAGTTCGCTGACCAGCTCCATGCGTTCCGACATCGGCGGCGCCAGCACCAGTCCGGCCAGGCGCGCGCCCTGGACCAGGTCGATCAGGTCGGCGGCCAGCAACGGCGAGGACGAATCGCAGGGATGGATCTGCAGCCCGTAGCCGGTTTCGCGGCAGGCCGCGAGCACGCCGTTCTGCACGCTGATAATGTAGTAGGGGTTGGGGTTGTCGTAGACCACGCCCAGCGCATACGGCATCGCGCTGCGCAGGCTGCGCGCCGACGGGTCGGGGCGGTAGTCGAGTTCGGCGATCGCCTGGTTCACCCGCGCGCGGGTGCGGGCGCGCACGCTGGGTTCGTCGTTGATGACCCGCGATACGGTTTTCAGCGAGACCTGCGCGCGTTCGGCGACATCTTTGATCGTGGGTCGGCGCACCGCTGCCTCGGGGTAGTCGATCGGAGTCGCCGCCGCGTTCGCACGCGTGGGCGTTGCGCCTAGCCTACTCGGGCGCCGACGCGACGCAAGCGGCGCGCGCGGTCGGCCGGTTTCGGCACAGGCGCGCGCCGGCGGTTCAGGTGTCCAGCTCCAGGGTCACGTCCTCGAACGCCCGGGTCTTGCGGATCGCCAGCTGGTAGCCGCGCTCGACCAGTTCGTACTGGCCTTCCAGCGTGCGCAGCAGACCGTCGATGCCCAGCTTGGGCGTCTGCGCGGCGATGCGCGCGATCGCGCGGTCCTGCCAGCGCTTGCCCAGCGCGCGCCAGAATTCGCGCACCAGCTTGTTGGGCTTGCTGGCCTCGTAGTAGGCCGGCGGCATCCACAGATAGTCGTCGAAGATCATCAGCCCGCCGACCTTGAGCAGCGGCCAGGACATCACGCCGTCGGCGAGCGCGCCGAACGCGGTATGCCAGCCGTCGACGTAGATCATGTCGTAGGGGCCGGTCACCCGGCCCAGCTGCTCGGCGCTGGGACCGGCGTACTCGGTCACCCGCTGCTTCCACGGCGCGACATTGGCGCGGAAGCGCTGGTGGTAGTCGCCCTGCAGCGGATCGGGGCGGAACAGGTCGATGCAGTCGATGCGGCTGTCGGGCTGGGTCAGCACGTTTTGCAGCAACCACACCGTCGAGCGGCCCTCGAAGCTGCCGATCTCGAGGAAGCGCAAACCCGGGCGATCGCGGAAGCCGTCCAGCCAGCGCTCCCAGTTGCGCACATGGGCCTGGAACCAGTCCTTGGTGTACTGGGTATCGCCGCTGGCGATCGAACGGGTATCCGCGTGCTGCATAAAGTCCTGGCTGACCCTGGCGCCGGTATCGGCCGCCTATGGTATCGGCGTTCGCGACGGACCGGAGGCATCCCCGGCCCGTCGCGTCGCGCTCAGCCGCGCTGGGCCGCCGCGGCGCCGACGTTGGCGTTGCGGCGCAGCCCGACGCGATAGCCGCGCAGGGCGAAGTACAGGATGTAGAGGTAGCAGGGGATCATCAACAGCGCGAACACGGCTTGGAAGTCGTAGTGCTGCTTGAGGTGCACGAACAGCTGCGGAATCACCGCGCCGCCTGCGATACCCATGATCAACAGCGCCGATCCCTTTTCGGTGAGACGGCCCAGGCCGCGGATCGCGAGCGGGAATATCGCCGGCCACATCATCGCGTTGGCGAAGCCCAGCGCGGCGACGAAGCCGACCGAGACCATGCCGTGGGTGAGGTAGGCGCCGATGGTCAGGGCCACGCCGAGCACTGCCGACAGGCTGAGGTAGCGTTCCTGCGAGATGAAGCGCGGGATCGTGACGAGGCCCACCAGGTAGCCGACCAACATCGCGCCCAGAGTGAACGAGGTGAAGAACTTGGTCTGGTCCAGTGGCAGGCCGAAGCCGTGGCCGTAGGTGCCGATCGCATCGCCGGCCATCACCTCCGCGCCGACGTACACGAAGATGCACAGTGCGCCCAACCAGACATGAGGAAACTGCAGCAGTCCGGCCGGCCTGCCGCCGGACTGGGCGTCCGAACCGTCGGCATTGACTTCTTCGGCGCGAATTTCCGGCAACGGCGAGAACAGGATGCCCACTGCGAGCAGGGCCAGCAGTCCCGCCATCACCATGTAAGGGGTATGAATGCGAGCGGCGAACTCGTTGAGCACCGCCGCCTTCGTTGCGGCATCCGCGCCGTCGACCTGGCTGGCGACGTCGCCCATGCCATGCATGACGAGCGTGCCGATGACGAAGGGGGCCGCCCAACCGGCGAGTTTGTTGCAGATGCCCATGACCGCGATGCGCTGCGCCGCACCCTCGATCGGTCCCAGGATGCTGATGTAGGGGTTTACCGCGGTCTGCAGAATCGCCAGACCCGCGCCGATCACGAACACGCCCGTCACCGCGCCCGGATAGATGCGCTGCGTCGTGTAGTGGCCGAACACGGCCGCGCCGACGGCCATCAGGAACAGGCCCAGCGCCATGCCCTTCTTCATGCCCGTCTTCTTGAGGATCGACGACGAAGGCAGGGCGAGGCAGAAGTACGAGATGTAGAAGGCGCTCGGGATCAGGAAGGCCAGCGATTCGCTCACGTCGAACGCCAGCTGCGCGAACGAGATCAGCGGGCCGTTGAGCCAGGTGACGAAGCCGAAGATGAAGAACAGTGCGCCGACGATCGCGATCGAGCCGAGATAGCGCTGCGGCGGGCCGCCGGTATTGGGCGTGGACATGTGATCAGGACTCCCCTCCAGGAACGCGGGGAGCGCCCCGCGGCGTTACGGCACTGTCGCATTTGACTTGCACGACATCCGTTGGCTCAACGGTGTCACAACTTTGTCCGACAAGCCAGAAGGCAGCCCGAAACCCTGCCTGGGCCTGGGCCGCACGAGCGCGTCCCTATGCTGCGTCGCATCATGGAAAATGCCGCTAGTTCGCAGTTTTAGTGCCTTTGTTAGGGCTGCGTGACCGCGAGTTGACAACGTTGTCAAATGGTGGGCAATCTCGGCACCGCCAGCGGGGGCTGGCCGGGATCAATGGAGGGAAGCGATGCAGTGGGATTCCAAGCGGACGGCGGTTTCGCCCTGTGCAGCGCAGCCGATGCGCGCCGAAAGGGCGGGCGGTCAAAACGCCGTTGCCGCAACCACCGTCCCGGAGCGGACCGCATGAGCGCTGCCAGCAAGCTGGCTCCGGCCGCGTCCCCGTTCATCGCCGCCGACGTCGGCGGCACCCACACCCGGGTCGGCCTGGTGCGCGCGGGCGGTCCGGGCGAAAGCGCGGTCGCGGTGCTCGCGCATCGCAAGTACGTGTGCGCCGACTACCCCAGCCTGTCCGCGATCCTGGCCGACTTCCTGGCCGGCGCGGGCGCCGGCGCCGGCGCCGACCGGGTCGCGATCGCCTGTGCGGGCGTGGTCCTGGACGACGCGGTCATCAATTCCAATCTGCCCTGGCGGATTTCGCTGTCCGAGCTGCGTCGCGAGCTGGGCCTGCGCGAAGTGCTGTTCATCAACGATTTCCAGGCCGCCGCCCACGCCGCCCAATGCATGGCGCCCGCCGACTCCACCCTGCTCACGCCCGGCGTCAGCGATGCCGCACCGGGTCCGGTGCTGGTGATCGGCCCGGGCACCGGTCTGGGCGCGGCGGTGCGCATTCCGTTCCGCGACGCCACCGTGGTGCTGCCGACCGAATCCGGCCACACCGCGTTCGCGCCGGGCGGCGCGCGCGAGATCGAGATCCTGCGCTGGATGCAGCAGCGCGGCGCGCACGTATCCACCGAACACCTGGTCTCCGGCCCCGGCCTGGTCAACCTGTACGACGCGCTGTGCGCGATCGACGGCGTCGAACCCAGCCTGCGCGCGCCGGCCGCGATCACCCAGGCCGCGCGCCGCGGCGACGCGATCGCGCGCGAGGCGGTGCTGACCTTCTGCGCGCTGCTGGGCAGCGTGATCGGCGACCTGGCCGTGGTCAGCGGCGCCAAGGCGGTGTTCATCGCCGGCGGCATCCTGCCGCAGCTCAAGGATTTCCTCGATGCCAGCGCGTTCCGCGAGCGCCTGCTCAACAAGGGCGCGATGCGCCCGGTGTTGGAGCGCGTGCCGGTGCGCCTGATCGAGAACGAACAACTCGGCGTCATCGGCGCCGCCAGTTGGTACCTGGAGCACGCCAATGAGGCCTGAGCCCGGCAGCGCGCTTCGCGTTATCCGCTGAATTGCCGGCGCCGGCCACCAACGGCGCTGGAACAGACGTACCAGGCTTCGCCCAATCGACGCAGATCGAGCGGCGGAGAGGACCATAGCCCGAGGGAGAGAACCCAATGAAAGTTCGCAAGACCATTCTGTCCGTCAGTATCGTTGCGGCCCTCGGCTTTGCCGGCCAGGCCGTGGCGCAGGACGCAAGCAGCGCATCGCCGGACGCCAAGGACCTGGACACCATCGTGGTCAAGGGCATCCGCGGCGCGATCGAGCAGTCGCTGGACACCAAGCGCGACGACGTCACCCGCGTCGAGGTCATCACCTCCGAAGACATCGGCAAGATGCCCGACAAGAACGTCGCCGACTCGCTCGCGCGCGTGCCGGGCGTGAACATCTCGGCGGCCAGCGCCAACGAGGGCGCGTTCGACGAGAACGACCGCGTGTCCATGCGCGGCACCAGCCCCAGCCTCACCCAGACCCTGATCGACGGCCACAACATCGCCACCGGCGACTGGTTCGTGCTCAACCAGACCGGCACCGTCGGCCGCAGCGTGAGCTATTCGCTGCTGCCGTCCGAACTGGTCGACAAGGTGGTGGTGCGCAAGTCGTCCGAGGCCAAGCTGGTCGAAGGCGGCGCGGTCGGCAGCGTCGACATCGTCACCCGCAACCCGCTCAACTTCGAGAAGGGCTTCAGCATCTTCGGCTCGGTCGGCGGCGTGTACGCCGAGCAGCCCAGCAAGACCGATCCGCAGATCTCGGTGCTGGGCAACTGGAAGAACGAGGATGGCACGTTCGGCATCACCGTGCAGGCCTTCAGCGAAGAGCGTCACCTGCGTCGCGACGGCCAGGAGCTGCTGGGCTACGAAGCGATTGGCGCCAACACCGCCGCCGGCGTTGCCCATCCCGATCTGGTCGGCGTGTTCTTCCCGACCCTGCTGGGCTCGGCGCTGTTCGAGCAGGAGCGCAAGCGCACCGGCGGCATGTTCACCGCGCAGTGGAAGCCGGCCGACAACTTCGAGCTGGAAGCCAACTACTTCCGCTCGGACATGAAGGCCGACAACTACAACCGCAACTACATGATCTGGGGCAGCCGCATCATCAACGGCCTTGACGGCACCAACGGCCAGGTGCCGCTGCCAGGCTACGTGGTGCGCAACAACACCCTGGTCTCGGCCAACTTCGCGCCGACCCCGGGCGCCACGCCGTCCAACGCCTTCGGCATCTACGACCAGATCTCGCGCCCGGGCGCCAAGTCCAGCACCGAGTTCTTCAGCCTGGAAGGCAAGTGGGACGTCAGCGACAAGCTGCGCTTCTCGGCCCAGGCCGGCACCTCCGAAGGCCACGGCGAAACCCCGGTGCAGGACGTGGCCGAGTGGGACGTGGGCCTGAACAGCGGCGGCGGCTGGGGCCTCAACGGCGTCGGCGCGGCCAACTGGCACCTGGGCAACGCCAACACCGGCGCGCCTGGCATTCCCAACACCGACTACCGCCTGGACTGGATCTTCGGCTTCCAGGACATCGACGTCGAAGACAAGGAGGACTGGGGCCAGATCGACGGCACCTACTTCTTCGACGGCGGCCTGGTGACCTCGATCGATTTCGGCGTGCGCCAGGCGCGTCACGAGCGCAATCTCGACCAGGTTACCGCGCAGGGACCGAACTTCGCTCTGCCGCAGGATCCGTTCAATCCGGCCAACTGGCCGCAGGGTTTCAGCAACTACCCGGGCGATTTCGCCAACGGCATCGGCGGCAACTTCCCGCGCAACATCTGGTACTTCTCGCCGGAAAGCCTGGCCGCGTTCAACCGCCTGGCCAACCGCGATCCGGTCTCGCGCTTCTACTACCTCGGCGCCTACGGTCTGGAGGAAAAGAGCACCGCGGCCTACGGCCAGCTCAACTTCCAGGGCGAGCGCTGGACGGCCAACGTCGGTCTGCGTTACGTGGAGACCCAGGAAGACGTCACCAACTACGTGAGCACTTCGGCCACCGATCCGGCCGCGATCACCACCTCGGCCTTCGGTCCCTACAAGACCGTGCTGACCAAGAACACGTACAAGGATTGGCTGCCGAGCGCGAACCTCAAGCTCGACATCACCGACGACGTGGTTCTGCGCCTGGCCGCTTCGCGCACCCTGACCCGCCCGGATTTCTCGGCCATCGCCGGCGCGGTCTCGCTGCTCCCGCCGGCCGCGGCAGGAGGCGTGGGCAACGGCACAGGTGGCAATCCCAACCTCGCCCCGATCCTGTCTACCAACCTCGACGCGACCGTGGAGTGGTACTACGGTGAGCGCGCGCTGTTTTCCTTCGGCGTGTTCAGCATGAACATCGACAACTACGTTTCGCTGGCCAACGTGCGCCGCCAGTACTTGACCATCGATGCGCAGCGTCCCAATGGCGCCATGGTCGACTACGACGTGACCATCCCGGTCAATTCGGGCGCCAAGGTCAACGGCTTCGAGCTGGCCTGGGAAGGCCCGATCGGCGACTACTTCGGCGCGTTCGCGAACTACACCTACGCCGAGGCCGACACCGACGACGGCACGCCGATGCTGGGCACGTCCGAGAACACCTACAACGTCGGCCTGTGGTTCGAGAACGATCGCTTCAACGCCCGCGTCAACTACACCTACCGCTCCGAGTTCTACAGCGGCCTGGATCGCAACTCGGCGTTCTATCAGGACGAAATCGACACCGTGTCGGCTTCGTTCGGTTACAAGATCAACGACCACATGGCGTTGAGCCTGGACGCGATGAACCTCAACAACCCCAAGACCACGTACTACGCCACCAAGGACCGTCCGCGTTCGGTCTACGAGAACGGCCGCCAGTACTACTTGAACTTCCGCTTCAACTACTAAGGTCCGGATGTAGGGTGCGGTGCCAACCGCACCGTCGCGGAGGTTCGGATTAGCGCGATGGTGCGGTTCGCCTATGGCTCACCACACCCTACGATCCGTTGGTTTCAGGTGCGGGTGTAGGGTGCGGTGCCGACCGCATCGTCGCGGAGTTTCGGATCGACGCGATGGTGCGGTTCGCCTACGGCTCACCGCACCCTACGATCCAGGCACTACCGCGCCTTCGGGCGCTCCGGTAGCTTTCAGCTGCGACAACGGGCCCGGTTATGCCGGGCCCGCTTGTTGTATGAGTGTCGGACGGACAACGAGGGGTCGGGGATGAGCGGTAAACGCATGCGCGCGGCGGTGGCCGCGACGGTAGTGCTGTCCATGGTGACGGCGATCACATTGTCGGCCTGCCAGCGCGGCGGCCAGGACGCGACGGCGGACGTGCCCGCCGCCCAGGCCTCGCAGATCACGCCGGTCATTCCGTTGCCGGCCAAGGTGATCGCGCGCGAAGGCGCGTTCGTGCTGGACGTGAGCACGCGCCTGCAGGCCGCCGGCGGCAACGCCGACGCGGCGCGGATCGCACGCGACTTCGCCGCGCGCCTGCAGCGTCTGCGCGGTTTCGCGCCCAACGTCGACGCCAGCGGCAACGCCGCCGGCGAGGCCGCGCACACCGTCGTATTCGCGATCGATCCTCAGGCCGCGCTGCCCAACGACGAGGCCTACCACCTCGACATCGGCCCGCAGGGCGCGCGCATCGAAGCGCGTGCGCCGGCCGGTCTGTTCTACGGCGCGGTCACGCTGTGGCAGCTGGCCACCGCCGACGGCGGCCGCGGCGCGGCGACCATCGCCGCGCAACGTATCGAAGACGCGCCGCGTTTCGGCTGGCGCGGGCTGATGCTGGATTCGGCGCGCCATTTCCAGAGCGTCGACCAGGTCAAGACCCTGATCGACCAGATGGCGCTGCACAAGCTCAACACCTTCCACTGGCATCTCACCGACGACCAGGGTTGGCGGATCGAGATCAAGAAATATCCCAAGCTCACCGAAGTCGGCAGCTGCCGGATTCCGGCCGGCGCTTCCGGCCACGACCCGGTCACCGGCGCGGCGCTCCAGTACTGCGGCTACTACACCCAGGACCAGATCCGCGACGTGGTGCGTTACGCCGCCGAACGCTACGTCACCATCGTCCCCGAGATCGAAATGCCGGGCCATGCCCAGGCCGCGATCGCCGCCTATCCCGAGCTGGGCGTGAGTGACGTGCTCAAGGCGCCGCCGCCGGTGTCGCCGGACTGGGGCGTGCACACCTATCTGTTCAACACCCAGGACGCCACCTTCGGTTTCCTGCAGGACGTGCTGGCCGAAGTCACCACCTTGTTCCCCGGGCGCTACATCCACATCGGCGGCGACGAGGCGGCCAAGGACCAGTGGCAGGCCTCGCCCAGCATCCAGGCGCAGAAGACCGCACTGGGGTTGAAGGACGAGATGGCGATGCAGAGCTGGTTCGTGGCCCGCATCGAGAACTACCTGGGCAGCCACAATCGCCGCCTGATCGGCTGGGACGAGATCCTCGAAGGCGGCCTGCCGCCGCGCGCGACGGTGATGTCCTGGCGAGGCATCAAGGGCGCGGTCGAGGCCGCGCGCGCCGGACACGACGTGGTGCTGGCGCCGGCGCCGGACCTGTATTTCGATCACGTGCAAAGCGACAACGACGACGAAGCCACCGGGCGCCTGGCCGCGATGACCTTGAAATCGGTGTACGGCTTCGAGCCGGTGCCGGCCGAGCTCACGCCCGAACAGGCCAAGCACGTGCTCGGCGCGCAGGCCAATCTGTGGACCGAGCACAAGCGCAGCTTCGACGCGGTCGAGCGCGCCTACTTCCCGCGCACGGCCGCGCTGGCCGAAGCGGTGTGGTCGCCCAAGGGCGCGCGCGACTGGGACGGCTTCCTGCGCCGGCTGGTGCCGCAGATGGGGCGCTATCAGGCGCAGAAGGTTCAAGCCTCGGATGCGGCGTTCGCGGTGCGCTTCGAAGTCGAGCGCGACGGCCAGGGCCAGCCGCTGCTGAAGTTGTCCAATCAGGTCGGTTTCGGCCAGATCCGCTATCTCGAAGGCAAGGGCGAACTGAGCACGCAATCGCCGCTGTATGCCGCGCCGCTGGCGCTGCGCCCGCCGACCGTGTTCCAGGCCGCGACCTATGTCGACGGCCGCCCGCTGTCGGCACCGCGGCGCTACGCCCCGGCCGATCTGGCCGCACTGAGCCAGCGCACCGGTAACCGCCTGCGCCAGTGCAAGGGCGGTCTGAACCTGCGCATGGAGGACGACGCGCCAGCCGACGGCATCGGCGGGCGTTCGCCGCGAGCGACTCTACTGGCCGACGTGTTCGACCCGTGCTGGATCTATGAAGGCGCGGCCCTGGACCAGGTCGGCGCGATCGAGGTCCGGGTCGGCCAGGTGCCCTTCAATTTCCAGCTCTGGCACGACACGCCCAAGGTCGTCACCCGCGCCGCCAACGGGCCGGAAGGCGCGTTGGAAGTGCGCGCCGACACCTGCGAGGGCGCGCCGATCGCGGTGCTGCCGCTGGGCTCGGCGCGGCGCACCGCCGGTCTCACCACGCTGCGCGCCAAGATCGCGCCGACCGCGGGCACCCATGATTTGTGCCTGGTGTTCGCCAGCGGCAGTCACGACCCCTTGTGGGCGATCGAGCGGGTGACCCTGCAGCCGCGCTGAGGCCGGCCCCCGGTCTGCACGCCCCGGCCCGCGCCGGGGCGTCGCCCTGCCCGATTCAGCGCAGAAAGCGTGATGAACGGCGCGATCCGGACCCCGCTCGGGTTAGCATGGCGGGGTATTACGGGGGATTCATCGATCATGCGTATTCGTAGTGTGTTGTTGTTGACGGCCCTGCTGGCCGTGTCCGGAACCGCCGCGGCCCAGACCGCCGCCACTCAGCCGCTGCCCAAGCCCGCCGAGTTCTATTTCGACGCCGATGCCAACACCACCAAGCCGGTGGTGGTGGTGCGCGATACCGGCGAAGCGGCGATGCAGAAGCTCAGCCGCATCATCGAACGCAAGGCCGGCGCCGACGCCGAGGCCGCGCAGCTCGCGCACTTGGCCATGGAAGCCGGCCGCGTCGAGCTCGGCCGCCAGCTGTACGCGCGCGCGCTGTCCGGCCTGGACGCCACCGACGGCATCTGGCGCTCGGTGATGTGGAACTACGGCTGGGACCTGTATCGCGCCGGCGACGACAAGGGCGCCTTCGAACAATGGCGCACCCTGGCCACCACGCGCGGCGTGACCGCCAGCTGGATGCCGCCGACCTTCGCCCTGGTGCTGTGGTCGATGGGCCGCAAGGACGAGGCCGTGCAGTGGTACGCCGCCGCCGTGCGCACCGAGCCGCTGCAGTGGAACACCACCGCCCAGTACGCGCGCCTGCTGCCGGCCTGGACCGAGGCCGAGCGCAAGATGCTGGCGGAAGTGCAGGCGGCCTGGGCCGCCAATCCGCCCAAGTATCCCTGAGCGCGGACCTACCTGGGACCTAAAAAAGCGGAGCCTCGGCTCCGCTTTTTTTATGCGCCGCAGGCGTCAGCGTCCGCCCGACGACCGGCATCGCCGCCCTGAGAGGCAGGCGGGGCGGGCCTGCGGGCCCTGCGCCCTCGTCCATGCCGGAGCCGCGACCGTTCGTCGGCGCCGTTCCCGTTGAACGCTATGCACGGATACAGTCGGGCCGTTGCGATCGCGCCGCCCCGCATCGTGGCCACGGCAGGGCTCTCACCAGGGAACGGCATGTCGATTACGACGCTTAGCGTGATGGTGGTGGAGGATCACGGGTTCCAGCGCCGCATGGCGCTGCGCCTGCTCGCCGAGCTGGGCGTGGTCAACGTGCTCGAAGCCGCCGACGGCGCCGGCGCGCTGCGCCTGCTGGAGGAAGTGCGCACGCCGCCGGACGTGATCCTGGTCGATCTGGACATGCCCGGCATGGACGGCATCGAGTTCATCGACCACGTCGCCCAGCGCAGCCTGGCGCGCTCGGTGGCGGTGGTCAGCGCGTTGGATCCGGCCCTGCTCAATACCGTGCAGACCATGGCGCGCGCCTACGGCCTGCGCGTGCTGGGCAATGTCGAAAAGCCGCTGACCCTGGCCAAGCTGCAGCAGGCGCTGGAAGGCTACGAGCACGCCCTGCACGCGGCCGAGGCCGACGAGCCGGTCGAGGTCACGCCGCTGCTGGTCCGCGAGGCGCTGGCGGCGGGCGAGATCGGGCCGTGGTTCCAGCCGCAGGTCGAGTTCGGCAACGGCAAGCCGGTCGGGGTGGAGGCGCTGGCGCGTTGGCGCCGTCCCGACGGCCGCATCGTGCGCCCGATGCATTTCGTGCCGATGATGGAGCGCGAAGGCCTAGTCGATCTGCTCACCGATCACATGCTGGTCGAGGGTTGCCGCTGGAAGCGCAGCTGGGATCAGCAGGGCATCCGCCTGAATCTGTCGGTCAACGTCTCGCCCGCGACCCTGGCCGACAGCGGCGCGGCCGACCGCTTCCAGCACCTGGTGCGCGAGGCCGGGGTGGAGCCGGAGGAAGTGGTGCTGGAGATCACCGAGAGCTCGCTGATGAGCGACGCCGCGCGCGGACTGGGCGTGCTGGCGCGCCTGCGTCTGAAAGGCTTCGGCCTGTCGATCGACGATTTCGGCACCGGCTATTCCTCGCTCTCGCAGCTGTCGCAGATTCCGTTCACCGAACTCAAGATCGATCAGGGCTTCGTCTCCGGCGCCAAGGAGCAGCCGCGCAAGCGGGCGGTGATCGAGGCCAGCCTGGACCTGGCGCGCAAGCTCGGGCTGGACGTGGTCGCCGAGGGCGTGGAAACCGTCGACGACTGGCAGATGCTGGCCGAGCTGGGCTGCGGCATGGCCCAGGGCCATCTGATCGCCGAACCGGTGCCCGGCGAGGATCTGCCCAGCGTGCTCGGTCGCTGGCGGCGGCCGGAGTAGAGCGCGCCGCATGCGCGCCTGGCTGGGCACGCTCAGCATCCGGCGCCAGCTGTGGGCGCTGTTCGGCCTGCTGCTGCTGACCGGCGCGGCGGTGCTGGTGATCGACGAGGTCGCCCAGTACCGCGCCCGCGAATCGCTGCTGACCCTGCGCGACGATTCCCTGCGCGGCCTGCGCCGGATCAAGATGGTCTCCGATGCCTACGGCCTGGACGTGGTCGACACCACCTTTCGCGTGCGCAACGACCTGGTGCCCTGGCGCGAGGGCGTGGCCACCATCGACGAGGCGCGCAAACGCATCGACGAAAGCTGGGCGGTACTGGCGCGGCTGCCGCGCACGCCCGAGGAGCAGGTTCACTTCCGCGCCGCCGCCGACGCGCGCGTGGCCGCCGACGCGGCCGCGGCGGAGTTGCGCGCGATCCTGGTGCGCGAGGATATCGACGCCCTGGGCCGTTTCGCCGACACGCGTTTGTACCCGGCCATCGATCCGGTCACCCAGCGCCTGAAGCTGCTGTCGGACCTGGCCATGGTCGAGGCCGACGGCGTGGTCCGCAACGATATCGCACGCAACCGCCAAGCCAGCATGCTGCGTATCGGGCTGTCGGTGTTGGCGCTGCTGATCGCGGCGGTGGTCGGGCGCCGGGTGTTGCGCAACGCCTACCGCGGCGTCGAAAGCCTGACCTGGCTGGCGCGGCGCATGCGCGAGCACGATTACACCGCCACGCCCAAGCACGAGCCGCGCGGCGAGCTGGCCACGGTGATGCAGGCCTTCATGGAAATGCGCCGCGACGTGCTGGGCTTCGAGAACGAACTCACCGGCCAGCTGATTCGCAACGAACGCACGCGCGCCGAGTTGGAGCGTCGCGAACAGTTCCAGCGTTCGTTGCTGGACGCGGCCCAGACCGCGATCGTCGCGGTCGACGCGCGCGGCCAGTTCAGCCAGGTCAATCCCTTCGCCGAGCAGTTGCTGGGCTGGCACGCCAGCGATCTGCTCGCGCGCGAGCGCTTGCACGCGCTGTTCGAACCCAAGGCGTTGCAGACGCTGGCGTTCGAACTCGGCGACCGGCTGGGGCGGCCGGTGCAGGCCGATTGGACCGCGCTGCGCGAGCTGGCGCGGATGCGCGCCGCGCCGCGCGAGATGATGCTGCGCCATCGCAACGGCACCTGGGTGCCGGCGCTGGTGGCGGTGTCGGCGATGAACGAGCCCGACGGCGGCGACGGCGGCTTGTTGCTGGTCGCCGCCGACCTCAGCGCGATCCGGCGCCTGGAACGCGAGCTGCGCGCGAGCGAGGCGCGCGCGCAGGAGGCCAGCCGCGCCAAGTCCTCGTTCCTGGCCGCGATGAGCCACGAGATCCGCACCCCGATGATCGGCGTGACCGGCATGATCGAAGTGCTCGCGCACTCGCGCCTGGATCCCGATCAACGGCGCGCCTTGAACGTGATCCAGCAGTCGTCCGCCTCGCTGCTGCAGATCATCGGCGACATCCTGGATTTCTCGAAGATCGAGGCCGGCCGTCTGGAGTTGTCGCCCAGCGTGGTCGCGCTGCCGGCGCTGTTGCGCAGCACGGTCGCCAACTACGCCGGCGCCGCCTCCAGCAAAGGCCTGAACCTGCTGTGCGAAATCGATCCGCGCGTCGGCCCGGCGCACCGCGCCGACGGACTGCGCCTGCGCCAGGTGGTCGGCAACTTCCTGTCCAACGCGCTCAAGTTCACCGCCGAAGGCCTGGTTCAGGCGGCGCTGGAATGGCAGTCCAGCGCCAAGGACGCCGACGGCACGGTGCGCGACACCTTGTGCTTCCGCGTCACCGACACCGGCATCGGCGTGGGCGAAGAGCAGCAGCGCCATCTGTTCCAGCCATTCAGCCAGGCCGAGGGCGACACCACGCGCCGTTACGGCGGCACCGGCCTGGGCCTGGCGATCTGCCGTCGCCTGGCCGAGCTGATGGGCGGCGAGGTGAGCATGGAAAGCCGGCCCGGCCTGGGCACCAGCATGCGTCTGACGGTGAGCCTGGCGCGCGCGCCGGAATCGGAACTGCCCGCCGAGCCCGACGGCGCCGAGGCGCCGGCCACGATCGCGCCGCGCCCCATGCCCAGCCTGGAGCAGGCCGAGCGCGAGCGCAGCCTGGTGCTGCTGGCCGACGACCATCCGACCAACCGCATGGTGATCGCGCGCCAACTCGCCCTGGCCGGTTACGCCAGCGAGGCGGCCGAGGACGGCCTGCAGGCGCTGGAACGCTGGCGCAGCGGCCGCTACGCCCTGCTGCTGTCGGACGTGCACATGCCCGGCCTGGACGGCTATGCCCTGGCGCGCGCGATCCGCGCGGCGGAGGTCGAGGAAGGCTTGGAGCGCACGCCGATCGTGGCCCTGACCGCCTCGGCGCTGAAGGGCGAGGCCGAACGCTGCCTGGCGGCGGGCATGGACGATTACCTGAGCAAGCCGGTGTCGGTGCCGGTGCTGGCGACCTGCCTGCAGCGCTGGCTGCCGCATACGCTGCCCCACGGCGTCGATGCCGCGACCGCCGAGACGGGCGCGACGACGGCCTTGCCGCAGCTCGATCAGGCCCGAACCTTGGACGCCGAGGTGCTGGGCGCGCTCACCGGCGGCGCGCCCACGGAAGCGCGTGCCCTGCTCGAGGAATTCCTGGCCGCGACCGCGCAGGACGCGGCGGGGCTGCACGCGGCGCGCGAGGGCGGCGATACCGTCGCGCTCACGCGCCAGGCGCACAAGATCAAGGGCGCCGCGCGCATGGTCGGCGCGACCGAACTGGCGCAGGCGGCCGCGGCGCTGGAAACGGCCGGCCGCCACGGCGACTGGCCGGCGATCCTGCCGTTGGCGGCCGATCTGGACACCGCCTTGCAGCACCTGCGTCTGCTCGCGGCGCAACTGCCGTCGAGCTGATCTCGGCGCGGGCGACCGAGCCCGCGTCGCATCGCCGCGCTTTGGTGGTGGGAGCGGCGCGCGCCGCGACCACGCAAGCTCGAACGCCCGCGCCGTACGCCTGCACTCCAGACCACAGGTTCTGCGCTCGCTCCCCCGCATACGCCGCCGTCGGGTCCCCCTCCGCGCGACCGTGCCGCTCCCTCCCGCGCCGGTCTGCGTTATCGTCGCGGTCCGATCCGCGGAGCCGCGCCATGACCTCACGCCTCGTGCCCCACCGCTTGCCGCTGCTCCTGCTCGGCGTGCTGCTCGCCGCCGGCCACGCCGCGCCGGCTGCCGCCGCCGACCGCGTCACCGGCAAACCCTTCGCGACCCGCAGCGAGGTCTACGCGCCGCACGCGATCGCCGCGACCTCGCATCCGCTGGCCACCCAAATCGCGCTGGACGTGATGAAGCAGGGCGGCAGCGCGGTCGACGCGGCGATCGCCGCCAACGCCGCGCTTGGTTTGATGGAGCCCACCGGTAGCGGCATCGGCGGCGACTTGTTCGCGATCGTCTGGGATCCCAAGACCAAGCAGCTTTACGGCTACAACGGCTCCGGGCGTTCGCCCAAGTCGCTCAGCCTGGCCGAGTTCCGCAAGCGCGGCCTCAGCGACGTGCCGTCCTACGGACCGTTGCCGGTGACCGTGCCCGGCGCGGTCGACGCCTGGTTCGCCCTGCACGGCCGCTTCGGCCGCAAGTCCATGGCCGACGACCTGGCCCCGGCGATCCGCTACGCGCGCGAAGGCCATCCGGTGCACGAGGTGATCGCCTACTACTGGAACGCCTCGGTGCCGCGCCTGTCGAAGTGGCCCGGCTTCAAGGAGCAGTTCACCATCGACGGGCGCGCCCCGCGCACCGGCGAGACCTGGAAGAACCCCAACCTGGCCGCGACCCTGGAGAAGATCGCCAACGGCGGCCGCGACGCGTTCTACAAGGGCGATATCGCGCGCACCATCGACGCCTACTTCAAGGCCAACGACGGCTACCTCAGCTACGACGATCTGGCCTCGCACCAGGGCGAGTGGGTCGAGCCGGTCAGCAGCAACTACCGCGGCTACGACGTCTGGGAACTGCCGCCCAACGGCCAGGGCATCGCCGCGCTGCAGATCCTCAACATCCTGGAAGGCTACGACCTCAAGGGCTACGGCTTCGGCAGCCCGGAGCACGTGCACCTGTTCGCCGAAGCCAAGAAGCTGGCCTTCGCCGACCGCGCGCGCTGGTACGCCGATCCGGCCTTCGGCAAGCTGCCGGTCGAACAGCTGATCTCCAAGCGTTATGCCGAACAACGCCGCAAGCTGATCTCGATGGACAAGGCCGCGCGCGAAGTGCAGCCGGCCACGCCCAAGGAACTGGACGAGGGCGACACCATCTACATGACCGTGGCCGACGCCGACGGCATGATGGTCTCGTTGATCCAATCCAACTACCGCGGCATGGGCAGCGGCATGGCCGCGCCGGGCCTGGGCTTCATCTTCCAGGACCGCGGCGAGCAGTTCGTGCTCAAGGAAGGCCACCCGAATTCGTTCGCGCCGGGCAAGCGCCCGTTCCACACCATCATTCCCGCGTTCGTGACCAAGGACGGCAAGCCCTGGTTGTCGTTCGGCGTGATGGGCGGCGCGATGCAGCCGCAGGGCCATGCGCAGATCGTGATGAACCTGATCGACTTCGGCATGAACCTGCAGGAAGCCGGCGATGCGCCGCGCATCCAGCACGACGGTTCCACCGAGCCGGCCGGACAGGCCACGGTGATGAGCGACGGCGGCGAGCTGGATCTGGAAACCGGCTATCCCTACGAAACCGTGCGCGAGCTGATGCGCAAGGGCCATAGCGTGCGTTTCGCCAACGGCCCTTACGGCGGCTACCAGGCCATCATGGTCAATCCCCACGGCGGTTACGTCGGCGCCAGCGAATCGCGCAAGGACGGCCAGGCGGCGGGCTACTGATGAGCGATCGCAGGCCGCTCGCGCTACGGCGTTCGGGCGATCGTGCCGCGGTCGGCGGCGGCACGCCCGCATGAACGCCGTTGCAGGTCTGCTGCGCGAAGCCTACGCGGCCTTGCAACGCGGCGACGCGGCGCAGGCACGCCTGCGCTGCGAAGCGGTGTTCGCCCAGGATCCGAACAACTTCGATGCCTGGCGCATGCTCGCGGTCGCCGCGCAGGCGCTGGGCGACGCGCCACGCGGGCTGGCGGCGGCGACGCGCGCGCAGCAACTGCGCCCGGACGACGGCCCGGCCGCCTTGGACCTGGGCACGCGCCTGCTGCACGCCGGCCAGGCCGCGGCCGCGGCGCCCTTGCTGCAACTGGCCATGCAGCGCCTGCCGCAGGACGCGCGCGCGGCGTTCCGCTACGCCAACGCGGCTTTCCAACTGGGCGACTACGCCACCGCCGCCGCCGGCTTCGCTGCCGCGACCGAGCGCGATCCGAACTGGCCCGAGGCCTGGAACAACCTGTCCGCGGCGCACAGCCGGTTGCAGGAATATCCGCAGGCGATCGCGGCCGCGCGCAACGCCTTGCGGCTGGCGCCGCAGGACCCGGAAGCGCACCAGGCCTTGGCTGTGCTGCTGTCCAATCTGTTCGATCGGCCTTCCTTGCTGGAGGGCCTGCGGTCGGCCGAACGCGCCCTGCAACTGGACCCGAACCTGGCCGCGGCGCATCGCAACGCCGCGGTGCTGCTGCGCAAGCTCGGCGAGCCGGTACGCGCCGAAGCGCATGCGCGCCGGGCCTTGCAGTTGCAGCCGGATCATACCGGCAGCGTCGAGATCCTCGGCGATCAATTGATCTTGAACGGTCGCGGCAGCGATGCCGCCGCGATCTACGCCGACGCGATCGGTCGCGGCCTGGACACGCCGGTGCTGCAACGCCAGCACGGCATCGCACTGCTGCACGCCGGCCGGGCCCAGGCCGCGCACGAGCAGCTGAGCGCGGCGCTGCGGCAGCAAGGCGACGACCAGCGCAGCATCGCCCACCTCGGCGTGGCGCTGGCCGCCGATGGCCGCGTCGCCGACGCGGTCGACCTGCTGGGGCTGCAACGTCACATCCACGCGATCGATCTCGCGCCGCCGCCCGCGTATGCCGATGCCGCCGCCTTCCATGCCGAGTTGGCCCAGGACATCCGCCGCCACAGCCAGCAGCGTTGGGAGCCGGCCGGTCTGGCCGCGCGCCAGGCCTATCTCAGCGGCGATCTGCTCGCCGATCGCACCCCGGCCATCGTCGGCTTCGAGCAGCGCCTGCGCGCGGCGATCGACGCCTTCATCTCCGATGCGCGCCAGCGCCAGGCCGGCACGGACGCGCACGACGACGTATTCCTGCGCAACGTGCCGCTGCGCTACCGCCTGCACGTGTGGGCGACCCAGGCCGCCGAGAGCGGCTACATCGACACCCACATCCACGAGGATTCCTGGTTGTCGGGCGCGTACTACGTCGAACTGCCCGAGGCGATCGCCGACGCCGCTCCCGATCAAGCCGATCCCGATCCCGATCACGCCGCTTCCGGTCACGCCGGCTGGATCGAATTCGGCCGGCCCTACGCGGGCCTGCCGCAATGGCCGGCGGACGCGTTGCGTCTGGTGCGCCCGCAGGTGGGCCGCCTGCTGCTGTTCCCGTCCTATGTGTTCCACCGCACCTTGCCTTACCAGGGCAGCGGCGAACGCATCAGCATTTCCTTCGATCTCGCGGCCGCCTAGGGCGGCGCCGCGCTCGCCCAGAACGCAAGATGAGCACCGACGACGCCCGCGACCAGGCCCTGTTCTCCTACGGCACCCTGCAAGACGCAGGCGTGCAGCGCGCCACCTTCGGCCGCCTGCTGCACGGCGAGGCCGATGCCCTGGTCGGTTATCGGCGCAGCGCGTTGAAGATCGAAGACGCGCAGGTCGTGGCCATCAGTGGCCAGGCCCATCACCCCATCGTCGAGCGCAGCGACGACCCGGCCGACCGCGTTAGCGGCACGGTGTTCGCGATCACCGCCGAAGAGCTGCGCCACGCCGACGCCTACGAAGTCGACGCCTACCAACGCGTCGAGGCGCCGCTGGCCTCGGGCCGGCGCGCCTGGGTGTACGTGAAGCGCAACGGCGGCTGATCCGGTCCCCAGCTTCGATCACCGCTCTGCCTCCCCCTTTGCAAAGGGGGATCGAGGGGGATTTGCTTTTCAAGCCGCGCCTCCAGTCCCGTAGGATGCGCTGAGCCCTAGGCGAACCGCATCGCCGCGCCATTACGAGCGCCCGCGCGCCCCATCCGCCGACATCGTCGCGCAAGCTCGCAACTGCACGCCACCACACGCCACCGGCCTCAGCCCGTCGTGGCGTCGGCGCTAACGCCCCGTGCGGCCACCCCGCGCGCGCCACGCAAGAGCGCGCGCAAAGCCGGAATGCACGGCAGATACAGCGCCGCACCCACGACCCAGGCCCAGCCGTTCCAATGCCCGACGCCGGCGACGTAGACCGCGCCGAACACCAGCGGGCCGATCACCGCGGCCAAGCTGGCGAGGCTGGCCAGCACGCCTTGCAACGCGCCCTGGCGGGCTTCGTCGGTGTGCGTGCTGGACATCGCCAGCAAGGCCGGCCCGCCGATGCCGCCGCCGGCGGCCAGCAGCAGGCCCGGCGCCACGGTCCAGCCGCTGCGCGCGAACGCGAAGGTCAGGTAACCCAGCACATCGCTGACCACGCCGCCGACCAGGCTGCGCGCGGGGCCGAAGCGTTCGCTGATGCGGCCGGTCGCCAGCGCCTGGAACAGCGCGTGCATCACCCCGAACGCGGCCAGCGACAGGCCCACCGCGGTCGGATTCCAACCGAAGCGGTCGTGGCCGTAGATCGCCCACAGCGTGCCCGGCACCTGCCCGGCCAATTGCATGGCCAGGTACAGCCAGAGCAGCGGCGCCAGGTCCGGCAGCCGGCCCAGTTCGCGCAAGGAATGCCACGGCACCAGTTCGCGCAGCGCCGGCGCGCGGCCGCGTTCGCGCGCCGGCTCGGGCAGCGCCAGCCAGGCCAGGCAGAAGTTCAGCGCTGCCAGCACCGCCGCCGCCACGAACGGCGCCCGCAACCACATCGCACCGAGCAGGCCGCCGATCACCGGCCCCGCGATCAGGCCCAGGCCGAAGCTCGCGCCCATCCAGCCGTAGCGGCGCGCGCGCTGGGACGCGTCGGAAATGTCGGCGATGTAGGCCCCGGCGACCGAGCCGCTGGCGCCGCTGATGCCGGACATGGCGCGGCCCAGATACAGCAGCGACAGCCAGGGCGCGCAGGCCATCAGCAGGTAGTCCAAGGCGCTGCCAAGCAGCGAGAACAGCAGCACCGGGCGGCGGCCATAGCGGTCGCTGAGCGCACCCAGCGCCGGCGCGCACACGAATTGCATCAGCGCGTACAGCGCGGTCAGGGCACCGGCGTGCAGGGCCAGATTGCGCTGCAGGCCGAAGGAGTCGAGCAGCTGCGGCAGGACCGGCGCGATCAGGCCCAGGCCGATCGCGTCCAGCGCGACCGTGGCCAGGATCAGGGCCAGGGCGTAGCGGGCGGGGGACCGGGTCGGCGGCGCAGGCCGGCCGGAGGGTAGGGTGCTCATGGCGTTTCCCTATCAGTGATAGATTGTGCACATGCTAATCTATCGTCGATAGGGGGGCAAGGCCCATGGCCGGAGCGCAATGAAACTGCAACGGGACAAGGTGGTGGCCGCCGCCCTGAAGCTGCTGGACGAGGTCGGCATGGACGGCCTGACCACGCGCCGCCTGGCCGAGGCGCTGGGCGTGCAGCAGCCCAGCCTGTACTGGCATTTCAAGAACAAGCGCGAGCTGCTCGACGCCCTGGCCGACGCGATGCTGGCCGAGCAGCGTCCGGTGGACCGCGCCGCTTACCCGGACTGGCGCGATTGGATGACCGCCCAGGCGCACGAGTTCCGCCGCTGCCTGCGCGCGCACCGCGACGGCGCGCGCGTGCACATCGGCACGCGCCCGCAGGCCGGCGAATTCGGCGACGGCGAGGCGCAGCTGGCGTATCTGGTCGCGGCCGGCTTCGCTCCGGCGGACGCTTTGCGCGCGATGATCTCGCTTAGCTACTACACGATCGGCTGGCTGCTGGAAGAACAGGCCGCGACCGAAGCCGGACGCGGCCCCGGGCAGGCGCCGATGGCGCCGGATCCGCAGCGCTATCCGCTGCTGGCGCAAGCGCAGACGGTGTTGAGCCAGAACGATACCGAGGCCGATTACGACTACGGCCTGCGTGCGCTGATCGCGGGGTTCGAGGCGTTGATGGTGCGGCCGCAGGCGTAAGCGCTCACCGCGTCGCATCGCCAAGCGCCACGTAGGATGCGCTGAGCCAAAGGCGAACCGCATCGTCGCGCGAATTCGTAGCGATGCGACGGTGCGGCTACCGCCGCACCCTACGACACACGCGTTTCTCACGAACCACTCGAAGAGCGCCCGCCTCAGGCCCAGCTTCGTAGGATGCGTTGAGCCCTAAGCGAATCGCATCGCCGCGACACCACGATCGCCCGCGCCGCCGATCAATCCGCCGGCACCGTCCGCGAACGCGCCCACTCGCGCAAACCCTCGACCTGCTCGGCCATCATCACCGACAAGGGCCGGGTCTGCTTGAGCTCGGCGCGCAGCTGGAAATCCGCCATCGGCGCGCCGGCCGCGTGCGCGGCGTACAGCGCGGCGACGATGGCCTGCTCGATCTCGGCGCCGGAAAAACCGTCGCTGGCCGCGGCCAGCGCGGGCAGGTCGAAAGCGTCCGGTTCCAGCGAACGCTTGCGCAGATGCAGGGCGAACAATTCGATGCGCGCCGAGGCGTCGGGCAGGTCGACGAAGAAGATCTCGTCGAAGCGGCCCTTGCGCAGCAGCTCCGGCGGCAGCGCGTCGATCTGGTTGGCGGTGGCCACCAGGAACACGCGCGACTTGCGTTCGGCCATCCAGGTCAGCAGATAGCCCAGCACGCGCCGCGACACCCCGCCGTCGCCGTCGCCGCCATCGCTGGCCAGGCCCTTCTCGATTTCGTCGATCCACAGCACGCAGGGCGCGAGCTGTTCGGCCGAAGCCAGGGCCGAGCGCAGGTTCTTCTCGGTCTCGCCGTGGAACTTGTCGTACAGGGTGCCGAAATCCAGCCGCACCAGCGGCACACCGAAGCCGGCCGCGACCGCCTTGGCCAGCATGGATTTGCCGCAGCCCTGCACGCCCAGCAGTAGCACGCCCTTGGGCGGGTCCAGGCCCGGCGGCGGCTCGCCGCCGGTGAACACCGCACGGCGCTGCTCGACCCAGCGCTTGAGCCGGCGTGCGCCGGCGACGTCGCTCATGCGCGCGCTGTCGTATTCGTAATGCAGGTGCCCGGAGCGGTTGAGCAGTTCGAACTTGAGCTTGGCCAGCTCGGGCAGGTCGTCGGCGGCGATCGCGCCGTCGCGGAAGATCAGATGGCGCGCGATCCGGCGCGCGTCGACCGGGTCCAGGCCCTGCAGGTTGCGCACGATCTGCTGGACCACCTCGGCATCGGCCTCGACCCGGCGCCCGCCGTGCTCGCGCATGTAGTTCGCCGCTTCCTCGCGCACCAGCTTGAGCAGGGCGTTGGCGTCGGGCAGGCGCGGGGTGTAGCGCACCGCCAGCGAGTCCAGGTCCGACGGCAGCTCGACCTTGTGCCCGATCAGCACCAGCACGTGCGGCTGGCAGCCGCGCCGCTGCACGATCTCGCGCAGCTGGCGCTGGGTGCTGGCATAGCCCAGGTAGGGGTGGGCGTCGAACAGCAGGTAGATGCCGCGCTGGTCGGCGTCGCGGATCGCCTGCAACGTCGCCGAGATGTCGGGCGCGACCCGGGTCTCCTCGTCGTCGCGGTCGAAATCGACCCGGCGCAGGCCTTCGGTGATCGACCAGCGGTACAGCGCGCGCCACACCTGCATCAGCGCCTGCCGGAACAGTTCGACCACGCGGGTTTCGTCGCGGGTCTCGATCACGATCAGGGAGGTATTGGCGCGAATCAGCGCGGTCAGGTCTTGCAGGTCGGTCATGGAGGGATCTTCGAGGTCGCCGCCATGATATCGGCGCGCGCCGCCGAACGCTTGAGCGCGCGGGCCGCAACCGCGACCATGGCCCATCGCGCCCTGCGGCGCGCCGACCGCGAACGCGATGGCCTTCGACGCCTTTGCCCTGGTGCTGGCGCTGCTGGCGCTGGGCTATCTGTTCCAGCGCCTGCGGGCGCTGCCCGACAACGCCGCCCAGACCCTGAACCTGGTGGTGCTGTACGTCTGTCTGCCGGCCGCGGTGCTGCGCTACGCGCCGCGCCTGCAGCTGGAGCCGGCGCTGCTGGGCGTGGCCGCGGTGCCCTGGCTGCTGCTGGGCGCGACGGTGGCCCTGGTCGGCGCGCTGTCGCGCTGGCTCAAGTTCCGCCGCGACGAACACGCGGTGCTGCTGCTGACCGCGGCCCTGGGCAACACCAGCTTCCTGGGCTATCCGCTCACCCGCGCCCTGATCGGCGAGCACGCCTTGCCCTATGCGGTGGTCTACGACCAGTTCGGCGCCTTCCTGATCCTGTCCACCTTCGGCCTGTGGGTGCTCGCGCGCTACGGCGGCGACACCCCGCCGAACGCGCGCGACATGCTGCGCCGGGTGCTGCGCTTTCCGCCGCTGTGGGCCTTGCTGATCGGCTTCACGGTGATGCCGGCGCAGCCGCCGAGCTGGATCGCCGGCGGCCTGCAACGCCTGTCCGACGCGCTGCTGCCGCTGGCCATCCTCACCATCGGCCTGTCGGTGAAACTGACCTTGCCGCGCGACGAACTCAAGCCGCTGCTGTCGGGGCTGGCTTTGAAACTGGCGGTGATGCCGGCGCTGGCCTGCGTGCTGGTGCCGCTGCTGGGCCTGCACGGCGAGATGGCGCGCACGACCGTATTGGAATCGGCGATGCCGCCGATGGTCACCGCCGGCGCCCTGGCGATCGCGCAGCAGCTGGCGCCGCGCCTGGCCGCGGCCATGGTCGGCTACGGCCTGCTGCTGTCGCTGGCGACGCTGCCGCTGTGGGCGCGGGTGGCGGTGGGTTAGGGAAAAAAAACGGCGCCGGATCGCTCCGGCGCCGTCGACCTGCCCGCGCACGGGCCGCGGACTAGGTCTGGCTCAGTTCACGGTCGAGCAGGTCGCGCTGTTGTTGGTGCGCAGCTGGTCGTAGCTCAGCTGGCCCGCGGGCAGCGGCGAGGCCTGTGCCGGCAGCAGGCTGCGATAGGCCGGCGCGTACAGCGCCGACAGGAAGCAGGCTTGCGACTGGGCGTGGAACTTCAGGCGCCCGTTGCCGAAACTGCTGTCGAACCCGACCGCGCCCAGATCGTTGCCCTGGGTGCCGGACACCTGCACCAGCGCGTCGTAGGTCACATCGGCCAGCAGGCTGCGACGCTGGCTCAACAAGGCGGCACGGTCGGCCTTTTGCTGCGTGGTGGCGTTCGCGGGCAGCGCCGCCGGCTCGGTGGCGTTGCTGCGCTGGCGCTGATGCTGCAGCCCCAGCGCCGCCAGCGCGGCGATGTGCGGAGCGGCGGCGGAGGTGCCGTTGAACGCGTTGTCGCCATAGGACACCGTGTCGACATTGGCGAAGCTGCCCAGGTCCGGCTTGGCGTTGCCCGCCGCCTGACCGGCCGGGCGCGCGCCGCCCGCGGCCAGCACCGGCCCGCGCGAACTGTACGCTTCTAACGCCGAATCGGCCGCGTTCAACGCCGCCACCGTGATCACGCTGGCCGAGTCGGCCGGATGCAGGATCGAGCGCTCGTTCTGGGCGTACTGCAGCGGCAGCTTGCCGGTGGTGATGCGCAGGAAGTTGGCCGCGCCGGCGCTCTTGCGCACCACGCGCAACGCGAACATGCCGCCGCCGGAGATGGCCGCGCCGCCCAGGCTCAGGCCGCGGTAGGCGTCGACGCAGCGCGCGGTGGCCATGTTCGAGGACGGCACGAAGCTGAAGCCTTCCAGCGGCTCCTGTCCGACACCGCCGTTTTGCGACTGATCGGATTGCGTGGCCGCGACCCAGCCGGCCGGCGTGACGATGTTGCCCCAGCGGCCGGTGACCGGATCGCGCCCGAAGGTCTGGGTCTGGTCGCGCCAGCGCACCAGTTCCAGACGGTAGTCGGTATCGACGAGGTTGCCGTTGGACGCCCAGTCGTTCCAGCTCAGGTAGGCGGTGATGGGCAACTGGTTGGCGACGGCCGCGCCGGCCGCGGTGAAGAGCGGGTAGCACTGAGCGAAGGCGGCGCCCTGGCCGACATTGATCGAGAGGGTGTTGGTGTCCTGGACGCCCGCGGTGGCGGTGTCGAAGTCCTGCGCCACGTTGGCGATGGCGGCGCCGCCGCTGTCGCCGTCCCAATGCGCCTGGGCGTGGTTGCCGGCGGCGTTGATCACGATCACGCCGTTGCGGCTGGCCGCGTCGATCGCGTCGTACAGGCCCTTGTAGACGCCCGAGGTGGCGGTGCCGTCGCCCGGCGCGCCGGCGATGCCGCCCTGCGAGGCGGTGATGACCTGGGCGCGCGGTTCGCCTTGCGGCTGGTTCTGCGCGTTGAGATTGGCTGCATTCTGGATGCCACGGACCCAGTCGGCGTTGGCGCCGGCGTCGTAGACCCTGAACTTGGCCTTGGGGGCGATGTCGTAGACGATCTCGGTGACCGCGTTGCCGTGTTTCGCGCCGCCCGCGCCGAAGGCTTTGCCGGTCGGCGGGGTCATCACCAGGTTGTCCGGCTCGGCGGCGGTGTTGCTGGGCCACTCGTTCGCGGTCTGTAGCGCCGCGATTTCGCCGGCGGTATTGCCGAACTGGTCCATGATCGCAATGGTCAGGCCTTCGCCCTGCAGGCTCTTGCGCAGCGCTTGCGGCAGTTCGGCGGCATTGCCGAGCGCGCGCAGCTGGTCGATGCCGCTGGCGGTGGCGCCGTCGGAGAACGCGACCGTGTCGGCCATGTGCATCAGGCCCACGCCCGCGACGGCGTCCTGGCCGGCCACCCATTCCAGTTGCGCCAGCGGCACCAGCGCTTCCAGCACCGGCGAGCCGGGGATGTCCTGGGCCTGGATGCCGCCGGCGCGCAGCACGGCAAGCAGTGCGCCCGAGGCTTGGGCCAGCAGGTGCGGGTTCTGGATGGCGGCGTAGTCCAGCGCCAGGTCGACGTTGACCTTGACCTTCTCGCCTTCGCGCCAACGCTGCGGGATGCCGGCGCGGTCCAGCGCGGCGATCTGCGCGCGCACCGAAGCGGCGGTCGCGGCCTGCGCGGACGGGGTGCCCTGCGCGGCCGCGGCAAGCGCCTGCGCGCGCAGCTCCGGCGGCAGCGTCTGCACGGCTTCCAGCAACTGGCCGGCGCCCAGCTTGGCCTGCGCGGGCGTGCGCGGCGTCGGCGCGGTGTAGGCCACGCGCAGCGAGGCCGGCGGTGCGGCGATGCCGCTGGCGTAGGTGCTGCTATTGGCGTTGCCGTTCGGCTGCGATGCGGCGTCGGGGTTCGGAGTCGCATCGCGTTGCGTCCACAGCAGCACGGCGGCGCAGGCCGCCGCCAAACCGATCGCTGCGTTCTTCTTCAAAATCGCCTTCTTCATTCGAGGTGTTCCTGATGACGGGCCGTAGGGGATCGCTGCGCCGCACGTTCGTGCGCACATAAGGGAGACGGCGGATGGGCGTGGGCGATCGTTCGTGCCGAGCGCGACGCTCTTCGTCGCGATCGAAGGGCGGCGCTGTCGCTCGGCACACTTTGTTCAACGCGATGAGGTCGGCTACCCCTACCCGAAAATTTCTCTACTGGAAAATTTTTTGCTGGGATGTCGCGTCGCATGGGGTGCTACTGCGGCCAATGCACACAAAAACTGTGTAGAAAGTGCGCCACGAAAGGGCATCGACGAGCGCTTGCGCACGCCGCGATGTGCGCCACCGGTTCAACGCAGCGCATGCCGACGGGCGGGGCTGGCGCCTTGGCCGCGCGCGGCGGCTGTGCTTTGCTGCGGATCGCGGTGGACGCGATCAGCGGCATACAGGGACGAGGTCGATGAAGGAACGGGGACGAAGGTCGTGGATAGGGATCGCATTGCTGGCGGGCTGCGCGATCCTGGCCGTCATCGGCCTGCGCCTGCTCTCGTCGCCGCCTGCGCAAGCGCGCGGCGCGGGTGTCGCGGTCCGGGACTCGGCCGCGCCGGAATCGCCGCCCGCGAGGCGGTTCATGCCGCCACACCGGCGGCTGCCGCGTGCGATCCCGGGGTCTGGATCGACCAGTACCGGGAGGCCAGCGAGGCCTACGCGCGCGGCCTGCTGACCCAACCCGACGCGCGCGCCCGCCTGATCGCGGCTAGCCTGCTCGGTCACTACGCGGACGACACGGAGGCCCGCATCCAGGCCGCCGCCGCTTACGCCGATGCCGTGCGCTTCGGCGCCGACGACCCGCTGGTGCGTTGGGTCGAAGCGTTGCGTTGTCCGGCCGCGTCCGCCGACTGCGACCCCGGTCCGGCCTTGCGGCGCCTGCAACAACTCGAGCCCGACAACGCCGCGGTCTGGTTGCTGGCTTTGCAGGCGCGCAATCGCGACGACGCGGCGGCCGCGGACGCCGTGCTGCAGCGTGCGGCCAGCGCGCGCCAGTACCGGCTGTTCAATACCGAGTACGCGCAGGAGACGACCCAGCTCCTGCTGCGCGTGCCCGGCCCGGCGATCGGCGCCTGCACCGCCGCGCGCATGCGGCCCGAGACCGGCTTCGCCGGCACCCAGGCCGGTGCGATCGGTTTTTTGGCGCAGGACTTCGTAAGCGCCCTGCCGACGCCCGTATTCACCGAGTTGTCCGAACTGTGCGCGCAGCCTCCGCCGCGGCGTCGCCAAGCCTGCATCGATGTGCTGAGCCGGATGGCGACCGACGCCGACGACGTCGCCAGCCGCGGCCTGGCCACGGCGCTACTGGTGGGCTCGATCCCCGACGATTCCGATGCGCTCTGGCGCGAACGCCTGCGTCGCCATCGCTGGCTGGCCCTGCGCCTGTCCGAGTCCGCCGATCGTTTGCGCGCGGAGCAGCCCCTGCGCCTGCTGCGCGAGGGCGAGATCCCCGGATTCGAATCCTGGCTGGCCGAAACCGGCCAAGCCGGCATTCCGCCGCTGGACTGGCTGCCGCCCGATCCCGGCAGTCGTGCCTTGATCCTCACCGGCCGAGCGGATTCCGGCGCCGCGGATGGGTACCGCTTGGCACCGCGGTAGGTTCGTGCAGGTCCGCTGAGCGGCGGCGCGCAGGCGGCCGTCGCGCGCGATCCGACCGCCGAGGGCGCCGATGCCGGTAGGCTGGCCCTGCGGCCGGTCGCCGGTAAGGGAGTGGGGATGCGGAAGGTTTGGGCGACGGTCGTCGCGTTGATCGCGTTGGCGCTGGTGTCGTTCGTGGGCGCGCGCCGGGCCGGGTGGTGGGAATCGGCGCAGCTCGCGACCGTGGCGCCGCCGCCGAGCGCGACGGCGCAGCGAGACGAGGCCTCCGCGGCGCGGCTCGGCGACGCGGCCACGAAGACCGCGTCAGCGGCCGCGTCGGCCGACTGCGACCCGATGCAATGGAAACGCGCGTTCGCCGCCGCCACCAGCGAGCGGGCGCGACGCACCATGGTCGATCCGGATGCGCGCACGGCGCTGACCGCGGCGTTCTTGTTCACGTCGGGGAGCGCGGTACTGAACGACTCCCTCTACGAGGAAGCGCATGGCGAAGGCGCCGCCGCGATGACCACGGCCTTGCGCCTGGGGGCGGACGAGCCGTTGGTACAGTGGATTGCAGCCAGCGGCGGTTGCGCCGGCATAGGGGAGGATTGCGATCCGGACCGCGCCGTGGCTCGACTGCAACAGCTGGACCCCGACAACGCGGCCGTGTGGCTGGCCAGCCTCGCCCGCGCCATCGAGCGCGGCGACGACCTGCCCACTCAGGAAGCCTTGCTGCGGCGCGCCGCGCGCGCCGATCGCTACCGCATCCATTTCCGTGAGCTCGGTAGCGTCATGTACGCGGCCCTGGACGAACTGCCGCCACTGGCGGTGTCCGCATGCGCACAGAAGGCGTACGCCGCGGCGTCCGATGTGCCGGCCACGCGCGAGAACCTTATCGGCGTTGCGGCAATGAATACCGCTATGGCCAACGGGTTTCCATCGATCTCGCCGATCGCGGAACTGTGCGAACAACCACCGCCGTCCAGGCGCGAGTCCTGCATCGGCTTGCTCGCTCACATGGCCAGCGGCAGCGAAATGATCGATCAGGTGATCGGGCTGCACTTCGGCGTGCCGCTGGTCGCCAATACCTCCGCGGGTGTCGCCTGGCGCGAGCGCCTGCGTCGCCTGAGCTGGCTGCGCCATCACTTCCCGGGAGAGAACGGCCAGCCGACGCCGCCGGACTGGCCCCTGCGGGTGTTCGCACAGGGCGAAATGCCGGCCGCAGAGGCTTGGCTGGTCGAGCGCGGCCAACGCGTCGACCCGCCACCGGGCTGGCTGCCGGACAATCCCATGCAGCGTGCGCTGATCCAGACCGGCCGCCGTCCGCCCCGGGCCACGCCGCCCCCGGCCCCCGACCCGCGATAGCTCCAACCCCACCCCCGGTGTACGCTGCGGCTTCCGCCTAGAGGGAGCTCGCATGAAGACCGTGCTGGTGGCCAGTTCCAAGGGGGGCGTGGGCAAGACGACCATCGCCACCCATCTCGCCGCGCAGTCGGCGCTAGAAGGCCTGCGCACCGCGCTGGTCGACGCCGATCCGCAAGGGTCCTCGACCCGATGGGCGCAGCGCCGCGCCACCCTGGACAGCGCGGTCCTGCCGCTGGACGGCACCCGCCGCAAAGCCTGGCGCAAGGGCCTGCCCGAGGACACCCAGCGGGTGGTGATCGACGCCCCGGCCGGCGCGATGGCCGAGGACCTGGAGGCCTTCCTCGAGGTCGCCGATGCGGTGATCGTGCCGGTGCAGCCCTCGACCCTGGACATCGAAGCGACGGTCCCGTTTCTGGACACCCTGGCCAAGCACCCGCGCGTGCGCCGCGGCCAGCTGCGCGTGGGCCTGGTCGGCAACAAGCTCAAGCCCTGGACCAACGCCTCCCAGCAAGCGGTGGAGCTGCTCAGCGAATGGCCGTATCCGGTGGTCGGGCAACTGCGCGACAGCCAGGCCTATGTGGTGATGACCGCGCTGGGCAAAAGCCTGTTCGATTACCACTCCGCGCAGATCCGCGAACACCAGGCCGACTGGCAGTCGCTGCTGAAGTGGTTGAAGAAGTAGGCCCGAGCGGCAGCGCGCGCACCCCATGAAGGCAGTGGCGTATTGAGCGTGCCCCGCGTCGCTGCGTTCACATGGCCGGCGCAAGCCGACGGCTACCTTTCTGCGTCGCCGACAGGCATCCTCCTTCCCAAGTGCTGCGCGTTCGCGCGTCGCGCGTCCCCTTCCACTCGTCAGCGGCCTAATCCATGCGCGAACTGATCCTGCTCCGCCACGCCCATGCCGAGCCGGCCGCCCAAGGCCAGGCCGATCTCGACCGCCCGTTGTCGGCCGAGGGCTTGGCCGAGGCCGAGGCCGCCGGCCGCTGGCTGGCCCAGAACAAGCTGGTGCCCGACTGCGTGCTGTGCTCGCCCTCGCGCCGCACCCGCGAAACCCTGGAGGCGGTGCTGGCCGCGATCGGCTACGTCGATCAGCGCATCGAACCCTCGATCTACGAAGCCACCCCGGGCACCCTGATCGCCCTGGCCGATCTGCATGTCGAAGCCGAGCGGCTGATGCTGGTCGGCCACAACCCCGGCCTGGAGCGTCTGGCCGCGCTGCTGCACAGCGGCCAGTCCGGCGACTACCGCGGCATGCCGCCGGGCGGCATCGCGGTGCTGAACGTGCCGGCCGAAACCAGCCTGGAGCCGGGCGTCGCCCAGCTCAGCGCCTTCTGGTGGCCGTGAGGCCGCAGCGACCTAAGGCCGCACGCACCTCCGCCGCGATCGGCTTCCTGCTTTGCGCCCTGGTCTGCGCCCCGCTCGCGGCGCAGACGCCGGCGCCGTCGTCGTCCGGCTTCGATCCGTTCTACACCCGCTTCGGCTTCGAGCTGCGCACGCGCTGGGGCCAGAAAGTGGAAGGCGCCTTCCCCAGCTACGAGGGCGAAGTCGTGGTGCTGCCCGACGGCCGCCACCAGGTCCGCATCGCCCTGGCCACCGGCGCGGTCCAGGTCGGCGATTCGACCCGCTACACCGAACTCGCGCGCGGCCGGCGCTTCTTCGACTCGGCGCGTTTCCCGCGCATCGAGTTCCTGTCCGAGCCACACCCCGCCGATTTGGTGCGCGCAGGCGGTAAGCTGCGCGGCCGTCTCACCCTGCACGGCGTCAGCCGGATGGAAACCTTCGTGTTGGCGCCCTCGACCTGTCTGCGACCCGGCAAGGACTGCGACGTGCTCGCCCATGGCAGCGTCAGTCGCGACGACTACGGCCTGGACGGCTGGCAGCTGGCCTTGAGCGACCGCGTGCGCTTCACGTTGCGCGTGCGCCTGAAGCACGACCTGGCCGGGAGCGCGACGCCGTGAAGCGCTGGCAACGGATCGCGATCGCCGCGCTGGCGCTAAGCCTGTCGGCCTGCGCCGGCCTGTCGCGGGTGCAGCGCGATCGCGCCTCGCAGATCGCCCTGGCCGCGCGGCCTACCCAGATCGACTGCGCGGCGCCCCACGCCTGCGCTCAGGCTTCGCCGCTGCGCGACCTGGCCACGCGCGCGCTGGACGAGTCGAGCGCGGACGCGCCGCGCCATTACGCCCTGATCCTGGACCACGGCCAGGACGCCCTGCTGGCGCGCATCAACCTGATCCGCAGCGCGACCACCGCGATCGACCTGCAGACCTATATCTACGACGAAGACGACGCCGGCCGGCTGGTGCTGGACGAGCTGATCGCGGCCGCGCGCCGCGGCGTGCGCGTGCGTCTGCTGCTGGACCAGCTGGCCGCGCTCAAGCATCTCGATACCCTGGCCGCGCTGTCCGGCGCGCACGCCAACTTCGAAGTGCGCCTGTACAACCCGGTGCTCAAGCGCGCGCGCATCAGCTACCCGCAATACCTGTTGGCCGCGGCTTGCTGCTGGCGCCGCCTCAACCAGCGCATGCACACCAAGCTGCTGCTGGTGGACGGCGCGGTCGGTATCACCGGCGGGCGCAATTACCAGGACGACTATTACGACTGGGACGACGAGTACAACTTCCGCGACCGCGACCTGCTGGTGGCCGGCCCGACCGCGCAGGTGATGGATCAGGACTTCGTGCGCTTCTGGGACGACCGCCGCAGCGTGCCGGTCGAGCGCCTCAAGGACGTGGGCACCTATCTGCTGCGCAGCGGCGTGCCGGCGCTGCCGCCGGCCAATTACGAGCGCCCCGAGCGCGCCCAGGCCATGCGCCGCGACGCCAGCGACGCCGAGCTGGTGCGTTCGCGCCTGGTCGCGCGCGCGCTGCCGGTGGGCGCGGTGAGCTACATCGCCGACTCGCCGGATAAGCACCGCGGCAACGGCATCGACGGGTCCCAGTCCTCCGCCTCGCTGCGCGGTCTGATCGAATCGTCGCAGCGCGAAGTGCTGCTGCAGACGCCCTATCTGGTGCTGTCGGACGCGGCCCAGGACCTGTTCCGCGACCTGCGCAAACGCCCGCAGCCGCCGCGCGTGATCGTGTCCACCAACAGCCTGGCCGCCACCGACGCCTTCATCGCCTACGCGCTGTCGTACAAGTACAAGCGCCGCTACCTGCGCGAGTTCGGCTTCGACATCTACGAGTACAAGCCGTTTCCGGCCGACGCGCCGATCGACATCGCCGCCACCGGCGCGCCGCTGCCGGACCTGGGGCTGGACCTGCCGCCGCAGCCCGAGCCCGCGGCGCTGCGGCGCGAGCGCCTGGACCGCTCCAGCGTGATCTCGCGCGCCCAGTACCGCACGCCGTTGTCGCGCGAGTACGCGGCCATGCGCTACGCGCGTCGGCGCGCCAACGAACCGGTGCCGCTCAAGCGCGCCGGCGTGCGCATCGGCATGCACGCCAAGTCGATGGTGATCGACGAACGCATCGGCGTGGTCGGTACCCACAACTTCGATCCGCGCGGCGACCGCTACAACACCGAGAGCGCGGTGGTGATCGACGATGCCGCGTTCGCCGCCGAACTGGCCGCCAGCATCCGTCGCGACATCGCGCCGGCGAACTCGTGGGTGATCGCGCGCCGCGACAAGCCGCCGGTGTTCTCCGGCTTGGAGTACTCGATCACCAAGGTGTCCGAGCATCTGCCCTTGTTCGACCTGTGGCCGATCCGCTACGCCACCAGCTACGAATTCGTGCCCGGGCCGAACTGCCCGCTTCCGCTGTACCGCAATCAGCCGGGCTTCCGCGCCTGCTATCGCCCGGTCGGCGACTTCCCCGAGGTCAGCCTGGGGCCCAAGCGCCTGATCACGCGCATGTTCACCGCCTTCGGGGCGGGGCTGGCGCCGATTCTTTAGTCGGCTGGGGCGGCCTGCGGCCGCTAAAAGCAAATCCCCCCTAGCCCCCCTTTTTCAAAGGGGGGAAGCAAAGCCTGTGGCCGCTTAGCGCCGCCACGGGCTCCGAAACGCTGCGCCCCGACGCGCGCCCCCACCCGCCGCGAATTAGTTCCCCCTTTGAAACGCGCGCCCCCACCCGCCGCGAATCAGTTCCCCCTTTGAAACGCGCGCCCCCACCCGCCGCGAATCAGTTCCCCCCTTTGAAAAAGGGGGGCTAGGGGGGATTTGCTTTACCGCGACGACCGTGGAGCCCCATTCGGCCCCAGCCCCCGCCACAGCCCCTCCCGGCCCGTCACATCCGCCGGCATAGGTCGTCAGTCATGGGCGGATCGATGCAACCCCTGGCCCGCAAACCTCATCTCTATGAGCAAGTTCCAGTGTTGCAGCCCCGCCGCAGGTGCTAGGTCTTAGGTGGGGTGACTTCCGGCATATGGAACAAGGGCTCAGGTGTTGTACTCTACCAACACACCGAAGCACTATCACTCCCCCACCGACCAAGGACACCACCATGAACGTCTCCAAGCTCTTCGACCGCAACGTCGCTTCCACGAGTTCCCAGAACCGCACGGCGCCCGCCGCTCCGGTCCGCCACGTCCACCGCGAACGCGATTTCGGCGTTGGCTACGGCAACAGCTCCGGCTACGCCAGCAGCCGTCGTTACACCAACGACTGGGCGCAGCCCCGCTTCCGCTTCGCGTAATCCACGGTGTCCTCTTGGTCGTGTGTCGGTCCGCTCCATAACGCCGGGACCGGCGCGCTGCGCCCCTCTCCACGCAGTGCGCCGGTCAGAAGGCCGAGCCCGCCGACCGTAGTTCCCACCAGCAGCACCGTCCTACCCCCTAAACGCAGGACAGCCCCGATTCCCGGCTAAGGAATCCCCAGGCTGACCCTGCGTTCTTTTTTTCCCGGGCCGCGCCTGGGCTATCGTGGCGGCATGAAAGCCAGCGACCGCCCCGTCTTCCGCAAGCCCAGCACCCTGGAACAGCTCAACGCCAGCTCGCGCAACACCGCGATGGAGCCCTTGGGCATCGTCTTCACCGAGATCGGCCCCGACTACCTGCGCGCAACCATGCCGGTCGACGCCCGCACCCACCAGCCCTACGGCCTGCTTCACGGCGGCGCCTCGGTGCTGCTGGCCGAGACCCTGGGCAGCTCGGCCGGGATGATGGCGGTGGGCGAAGGGCAGGGCGTGGTCGGGATCGAGATCAACGCCAACCACCTGCGCGGCGTGCGCGAAGGCACGGTCACCGGCACCGCGCGGCCGCTGCATCTGGGCGGGCGTACCCAGGTCTGGGAGATCCGGATCGAGGACGAGGCCGCGCGCCTGGTCTGCGTCTCGCGCCTGACGGTGGCGGTAATCGCGATCTGAACCGGCGTCTGCCGCGATCGGTGCGCCGCGCTCGCCACGCCCTCGGCGCTTCGGTATCGTGCACACAATGAATGCGCCGTCTCCCCACGCCGGCGCGGCCGCGCGCTCCGGCGCGTCGTCCGCGCGCGCGCTGCGTTACCTGATCCGTGTGCCGCTGTTGTCGTGGCACCTGCTGATCGACCTGCCGCTGGTATTGCTGCTGATCTCGCCCCTGACCGCCGGCATCCGGGTCGGCGACGAGCGCCTGGAACATCGCGCGATCCGGGCCTGGTCGGCCGGGCTGATGCGCATCTTCGGCTTCCGCCTGCGCCGGGTCGGCACGCCGTTGCCGGGGGCGGCGATGTTCGTGGCCAACCACGTCAGCTGGATCGACATCGAGGCCCTGCACAGCCAGCGCATGATGGGCTTCGTCGCCAAGCGCGAGATCTCCAGCTGGCCGGTGGTGGGTTGGCTGGCCGCGCGCGGCGAGACCATCTTCCATCACCGCGGCAGCACCGAGTCGCTGGGCGGTGTGCTGCACGAAATGCTGGCGCGCCTGCGCGCGGGCCGCTCGGTCGGCGTGTTCCCCGAAGGCGGTACCCGCGGCGGCGGCGAGATCGGTCCCTTCCATGCGCGCATCTTCCTGGCCGCGGTCGAAGCCGGCGTGCCGGTGCAGCCGGTGGCGCTGTGTTACGGCGAGGGCGGCGACGCCCAGGCCGTGGTCGCGTTCCAGAACCGCGAAAGCTTCTTCGCCAACTTCGTGCGCCTGCTGGGCGAACCTTCGCGCAGCGCCGAAATCCATTTCCTGCAGCCGATCCTGCCCGGCGAGACCGACGGCCGCCGGCGCATCGCCGACTTGGCGCGCCAGCGCATCGTCGAGGCGATGGGGCGTTGAACGCCGGGGCCGGCGATCCCTACGATGGCGCTGCGCGCAGCCACCGCGCACGCCCACTCGATGCCACCTCCCCGATGCTGACCGCCGCCGACTACCGTCCGCCACGCTGGCTGCGCAATGCGCACCTGCAGTCGGTGCTCGGCTCCAGTCCGCTGCGCCGGCGCCGCGCCGAACGCCGCCTGGCCGAACTCGGCGCGACCACTACCGAACACCTGATCGACGGCGGCGACGGCGTGCGCCTGCACGGCCTGCACAGCGTCGTGCCCGGGATCGAACCGCGCGGACTGGTGCTGCTGCTGCACGGCTGGGAAGGCAGCGCCGACTCCAACTACATGCGCATGACCGCGGCGCAGTTGCTCGGCCGCGGCTTCGAGGTGTTCCGGCTCAATTTCCGCGATCACGGCAACACCCACCATCTCAACGAAGGCCTGTTCCACTCCAACCGCATCGGCGAAGTGCTGCACGCGGCCTGCGATGTCGCGCGCCGCTTCCCGTGCCGTCCGATGTCGGTGGCTGGCTACTCGCTGGGCGGCAACTTCGCCCTGCGCCTGGCCCTGCAGGCGCCCGAGGCCGGACTGGCGCTGACCCACGCGGCCGCGGTGTGCCCGGTGCTGGATCCGGCCCGGACCATGGAATCGATGGAGCAGGGGCTGCCGATCTATCTGTGGTACTTCGAGCGCAAATGGCGCGACTCGCTGGCGCGCAAGCGCGAGCTGTTTCCGCAGTTCCACGACTTCGACGATCGCACCCTGGGCCTGCGCATGCGTCCGCTGACCCAGTGGATGGTCGAGCGCCACACCGATTACGGCACCCTGGATCGTTACTTCGACGGCTACTCGGTGGCCGCCGACCGGCTGTCGCGGCTGCAGGTGCCGGTGAGCATCCTGATGGCCGAGGACGACCCGGTGATCCCGGTCGAAGGCTTCCGCGCGCTCAAGCTGCCGGCGAACGCGAGCCTGGAGATCGCGCCCTGGGGCGGACACTGCGGTTTCCTCGAAAGCGCGCGCCTGGACGGGTTCGCGGAGCGCTGGATCGCCGATCGGCTGGAATCCGTCGCTTCGGCCTAGGCACTCCGCGACGGTCCCTGCTCTGGCTTGCGGGAGAAGGCGCCCGACGGACGGGTGAGAGCGGCGCACGAGATTGAAGCCCGCGGCCTGCGTCGACCCTCACAAACCCACGCCCCGGCCCGCCCGCGCCGCGGTGGGGCGTTCCGTGCGGCGCGCGCCTGCCGCTCGCAAGCGCCAGCCCTCGCCCCGCAAGCGGGAGAGAGGCCAACAGCGCCCATACGCCGCCGCCCGCCCGGCCCCGATCCTCCCGCTACAATGCGGGTTTGGCCTGAAGTCCCGAACCCATGTACGAGACCACCCTCGATGCCCTGCGCCGCGGCGCGGCGGCAGAGGCACTGTCCGCCGCCCAGGAACTGGTGGCGGCGCAGCCGCAAGACCCGCACGCTCACCGTTTGCACGCCGCCGCGCTGCGCGCCAGCGGCGATCGCGACGGCGCCATCGCCGCGATCGATCGCGCCCTGGCGATCGCGCCCGAGGACGCCAACCTGCATCTGGAGCGCGCCGGTCTGTTGCTGGACGGTCGTCAGCTCGATCAGGCCCAGGCCGCGCTCGCGCAGGCCATCGGCCTGGACCCGAATCAATTTCCCGCCTACATCGTGCAGTCGCAGCTGGCGATCTCGCGCGGCGATCTCGACGAAGCCGAACGCCTGATCCGCACCGCCGCGCGCATCGCGCCGGATCATCCGCAAGTCGCCGCCGTCGAAGGCACCCTGCTGCTGCGTCGCGGCGACGCCGACGCCGCGTTGGCCCTGCTCAGCGGCGCCGCCGAACGCGCGCCGGACGAGCCCCAACTGCGCCACGCGCTGGGCTTCGCCTATCTCGCCAAGGGCCACTACGCCTTCGCCGAGCAAGCCTTCCGCGGCATGATGGAGCGCTCGCCCGCGTCCACCAGTTCGCTGCGCGTGCTGCTGGTCGAGCTGATGCGCCTGCAGGGCCGCGCGGTCGAAGCCGCCGATGAACTCGCGACGCTGGTCGAGGCCGATCCCAGCCCCGGCCTGCAGCGCTGGCTGGGCGAGATCGAACTCGAAGCCGGCCGCGCCGACAGCGCGCTGCCGCGCCTGCGCAACGCGCTCGCCGCCGAACCGCGCGACCGCCGCACCCTGTCGGCGCTGATCGAAGTCTGGCGCCGTCTCGGCGACGCCGACGACGCGCGCGCGACCCTGGAAGCGGCCCTGGCCACGCATCCGCAAACCGACGATCTGTGGCGTGCGCGTCTGCTGTTCGAACCCTTCGCGGGCGAGGAAGCGCGCGCCGTGGTCGAGCGCTGGATGGCGGCGATGCCCGACTACATCCCGGCCCTGGAGGCGCGCGCCACCATCCACGATCACGCCGGCGAGCGCGAACAGGCCGACGCCATCGCCCATCGCATCGTCGAGCTCAATCCGGGCGACACGCGTTCGGAGCTGCGCATCATCGACAGCCTGATGCAGAGCGATCCCGACGCCGCGGTCACGCGCGTGGAAAGCCTGCTCGCGCGCGCGCCGGACGAACAGGTCAAGCTGACCCTGCGTCACTTGCTCGCGCGCACGCTCGACAACGCCGGCCAGCCCGGCGCCGCCGCCGCGACCTGGGCCGAACTGCAGGCCGAAGCCGCATCGCAGCGCCTGCCGCTGCCGCCGGTGACCACGCCGCGCACCAACTGGCCGGACCTGACCCCGCTGCCGGAAAACGCGCCCGGCGTGTTGCTGCTGTGGGGGCCGCCGGGTTCGCTGGTCGAACGCATCGCCTTGACCTTCGACCTCGCCCAAGGCCCGCTGCGCGCCGATCGTTTCGGTTCCAACCCGCCCAACGATCCGCTGCAGCGCTACGGCACCGCCGAAAGCTTGCTCAACGGCACGATGGACCCGGCCTACCTGGTCAATCTGTGGCGCGCGGCGTTGCCGACCCGCGGCATCAACGACGGCGCGATCTTCGACTGGCTGCTGTGGTGGGACAACGCGCTGCTGCTGGCGCTGCGCCCGCACTTGCCCGAAGCGGTGCTGATGATCGTGCTGCGCGATCCGCGCGACATGCTGCTGGACTGGCTGGCCTACGGCTCGCCGGCACCGTTCAAGCTGGAGTCGCCGGAAGCCGGCGCGCGCTGGCTGGCGATGGTGCTCAACCAGGTCGCCGCGCTGCACGAACAGGACCTGTTCCCGCACCGTTTGGTCAAGCTGGACGCCATCTCGCAGGACCCGCAGGCCATGGCCGACGCGATCGCCCAGGCGCTGGACATCACCATCGCGCCGATGCCGCCCGAAGCCGTGGGCCCGCAGCGTTTCGCTCCCGGCTATTGGCGCGCCTTCGCCGAGCCGCTGGCCGAAGCCTTCGCGGCGCTGACGCCGGTGGCCAAGCGTCTGGGGTATCCGGAAGCCTGAGTTCTACAGCGTTCCAAGCGGACGCCTGAAACACGGACGCGGGATGCGCATGCATCCCGCGTCGGGTCGCCGGAGAGGGCTCCGGCGGCTGTAAGCAGAGGAGACGATATTGAGTTACATCATGGTAGACATCGAAGCCGACGGTCCCATCCCGGGCGACTACTCGATGATTTCGTTCGGCGCGGTCGTGGTCGAACCCGGTCTGGATCGCAGCTTCTACGCGACCTTGCGGCCGATCTCCGAACGCTGGATCCCCGAGGCTCTGGCCGTCAGCGGAAACAGCCGCGAAACCACCTTGACCTTCGACGAACCCGAAGCGGCGATGCGCGCGTTCCGGCAATGGCTGGATGGCAACGTCCAGGGCCGGCCGATGTTCGTCTCGGACAACAACGGCTTCGACTGGCAGTTCATCAACTGGTACTTCCATCATTTCCTGGGCGCCAACCCCTTCGGCCACAGCTCGACCAACCTGGGCTCGCTGTACAAGGGTTTGGTCGGCGACACCGCCAAGAACTTCAAGCACCTGCGCCGCACCCGTCACACGCATCACCCCGTCGACGACGCCAAAGGCAACGCAGAAGCCTTGCTCGCGATGAAGGCGGACATGGGACTGCGTATCGCTCTGGTGTAATTTGTCCCGTCAGTCGATGCCGCGACATGCAGGCATCGATCGCGAATCCTTCTCTGGAGGCGGTATGCGTATCCACAGCGACAGTTTCGAACGCGGTCAGCGTCTGGCCGCCGAATTCGCCGCCGGCCAGCCCACCGCCGACGGTTTCGGCTTCGCGCCCAATCGCAATCCGCACCTGGCCTGGACCGACGTGCCCGCACAGACGCGTTCGTTCGCGCTGCTGTGCATCGACCCCGACGTGCCCACCGTGGCCGAGATGGTCGGCCGCGACGACGTGCAGATTCCGGTCGCGCAGCCGCGTGCCGACTTCTGCCATTGGGCGATGGTCGACCTGTCGCCGGAGCTGCGCGAGATCGTCGCCGGCAGTTGCAGCGACGGCGTGGTCGCGCACGGCAAGGCCGATCCGAACGGCCCGTCGGGCGCGCGCCAGGGTTTGAACGACTACACCGGCTGGTTCGCCGGCAACGCCGACATGGCCGGCGACTGGCGCGGCTACGACGGCCCGTTCCCGCCGCCCAACGACCTGCGCCTGCACCGCTATTTCTTCCGCGTGTTCGCGCTGGACGTCGAGCGCCTGGACCTGCCGCAAGGCTTCGGCGCCGCCGACGTGCTGCGCGCGATGCACGGGCATGTGCTGGCCGAGGCGGCGACGTATGGCACCTACAGCCTGAATCCCGCGCTCGCGTAACCGACCTGCGTTCGCGCAGGCACGAGGGCGCGTTCCTCTAGCCGCCCCGTATCGGAACTGTTAGTTTCCCCTCATTCCTGGGGGGGAACGATGGACGAGCACAATCCTTACAGCGCCTCGACGGCGGCGATCTCCGACGCGCCGCAAATGCTGGACATCGAGTCCACCACCAAGGTGCGGCGCTTCTTCAACTGGCTGATCGACAAGATCGTGTTTTACGTGATCTGGATCGGCATCGGCGTGGTCGCGGTTCTGATCGGCGGCGAGTCGGCCATGAAGTGGTTCGACGAGCTGCATTGGAGCATGGACTACGCGCTGACCTACGCCACGCTCGTCGTCTACTACACTTTCATGGAAGGTGCGTTCGGCTTCACCATCGGCAAACTGATTACCCAGACCCGCGTCGTCGACCAGTACGGTCGGCAGCCCACGTTCTGGCGCGCTTTTCTGCGCAGCTTGGGTCGGCTGATTCCGTTCGATGCGTTCTCGTTGTTGATGAGCGAGGATCACATCCGCCGGGGCTGGCACGATTCCCTGGCCAAGACTTACGTGATCGACCGTCCGCGCGACGGCATGCCGGCGGGCAAGCCGCGCCATTCGATCAGCGATGAATTCGCCGGTGGTGTTCTGCCGCAAGCGGCTCGCCCCAACGCCGTAACCACGACGGCCGAGATTTCGCCTTAGCCGATGGCGCGCACTCGCCCGCACAGGGGCGAGTGCGATCAAGGCGCGCGGACCTACTTCGAAACCAGCTCGCTCTCGACCACCATGTCCAGCACGTACGCCACCGACGAGGCGTCGGCCGGCGGGTTCTTGATGTCGTACTTCTTCACCCGCAGCACGTTGCGCACGCCCGGTTCATGGGTGTAGCCCTCGATGTCCTGGTACAGCGGCTCCCAGGCGGCGTCGCTCTTGATCGCCACGCCGTTGGCTTCGTAGCGGCGCTCGCGCACCTGCAGGCACTGCATGTTCGGAATCAGCGGATGCGAGCACGGCGCGCGCTGCGGCGCGACCTCGAAGAACACCGTGGTGCCTTCGCCGCCGTAGCGGGTAGCCGGCGTCGGGCTGCCTTCGAAACGCAGCTGATCGCCGTTGGCGGCGGTCAACTGCAGGCTGGGCGCGTCGTTGCCGCCCTCGATCCGCGCCGGCAGCGCGCCGCGCAAGCGTTCGCCGATCGCGCGATCCAGCTCCATCAGGCGAGTGTCGGGGCAGGCCATCAAGGTCTGCTCCATGTCGCCGAAGCTCAGCGTCTTGGCGTCGCGCGTGTAGCTGCCGCCGAGGCGGTTGCAACCGCCGCTGATGCTGGCCCGGCCGCTGTTGAAGTCCAGTTGCAGCGGACGCTTCGGGTCCGGCGCAAGCGCGGCGATCGCCTTGCCGCTGCTGTCGTTCGCGCTGGTCAGGCGCCAGTGGTAGGCGTCCAGGCTGAGCGCCGCGCTGGCGGTGCTGGTGCCGGCCTCGCTGCCGGTGGCGGCGGCGTTGCCGCCGGGCACGGTATCGGACGCGCAGGCGGCCAGGGCCAGGCTGAGCAGGGCGGGGGCGAGCATCTTCATGTTTCGGTCTTCCATTGCGATTAACGAGCCGATACCAACGCATCGGCGCGTTGCGCGGGGTTGCGCCTATTCATGATCGTTCAGCTCACGAAAAGGGCGGGTGAAATGCGCCCCTCAGCTACCCGACGGCATCAACAGCAGCAGCGCCGCGCCCAGTGCGAAGCGGTAGTAGGCGAACACGGTGAAGCGGTGGCTCTGGATGTAGTGCAGCAGCCACTTCACCGCCACGAACGCGGTCACCGCCGAGGCCGCGAACGCGACCGCCAGCGCGGTCCAGTCCTCGTTGGCCGCCGCCGGCGTGCCGATCACGTCCAGCAGCTCGTAGGCGGTGGCCGCGAACATGGTCGGAATTCCGACCAGGAACGCGAATTCGGTCGCCGCCGCGCGGCTGGTGGTGCCCGCAAGCAAGGCCACGAAGATGGTCGCGCCCGAGCGCGAGGTGCCCGGGAACACGCCGGCGATCACCTGCGCCACGCCGACCAGGATCGCCACCGTCCAGGTGATGTTGGTGCGTTCGCCCAGCGTCTGCGCGCGCTTGGCCGCGTAGTGTTCGGCCAGCAGCATCCAGACGCCGCCCAGCACCAGCGCCCAAGCGATCGGCAGCACCTTGTCGGGCAACTCGAAGCCCAGTTTCTTGACCACGATGCCGAGCACCGCGGTCACGCCGAAGGCGACGATCAACTTGAGCAGGTAGTCGCGGTTCTCGCGCTGCATGAAACCGGTCGCCAGCTGCCACAGGCGCTGGCGATAGATCAGCACCACCGCCAGGATCGCGCCGGCCTGGATCGAGATGTTGAACAGGTCGGAGCGGTGCCCCAGCCAGTGCTGCGCGATCAGCAGGTGTCCGGTGCTGGAAATCGGCAGGAATTCGGTGATGCCTTCGATGATGCCGAGCAGCAGCGCGGCGAGCAGATCGGTCATTGGACGGCCGGGATTCGGGATAGGGGATTCGTAGAGCGGGCAAAGCGACTGAGGGGCCGTTCGGAGCAGTTGCACCGAACTGGTGCAACTGCTTTCATTTACGCACCAGTATAAATCATTGCTGCGGTGCGTCAGGCTTTAATTCTATATAAATCAATTTCTTAAGAACAGTAGGGACTTGGCACGCTGCTTGCTTTAGCTAGTAAGCAGGCGGCTCCACGCCCTGAAGTTTTGCACGAATCCCCCTTCCCGAATCTCTAATCCCGGACCCTAATCCATGTCCCTCGAACACGTCGAAAAGCTCATCAAGGACCACAAGGTCGAATTCGTCGATCTGCGTTTCACCGACATGCGCGGCGTCCAGCATCACGTGACCTTCCCCAAGTCCATCGTCGAGCCGGCGCTGTTCGAGGACGGCAAGATGTTCGACGGCTCCTCGATCAGCGGCTGGAAGGGCATCAACGAGTCGGACATGATCCTGCTGCCCGATTCGACCACCGCCTTCCTGGATCCGTTCACCGCCGATCCGACCCTGGTGCTGACCTGCGACATCCTCGACCCGGCGACCATGCAGGCCTACTCGCGCGATCCGCGCGGCGTCGCCAAGCGCGCCGAGGCCTACCTCAAGTCCAGCGGCGTCGCCGATCAGGCTTTCTTCGGCCCGGAGCCCGAGTTCTTCATCTTCGACTCGGTGCGTTACGCCAATGAAATGGGCCACACCTTCTTCCACATCGATTCGGAAGAAGCGGCCTGGAACTCGGGCAAGGAATACGAAGGCGGCAACAGCGGCTACCGTCCGGGCGTGAAGGGCGGTTACTTCCCCGTCGCTCCGCTGGATTCGCTGCACGACATCCGCGCCGAGATGTGCAAGACCCTGGAGCAGGTCGGCATCGAAGTCGAAGTGCACCACCACGAAGTCGCCAACGCCGGCCAGTGCGAGATCGGCACCAAGTTCAACTCGCTGGTCGCCAAGGCCGACGAGCTGCTGACGATGAAGTACATCATCAAGAACGTCGCCCACCGCAACGGCAAGACCGCGACCTTCATGCCCAAGCCGATCGTCGGCGACAACGGCAGCGGCATGCACGTGCACCAGTCCTTCGCCAAGGGCGGCGTCAACCTGTTCAGCGGCGACGGCTACGGCGGCCTGTCGCAGCTGGCGCTGTGGTACATCGGCGGCGTGTTCAAGCATGCGCGCGCGATCAACGCCTTCACCAACTCCGGCACCAACAGCTACAAGCGCCTGGTGCCGGGCTTCGAAGCGCCGGTGATGCTGGCCTACTCGGCCCGCAACCGTTCGGCCAGCTGCCGCATTCCGTACGTGGCCAACCCGAAGGCGCGCCGCATCGAAATGCGCTTCCCCGATCCGATCCAGTCGGGCTACCTGACCTTCGCCGCGCTGATGATGGCCGGCCTGGACGGCATCAAGAACCAGATCGACCCGGGCGCGCCCAGCGACAAGGACCTGTACGACCTGCCGCCGGAAGAGGAGAAGGGCATTCCGACCGTCTGCCATTCGCTCGACCAGGCCCTGGAAGCGCTGGACAAGGACCGCGACTTCCTCAAGGCCGGCGGCGTGTTCACCGACGACTTCATCGACAGCTACATCGCGCTGAAGATGCAGGAAGTGACCAAGTTCCGCGCTGCGACCCATCCGTTGGAATACCAGATGTACTACGCCGTCTAACGCGCGACAGGGACGGCGGCTCGCGCCGCCGTCCCGCGTTGCCGCACCGCCGTCAGGAGTACCGATGCAGATCCGCGCAGGCGAACTGGACCATCCCGAGGTGATCGCGCTGTTGCGCGAACACCTGCAGGGCATGGCCCAACTGTCGCCGCCGGAGAGCATCCACGCGCTGGACCTGGACGGACTGCGGCGGCCGGAGATCAGTTTCTGGAGCGCCTGGCGGGACGGGCAATTGCTCGGCTGCGGCGCGCTCAAGCAGCTCGATGCCGGGCACGGCGAGATCAAATCGATGCGCACGGTTTCGCGGCATCTGCGCAAGGGCGTGGCGGCCGCGATGCTGGATCATCTGATCGACGAGGCAGGGCGGCGCGCCTATCGGCGGCTGAGCCTGGAGACGGGTTCGATGGACGGCTTCGAGCCGGCGCGCAGGCTCTATGCGCGCTACGGCTTCGAACCCTGCGGACCCTTCGCGGACTACGTCGACGACCCCAACAGCGTCTTCATGAGCAAGCACCTGTAGACGCACCCGACGGCCCGTGGCGAAAGCTGCGGGCCGTTCGCTTTTCAGTCCACCACCACAACCAGGAGGTCTCAACGACGGGCTCGCCCCGCCGCAAGGCGACTGCGTCCCGAAAAAAGGCAGGGCCATGACGAAACGCCCGCGCCGCAACAGCACGAAGCACTGACCGGGGAGGGGCCACCGCTTATGAGGAGCCTGCGTCATGTCGTCTCGTACCAACGCCTGCACCACCGCGACCGCGCACGCCGCGCTCGCTCTGTCCGTGTTCGCCGCTTGCCTGGGCGCACCGGCACTCGCGCACGCCGGTACCTCGGGTTCGGTGAGCTTGACCAGCGATTACATTTTTAGGGGAGTGTCGCAGACCAACCAGGAGCCGGCCCTGCAGGGCGGCATCGAATACGCCGCCGACAGCGGCTTCTACGTCGGCGCCTGGGGCAGCAACGTCAGTTGGCTGTCCGACACCGTCGTCGTCGGCGACGACATCTCCAGCAGCCTGGAGCTGGACGCCTACGCCGGTTACCGCGGCAAGGCCGGCGACATCTTCGCCTACGACATCGGCGCCTTGTACTACTGGTATCCGGGCGACTACCCGGGCGGCTTCAACAGCCCGAACACAGCCGAGTTCTATGTGGGCGCCACCGTCACGCCGGTGGAGACCGTCGCCCTGGGGTTGAAGTACTCACACGCCCTCACCGATCTGTTCGGCTACGCCGATTCGGACGGCAGCGGCTATCTGGACGCCTCGGTCAACTGGACCTTCCAGCCCGGCTGGACCTTGAACCTGCACGGCGGTAAGCAGTGGATCAAGAACAACGACGCCTACGAATACACCGACTGGAAAGTCGGCGTGACCAAGGCCTTCGACCACGGGTTCTCGATCGCCGCCGCCTACACCGACACGGATGCGGAGCAGGCGCTCTACACCAACGCGCACGGCAACGACATCGCCGGCGACGCGTTCACCCTCACCCTCACCAAGGCGTTCTGATGCGCCAACGCACCTACGGAGCTGCGAGATGAAACTGATCACCGCCATCATCCGGCCGTTCAAGCTCGACGAGGTGCGCGAGGCGCTGACCGAGGTCGGCGTTTCCGGCATCACCGTCACCGAGGTCAAGGGCTTCGGACGGCAAAAGGGACACACCGAGCTGTACCGCGGCGCCGAGTACGTCGTCGACTTCCTGCCCAAGCTGAAGATCGAATGCGCGGTCCCCGAGGGCCTGCTCGAGGCCGCGCTGGAAGCGATCCAGAACGCCGCGCGCACCGGCAAGGTCGGCGACGGAAAGATCCTTGTGCTGCCGGTAGAGAGCGCGGTGCGCATCCGCACCGGCGAACTCGACGACGACGCCCTCTGACCCTGACGCGAGATCCGATATGAAGACGCATGCATTGAAGTCCCGCTCGCGCGAGCGGTCGTTGCCAACCCTGGCCCTGGGCGCGCTGCCCCTGGCTGCACTGCTGGCTCCGCTGGCGGCGCGCGCGCAGGACGCCGCCGCCGCGGTCGAGCCGGTGGTCGACAAGGGCGACGTCGCCTGGATGCTGACCTCGACCCTGCTGGTGCTGTTGATGACCGTGCCCGGCCTAGCCTTGTTCTACGGCGGCCTGGTGCGCTCCAAGAACGTGCTGTCGGTGCTGATGCAGGTGCTGGCGGTGTTCTCGCTGATCGTGCTGTTGTGGGTGGCCTATGGCTACTCGCTGGCGTTCGGCGGTGGCGGCCCCTGGATCGGCACCTTCGACAAGCTGTTCCTGGCCGGCGTGAACAAGGAAACCCTGGCCGCGACCTTCACCGCCGGCGTGGCCTTGCCGGAGTACGTGTTCGTCGCCTTCCAGTCGACCTTCGCCGGCATCACCGGCGCGCTGATCGTCGGCGCCTTCGCCGAGCGCATCAAGTTCTCGGCGGTGCTGCTGTTCTCGGCGCTGTGGTTCACCTTCGCCTACCTGCCGATCGCGCACATGGTCTGGTACGGGCCCGACGGTTATCTGTTCGCCAAGGGCGCGATCGACTTCGCCGGCGGCACCGTGGTGCACATCAACGCCGGCGTCGCCGGCCTGGTCGGTGCCTATTTCGTCGGCAAGCGCGTGGGCTACGGACGCGAGGCGATCAAGCCGCACAACGTCGCCTACACCATGATCGGCGCCTCGTTGTTGTGGGTGGGCTGGTTCGGCTTCAACGCCGGTTCCAACCTCGAAGCCACCGCCGGCGCGGCCCTGGCCTTCCTCAACACCTTGCTCGCGACCGCGGCCGCGGCCCTGGCCTGGAGCCTGGTCGAGGCGGTGATCAAGGGCAAGCCGTCGATGCTGGGCGGCGCCTCGGGCGTGGTCGCCGGCTTGGTCGCGATCACCCCGGCCTGCGGCACGGTCGGGCCGATGGGCGCGATCGCGATCGGCGCGATCGCCGGCGTGGTCTGCGTGTGGGGCGTGCACGGCCTCAAGCGTCTGCTGCGCGCGGACGATGCATTGGACGTGTTCGGCGTGCATGGCCTGGGTGGCATCGTCGGTGCGCTGCTCACCGCGGTGTTCAGTTCGCCCTCGCTGGGCGGCTACGGCCTGGGCGCGGGCAACGACACGATCGCTGCGCAGTTGGGAGTGCAGGCGCTGAGCGTGGGCATCACGGTGCTGTGGTCGGGCCTGGTGTCGGTGCTGGCGTTCGCCGCGGTCAAGCTGGTGTTCGGCCTGCGCGTGGCGGAGGAAGCCGAGCGCGAAGGCCTGGACATCACCTCGCACGGCGAATCGGCCTACGAGCATTGACGATGACGGGCCGGAGGCACGCCTCCGGCCCGGCAGGCGGCGCGCGCCGCCGACCCTTCGCAGCAGCGGCGCGGACCGCGTCCGACTGCAAACGCCGTAGCGGCACGAACCGTAGCCCTGCGCGGCTCCGCGCCGCTGCTGCGAAGGATCGGCCTCCCCCTTCGAAAAAGGGGGATTGAGGGGGATTTGCTCCCGCTGTGCACGCGCTGCGTCCACCAAGACCGCCGACCCTGCGCCACTACATCCGCGGTGCTAGCATCCCCCCATGCACGTCACCACGCTGCTGCAAGGCCCGCTCACGGTGGTCGACTACCGCTGTCAGTCCGGCCCGCAGGATGCGCCCTTCGTCGAGGTGCACGGCCGCCATTCGCTGGCCTATGTGCGTCGCGGCAGTTTCGGCTACCAGACGCGCGGGCGCCGCTACGAACTAATCGCCGGCTCGGTGCTGGTCGGCCGCCCCGGCGACGAATACCTGTGCAGCCACGATCACCACCTGTGCGGCGACGAATGCCTGTCCTTCCACTTCGCCGAGGAGCTGGTCGACGAGCTGGCCGGTGCGCGTCGTAGCGCGGCCAGCCACTGGCTCGCCGCGGGCCTGCCGCCGCTGCCGGAACTGATGGTGCTGGGCGAACTGGCGCAAGCAGCCGCCGACGGACGCAGCGATCTGGGCGTGGACGAGCTCGGCCTGCTGTTCGCCCAGCGCTACCTGAGCGCGGTCGGCGCGGGCGACACCGGCGCCCCACGCACCCAGGCGCGCGATCGCCGGCGCGCGATCGAGGCCGCGCTGTGGCTGGACGCGCACGCGCACGAGGCGGTCGATCTGGAGCGCACCGCCGCCAGCGCCGGCCTCAGCGCCTTCCATTTCCTGCGCCTGTTCTCGGCCGTCCTCGGCGTCACCCCGCATCAGTACCTGCTGCGCGCGCGCCTGCGGCGTGCGGTGCCCCTGCTGGCCGACGAGGGCCGGCCGATCACGCAGGTCGCCTACGACAGCGGCTTCGCCGACCTGTCCAATTTCGTGCGTACCTTCCGCCGCGCCGCCGGGGTGTCGCCGCGCGGTTTCCGCCGCGCCGCGCGCGGCGACCGCAAGATTCTCCAAGAACGCATCGGCGCCTACGTCGCAGGCTGAGCCTCCATCCAAGGAGGTTCCGCCATGTACGACCATATCGGCCTGAAGGTTCGCGATCTCGACGTCAGCCTGCGTTTCTACGAAGCCGCTTTAGGCGCGCTTGGCCATCGCCTGGACTCGCGCTACGAGGGCGGCGCCGGCCTGGGCCCGCAGGGCGCGCCCGCGCTGTGGCTGTACGAGGACGCCAACGCGGTGGGCCAGAGCCACGTCGCCCTACGCGCGCCCGACCGCGCCAGCGTCGACCGCTTCCATGCCGCCGGCGTGCAGGCCGGCGGGCGCGACAACGGCGCGCCGGGATTGCGCGCGGACTACAGCCCGACCTATTACGCCGCCTTCCTGATCGACCCCGACGGCCACAACGTCGAGGCCGTGTGCATGGACTAAGCGGGCGGCCTCAACCCAAACGCGCGCTGCGCACCTGGCCGATTTCCGAGCGCGGTGGCGCGCCGAACAGGCGTTTGTACTCGCGGCTGAACTGCGAGGCGCTCTCGTAGCCGACCTTGTGCGCGGCCGCGACCGCCTCGATGCCGTCGATCAGCATCAACCGGCGCGCCTCGTGCAGGCGCAGCTGCTTCTGGAACTGCAGCGGCGACATCGTGGTCACGGCCTTGAACTGGTGATGCAACGAGGAGGTGCTCATGTGCACCGACTGCGCCAGGTCGTCGATGCTCAGCGGCTGCAGGTACTGCTGGCGCAGCATCTCGACCGCGCGCGCGATCCGGTGCGAGCGGGTGTCGGCCACCGCCAGATCGCACAGGCGATGGCCGAGGTCGCCGACCAGCACGCGGTAGAAGATCTCGCGCAGCGCGATCGGCGCCAGCACCGGCAGGTCGGCCGGCGTTTCCAACAAGCGCATCAGGCGCAACACCGCGTCCAGCAGCGGCGCGTTCACGCGCGCGGCGTACAGGCCGCGGTCGATGCCGGTCGACGGCGCCTGCGGGCCGGCGTCCAGGATCAGCGCGGCGATCTCGTCCGGATCGATGTCCAGGCGCAGGCACAGGTAGGGCTTCTCCGGCGTGGCCTGGGTGATCTGCCCGATCATCGGCAGGGTCACCGACACCACCAGATAGTTCAGCGGATCGTAGTGATAGGTCTCGCCGGCCAGCATCGCGACCTTGCTGCCCTGGGCGACGATGCACAGGCGCGGCTCGTACAGGGTCGGCTTGCACGGCGTCGGGGTGCTGGAGCGGATCAGGTACAGCTGCGGCACGGCGGTGGGGTGCACGCCGTCCTCGGGGGTCAATCGGGCAATCCGGTCGGCCAGCTCCGCCTGCGGGGCGCAGACCCCGTTGCGGGCGACAGACTCGGCGGAAGTGTTGGCGTTCATGGCTTCCAGCATCCGGCAGGGACGCTGCGATTATGTTTGCGGATCCTGTCGTTCGGCAGGCCCGGTTGGCGAAATTGCAGGATTGGGCAACGATTCGACAGCATCGTACTAACTGCCGACGCCCCCCGGGGCCTAACGTACGCCTCACCCCCCGACCCGACCGGGCCCGCCCCGGCGCGGCGCGCGCGCGCCTCGCCCCGACGCCCCCGGCCGAGGTTCCCTCGCACCGGGAAACGCCGCGATGTGGATCGTTCAATACGCGCTGGACCGCCGCTACACCATCGGCGTGCTGGCTATCCTGATCCTGCTGTTCGGTACGTTGTCGGCGCGGCGCATGCCCACCGACATCCTGCCCGAGGTCGGCATCCCCTCGATCAACCTGATCTGGACCTACAACGGTCTGCCGGCCGCGGACATGGCCGCCAAGCTCACCTCGTTCTCCGAGGTCGCGATCATGAACACGGTCGACGACCTGCGCGAGGTGCGCTCGGAGTCGATCAACGGCGCCAGCATCGTGCGCATCGACTTCCAGCCCACGGTCAGCCTGGACCGCGCCCTGGGCCAGATCACCGCGGTCTCGCAGACCATCCTGCGGCGCATGCCGCCGGGCACCTCGCCGCCGCTGGTGATCCGCAACAACGTCTCCAGCACGCCGGTGTTGCAGTTGGTGCTGTCCTCGGACTCGCTGACCGAAGCGCAGTTGTACGACTACGCGCGCCTGCAACTGCGCTCGCAGATCCAGACCATCCCCGGCATCCGCCTGACCCTGCCCTATGGCGGTGCGGCGCGGCAGATCATGGTCGATCTGGATCCCTCGGCGCTGCAGACCTACGGCCTGACGCCCAGCGACGTGACCTCGGCGCTGGAACGCGGCAGCCCGACCCTGCCCTCGGGTGCGATCCGCGAGGGCGCGCGCGAGCTGCAGATCTCGCTCGACACCAGCCCGGCGACCGCGGCCGACTTCCTCGATCTGCCGGTGACCGCGCGCAACGGCAGCGTGATCTACGTGCGCGACGTGGCCTCAGTGCGCGACGGTGGCGCGCTGCAGACCAACGTGGCGCGTATGGACGGTTCCAGCGCGGTGTCGGTGGCGCTGATCAAGCTCGGCGGCGCGTCCGCGGTCGAGATCGTGCGCGCGGTGCGCGCGCGCCTGCCCGAAATCGAAGCCTCGGCGCCGCCGGGCATGCGCATCCAACCGATCTTCGACCAATCCGTGTTCGTCGATCACGCGATCGGCTCGATCCAGCATGAGGCGTTGCTGGTCGGCTTGCTGGTGGCCCTGGTGGTGCTGGTGTTCATCGGCTCCTGGCGCTCCAGTCTGATCGTGCTGTCGGCCATTCCGCTGGCGCTGCTGGCCTCGGTGTCGCTGCTGCACCTGCTGGGCTACACCTTCAACGTGATGACCCTGGGCGGCCTGGCGCTGGCGATCGGCATCCTGGTCGACAACGCGGTGGTGGACGTGGAGAACACCAACCGCAACATCGCCCTGGGCAAGGACGTGCGCACCGCGATCCTGGACAGCGCGCGCGAGGTGGTGTTCCCCGAGTTCGTCTCCACGGTGGCGATCTGCATCGTGCTCACCCCGATCCTGCTGATGACCGGCCTGTCGGCCTGGGTGTTCACGCCGCTGGCGCTGGCGGTGATCTTCGCCATGGCGGCCTCGTTCCTGCTCTCGCGCACCCTGATCCCGGTGCTGTGCTATCTGCTGCTGCCGGCCGACATCGAAAGCCGCGCGCGCCCGCGTTGGCGCGCCGAGCGCGCGCTGCTGGCAATCAACCACCGCGTCGAGCACACCCTGGAATCGCTGCGCGAGCGCCATCACGACCTGCTGGTGCGGCTGGGCCACCACGGCGGCGTGCTCGCCCTGGCCGCGCTGCTGACCGTCGGCGTGGGCGCGGCCTCGGCGTTGATGCTGGGCCGCGAGTACTTCCCCCAGGTCGATGCCGGCCAGCTGCGTCTGCAGGTGCGGATGCCCTCGGGCATGCGCCTGGAAGAGACCGCGGCGCGCCTCACCCAGATCCAGCGCGAGATTCGCGACATCATTCCCGCGCGGGAACTGGAAACCGTCTACGAACAGATCGGCGTGCCCGACGCGGTCAACCTGGCGATGGTCGACAGCGCCGTGGTCGGCTCCTTCGAGGCCGAGGTGATGCTGCAGCTGCGCTCGCCGCACGCGCCCAGCCGCTTGTACCTGCAGCAACTGCGCGAACGCATCGCGCAGAAATTCCCCGACGTCAAAGTGTTCGAGCGTCCGCCGGACGCGACCAGCCGCACCCTGTCCGGCTCGGCCGCAACCATGCTGGAGATACGCCTGGTCGGCCGCGACAGCGCCGGCAACCTCGCCCTAGCGCGCGAGATCGAACAGCGCCTGCGCCAGGTGCCGGGCGCGGTCGACGTGGCCCTGCGTCAGGTCCTGGATCTGCCCGAGTATCAGGTCAAGATCGATCGCACCCGCGCCGCCCAGCTCGGCCTGGACACCCAGCAGGCCAGCCGCGCCGTGCTGGCGGTGCTGGGCTCGGCCGGCACGGTGTCGCCGGTGTACTGGACCGACACGGTCAACGCGATCGCCTACACCGTGCAGGTGCAGGCGCCGCCCGCGCGCCTGGGCGACATCGACACCCTGTTGAACACGCCGCTGCGCATCGGCGCCAACGGCCAGGCGGTGCTGTTGCGCAATATCGCCACCGTCACCCCGCGCACGGTGCCGGCCAGCATCGGCCGCACCACCCTGGCGCCGACCATCAGCGTGCTGGCCAACGTGCAGGGCACCGACCTGGGTTCGGTCTACGATCGTCTGACCGCGATCACCCACGAACTCGAAGCCCGCCTCAAGCCCGGCAACCGCATCGAGATCGCGGGCCAGGCCGGCGAGATGCAAAGCGCCTACGGCGAACTCGCGGCCGGTCTGCTGATGTCGGCGGTGCTGGTGTTCCTGGTGCTGGTGGTGAACTTCCAGTCCTGGATCCAGCCGCTGGTGGCGATGTCGGGCCTGCCGATCGCGATCGCCGGCGCCGCCTTCGGCCTGTTCGCGACCGGCACGCCGCTGAGCGTGCCGGCGCTGATGGGCGTGATGATGGTGATCGGCGTGTCGACCGCGAACAGCGTGCTGATCACCAGCTTCGCGCGCGGCCTGATCGCCGAAGGCCACGATCCCGAACTGGCCGCCTACGAATCCGCCGCGGTGCGCCTGCGCCCGGTACTGATGACCGCCAGCGCGATGGTGCTGGGCATCGTGCCGATGGCGATCGGTCTGGGCGAGGGCGGCGAACAGAACGCGCCGCTGGGCCGCGCGGTGATCGGCGGCCTGCTGTTCGGCACCCCCGCCACCCTGGTGCTGGTGCCTTCGATCCTGGCCGTGCTCGGCCGCCACATCAAACGACGCGCGGCGCGCCACGCGCACGCCGTACCCACCGCCGCCGGCGCCGCCGAGGCAGGAGCGACCCCATGAATCTGCTCATCCATTCCGACCGCACGCTCGCTCGCTCCGCCCGCGCCGCGGGCGCCTTGAGTCTGGCGATCGCCCTCGCGCTGGGCGCGGGCTGCAGCCGCAGCGAAGCCGAGACCACGCCGGCCAAGGGCTTGCCGGAAGTGCTGGCGGTGGCGGTGAAACCGGCCGACAGCGAACTCGAACTGCGCCTGCCGGCGCGCGCCTACGCCGGCGAGTCGGCGCAGATCTATGCGCGTGCCACCGGCTTCGTGCGCGAGCGCCAGGTCGATCTGGGCGATCGCGTCGCCGCCGGCCAGGTGCTGGCGACGATCTCCGCGCCGGAAGTCGATCAGGCCGTGCGCGAGGCCGCGGCCGATCTCAACCAGGCCAACGCCGATCGCGAGCTGGCCCAGGTCAACTTCGACCGCGCCCAGGTGCTGGTCGGCTCGGGCGCGATTTCCAAGGAGATGTACAGCGACCGCAAGGCCAACCGCGACGCCGCCGCCGCCGCGCGCGCGGCCGCCGAGGCCCGTCTGACCAGCGCGCGCGAGCGCAGCGCGTTCCAAAGCGTGCGCGCGCCGTTCGCCGGCGTGGTCTCGGCGCGCAATATCGAGCGCGGCGACCGCGTGGTCGCCGATTCGGCGGCCTCGGCGCTGCCGATGTTCGAGATCAATGCGCTGGACCCGCTGCGGATCGTGATCGACGTGCCGCAAAGCGCCGCGCTGCAGGTGCACGCCGGCCTGCAGGCGGAAGTGCGCTTTCCGGAATTACCGGGCGAGACCTTCAAGGCCGAAGTCGCGCGCAGCGCGCAAAGCCTGTCGCGCGATCTCGGCGCGATGCGCGTGGAGCTGCGTCTGCCCAACGCCGATGGCCGCATTCCCGCCGGCATGGTCGGCGAAGTGCGCCTGAAGGTCGCGCGCGCCGCGCCGGCGGTGTTGGTGCCGGTCTCGGCGGTGATCCAGGGCGGTGCCGGCCCGCGCGTGGCGGCGCTGCGCAAGGACGCGACCCTGGAGTTCCGCAGCGTCGCCCTGGGCCGCAACCTCGGCGGCGAGATCGAGATCGTGTCCGGCCTGGCGCCGGGCGATACCGTGGTGCAGGCGCCGAACGCGCTGCTGGGCGAAGGCGACAAGGTGCGGATCAAGCCGCCGGCGGCACCGGGCAAATCCTGAGTATCGCCGCGCACGCGCGCGGCGCTTGGTCCCCACGGCTCTAAGGCTTCGCGCCGCCGGTCAGGGCGCGCACGCGTTCGCTGTCCAGCAGCGCGATGCGGCTGTACTCGACCCGGATCAGCCCCAGCGCTTCCCAGCGGTTGAGCTCCTTGCTCACGCTTTGGCGGGTCGCGCCGATCATGCGCGCCAGATCCTCCTGCGGCAGGTGCAGGTCGATGACGATGCCCGCGCCTTGGGTCGCGCTGCCGTACACGCCGGCCAGCTCCAGCAGACGCTTGGCCAGCCGCGCCGACAACGGCAGCGTCATCATGTCTTCGACGAAGTCCAGCGACATGCGCAGGCGCCGGCACAGCAGTTTGGCGAAGGCCCGGTAGAGCTGATGGTGCTGGTCCAGCAGCGCCATGAACTTGGCCCGCGGCAGCAGCATCACCTCGGTGTCGCCGACCGCATGCGCGTCCTGCGGGCGCGGGCTGGCGTCGAACATCGACACCTCGCCGAACCAGCTGCCGGGCTCGAACCAGGTCAGCAGCACTTCGCGGCCGTCGGCGTGGGTCAGGCTGATCCGGATCCGCCCGCTCACCACGCCGTACAGGCCGTCGGCGTCGTCGCCGCGCGCGTACAGCAGCTCGCCGTGGCGCAGGCGCTTGCGCAGCGACATGCTCGCCAGCAGGGCCGTCACTTCGGGCGGCAGGTCGCGCAACCACGGGTCGGCGTTCGCGTTCGACAAGGGCATGGCCAGAGTGTCGGCAATCCGACGGACTCCGTCCAGCGCGGCTGCTAGCGTGCTGCGCTTCTGGTCCGAGGCGAAGCCATGAGCACAAATACGCACGCTACGAGTGCCGGATTTTCGGCGGAAGAATGGGCCCTGCGCGTGGATCTGGCCGCCGCTTACCGGCTGGTCGCCCTGTTCGGCTGGGACGACCTGGTGTTCACCCACCTCAGCGCGCGCATTCCGGGCCCGGAGCACCACTTCCTGATCAATCCCTACGGCTACATGTTCGACGAGATCACCGCCTCGTCCCTGGTCAAGATCGACCTGCAAGGCAACAAGCTCGACGACTCGCCGCATCCGGTCAATCCGGCCGGTTTCACCATCCACAGCTGCGTGCACGCCGCCCGCGAGGACGCGCAGTGCGTGATGCACGTCCATTCGATCAACGGCATCGCGGTCTCGGCGCAGCAGCAGGGCCTGCTGCCCTTGTCGCAGCAGTCGACCCTGGTGCTGTCGTCGCTGGCCTACCACGACTACGAAGGCCTGGCGCTCAACGAGGACGAAAAGCCCAGGCTGGTGCGCGACCTCGGCGACAAGACCTTCCTCATGCTGCGCAATCACGGCCTGCTGACCGCCGCGCGCAGCATCGCCGATGCCTTCCTGGCGCTGTACATCTTCGAGGCGGCCTGCATGATCCAGGTGCGCGCGCTGGCCGGCGATCGCGCGCTCGTCCGCGTGCCGCAGCCCATCGTCGACGGCATGCAGGCCCAGGCCGCGCAGGTCACGCGCGGCCTGGGCGGCGCGTTGGTGTGGCCGGGGCTGCTGCGGCGTCTGCAGCGCTTCAACCCCGGTTACGACAGTTGACCTTCGGGGCCGGTTCGGGCGTCAATCCAGAATCAGCGGATTCCCACTCTCCGGCCCAAGGGTAAGCAGGCATGGAAGACAGCCGTTTGTTGCAGGTGCTGCTGCCGATCGCGATCGCGTTGATCATGACCGGCATCGGCATGTCGTTGACGCTCGCGGATTTCCTGCGCATAGGCGAACGGCCCAAGCCGGTGCTGGTCGGTGTGCTCGGTCACTATCTGTGGCTGCCGGCGCTGGGCTTCTTCATCGCCTGGGCGTTCGCGCTGCCGCCGGAATTCGCGGTCGGCCTGGTCCTGGTCGCGGCCTGTCCCAGCGGTTCTTCCTCCAATGCGCTGACCTACCTGGCGCGCGGCAACGTGGCCCTGGCGGTCAGCCTCACCGTGATCAGCGGCCTGGTCACCTTCCTGAGCGTGCCGTTGCTGGTCAATCTGGCACTGCAGTGGTTCGCCGGCGAGCGCGCCGATCTGCAGGTGCCGTTCCGCAGCACCGCGCTGCATCTGGCCGCATTGGTGCTGGTACCGATCCTGGTCGGCATGGGCGTGCGCCGCCTGGCGCCGGCGTTCGCGCTGCGGATCGAGAAATGGACCGGCGCGTTCGCGTTGCTGGTGTTGTTCGCGATCATCGTCGCGCTGATCGTCCAGCAATGGGCGAATCTGCCGACCTTGCTGCGCGGCGTCGGCCTGCCCGCGTTCGCGCTGGCCTGCGGCGCCACCGCCGGCGGCGTCGCCCTGGGCCGCCTGCTGCGCCTGGATCTGCCCGATGCGCTGACCATCGGCATCGAGGTCGGCGTGCAGAACGCGACCCTGGCCGCCCTGCTGGCGCTGAGCCTGATGAAGTCCGAGCAGATCGCGGTGCCGGCGCTGATGTACGGAATGATGATGTACCTGCCGGCCGCGGTAGTGGTGATGTACGGACGGCGCGCATCGCGGCGCGCGGCCGTGCCGGCGACCTAGCGCAAAGTTCCGGCGTTGCGACGGGCCGGTGCGCGCCCACGCCTCGCGGCCCGTAGGCTAGCTCGTCGCGGCACCTAGGGTGGCCGCCTGTCAGCTCGCAAGAAGGAAGCCGCCATGCCCGTCGAGTCCGCCTGTCGTCCCTCGAACTCTGCGCGCGGCACCGGCATCGGTCTGCGCCTGCGTTGCTTGGGTTTGGCCGCGTGCGTCGTCGCGGCGACGGTGCACGCGCAGCCGCCGACCGAACCGGATCCCTTCGCCGCTCTGGATCACGGCCTGCGTCCCAGCGTGATCGCCGCCGGCCAGGCGCCGCCGCGTTGGTCGCTGGCCGAGCGCATGCGCCATTACCACGTGCCCGGCGTGGCGATCGCGCTGGTGAAGAACGGCGAAGTGGTGCGCGCAGCCGGCTACGGCGTGCGCGAGGCCGGCACCCAGGACAAGGTGGACGGCGACACGCTGTTCTCGGTGGGCTCGATCAGCAAGGTCGCCACCGCGACCACCACCCTGCGCCTGGTCGCGCAGGGGCGGCTGGATCTGGACCGCGATGTCGGCGACTACCTGCGGCGCTGGAAGCTGCCGGCCGCCGCCGCGGACGCACCGCCGCCGCGGGTGAGCCTGCGCATGCTGATGTCGCACACCTCGGGCCTGGGCGTGCACGGCTTCGCGGACTACCAGCCGCACGAAGCGCTGCCGACGCTGGTGCAGGTGCTGGACGGCCAGGCGCCGGCCAAGGGCGAAGCGGTGCGCTTCAAGCATGCGCCCGGTGCGGTCGTGGACTACTCCGGCGGCGGCGTCACCGTGGAGCAACTCGCGCTGGAAGACGTGTCCGGCCAGTCCTTGCAGGCGCTGGCGCAGGCGCAGGTGTTCGCGCCGCTGGGCATGCGCCGCAGCACCTTCGAAAGCCCGCTGTCGGCCGCGCGCGGCAACATCGCCAAGGCCCACGACCTCGATGGCGACCGGGTCGCGCTGCCGCGCGGCTGGGAGAGTTTCGGCGAGGGCGGCGCGTCCGGGCTATGGACCAGCGCGAACGATCTGGGCCGCTTGGTCGGCGCTTTGATCAAGAGCTATCAGGGGCGCGGCGATTTCCTGCCGCAGCCCTTGGCGACGGCGATGATGACCGAGGTCTCGCCCAGCGTATTCGGCCTGGGGCCGCGTCTGGGCGGTTCGGGCCAGAGCCGCTACTTCTTCCACATGGGCGCCAACGAAAGCTATTTGGCCCTGATGGAGGGTTATCCGGAAACCGGCGACGGCTACGTGGTGCTGACCAACGCCAGCAACGGCGGCGTGCTGATCGACGAAATCCGCAATGCCCTGGCCGACGCGATCATGCCGGGCGCTCGCCCGCCGGTACGGGCGGTGGCCCCGCGTCTGCCGCCGTCGCCGGATTTTGTCGGCGCTTATCGGCTCGACCCGCAGACGCCGATGGATCTGCGCCGCGCCACCGCCGACAACTTCGATTACCCGGGCTTCCGCGTGAACGTCGCCGGCGACACCGTCGAGTTGCTGATGGCCGGACGCGAGCAGCCGGTGCGCTTGCAGTCGCTGGGGCCGGCGCGCTACGTGTATGCCGGGCTCTACACCATCGTCTTCGACTTCCGTCGCGACGCCTGGGGCAAGGTGCGCGGCCTGACGGTGGCGATCCCGGAAACGGATTCGGTGACCTACTACCTCAGGGAGTAGTGGAGGTCCGCGCTCGGCCGCGGCGCCGTGCAGCGCGCCCCGACCGCGAGGCGCTCGCAGCGCTCGTCGCCGCGCCGGCTATGGTGTGCCGGCGGCATCCGTCGGCGTCTGCGCCACGATCAGGTCGCCGGCGCGCGCGCCCGGTCGCACGGACCAGCCGGGCGCCAGATCGAGCCGCCAGCCCTCGCCCTTGATTCCGGACGGGTCCGCGCCTTTTACGGACACCGTCGCTTGTTTGGCGCTCAGCAACGCGCCGCCGCTGTCGACCTGCAGCGCGCCCCATTCGCCGGTCAAGCGCAGGGTCGGGTAGACCATGCCCAGCTCGCCCAGCGGGATCAGGGTTTGCGGATTGAACTGACGATTGCTCTTCTTGAGCGCGATGATCAGGACCGGGCCGTCGACCAGGCGCGCCGTCAGCTCCGCCGCCTGCGCGCGCTTTTGCCGGTCGCGCGCCTCCTCCGCCGATCGAAGTGCGCCGTCGTCGTAGTGCGTGGCGCGCGCGGCTAGCGTCGTCGGGTCCGGATCGGGCAGGCGCATCGCCGCACTCAACAACTGGTCCAGGCGCTGTCCGGAACCGAGCTTGTCGCGCCAAGCCGGATCGGCCTCGTCCAGCAGCAGGCCATAGGCCGGGCCCGTGGCGTACGCAAACGAACGCACGAAGCTGGGCGCCTGCACGAACGCGGACAGGTCGTACTCGGCGTGGGCGATGCGCGCCTTGGGATCGTTGAGGCCGACCTTGACGCCGGTGTATTCGGGCACGCCCTCGTTGATCTCGAGCTGGCCTTCTTCCAGCGCGGCCTGCGCGAACAGGCGATAGCGTTCGTGCCGGAACAGCAGCGCGTCGCTCAGGGCCGCCTGCCGCAGCGCGGGCGTCGTCGCTTTCAGGGCCTGCGCCAGGGCGCGCCATTCCAGCTGCAACAGATAGCGGCCTTCCAGCGTGTCCAGGTGCCGGTTGCCGACTTCGTTGCGAGTGAGGCCCAACGTCGGCTGGATGCGATGGAACAGCTCGTGCGCGATCAGCACCTGGCGTTTGTCCGCCTCCGTGGGCAAAGGCCACAGCAGCTGGGTCCAGCGCACGCCCGCCCATTCGGTGGGCGTGTTGGCGATGATCACGCTCTCGGGCAAGGTCCCGGCGAACAGCGCGCCGGACGCCACCAGCCGGCCTTCCTTGTCGGCGACGTTGGCCACGACCGAACGATCCGTGTAGTCGACCAGCAGGATCGGGCCGCACAAGGAGGTTCCCCACAGCGCGCCCTCGTCGCGCTCGCACAGGGCTTTCGCCTCGGCGAACACGCGGGCCGCGTCGGCGGGGTCGGGAGCGGCGGTGGCGCGCGACGGCAGCAACAAGGCGGCCAGGGCGACGGCCAGGGCGGAACGGGTCAGGCCGGAGAGCAGGTCCATGCGATCCCTCTACGATGGTTGTCGTACTTATCTACGACGCGCATCGTATATCAGGGCCGGGCGGGTGGCTAGCCGCGCGCATTCCAACGGATTCGCCCATTCGCGAACACCCGCAAGGACACCGCCGGGCGTCGGTTCGCGCCCAGCAGCAGGACCGTATCGCCCTGCTGGATGATGCGTTCGCTGGGCACGGCCTGGCGTTCGATCGAGGCCTGCACGACCCGGCCCTGGCGGATGCGCAAGGCGAAGCTGCCGGCCGGGTCGCGCGCGTTGACGACCACGGTGGGGCCGAACCCGCTGGCGATATAGCGGTCCTGCATGCGCGCGGCGTTGAGGCCGGGCGCGGCCAGGGCCAGCGCGGCGCCAAGCACCGCCAGCACGCCGAAGGCGCCGCCCGCGCGTGCGCGCAGCGACGGCGCGGCGCGCTCGGGCGACAGCAACCGATGCAGGCGCACGCTCAGCGCGGCGCCACCGGAAGACGCCATCGCGACCGGATGCGCATGGCGGTCTTCCGCCAGGCGCAGCAGTCCCTGCGCGAGCGTCTTCGCCGCGGCACCCCGACGCACCGCGGCCGCGTCGCAGGCGGCCTCGCGCTCGAAAGCGAGGCTGCGATACAGCGCCCAGGCTGCGGGGTGAAACCACACCAGCGTCAGGCCCAGGCGCTGCAGCAGGTTGCAGGCGAAATCCTGCCGGCGCGCGTGCGCCAGCTCGTGCAGCAGGACGGCCTCGCGCTCCGCCGCCGGCAGGCGGGTCATGAAATCCGCGGGCACCATCAGGACCGCGCGCCGGAAGCCGATCACCTGCGGCCCGGCGACCGCGGCGATGCGCGTCTCCAGCCGACGGTGCCCGCCGTCGTTGACGCGCAAGCGATCCACGGTAGCGACCAACGCGGCCGGCGCCGCGTGCAGCGGCATGGCCGCCAGGCGCGCGAGTTCGCCGAACAACCCGATCGCCTGCCAGCCGGCGCCGCACAGCCAGCATGCCGCGACCGACGTCAGCAGGCCCAGGTAGGCCGCGCTCACCGTCGGCGGCGGCAGATCGATGGCCGGCTTCTCGCGCGAAATCTCGCCGCCCATGGTCGCGAACAACAGATGGAACGACACGATCGTGAGCACGGGCAGGGCCGCCAGCAGCGCGAAATGCGCACTGGCCACGCGATAGCGAAGGCCGGGGCGGGCAACGGGAATCAGCCGGCTGGACAGGCGCCACGACGACCACAGCAGGACGCCTTGCAGCAGCGTCCCGCCCAGAGCGAACGCCAGCAGCTCGAAGACGTACGCCAGCGTCGCCGGGGCCATGCTCAGTCGGAACCGGCTTCCAGCCGTTGGATCACCGCCTTGAGTTCGGCCAGCTCCTGCTGATCGATCGGGCGCGCGTCCAGGGCCTGCATGGCCAAGGCCAGCGACGAACCGGAGAACGCGCTGTCCATCCAGCCGCGCACCAGCCGGTTGAGGGTGGGGCGCTCGGACACCGCGGCTTTGTAGACATGCTGGCGCGCGTCGGTGGCGCGCGAGACCAAGCCCTTGGCCAGCATGTTCTGCAGGATCTTCAAGGCGCTGGTGTAGCCGGTGTCGGTGCCGGCGTACACCGCTTCATGCACCTGTTTCACCGTCGCCGGCCCGTCCCGCCACAGGATGCGCAGGATGGCGAGTTCGGCGGCGGTCGGTGGCGATTTCTTCACCGGATCAGGATGCGACGATCGCGCCCGCAAGACAAGGCGCATACTCGTGGCGGGACGGGTTGGCCGACGTGTCGGCTGCGGTGAAGACCGGCGGCGGGACGACTCCAGGTGGACGATATGGCGCTGCTGGTAGGCGAGGCATTCTCTCCATGGACCCTTAAGGCGCGCTGGGCGCTGGACCGTTGCGGCGTCGACTACGCCTATCGCGAATACACGCCCGGCATCAGCGAGCCCTGGCTGCGCTGGCGGCTGGGACTCTGGCGCCAGCCGGTGTCGGTGCCGGTGCTGTTGACGCCTGCGCAGGCGATCCGCGGTTCTTGGAACATCGCCGAGTACGCGGCGCAATGCGCGGGCGACGCACGTCTGGGCGCGCTCGCCGAGGCGCGGCCCTGGGACGAGATCAGCGAACGCGGCCTGGCCGCCGCACGAACGCGAGTGGTACGCGCGGTGCTCGCCGACGACCGCGCCCTGGACGAGTCGGTGCCGCTGCTGCGCGGCGGCAGTCGCGCGTTGCTCAGGCCGGTCGCGCGCCGGGTGGCGCGACGTCTGGATCGCAAGTACGCGCATCTGGTGCAAGCCAACGCGCACCGCGAATCGCTGCTCGCGCTGCGTGCGGGGCTCGCGCGCGCGGGCACGGGCTACTTGTTCGATCGTTTCGGCTACGCCGACATCAGCATGTCGGTGCTGCTGGAAGCGGTGGTGCCCAGCGCCGGACCCGAAGCGCTGGGTCCGGTCCAGCGCCAGTGCTGGCACGATGCCGCGCTGGCCGCGGAATTCGCCGACCTGCTGGACTGGCGGGATGCGCTCCATCGCGTGTACGGGCGTCGCCCCCGATAGCCATGCCGCTGCCTGCGGCGCTGCCGGGACGGGTGCGCTGGCGCAGCGAATAACCGTTGCAACAAGGAGGGTCGCATGAAACGCACTTGGACCATCATCGGCGTCACCGACGTAGCCACCAGCTTCAAGTGGTATCAGTCGCTGCTGGGCCTGCCGGCCACCGAGCCGGCGCATCGCTACTTCGGACAGATCCTGGATACCGACGGCACGGTGCTGCTGTGCTTGCACGAGTGGGGCGCGCACGAGCATCCGACTCTGGCCAGCCGCGAGCGCGCCGAACCCGGCAACGGCTTGCTGCTGTTCTTCCGCGTCGACGATTTCGCCGCGGCGCTGCCGCGCGCGCGTGCGCTGGTCGCGGCCCTGGAAGAGGAGCCCGGCGTGAATCCGAACACCGGCACCGAGGAGTTCGCCTTGCGCGATCCCGACGGCTACTACGTGATGCTGAGTGAGCTCTGAGGCGCGCGACACCGGGTCGACGACGGCGCACGTGCGCGGATTGTCGGTGCACGCCGACGCCAACTACTACGGCACGCGTCCGGCCGACGCGCTCAATCGCGACCAGACGCCGGGCCATGCACTGCTGCACGTCGATGCGCGCTACCAATTCGACTGACGTGGCACGCCGGCCGCGCTGCGCCTGCGCGTCAACGACGCCGGCGACAAACAGGTGTGGATCGCCGGCACGAGTGGCATTCAGACCTAAGAGCCCGAGCGCCGGATGATGCTGATCCTCACGCTCGGCGACTAGCGTAGCTGCATGCATCGCAGTGCCGCATAAATTGAAGGGGCAGCACGGTGAGATCTAGAAAGGATTCCTCGTGAACACATCAGCGAACCACCAACTCGCTGCAACCATGCCGGCGGTAGCGCTTGCAGCTATAACCATCTGCACAATGTTTGTCTTAGAGAAATACTCGGACTTTGATAGCCATTTGATGCTGCGAGGAGAGAAAAAATTAATGAAGTAGCCCCATAAGAGGAGGCCGAGTATCGCTTTCAAGATCGTAAGCGGCCATAGGCCGGTGCGCTGTTCGACGTACTGAATCAGGGCTAGTAACGCGCACCATTCAAGCCAGGTGAATACGAGAGGGGCTGCTTTACGTTGGAAGGATGAAGTGGCTTCAATGGTTGCTTGGTAAGCATTTCCAGCCTCGCCTTTAGGTTCTTCCCAATCGAGCTTCATCTAAGAGGTCTCCTGCTTGCTTTGGCCTGATCGATGGAGCTCAAGCCATGCCGCGCTGTGGTGTGCGTTCTTTGGAGACTATATTGCTGGAGCAACTACTCCAGCGGGCTAGACAGTGCGTCACGCAAGCGCTGCACCTGTTTGTTCAGCGCACCCAACTCCTGCGCGCTCATGCCCGAACGTTCGCCCAGGGTCTCGGCCAGGCAGCGGGTGCGCGCGCGCAGCTCGCGCCCGGCGGTGGTCAGGCGCACATGCACTTGGCGTTCGTCCTGCGCGCTGCGTTGGCGCTCGACCAGGCCGGCCAGCTCCAGGCGCTTGACCAGCGGGGTGATGGTGCTGGGCTCCAGCGCCAAGCGCGTGCCGATCGCGCCGACGGTGAGCCCGTCGTGTTCCCACAGCGCGCTCAGCACCAGGTACTGCGGGTAGGTCAGTCCCAGCGCGTCCAGCAGCGGCTTGTAGGCGCGATTGATCGCGATGCCGGCGCCGTACAGCGCGAAGCACAGCTGCTCGTCCAGCGTAAACGGGGTCTTGCTGGCCATGATCGGAGTCCTCGAAGCCTGTTCAGTCAAGCACTTAGCTGAAATAAGCTTATCACGATAAAAAATATCTTGACAGTCTTTTGGGCTCGTGTAGTCTGATCGTTATCGCGATAAATGATATTGCGATATTCATCCCTCAGCCCTCCAGGAGTAGACCCATGAACACCTCGCGCCCCCGTGCTTCCGCCGTCCTGCTGCTCTCCCTGGCCCTGTCGGCGGCGATCTCCACCGCCTCGGCCGCCGAAGCGGCCGCTCCGGCCCCCGCCAAGGACGCCACCACCGTGGTCCTGGTCCACGGCGCCTTCGCCGACGGTTCGTCCTGGAACAAGGTGATCCCGCTGCTGCAGGCCAAGGGCCTCAAGGCGGTCGCGGTGCAGAACCCGCTGACCTCGCTGGAAGACGACGTCGCCGCCACCAACCGCGTCATCAATGCCCAGACCGGCCCGGTCGTGCTGGTCGGCCACTCCTGGGCCGGCACCGTGATCACCCAGGCCGGCACTCACGACAAGGTCAAGTCGCTGATCTACGTCGCCTCCTTCGCGCCGTCGCTGGGCGAAAGCTCGGGCGAGGGCACCAAGGCCTTCCCGGCCAGCCCCGGCCTGGCCCGCGTGATCGCCGATGCCGACGGCTACCTGACCCTGCCGGCCGATGCCGTCGCCCAGGACTTCGCCCAGGACGTCAGCGCGCAGGAAGCCAACCTGATCGCGGCCACCCAAGGCCCGGTGCGCGCCGCCAACTTCGGACAGAAGGTCACGGCCGCCGCGTGGACCGCCAAGCCTTCCTGGTACATCGTCGCCGCCCAGGACCGCATGATCGATCCGGGCGCGCAGCGTGCGCTGGCGAAGAAGCTCAAGGCCAAGACCACCGTGCTGCAGACCAGCCATGTGCCGATGTCGTCGGATCCGGAAGCGGTGGCCGAGGTGATCGCCGACGCGGCTCGCGCTGCTCGCTGATCCAAGCGCGACGCAGGCGCGGTCTTGCATGTCGCGTGTCGGCGGGAGTTCGCTCTTGTCGGTGCGCATCCCGATGCATGCGTCGCCAGACGGCGGCAAGGAGAACCCGCCTCCGGGTTCTCCTTGCGCCTTGCGGCGCAGTAGCTCGAGCACGCGGCTTGCGGCCGTGTTGCTGGCGGTGGTCGGCAACGGTACCTTTGCCGAGGGCGGCGGGTAGGCGATACCCGGCCGACGCAGGGGTAGGAAAGGGCTGCGGGCTCGCATGGATCCGAGATTGCGGGCGCCGCCAGGCAGTGCTCATCACCGGTCGCTTAGCTGGCATGAATTCTCTCGCGCTGCTGCTGATCCTCGCGTGTGCGCTACTGCCGCTGGCGACCTGGCATGCGGCGCGACGCCACGGGCGCCGCGAAGAGTCGCGGCGCCTGATCGCGGTACTGGATGCGTTGTCGTCGCACACGCCGGTCGCATTCGTCGCTTGGGAACAGCGCGGCAGCATCGTGCTGTGGAGCGCCGGCGCGCAGCGCTTGTTCGGCTTCGATGCCGCGCGGATGTTGGGCCAGCCGCTGCCGGCGGGCATGGATGCACTGCGGCAGGCGGCCGCTGGACTGAATGGCACCCAGCCCTTCGCGCGCTTGGAATTGCGGCGCGCCAACGGCGCCGCGGTGGACGCCATCGTCTCCCTGGCCGGCGGCGGCGACGGCCTGATCGTGGCCGCCATCGAGGATGCCGTGTCCAGCGCGGCCGATACGAACTCGGGGGAGGTCGCGCGCGCGCAGCGCGATGCCCTGGTGCGCGAGGTCCACCATCGCATCAAGAACAGCCTGCAAGGCGTGACCGGACTGCTGCGCCAGCACCTGTCCGACAAGCCGCTGCTGAAGCCCCTGCTCGAAGCCGCCTCCGCGCAGGTGTCGGCGATCGCGGCGGTGCATGGCTTGCACGGCGAGGCCAAGGACGGTCAGATCAATCTGCGCATGCTGATGGTGAGGGTGGCCGCGTCCGTTTCCGGCATCATGCACGCACCGATCACGGTATCGGATCGGTGCGCGGCGCTGGAAAGATTCAGCGTCAACGAAGAGGAGTCCGTGCCGGTGGCGATGGTGCTGAACGAGCTGATCATGAACGCGGCGAAGCATCGATCGCGCTCTGGCGTGAATGGCATCGTCGCCATCGACGCGATCGCGCATGCGCAACGGGCGGAAATCCTGGTCAGCAATCCGGGCTTCCTGCCCGCGAACTTCGACTTCAGCGCCGGCGTCAGCCTCGGTAACGGATTGGGTCTGATCCGCTCGCTGTTGCCGCGGCGCGGCGCCAGCATCGGCCTGGCCGAAGAAGGCCGTCGCGTCGTGGCCACCCTCGCGCTGCACGCGCCCGATGTGCTCAGCGAAAGCACGAAAGACCAAGAGGCGATCGCATGAACCGCATACACCGTCTGCTGGTGGTGGACGACGATCGATTGGTGCTCGCGACGGTTTGCCGCGGCTTGCAGGCCGCCGGCTATCAGGTCGAATCGGCGCAATCGGTGGACGAAGCGGTCGCGCTGCTGGACCACTGGCGACCGGACCTGGCCTTGCTGGACATTCGGATGGGCGAGCGCGGCGGTTTCGAACTCGCGCGCGAGCTGCAGGCGCGCGATGGGATTCCTTTCATGTTCCTTTCCGCCTATGGCGACGAAGCCACGGTCGACGAGGCCACCGAGCTGGGCGCGGTGGGGTTTCTGGTCAAGCCGATCGATATTCCGCAAATCATGCCCGCGGTGGAAGCGGCCTTGAAGCGCGCCGCCGATCTGAGCCGCTTGCGCAGCACCGGGCGCCAGCTGGAGCAGGCACTGGACCAGCAGCGAGGCATCAGCGTCGCGATCGGCATCCTGATGGAGCGACACCGGCTGTCGCGAAGCGAAGCGGAGCTGCGCTTGCGCGACACGGCGCGCTCGCAGCGGCGGAAAATGACCGAACTGGCCGAGGGCATCGTGTTCGCCGCCGACGCGCTGGCGGCCTCGGCACTGAATGGTGACCGATCGGATTAGTGATCGTCGTCGCATTTTCGAGAATTGACACGCCCTCGCGATCCGGACTAGCGTCTATCCCAGCCCTGGCGCCCCGCAAGCGCGCTGCGGCGTAACGACTGCCTCGAACCGGCAGGCCATCCGTTCCACTCGGCCCCGCACCCGCCGATCGCATTAGCGATTCCAGGGGAGTGCGCGCCGATGAATACAGACGCTATTTTCGATCCGACGCCCGCTTGCGCGGCGTCCGAACGCGATACTGCGCCTCTCCGCCTGCTCGTCGACGGTCTCGACGCCGACGAACACGCGACGCTCGATGCGATCCTGAAGGTGGTCGCCTCCAAATCCCTGCGCGGCTGGATCTGGGCCGAGGGCACGGACACGGATCTGTATCTGCACACGCGCACCCTGCGCCGGCCAGGCGTGCGCGCCGGCGTGTCGGGCTTGCTGGTGCGCGAACACGAACCGGCCGCGCCAGCCGAAGCGCTCGCTTTGGCGGTTCCGTTCCGCGTCATGGCGGTGCTCGAACTGCTGGATGGCGCGATAGATCGCCTGCAGCAGGAGCAGCTCGCCGTCCAGGGCGGCGTCGCGGGGGCGGCCGAAGCCGTCGAAGACGAAAAGACCCTGGCCTCATCGCTCGCGCGGCTGCTGGTGCGCCCGGTCGAACACACGCTGCGCGTACGCGTGCTGGGTCACGGCACGGTGTACTTGTGCACGCGCAGCCGCACGTACTGCATGGACTTCGAGCAGGCGCAATTGGGCAAGGCGCTGGAGAGCAAGCGCTTCGTGCTCACCGCGATCGCGCCGGATTCGCCGGAACTGGCGGCCGAGCGCGATCGCGGATCGCCGCTGGACGAATTGCTGTGGCCGATCGGCCTGTTGGCCTCGCGCGAGCACGCGGCCCGCCACGAGCGCCACCGCTTGCGCCAGTGGCCGGATTTCGCGCGCCTGCCGCACGATCCGCGGCATTTGCAAGCCTGCGCGGCGCTGGCGGCGGGCGCGATGGACGCCTGCGAACTGGCCGCGGCCACCGGCATGAGCGAGACCGAAGCCGATCACTTCATGCATGCCTGCCAGTTGTGCGGCGTGCTGGAAGTGGCCGCGGTCGCGCCGGCGCCGATCCCGCCCCCGCAAGACAGAGCGACCGGCGGCCTGTTCGATCGTCTGTGGCGACGTTGGATGAAGTAGGAGATATCGATGGCTCGCGAATACATCGTGCTGGTGGCCGGCCCCATGGGCGCCGGCAAGACCACGGCCATATCCGCGCTGAGCGAGATACCGGTCGTGCGCACCGAAGCGGGCAACACGGATTTGCAGCGCAATGCCAAGGCCACCACCACGGTGGCGCTGGATTACGGCGAGATCTCGCTGGGCGATGGCGACAAGGTCCGACTCTACGGCGTGCCGGGCCAGGATCGCTTCGACTTCATGTGGCGCATTCTGGAGAAGCGCGCGCTGGGGATGATGCTGCTGTTGGACAACGACGGGCCTGACCCGCTGTCCGAGCTCGAGCGCTATCTGCATAGCTTCGAGGCCTTGGGCACGCGCGGCGCGCTGGTGATCGGCATCACCCGTCGCGACGTCGGCCGCGGCCCGGCCATGGACGCCTACCACGTGCGACTGACGCAGCTCGGGCGGGTCTTGCCGGTGTTTTCCGTCGATGCCCGCAACGCCGCGCAGGTGCGGACGATGTTGGGCGCCTTGATCGCGATGGTCGAGGCCAAAGCGGCCGCGGCGCTGCCCACCGGAGCCCCCGCGTGAGCGCGCACGATCTGCACCCGCCCTGCCGCGACGTACTGGAGGTCCTGGTCAGCCAGACCCTGGGCGTGGACTCGGCGGCGGTCGTCACCGGCGACGGCTTCGAAGTCGCCGCGGTCCTGCGCGACGGCATCGCGGTCGAAAAGCTCGCCGCCATGGTCAGCTCGCTGCTCGCGCTGAGCGAAGCGGTGGCGCAAGAGCTGCAGATGAGCGGCTGTCGAAACGTCATCGTCGAAACCGACGGCGGCGCGGTGGTGACCTTGCGCATACCCGTGCCGGGTCGCGAACTGTTGATGAGCGTTCTGTGCAGCGACGCCGCGAGTCTGGGGTCGGTGCTGTACGCCGCGCGCGACACGGCGCACGCGCTGGGGCGACGCCTGGCGACTTGATCCGCATACCGGCCGCGGACGTCGCATCGGGTCCGTGGCCGTTCCGTTTCCGGTGCGAAACCGAGGAGGTGGGCCATGGGCAATCTGACGCAATCCCTGGAAGAGCTGATGCTGATCGACGGTGCTTCCGCTGCCGCGGTGGTGGATTCCAACAGCGGCATGGTGCTGGGCAAGGCCGGCGGCGGCGTGGACCTGGATGTCGCCGGCGCCGGCAACACGGAGGTCGTGCGCGCCAAGCTCAAGACCATGAAGTCGCTGGGTCTGAAGGACAACATCGAGGACATCCTGATCACCTTGGGCAAGCAGTACCACGTGATCCGGCCCATGACCGAGCGCTCGGGCGTCTTCATCTACCTGGTGCTGGACAAGGCCAAATCGAGCCTGGCGCTGGCGCGCATCAAGACCGCGGAAATCGAGTCCGCGATGTCGCTCTGAGCCGGTCTCCCCCCGGCGACCGGCGCCGCGCCGGCGCCGGGTTTCGGCGTCGGCGGGGCCGCATACCGGGCAGTTGAGATTCGCCGGCAACGGCGTACATTCGCTGTCACACATGCCAGGCTCGGGGGGGCGGTCATGCAGTACAGGGATGTAGCTGCTGTGCGCAACGGAGCCTGGTGCGCGACGTCCGGCATCAAGCAGGCGCCCTGGCGTATCTGGATGGGTTTCGTCGCCCTAGTGTTCGCGGCGGGGCTGGCCACGGCCATCTCCGCGGCCGTCATCGAGATCCAGGCGGGCGCGACCGCCTACCTGGTCGGCGAGGGCCATTGGTCCCGGGCCCGCCTGGAAATCGTTTACCACCTCGACCGCTACTCCTTGCGGGGCGATCCGCACGAGTTGGCGCTGGCGCGCAAGGCGCTGGAAGTGCCCATGGGCGACCGCGCGGGCCGATTGGCGCTGGAGCGCCGCCCTGTGGATCTGCAGGCGGCCGAACGCGGCTTCCGCGCCGGCCGCAACGCCGAAGCGGATATCCCGCGCCTGATCTGGGTGTACCGGGCCTTTTCCCGGGCCCCGTTCTTCGCCGACGCGGTCGCGATCTGGCGCGAGGCCGAGCCTCGTATCTACCGGCTGCAAGCCATCGCCGATCAGTTGGAGGCGCATTGGCGTCGACCGGGCGCGACCGCCGCCGGACCGCAGGTGCGCGCGGAGCTGGATAGCATCGGCCGCACGCTGCAGCCCATGGAACGCAAGTTCGCGAGCACCCTGCTCGAGGGCGTAGCGCAAGTGCGCGCGCTGTTGCTGCTGGTCAGTGGCGTCCTGTTCGTCGTCATCGCCGCCTTGGCGGTGCTCGCCTATCACTCCTCGTTACGCCGCATCCGCGCCACCGAAAGCCGGTTCCGCGCGGCGTTTCAGCAGGCCAGCGTGGGCATGGCCAAGCTCAACAGCGAAGGCCTGGTGCTGGCGGCGAACGAAGAGTTGGCGGCGATGCTGTCCTATTCGGCGGAATACCTGGTGGGTACGCGTTTCAGCGACCATCTGGTCGACGCCAGCCCCGCGGGCGATGCCTGGATGGACGGTTCGGCCCCGGTCGAACGCAAGGTCCGGCGTTCGGACGGCAGCGAGTTCTGGGGGCGCGTCACGCCGTCGAACGTGCAGGTCGAGGCCGGAGCCGGCCGGATCTTCCTCATCATCGAGGACGTGTCGGAGGCGCGCGACCTGGCGCAGATCCTGACCTTCCAGGCCAGCCACGACGGATTGACCGGCCTGATCAACCGGCGCGAGATCGAGCATCGTCTGGACGAATTGCTGGCGCAGGCGCACGCCGACGGTCGCCGCCACACGCTGTGCTTCCTCGATCTCGACCAGTTCAAGCTGATCAACGACACCTGCAGCCACGCGGCCGGCGACGAAGTGCTGCGGCTCATCGCGACGACCCTGCCCGGCCACCTTCGCCCCGAGGACTGGATGGGACGCCTGGGCGGCGACGAGTTCGCGGTGCTGCTGCGCGATACGCCCGTCGAGGCCGCGACCAGGCTCGCCGGCCGCATCAACCAGGTGCTGGCCGACACCTGTCTGCTGTGGGAGGGCCACCATTTCGCGTTGACCGCCAGCATCGGGCTGGTCGAGATCAACGCCGAAAGCCCCAGCGTGGCCTGGCTGCTTCGCGCCGCCGATACCGCCTGCTATCTCGCCAAGGACGGTGGCCGCAACAGCGTTCAGGTGTATGTCGAAAGCGATACCGAGGTCGCCGAGCACCGGCGCGAGATGCATTGGGTCGATCAGACGCGCTCGGCGATCGCCGAGGATCGTCTGCAGCTGTATGCGCAGCGCATCGCGTCGCTCACGGCGGGAACCGGTGGGCTGCAGTACGAAATCCTGGTCCGCTTGCGCGACGTCAGCGGCAACCTGTGCAATCCCGGCGCGTTCCTGCCGGCGGCCGAGCGCTATGGCCAGGCCAGCATGATCGATCTGCAAGTGTTTAACCTGACCTTGCAGGCGCTGTCGCGAAATCGCGCGCATCTGGAGCAGCTGGAGCTGTGCCACGTGAACGTGTCCGGCCAGTCGGCGGCCTCGCGCGATTTCTGCCGGCGCGCCGAAGCCTTGCTGGACGCGCACCCCGAGGTCGCTCGCAAGCTGTGCTTCGAACTGACCGAAACCGCGTCCATCGACCGGCTCTCCCAGGCCCATGCCTTCATCGACGCCGTGCATGCGCGCGGTTGCCTGGTGGCGCTGGACGACTTCGGCAGCGGACTGTCGTCGTTCGCGTATCTGAAAAGCCTGCCGGTCGACATCCTCAAGATCGACGGATTGTTCGTGCGCGACATCGATCGCAACGATCTGGACTACGCCGTGGTCCGCGCGATCACCGAAGTCGCCCGCTCGCAGGGCAAGCGCACCGTGGCGGAGTGGGCCGAGACCGAGGCGGTGCTGCAGCGCTTGCGCGAGATCGGCGTGGACGCGGCGCAAGGCTATGCCATCCACAAGCCCTGCCCCTTGCAGGAGCTGATCCGGCAGGTCAGCCCGCTCGCCGCCAGGGCCAACGTGGCCTGATCGCGAGCGCGGCGCCGGCGCGCTGGGTTCGGTCCTTGGCGTGTCACCAGTGAACCCGCTCGCACTTGCACTAAGATGGTGCAATGCCCCCCGATTCCATCCCCGCGCCGGCCCTGGACAGCCTCACCACCCCGCTTGCCTGGAGCGATGCCGGCGGTGCGATCCTGGGTTGCAATGCGGCGTTTTCGCGCTGGCTCGGGGTCAGCGCGCGGCGCCTGCCGGGCTGGCCGCTGGCCGGGCTGGATGCGGGCGACGGGCGGCTGGCAGCGGCCTTGGCACGTACCACGATGGACGAGTCGCTGCGTTTGCGCCGCACCCGCCTGCGCTATGCCGACGGCGAGGAGCGTTTCGCCGATCTGTGGCTGAGCCGGTTGGACGATGGCGGCTGGCTGCTGGAGGTGCACCCGGTCGATGAGTTCCCGGGCGACGATCCGGCCTTGCTGTTGCCCTCGGCTCTGTCGGCGTCGTTGAAGGGGCTGGCGCACGAGTTGCGCAATCCGCTCGCGGGCGTGAAAGGCGCGGCGCAGTTGCTCGCGCGCCGGCTCGATCACGGCAACGCGGGCAACGGCGATTCGCGCGAGCTGGTCGGTCTGATCGGCAGCGAAGTCGATCGCCTGACCGCGCTGCTGGATCAGCTGCTGACGCCGGCGCCGCCGCGCGCGCATGCGGCGCTGAATATTCATGCGGTGCTCGAACGCGTGCTGCGGCTGGCCGAGAGCGAGGCCGGTTGGGCGGTACGGCTGGTGCGCGATTACGACCCCAGCCTGCCCGAGTTCGCCGGCGACGCCGACCGCCTGATGCAGGCGGTGTGGAACCTGGTGCGCAATGCGATCGAGGCCGGCGCGACCCAGGTGACCCTGCGCACGCGCGCCGAACACAGCGTGCGCATCGCCGACATCGCGCATGCGATTGCGCTGCGCCTGGAGATCGGCGACGACGGCCGTGGCGTGCCCGAGGAACTAGCCGAGCAATTGTTCCTGCCGCTGGTATCCGGCCGCGCCGAAGGCAGCGGCCTGGGCCTGGCGTTGGCGCAGCAGGTCGCGCGCGAGCACCGCGGTTCGCTGGCCTACCGTTCGCGGCCCGGCCATACGGTGTTCACCCTGTTGCTGCCGATGTCGATCGAACCGGAGGCTGCGCCCGAATGAACGTCCCTTCCGCGCCGGCCCGGGTCTGGGTGGTCGACGACGACCGCAGCGTGCGCTTCGTGCTGGCCACCGCCTTGCGCGAGGCCGGCTATGCGGTCGACGGTTTCGAGAACGCCCAGGACGTGTTGGACGCGCTGGCCTCGCGCGGCGCGCCCGAGCTGTTGTTCACCGACGTGCGCATGCCCGGCGACGACGGCCTGGTGCTGCTGGACAAGCTCAAGGCCGGCGCACCGCATCTGCCGGTGATCGTGATGAGCGCCTACACCGACGTGGCCAGCACCGCCGGCGCGTTCCGCGGCGGCGCGCACGAGTTCCTGTCCAAGCCTTTCGATCTCGACGACGCGGTGGCGCTGGCCGCGCGCGCGCTAGGCGCCGAACGCGGCGCGCCGGCACCGGCCGAAGCCGGCGACGCGGCCGCGGCCGATGCCTTGATCGGCGACACGCCGGCGATGCGCACGCTGTTCCGCGCCATCGGCCGGCTCGCGCAGGCGCCGCTGTCGGTGCTGATCACCGGCGAGACCGGCACCGGCAAGGAACTGGTCGCGCGCGCGCTGCACCGCGAATCGCCGCGCGCGCAGCGCCCGTTCGTGGCGCTCAACACCGCCGCGATTCCGGCCGAGCTGCTGGAAAGCGAATTGTTCGGCCACGAAGCCGGCGCCTTCACCGGTGCCCAGCGCCGCCACATCGGCCGCTTCGAACAGGCCGACGGCGGCAGCCTGTTCCTGGACGAAATCGGCGACATGCCGCTGCCGTTGCAGACGCGTTTGCTGCGCGTGCTGGCCGAGGGCGAGTTCTTCCGCGTCGGCGGCCGCGAACTGATCCGCGTCGACGTGCGCGTGATCGCCGCCACCCATCAGGACCTGGAGACGTTGGTCGGCGAGGGCCGCTTCCGCGCCGATCTGTTGCATCGCCTGGACGTGGTGCGCCTGCGCCTGCCGCCGCTGCGCGAACGCCGCGCCGACATCGGCCAGCTCGCCGAGCGTTTCCTGGCCGCGGCCGCGGCCAAGTTCGCGGCCGCGCCCAAGCGCCTATCGAAGGCGGCGCTGGAGCGATTGCAGGCGCACGACTGGCCCGGCAACGTGCGCGAGCTGGAGAACGTGTGCTGGCGCCTGGCCGCGCTGGCGCCCGGCGACAGCATCGGCCGCGCCGATCTGGACGAGGCGCTGGCCACCAGCGCGCGCGCGCGCGGCGACGACGACTGGGACGCGCGCCTGGCCGCGTGGGTGCGCGCGCAACTGGCCGAGGGTGCGCAGGACATCCATGCGCATGCGCGCGATCGGTTCGACCGCACGCTGCTGGAAGCCGCGCTGGAGCATACCGGCGGCCGCCGCAGCGAAGCCGCGGCGCGCCTGGGCCTGGGCCGCAACACCTTGACCCGCAAGCTCGGCTCCGGTCGTAAGCGCAGCTAGTTTCACCGGCGCTGAACCGAGCGCGCGCTAGCGTGCCGGGGCCGCTATCCCATTCCTTATCCAACGCATTCGATCGAACCCAGGAGTCGTCATGAACACCGCCGCCCGCACCGCCCTGATCGCCGTCACCGCCGTGGTTCTGACCGCCTGCGGGTCGGCGCCGAAGAAGACCGCGCCGCCGGCGCCCAAGCCGGTGTCCACCGCGCAGTCCGGGCAGGCGATCCTGGCCTCGGCCTCGGGCAGTCTGGTCAGCGGCAAGCTGCAGATCGTGCCGACCGCCGACGGCGTGCGCCTGACCGGCGTGATCGGCGGCTTCGCGCCGGGCAGCGTGCATGCGATCCACATCCACGAGAAGGGCGATTGCAGCGCGGTCGACGCCAGCAGCGCGGGCGGCCACTTCAATCCGGGCATGAGCGCGCACGGCAAGGTCGACAGCGGCAGCCACCACGGCGGCGATATGGACAACCTGGTCGCCGATGCCGACGGCGTGGCCAAGGTCGACGCGTACGCGCGCGCCGTGACCCTGGGCGGCGGCGCCGGCAACGACATCGCCGGCCGCGCGGTGGTGGTGCATGCGGCGCCCGACGACTACGTGAGCCAGCCGGCCGGCAACGCCGGCGCGCGCGTGGCTTGCGGCGTGATCTCGGTGTCGCACTGAGTTCGGCGATCGGCGGCGCCGCGCGTCGCCGTCGAGGCATAAGGGCGGCGACGAACCAGCGCCGCCCGCTTATCCTGACCTCCCCCGCCTAGACACGCCGCCATGACCCGCCTGCGCATCCGCGACGCCGAAGCCGCCGACCGCGATCTGATCGCCGACTGGATGATCGCGATGGCCTGGGAAACCGAACACAAGCGACTCGATCCGGACACCGTGCGCGCCGGCGTCGAGGCCGGTCTGGCCGATGGCGCCAAGGCGCGTTACTTCATCGCCATGCGCGAAGTCGAAGTCGCCGGCCGCGAAACCATCGCCGCCGCCGCCGGCACCTTGATGTTCACCCACGAGTGGAGCGACTGGCGCAACGGCGACTGGTGGTGGATCCAGAGCGTCTACGTCGCCCCCGAGCACCGCCGCCAGGGCGTGTACCAGGCCATGCACGGCCACGTCGCCGCGCTGGCGCAGGCCACGCCGGGCGTGATCGGTCTGCGCTTGTACGTCGAACGCACCAACACCGCCGCGCAAAGCACGTATCGTGCGCTGGCCATGGACGATGCGGGTTACGCGATCTTCGAAAGCGAGTTCGGCAAAAGCTGAGCGCGCCGGCTCAGGCGCGCTTCAAAGCTGATCGCGCGCCTGCTCACCGTCTTCGCAATGCACGAAGGTCACCGGCACGCCGTGCGCGCCCAGCACCGCGGCGATCTGGCGCAGGCGCGCCTCGAAATGCTGGTAGCGGCGATTGAGCTGGGCGCGGCAGTCGTCGCTGTCGCAGGGCGCCTCGGGCGCGTAGCGCGCATGCCAGGCCGGCGGCGAGAACATCGCGATCCGCGCTTCGCCGTCGGCGTAGTGGATCAGCGGCTCCGGCGGCGTGTCCAACCACTCCTCGCCGTCGGGCTGCAGCAGCGCGGTTTCCAGGATCGGCCACAGCGGCGCCAGGCCGGCGTGCTCGTACTGCATGGCCATCATCGCGGCCAGGTCGTGCACGGTCAGGTAGCGCGCGTGCTCGACCTGCAGGCCGAACGCCTCCTGCGCGGCCAGGGCGGTGTCGGCGCCGGCCATGCCGCGTTCGAGCAGGCTGGTTTCGAAGGCGTCGCCCACGCGCGCGGCGATGTCGGGGTCGCCGCCGAGCAGGAACGGCACCAGCCGCAGCGGGCCGCCGGCGAAATCGGGCGAGGGCGACAGGGTGCCGGGCAGACGGTCCTCATGGGCGCCGAAGGCCACGATCCGGCCCTCGGCCTCGCGCCGGCCGGGCGCGCGCACGGCCAACTGGTCGAGTTCGTGGTGCAGCGGCCAGCCCGGGCGCAGCACTTCGACCGGGTCGTAATGGGCGCCGACGACGACCAGCTCCAGCGCCGCGGCCTGGGGCGCGAAGCCGGCCAGATCGCGCGCGATCAGGTCGGCCAGCGGCCCGACCTGGGCCTGGGACAGGGCGTGGCGGGCGACGGCGGCGTCGCCCCGGAGCTCCAGCGCAAGCGCCCCGAGCACGTGCAGCGGGGCGGGAGGCGCTTGGCGGTGGCTGGCGTCTGAGGTCATCGTCGGGCTTGGATACGCTGGCGTTTGGTTGCGCGCGGAGGCGGCGCTACACTGCGCCATTATGCCCGCGATGATGTTGCGGGCCGGTCTCCAGCTTCACCCGCCTTCCCGCTGTCCCGCCAACCCGAGGTATCCCGATGCGTCCTGTCCGTCCCGTCGCCGTGCTCGGTGGCGTTCGCATTCCGTTCTGCCGCCAGAACACCGCCTACGCGGACGTCGGCAATCTCGGCATGTCGGTACGGACGCTCGGCGCCCTGGTCGAGAAATTCGGCCTGCACGGCCAGCAGCTGGGCGAGGTCGCGATGGGCGCGGTGATCAAGCACAGCAGCGACTGGAACCTCGGCCGCGAGGCCGCGCTGTCCTCGGGGCTGTCGCCGCTGACGCCGGGCATCACCCTGCAGCGCGCCTGCGGCACCTCGCTGGATTCGATCATCACCGTCGGCAACAAGATCGCCACCGGCCAGATCGAGGTCGGCATCGGCGGCGGTTCCGACACCACTTCCGACGTGCCGATCGTGTACGGCAAGCGCCTGCGCCGCCGTCTGCTCGAGGCCGCGCGCGCCAAGACCACCAAGGACAAGCTGGCCGCGTTCAAGGGTTTCCATCTGCGCGAGCTCAAGCCCGAGTTCCCGGGCGTGGCCGAGCCGCGCACCGGCAAGAGCATGGGCGACCACTGCGAGGACATGGCCAAGGAGTGGAACATCGCGCGCGACTCGCAGGACGAGTGGGCGCTGTCCTCGCACCAGAAGCTGGCCGCGGCCTACGAGCGCGGTTTCTTCGAGGATCTGGTGGTCAGCTTCCGCGGCGTCTCGCGCGACAACAATCTGCGCGCCGACAGCAGCCTGGAAAAGCTGGCCACGCTGAAGCCGGCGTTCGACAAGGTCTCCGGGCGCGGCACCCTGACCGCGGCCAATTCCACCCCGCTCACCGACGGCGCCGCGGCCTGCCTGCTGGCCTCGGAAGAGTGGGCGCGCGCGCACAACCACGAGGTGCTGTGCTACCTGCGCGATTCGCAGGTGGCGGCGGTGGACTTCGTGCACGGCGAAGGCCTGCTGATGGCCCCGACCGTGGCGGTGCCGGAGATGCTCAAGCGCAACGGGCTGACGCTGCAGGACTTCGATTTCTACGAGATCCACGAGGCCTTCGCCGCGCAGGTGCTGTGCACCCTGCGCGCCTGGGAGAGCGAGGACTACTGCAAGAACCGCCTCGGCCTGGACGCGCCGCTGGGCCGCATCGATCCGGCCAAGATCAACCCCAACGGCTCCTCGCTGGCGGCCGGCCATCCGTTCGCGGCCACCGGCGCGCGCATCGTCGCCACCGCCGCCAAGGAGCTCAAGCAGCGCGGCGGCGGCCGTTGCCTGATCTCGATCTGCACCGCCGGCGGCATGGGCGTGGTGGCGATCCTCGAGCGCTGAGCCTCGCCCGCACGCGTCCTGCAACCTGTGGGAGCGGCGTGAGCCGCGATCGGCGCCCGGCGCCCTCGCGACTCGCCCCGCTCCCATCGTGTTAACGGGCATCGAGTTTTTCACCCAGGAGCGCCGGCATGTCCCTCGAAGCGATCCAGGCCAACATCGTCACCCTGGACGTCGACGCCATCGTCAATGCCGCCAACAGCTCGCTGCTGGGCGGAGGCGGCGTCGACGGCGCGATCCATCGCGCCGCCGGTCCCGAACTGGTCGCCGAATGCCGCCTACTCGGCGGCTGCAAGCCCGGCGAGGCCAAGCTCACGCGCGGTTATCGGCTGCCCGCGCGCCATGTGATCCACACCGTCGGCCCGGTCTGGCGCGGCGGCGAGCACGGCGAGGCCGACACCCTGGCCGCGTGCTATCGCAATGCGCTTGCCCTGGCGCAGCGGCACGCGCTGCGCTCGATCGCGTTCCCCTCGATCAGCACCGGCATCTACGGCTATCCGATCGAAGCCGCCGCGCGCGTCGCGATCGCGACGACGACGTTGGCCACGCAGTCGTACCCGCTGCGCGCGATCTTCTGCTGCTACTCGGCCGCGGACCTTGCGGTGTATCGGGATTTGCTCGCGGCCGGCTAGGCAAGCCGCTGCGCGGCCTCTATCCTCGTCGCAGGCACGGCGCGCAGTCATGGGGATGGCGCGCGTCCACCGGCGCGGCCTTGCGAACACGGGCGCGCCGAGTCGCCGGCGACAGGGGATCCGATGACTGCGTTCAATCCGTATGAGGCGCCGAAAGCGCCGCTGTATGTCGCGCCGACGCGGGTCGAGCTGGACGGCGACTGCTGGCGGGAAGGCGCGGTGCTGGTGGTGCGCGCGGAGTGCAAACTGCCGCCGCGCTGCATCAAGTGCAATGCGCCGGCAGTGGAGCCGATCAAGCATCGCGGCTATTACTGGCATACGCCGGCCTGGTACGTGCTGATCCTGTTGAATCTGCTGATCTACGCGGTAGTCGCGGCGATGGTGCGCAAGCACACGCGCGTCAGCGCCGGCCTGTGCGAACGCCACCTGCGCCGGCGCAGGATCGGCCTGGGCATCGCCTGGGCCAGCGTGCCGCTGGGCATGACACTGATGTTCATGGGCGTGGATATGGAGCGCGGCTGGCTGATCCTGGCCGGCGCCCTGCTCATGTTGGGGCTGTTGATCGGCGGCGTGGCCATGGCGCGGATCCTGATGCCCAGCCACATCGGCCCGGTCTATGCGCGCTTCAAAGGCTGCGGCCAGGCGTTCCTGGCGACGCTGCCGACCTACGTCGGCGGCCGCTGAGTCCGCTGCGCGAACGCGCGGCGATCGCCGCGCATCGATGCCTGACGCCGCTCAGCCGCGCAGACGCGGCATGCCGTGTTCGTCGCGTTCCTCGACCACGGCCTCGTCGAAAATCTTCTGGCGCAGGTCGCGTCCCGGCAGCTCGCTCGCGGCCTCGCCACGCGCGGCGCGCAGGGCGTTGGCGTAACTCAGGCGCGCGCGCGCATCGTCGCCGGCGGCGGCGAAACCGTGGCCCAGCTCTTCCCAGGCTTCGCTGTTGGCGCCCTGGGCCAGCGCGCGATGCAGATAGGCCTCGGCCTGCGGCCATTGGCCCTGCGCGCGGGCCAGGCGCGCCAGCGTGACCAGCAGCGCCGGGCTGGCCGGGTGCGCCGACAGCCAGCGCTCGGCGTTGCCGCGGCGCGCGTCGAGGCGGCCGATCGGCAGGCGCCCGTAGAGCGCGGCCAAGGATTCGTCCCAACGCGTGTCCAGCGCCTGTTCCAGGCTCTTGGCCGCGGCTTCTTCCCAGCGCAGCGCGGCGGCGCGTTCGGCGTAGGCGGCGACCGCGGCCGGTTCGCTCTTGAGCGGCTTGGGCAGCGCTTCCCAGCGATCGGCCAGCACGTTGGCGTCGGCGGCTTCGCGCAGCGACGCCTCGGCCCACTGCGCTTCCAGCAGGCTCAGGCGCTCGGCCGGCACGGCTTGTTGCTGGCGCAGCGCACCGAGCAGCCCGTAAGCCTCGCCGGCGCGGCCCAGCGCGGCCAGCGCGCGCGCGCGCAGCAGCAGTCCGCGTGGCGGCAGCGGCTGCGCGGCGGGCGCATCCAGCGCGACCAGGGCCTCGTCGGCGCGATCCTCGGCCAGGGCCAGTTCGGCCGCGGCCAGCGCGCGCGTGGTCGGGTAGCCGGCATTGCTCAGGCTGTCCAGATGCTGCGCGCTGGCGGCGGCGTCGCCGCGCGCGGTCGCGGCCTGGGCGGCGCCGACATGCGCGATCGAGGCGACATCGTCGCTGCGCGCGGCCAGGGCCAGGGACTTTTCCGCGCGCGACCAATGGCCCTGATGCAGCGCATCCAGACCGTCGATCAAGCGCGCGCGCGCCTGCTTCTTGCGATGCCGGCGCACCGCCGCGAACGGCAGCGACAGCACCTTCCAGGCCAGCCACAAGCCGATCAAGGTGGCGCCCGCGATCAGGATCGCCTTCGGGACGTTGGTGGTGTAGTCGTTGCCGCCGTAGCGCACCAGCACGTAGCCGGGGTCCTGCACCAGCAGTTGCGCGACCAGGGCGCCGGCCAGCGCCAACACGATCCAGAACAGCAGATTGCGGAACAGATTCATCCGGGCTCCTCAGCGCGTGGTGCGCAACTGGCGCAGTTGCTGCAGTGTGCTGCCCAGCGTGGGAACCGTCAGTGAAAGCGGCATGGCGGCCAGCGATTTCAGGCTGTCGCGCTGGCGCGTCTGCGCCGCCGAGGCCGGCGCCAGGCGTTGCAGCCAGCCGTCGGCGCGGCTCAGCGCGTTGCGGTAACCGGCATCGTCGCGGCGTTCGGCGGCGGCGCGAGCGAGCGAGATTTCCAGTTGCAGGCCGGCCAATGCGATCGCGCGATCGGCCGGGCGCAGCGCGACCGCGCCGTCGCTGGGCTGGATGTCGACGATGTTGCCGAACGCGCGCTGCCACCACGGCGCACGCGGCGCGGCGGGCTGCGCGTCGCGCACCGGCGCCAGGCTCAGCGTGCGCGCGAACGCGTCCAGCTCGGCCATCGCGCGCACGCGCGGGTCGATGCCCAGCGCGTCCAGCGCGGCGCGCTCCTGCATCAGGGTCTGGCGCAGGCTGAGGTAGGCCGGGTCGTCGATGCCGTCGAGCACGCCGCCGGCCAGCGCATAGGCGCGGCGCGCGCCGGCCAGGTCGCCGGCGATCTGCAGGCGTTGCTGGCCCAGGGTCAGCAGCAGTTCGGTTTCGTCCAGGCGCATGGCCTGGGCGCCGTGGCGATCGGGGTCTGCGAGTTTGGACACGCTGTCTTCGATCAGGCTGGCGCGCGTGCCGATGCCGTGCAATTCGTCGCGCAGCACGCGGTTGGTGGTGTCGGCCTGCTGCAGGCGGCGGTTCTGCGAACGCTGGTCGTTGCGCAGCGCGTTGATGCGCTCGTCCAGCGCGTCCAGGCGCAGGTCGGCGTCGGCGACCGCGGCGCGTTCGCGCGCGGCACTCGCTTGCATTTGTTTCCAGTAGTACCAGCCGCCGGCCGCGAGCAGCACGAGCAACAGCAACCAGAGCCAGGAGTAAGAGGAGCGTCGGGGGGCGGGCGAGGGCGAGGACACGTCGGAGGCGGGCCGGGAGGTGGGGGAGGCCGGGGCGGAAGAATCGGGGGAGGCGCTCATGACACCGCCATGCTACCGGAAGGCCCGTCCCCGCAAGTCATGCGGATCGACGCAACTCGTCCGGCACGGCCGCCAGCAGCTCGCGCGGACGCGGGCCGGCGGCGACCCGGACCCGGGCGAAACCCAGTTCGCGCGCGAGCAGGGCCAGGCGCTGGCTGGCGGCCAGCGCGGTGGCGCCGCGCAGGGCGCGGGCGGCGTCCTCGGGCAGGGTCTCCAGGGCGCGTTGCAGCGCTTCGCCGCTGGACAGGGCCAGCACCGCCGGCGCATCCAGCGCGCGCAGCCGCGCGATCGCGCGCGGCGCGGGCGCGATCGGCACGCGCGCATAGACGTCGGCGCGCAACACCCGCGCACCGCGCGCCTGCAGCTCCGGGGTCAGCAGGCCGCGGCCGCCGGGCGCGGTGATCAGGCCGACCGCGCGGCCGGCCAGCTCGCGGGTGTCGAGCGCGGCGAGCAGGCCTTCGCTGTCCATTCGGCGCGGCACGTGCACGCGCGCGATGCCGGCCCGGCGCAAGGCCGCCGCACTACCGGCGCCGACCGCGAACCACTCGCGCCGGCCGTCGTCGCGCAGCGGCCGCAAGGCGTGCGCGGCGCGTACCGCTTCGGGACTGGTGAACACCGCATAGGGCGCGCTCAGCGCGACCTCGAGGGCGGCGCGCGCGGCCTCGTCGTCGCGCCGGCGCCAACGCCACGGCGACAGGGCGATGAAGTCGGCGCCCAGCCGCGCCGCGCCCCGCCGCAGGGCGGCGTGCGCGCCGCTGGGCCGCAGCGAGATCACGTACCATCGCGGCGGTTGTGGCGGTGTGTGCGGACGCATGCCGGCAGCTTGGCATAGCCGCGCAGGCCGCGGCATCCCGTCCGCCTCCCCCAACGCGTGCCCCATGAGCCTCGAACAAGCCCTGCAACGCCTGCGTCAGCACTACCAATCGATGCCGCCGGTGGCGGCGATGCAGCTCAACGTCGCCGACTACGACGGCCAGCGCCTGCGCCTGCACGCGCCGCTGGCCCAACACGTGAACGACAAGGGCTGCGCCTTCGGCGGCAGCCTGGCCTCGATGATGACCCTGGCCTCCTGGGGGCTGGTCTCGCTGCGCCTGGAACAGGCCGGCCTCGACGCCGACGTTTATGTGGCCGACAGCCAGATCCGCTACCTCGCCCCCCTCTACGCCGACATCGACGTCGACGCCGAGCTCGCCGCCGACGCCGACTGGGACAGCTTCCTGAGCACGCTGCGCGAGCGCGGACGCGCCCGCACCGGCCTGGTGGCGCGCGTGCGCCTGCCCGAAGGCGGGGTCGCGACCGATTTCACCGCCCGCTACGTCGCCATCGCGCGCGGCTGAGGCGCGCGACACAACACCGCGCCCGGAACCGGCTAGCATGTCGGCCGACGCGGTCCCTTGCCGGAGACACCCGATGCGCCTGTTGAAAGTCCTGCTGCTGCTGTGCCTGTGCGCGGTCGCCGGCGGCGCCCTGGCCAGCAAGAAGACCAACGAACTCGAACGCAACCAGTACGCCTGGTCCGGCGCGGTGCGCTGGGGCGAATTCGAACAGGCGCAGAACCTGATCGATCCGATCTACCGCAAGGCCCACCCGGTCACCGCGCTGGAGCTGGAGCGCTACAAGCAGGTCCAGGTGTCGTCCTACCGCGACGTCGGCTCCAGCCTGGACAAGGAACTCGGCCTGGCCGTGCGCGACATCGAGATCGGCGTGATCAACCGCCACACCCAGGCCGAACGCACCGTGCGCTACCGCGAGGAATGGCGCTGGGACCCGATCGCCAAGACCTGGTGGCTGACCTCGGGCCTGCCGGACCTCTGGGACGGCATGTAACCCCGCCCAGGGCCCGTCGCGACGGGCCCGAGCCGGTTTTTTTGCGCCGCCCGCCGCCGTGGGCGACAATCGCGCCCCCATCCGTCGTCCCCGTGATCCTGTGACCTTAGAAGAACTGCTCGCCTTCGGCAGCCGCCACATGTTCCTGTCGATGGGTCTGGTCGGCCTCACCGTCGCCCTGGTCTACACGGAAGGCGCGCGCCTGTTCCGCGGCTACAAGGCCCTGCGTCCGGCCGAGCTGACCGGCCTGATCAACCGCGAGAACGCGCTGGTGGTCGACCTTTCGCCGACCAGCGATTTCGAGAAGGGCCACATCGCCGGCAGCCGTTCGGTCTCGCCCGGCCAGTTCGATCCCGAGAACAAACTGCTGGCCAGCGCCAAGTCGCTGCCGGTGGTCATGGTCTGCCGCAACGGCCAGGCCTCGGCCGATGCCGCCAAGCGCCTGAAGAAGGCCGGCTTCGAGCAGGTCTATTGGCTCGACGGCGGCGTGCAGGCCTGGCAGCAGGCCGATCTGCCGCTGGTCAAGGGCCGCGCCTGATCCTGCCCGGCGGCGGCCGCCGTGCGCGGCCGCCCCTTGCGTGCGGCGCGCGGCGCCCCCACGCCTGAACGCGGGGCGTGGTTCGCACGCATGCCATAATCGGCCTCTTTCCGCGGTTTCGGCCGCATCGTCAAACACTTAACACCGCTGGAGTCATCCGATGTCCGAAGAAAACGTCAACGGCGCCGTCGCGCCGGTCGAAGCCGCCGGTCCGGCGTTCACGGTCGAAAAGATCTACGTGAAGGACGTCTCCTTCGAAGTCCCCGGCGCGCCGGCGGTGTTCAACGAGACCGCGCAGCCGCAGCTGCAGATGAACCTCAACCAGAGCGTGCAGCGCCTCAACGACGCCGCTTTCGAAGTCGTGCTGGGCATCACCCTGACCTGCAGCGCCGGCGACAAGCCGATGTACCTGGTCGAAGTGAAGCAGGCCGGCGTGTTCGGCCTGGCCGGTTTCGACGAGGCCACCCTGGACGGCATGCTGGGCACCCACTGCCCGAACGTGCTGTACCCGTACGCGCGCCAGCTGGTCAGCGACCTGATCCAGTCCGGCGGCTTCCCGCCGTTCTTCCTGCAGCCGATCAACTTCGACGCCCTGTACGCCGAAGGCCTGCGTCAGCGCGCCTCGCAGCAGGCCGGCGGTCTGGCCGACGCGGAGACCGCGGGCAACGCCTGAGGGCCGCCCGCGATCGGACCACGGCATGGACACGGACGCGACTTCCGGTGATGCCTCGCCGCGCGTGGCGGTGTTGGGCGCGGGCTCCTGGGGCACCGCGCTCGCCGCCCTGATCGCGCGGCACGGTCATCCGACCGTGCTGTGGGGCCGCGACGCCGACGGCGTCGCGGCGATCGAGTCGCAACACGAGAACCCGCGTTACCTGCCGGGCATCGCCCTGCCGGAATCGCTGCGCGCGACCGCCGACATGGCGGCCGCGCTCGCCGGCGCCGATCTGGTGCTGGTGGTGGTGCCCTCGCACGCCTTCGCCGAAACCTTGCGCTCGCTCGCGCCGCATCGGCCCGCGCACGCGGGAGTGGCCTGGGCGACCAAGGGTTTCGAACCCGGCAGCGGCCGCTTCCTGCATGAAGTCGCGGCCGAAGTGCTGGGCGACGACGTGCCGCTGGCTGTGGTCACCGGCCCGTCCTTCGCCAAGGAAGTCGCGCAAGGCCTGCCAACCGCGCTGACCGTGCATTCCGACGACGCCGCGTTCGCGCGCGCGGTCGCCGGCGTGCTGCACGGCCCGAGCTTCCGCGCCTATACCGGCGACGACATGCTCGGCGCCGAACTCGGCGGTGCGATGAAGAACGTGCTTGCGGTCGCCACCGGCGTCGCCGACGGCATGCAGCTGGGCCTCAACGCGCGCGCCGGCCTGATCACCCGCGGCCTCAACGAGATGCTGCGCCTCAACCACGCCATCGGCGGCCAGCCGGAAACCCTGATGGGCCTGGCCGGTCTCGGCGATCTGGTCTTGACCTGCACCGGCGACCTCTCGCGCAATCGCCGTCTCGGCCTGGCGCTGGGCCGCGGTCAGAGCATCGAAGCGGCCGTGCGCGAGATCGGCCAGGTGGTCGAGTCGGTGCAGACCGCCGACGAAGTCATGCGCCAGGCCGAACGCCACGGCATCGAACTGCCGATCTCCAGCGCGGTCCAGGCCGTGTTGCACGGCAAGATCACGCCCGCCGACGGCCTGCGTCAGCTGCTCGCGCGCGAACAGAAGCCCGAGTACCCGCACGAACTGTTCGGCTGAGTCCGGCGCCGCACGGTCGCCCATCTTGGCCTGAGCCCCGCTCGAGGCCACACTAGCGCGCCCTCCCCGTCGAAACGGACTTCCGATGCGCGCGCTACTCGCGGCCCTGCCGCTGCTGCTGTGTTTCTCCGCGCCCGCCTGGGCCGCCGTACCGCCCTGCGGCGAGTACCAACCCGACGACGAATACGCCCCGCTGCTCAACTTCGCCGGCAACAGCGTGAGCGCACGCGACCGCCAGGGCTTTCTCAGCACCAACGCCTGGCGCTATCGCATCGACGGCGACACCTTGTTGATGCGTCACGCCGACAGCCCGCTGCTCGACGTCTACCGCATCGAGGCCGGCGGCGAGCGGCTGGTGCTGCAACCCGACCGCATGCGCAGCCAGGCGCTGACCTATCGCCGCAGCGCGCCCGCGGTCTGCGTCCCCACGTTGGGCGCGGGTGTCGCCAACGCGCCGCAGGGCACGCCCGAAGCCGATCAGGATCGTCTGGCCTGCGCCGCCGGCGACATCCAGGCCTGCGTCGGCGAACTCGCCTACGACCGCGAAATGCCGACCGAACAGCGCGCCCAGCGCTTGCAGGCGTATTGCCGACAAGAGGCCAGCCCCTACGCCTGCGAAGAGTGGGTCAAGGCGCTCGCCCCCAAGGACCCGAACGCACCGCTGTACCTGTTCCGCACCGCGGCGGTATCGGCGCCGGAACTGGCCGCCCTGCGCGCCGGCTGCCGCGAAGCGCGCTCGGCCAAGGCCTGCACCGCGTTGGCCGAACAGGACTGGATCGCCGGCCGCTACGCCAGCGCGCGCGACACCTTGGCCAGCGCCTGCGAATGGCGGCTGGACGCTCAGGCCTGCGAGCACGTCCAGGGCTTGAAGGTGATCGAGCTCAGCGACGCGCCCGCGCGCCGCAAGCCGCAACAGCCCTGCGGCACCTACGCCAGCGGCGCCGGCGGATTGTTCGATGTCTTCCGCTTCGGCGACGACCGCGCGGTGGCCGCCTCCAGCGATGGCGAAGCGACCATGCGCTATCGCCTGCGCGAGGACCAGGTGCTGGTGCGCCACGACAAGGGCGACGACTTCGTGCTGCGTTGGCTGGGCGACGATACCCTGGTCGGCATGGACGACTGGACCCGATTCACCGTCTATTTGCGCGGCATGCCCGAGACCTGCGCGGCGGTGCCGCTGCCGATCGCCAGCGACCAGATCATCGAACAGCCCTACCGCGTCGACCACTGCGCGCTCGCCGCCGGCGCCAGCGTCGAGGCCTGCTGCGCGAGCGGCTCGATGTCGGCCTGCATGGGCGCCGGCCATACCGCCGCGCTCGGCGGCGATTGGGCGCGCGCGGCCGGCTACTACGACCGGGTCTGCGCGATGCACGTGCGCGAAGGCTGCGGCAACGTGGTCGAGGCCTATCACAACAGCGGCGACGACAAGCTGCTGGCCGGTATCCGCAAGGTCTGCAAGAACGAGCCGCGTTCGGTCGCCTGCGAGGAACTGGAACTGGCCAGCGCCGCGGCGATGAATCGCAAGCAGATGGAGCGCGAACTCGAGCAATCGCTGCGCGAGGTGCTGGAACGGATTCCGGCGGAAGCGCCCGAGACGGAGCCCAGCGCGGAAGAGTGAGCCGGGCCGGCAATCGGGCGCGCGGCGCGCTCAAGCGCGGCATCGCGTTGCCGCGGTCCGCCGCGTTTGGCAGGGTTGCGCGGCGATGCGGTTCGCTTTCGGCTCACCGCATCCTACGGGGCTGCCGGGGCGTCTACGCATCGATCGAACGCGCAAAGAAAAAGCCCGGCAAGCCGGGCTTTCTCTTATCGTTCGACCGCTTCGATGGATCAGAAGCTGGCGCGAGCGCCGATCATGTACTGGGTGGTGTCTTCGACGAACTCGACCTCGGCCACGATGCCCCAGGTCTGGTTGAACTTGTACTGGCCGCCCAGCGTGCCGACGAAGTTGCCGTCGAAGTCGCCGCCGTCGATGTAGCCGGCCTTGACCCAGCCTTCCAGGTTGTCGGTCATCTCGCCGCGGATACCCAGGTTGAGCTTGCCGCCCTTGCCTTCGCCGCTGCTGTTCTCGACCGAGATTTCCTGACGCAGGTACGACAGCTCGGCGATGAAGTCGGCGCGGTCGCTGATGTCGGCGTGGTAGCCGAAACCGATTTCGGCGCTTTCGAAGTCGGTGTCGAAGGTGCCGGGGATGCCGTTGACGCGGACATCGTCCTGGGTCTTGCTGTAGTGGCCGAAGACGGTGAAGTTTTCGCCCAGCTCGACCGAACCGCGGATGTAGCCGCCGTCCAGCTCGGGATCGAAGCCGGCGACGCCGGTGTCGACGTCAACGCGGGTGTAGCCGCCTTCGACGTAGGAATAGCTCAGGCCCTCGGCCGAGGCGACGAACGGGGCAGTGGCCAGCAGCGCTGCCAGCACGAGTTGCTTCTTCATGAATTCTCAATCCTGATGTTTGGTTTGCGTCCATGCCGCATTGCGGCGGGGCGCACGATAACGAAACATTCACATCGCCACAACTGCCAAAAGCGACACAAATTCCGTGTGACCGCCTCCAGGCTGGGGTTAAACCGGTTCGGCGCAAAAAAAATGAGCCCGGCCGGGGCCGGGCTCGATCGCGACGTTCGGGGGAGAGAGAGAAATCGCGATTGCTGCGGGGTAACGCGCTCGCGCTTAGAAGCTGATGCGCGGGCCAACGAAGAACTGGGTGTCGCCGTCGACGAACTTGACGTCGCCGTTCACGCCCCAGGTGTCGTTGAACTTGACCAGAGCGCCGACGCGGCCGTAGAACTCGCCGTCCGACTTCTCGTAGTCCTCGTAACCGGCCAGCGCATAACCCTGGATGTTCGGGGTCAGGGTGCCGTTGACGCCGGCTTCGACGCTGTAGCCGTTGAAGTCCAGACCCTGGCCGGCGTCGAACTTCTCGTAGGCCACGCGGGTCAGCAGGTCCACGCGCGAGTTCAGCTCGTGGTTGTAGCCCAGGCCGACACGCCACTGGTCGAAGTCGACATTGGTGTTGTCGATCTCCTGCTTGCTGTAGCCGCCGAAGATGTGGAAGTTGTCGGCGATCGCGCCCGAGCCGTTCAGGGCCCAGCCGTCGGCGTCGCCGCCATCGGTGTTGGTCTTGGCGTAGCCGCCTTCGACGTAGTTGTAGGACACGCCCTCGGCCGCGGAGGCGGCGAACGGCAGGGCGGCGAGCAGGGTCAGGGCAAGCAAAGTGCGCTTCATAAAGGTCTCAGCCTCTTATTGGGTGTTGTGCGTCCGAATCGCGGCGCCTCGGGGTGGGGCGGCTCTTGTGATTCGGATGTGGCGCAGTATCCAAGCGGCGATTCAATCGAAGCTGAATTTTGTACTTGAAAGTTTAGGAACTCTGCGGTTCGTGCACGGTCGCGCCGAAAGTCATGCCTGTTAAATACTTGTAAACAAAGGATTTACAGCGAATTTGCCGAACAAAACGGCGAATGAATGCGCGCTGGCAACGTTTACAGACGGCGTCGAAAGGCACCGGATATGCGCAGGTTTTCCGGGTCTGGATCGTGTCAGGCGGGGTCGACGGCGGCCTCGCGCAGCTGTTCCCAATCCAGCCCGTAGCGCGCCAGGTATTTGCGCAGGCGGTCGGCGTCGTTGGTGCTGGCGCGCTGGCTGCGCGAGACCGCGAACAGCTCGCGCCCGGCCTGCGACAGCGACTTCGCGCGCGCGCACACGCGCGCCACGTCTTCCAGTTGCACGCGGTCGAAACGGTCCAGCGCGTCCCAGCGTTCGCCCAGCAGGGCCTGCAGCGGCGACAGCGGCTGGCCCGAGCGCCACTGACGGCGCAGGCGTTCGATCTCCTCTTCGACCTGGGCGGTCTGGATGCGCCCGGCGTTGGCCAGGGTCGCCATGCGCATCACCGAGGCGCCCAGGTCGCGGAAGTTGCCGCTCCAGACGGCCTCGGCGCTGGTGGCGTAGCGCAGGTAGCGCTCGCGCGCCTCGCGGTTGAAGGTCACGCGCTGGTGCTGCTCGCGCGACCAGCGTTCGAGTTCGAAGTCCAGATTCGGCTCGATGTCCTCGGCGCGCTCGGCCAGGCCGGGCAGGCGGTAGGTCCACAGGTTCAGGCGCGCCAGCAGGTCGTCGCGGAAGCGGCCCTGCTGCACCGCCTCGTGCAGATCGCGGTTGGTGCCGGCGATCAGCTGGAAGTCGCTTTCGACCTCCTTGTCGCTGCCCACCGGCAGGAAGCGCTTCTCTTCCAGCGCGCGCAGCAGCATCGCCTGTTCGTCCAGGCCCAGCTCGCCGATCTCGTCCAGGAACAGCAGGCCGCGATGGGCCGAGCGCAGCAGGCCGGCGCGGTCGCCGGCCGCGCCGGTGTAGGCGCCTTTGACATGGCCGAACAGCGAACTCATGGCGCCGTCGCCGCGCAGGGTCGCGCAGTTGACCTCGACGAACTGGCCGAGCAGCTGGTGCTTGAGCTTCTTCAGTTCGAACACGCGCTTGGCCAGCTGGCTCTTGCCGGCGCCGGTCGGGCCCATCAGCAGCATCGGCGCGCGCGAGCGCGTGGCCACCGTTTCGATCTGCTCGATCATGCGGTTGAAGGCGGCGTTGCGGGTGGCGATGCCGCTCTTGAGCAGGTCGCGATCGTGCAGCTGCTGTTGCTGAAAGCGTTGCGCGATCAGGTCGTAGCGCGACAGGTCCAGGTCGATCACCGCGTAGGTGCCCGGATCGGCGCCGCCCTGCTTGCGCGGCGGCGAGGTCTGCAGCAGGCGGCCCGGGAAGTGCCGGCTCTCGGTCAGCAGGAACCAGCAGATCTGGCTGACATGGGTGCCGGTGGTGATGTGGACGTAGTAGTCCTCTTCCTCCGGCTTGAACTCGTAGCCGGCCAGGAAGTCGTGCAGCGCCGCGTACACGCCCTCGAAATCCCAGGGGTCGGCCAGATAAGTGTCGTGGATGCGGACTTGCGTCTCCGGCGAGGCCTGGCCCAGGTCCTCGCGCACGGTCGCGGCGAGCTTGCCGTAGCGGCGCTGGTCCAGCAGCAGTTCCAGGCGATCGAGCAGGAAGTCCTGGTGCATGCCCAGCGACACCGTCGGCCGCCATTTCTCCCAGCGCCCGGGCCCGGTGCCGCTGTCCAGCGTGGTGCCGAGCATGCCGATCACGACCTGACGCTTGCGCATATCCATTCCTATAAGAGGCGCGCTGAGAATATACGAAATTCAGATAACTACCGAGCTCCATTCGCCCATATATCAAAAATAGTCCTTCAATATCAATTGGATATAGCTTCGTCGCGAAGTTGGCACGGCGATTGCTCTGGTACGTAGGCGCCCGGCGGTTTTCGGCGGGTGCGAGCAGGCAGCGGCGCCTGGCTGGCAATGGGGCCAGCCGGGCCGGCAGCAACGGCGCGCCAAGGCGGCGGCCACCGGCCCGGCGCCACGGCGCGGGCCCGACGCGGTACCACCAACGAATAGAGTGAAGGTCATGAGCACCCAGAATTACGACGTCATCCAGGAGCCCGGCTCCGCCCCGATCAAGCTGTGGACCCGCGGCGTGCCGCTGGAGGACGAGGCGCGCCAGCAGTTGCAGAACATCGCCAAGCTGCCCTTCATCCACCGCTGGATCGCGGTGATGCCGGACGTGCATCTGGGCAAGGGCGCGACCGTGGGCTCGGTGGTGCCGACCATCGGCGCGATCGTGCCGGCCGCGGTCGGCGTCGACATCGGCTGCGGCATGATCGCCGCGCGCACCAGCCTGACCGCGAGCGACCTGCCGGACGATCTGGCCGGGCTGCGCAGCGCGATCGAGCGCGCGGTGCCGCACGGCCGCACCACCGGCCGCGGCGTGCGCGACAAGGGCGCCTGGCAGAACCCGCCCGAGCGCGCGATCGAGGGCTGGTCGCAGCTGGTCGCCGATTTCCAGCGCATCTGCGAGCGCCACCCGCGCCTGAAGAACACCAACAACCTCAACCATCTGGGAACGCTGGGCACCGGCAACCATTTCGTCGAGGTCTGCCTGGACGAGGAGCAGCGCGTATGGTTCATGCTGCACTCCGGCTCGCGCGGCGTCGGCAACGCGATCGGCACCCACTTCATCGAGCTGGCCAAGCAGGACATGCGCCGCTGGATGATCAACCTGCCCGATCAGGACCTGGCGTACCTGCCCGAGGGCAGCGAGCATTACGCCGACTACGTGTTCGCGGTCGACTGGGCGCAGCGTTATGCGCGCATCAATCGCGAGATCATGATGCAGCACGTGGTCGCGGCCGCGCGTGGGGTGATCGCCAAGCCTTTCGAGGCCGCGGCCGAGGCGGTGAACTGCCATCACAACTACGTCAATCGCGAGCAGCACTTCGGCAAGGACGTGTTCGTGACCCGCAAGGGCGCGGTGAGCGCGCGCAAGGGCGAGTTGGGCATCATCCCCGGCAGCATGGGCGCGAAGAGCTTCATCGTGCGCGGCCTGGGCAATGCCGACAGCTTCCATAGCTGCAGCCATGGCGCGGGCCGGGTGATGAGCCGTACCCAGGCGCGCAAGCTGATCAGCGTGGCCGACCACGTCAAGGCCACCGCGCACGTGGAATGCCGCAAGGACGCGGAGGTGGTCGACGAGTCGCCGGCCGCGTACAAGCCGATCGAAGCCGTGATGGCCGCGCAGAGCGACCTGGTCGAGATCGTGCATACGCTGCGTCAGGTGGTGTGCGTCAAGGGTTGAGCGCGTCGCCGGTTGCGGCGCGGCATGGAAAGGAAAACGGACGGGGTTGGGCCCCGTCCGCATCGTTATTCGGAATTCGCAATGGACATGATCGAACTGGACGGCTCGGCGGGCGGCGGGCAACTGCTGCGCACCGCACTGAGCCTGAGCCTATGCACAGGCATCGGCTTCAGCATGCAGCACATCCGCGCCAAGCGTTCGCGCCCCGGCCTGATGCGCCAGCACCTCACCGCCGTCAACGCGGCCGCGACCGTCGGCCGCGCCTTCGTGCACGGCGTCGATTTGGGCGCGACCAGCCTGCGCTTCGAGCCGGGCCAGGTCGTGCCGGGCGACTATCGCTTCGCCACCGGCACCGCAGGCTCGACCACGCTGGTGCTGCAGACGGTGTTGCCCGCGCTATGGAGCTGCGACGCGGCGTCGCGGTTGGTGCTGGAGGGCGGCACCCACAATCCGCTCGCGCCCAGCGCCGACTTCATCGCCGACAGCTATCTGCCGGCGCTGCGCCGGATCGGCGCGGAGGCTTCGCTGCGCCTGGAGCGCCACGGTTTCTATCCGGCCGGTGGCGGCATCGTCCACGCGACGGTGGCCGGTGGCGCCCAATTGCAGCGCCGCGTGTTCGATACCCGCGGCGAGCGCGAGTCGGTGCGCGCGACCGCGCTGCTGTCGGCGCTGTCGGCCAGCATCGGCCGCCGCGAGCTGGAAGTGTTGGGCGAGCGCCTGGGACTGGGCGAAAGCGAGCTGGAGCTGCTCAGCGTGCGTCCGGCGCTCGGCCCGGGCAATGCGCTGAGCGTGCAGGTGCGCCATACCACGCACTGCGAGACCTTCACCGGTCACGGCGAGCGCGGCGTGATGGCCGAGGACATCGCGCGCAAGCTCGCCGACGAGGTGCGCGCGTATCTGGATTCGCCGGCCTGCGTCGGCGAGCACTTGGCCGATCAGCTGCTGCTGCCGATGGCCCTGGCCGGTGGCGGCGAGTTCACCACCACCACGATCAGCGAGCACCTGAGCAGCAACGCGCGCCTGATCGAGAAGTTCCTGCCGGTGGAAATCGATTGGCAGGCGCTGGGGCCGGATCACTGGCGGGTGGTGGTTGCCAGCTGATCGCGCCCTCACCCCATCGACAACGCCGGCGACGGCGTTGCCGATGCGCGCGTGGCGTCGACCTCGCCCAACGGCCGGCGCAACACCACCCACAGGCACAGGCCGAGCGCGACGAACTGGCTGAAGGTGGACAGCGCCAGACGGCCCATCAGTTCGGGCAGCGGCATGCCGCCGAACGGCAGCACCGCGCTCAGGGCCAGGTAGGCCAGCGCCAGCGCGGCCACGCGCGGCGGCTGCAGGCGGCTGCCCGCGGCGACCAGCAGCCACAACCAGATCGGCGCGAACAGGCCGTTGTGGTCGGGCACGAACGGGCTGCGGTAGGCGGCCAGCGCTAGCAGCGCCAGCCAGGTGGAGACCAGTTCCAGCCGCGACATTCTCGACGCGCGGCGCGCCGCGAAGATCGCCAGCGCGAACACCGCCAGCGTCCAGACCCAGGACACGGCTTTCTCCACCGCCGGCGTCATGCCGCCCACGCCCAGCAGCTCCAGCTTCAGCGTCAGGCCCGGCACCGAATCGTTGATCGCCACTACCGGCTCCAGCCCGTCCAGCCACAGGAAGGCCCAGGATTCGTTGCTGAGAATGCGCGGCGCCTGGAACTGGAAGAAGGCTTCGAAGGGCGCGGTGCCCAGCCAGAGCAGCGCGATCACGCTGTACAACGCCGCGAACGCGATCGTCCACGCCGCCTCGCGCCAGCGCCGCGCGGCCAGCAGGTACAGGCCGAGCAAGCCGGGGAACAGCTTGAACACGGCGAAGCCGAGCAGGGCGCCGCCGGCGATCGGGCGGCCGCGCCAGAACAGCATCATCGCCAGCAGCGACATCGCGATCGCCGCGATCTGGAAATTGCCCAGCTGCAAGGTCAGCAGCACCGGCGTGCTCAGCCACAGCGCGGGCATCAGCAAGGCGATGCGGCGCCCGGCCGCGCCGCCGATCCAGCGGCCCAGCACGAACACGCTCGCCGCCAGCACCGCGCCTTCGATCGCGAACCACAATGCGCGCAGTTCGAGGAAGCCGTCGCTCACCGCGAGGCCGGCGCGCGGCATGATCAGGAACTGCGGCAGGTAGAGGAAGTCGTCGAGCTTGAAGCGGCCTTCCATGCCGCCGTAGTGCTCGGGATCGTAGAGGTTGGGCACGCCCTGCGCGGCCAGCCCGGCGGCCTTCCACATGCCGGAGAAACAGTTGTGGCGCACGTAGAACTCGTCGAACCAGTACGCCGAGGCCTGGGCCTGGGCCGGATCGAGCATGAACAAGGCGACGCCGGCGGTGCGCGCGATCGCGGCCAGCGCGATCAGCAGCCACAGCGCGCTCCAGATCGGATGCGCGCGGCGCAGGCCGTCCCATTCGCCGGGCAGCCGGCGCGCGAGCCAGGGCGTGGCGAACACCGCCAAAGCCAGCGCGATCGCCAGCGCGACGCTGGGCGCGAACGCGGTGGGCACATACGCGCCCACCGCCACCGCGGGCAGGGTCGCCAGCAGCAGGCTCAACAGGGCGGCGACGACCCAGCGTTCGCTGGAAATCCGGTGCGCGGCGAGGTTCATGCGGTCTGGCTCCGAAGGACGGTGCGGCGCGAGCGAAGGCGTGCGGCGTTCATTGCGCGGCCCAGCCTTCGACCTTGCCCGAGAACACGTAGCGGCTGAGTTCCTCGAAGTCGTCGAACACCAGGTCCGGCGCGGACTCGCGCGCATGGCCGTTGTGGGCGCGATCGACGCGCAGCAGGGTGGTGATGCCGAAGCGGCGCGCGCCGGCGATGTCGCTGGCCGGGTCGTCGCCGATCATCCAGATGCGCTCCGGATCGATGCCGAGCTTGTCGATCGCCAACTGGAACGGCGCCTCCTGCGGCTTGTCGGCGCCGGCCTCCTCGGAGGTCACCACGTAGTCGAAGCAATCGTCCAGGCCGAAGTAGATGATCTTGCGGAATTGGATCTGCGAAGTGAGGTCGGTGATGATCGCCGTGCCGATGCCGCGGCTGCGCAGCGCCATCAGGAACTCGCGCACGCCCGGGAACAGCTCGCAGTGGGCGAGGAAGGTGCGCCAGTAGGTCTGTTCCAGATCCAGCGTGATCACCAACTGGGTCTTGCGCCCGAGCAGCTCGATGCCGCGCTGGAAATACAACAGGCGGCTGTGCGAGCTGGCGGTGCGTCCCAGGCGCTGCTTCACTTCCAATCGCGCCTGCGAGAAAGCCTGACGCACGTCGGCGACGTCGCAACCGAGCAGGCGCACCGCCTTCTCCTCGGCGGCCACGGTCGCGCAGGCGTGCGGGTGACCGTAGGCGTAGAGGGTGTTGTCGGTGTCGAAGATGATCGCCTGCGGCGCGCGCAGGGCGGTATCCGCGTTGTGGATGTTCAGGCTCATTGGATTCGGTTCTTCAGGGCTTCTTCGGTGTGCACCAGGACCAGCAACTGCATGATCCCGCTCATGCCGTCCTCCCATTGGGGACGGATGTCCAACATCTCCTGCAGGCCCGGCACCAGACTGCGCGCGGCCAGGGCGATGTCCTCGGCGACCACGTCGCCTTCGATCTCCATCTCGACTTCGCCCGAGTCGTCGGCCAGCTGCACGTCCAGGTGCAGGCCGCACACGCCGATCAGGATCCGCGCCACGCGCTCGTGATAAGTGCCGTTGCGGATCAGCGCGACCAGCTTCAGGCGCACCTGATCGGGCGGGATGCCGCGCTCGAGTTGCTGCGGGTTGACCGGTTGCAGGCGCAGCACCAGGCTGGCGACCGCCTTTTGCGGATGGATGTAGCGCTGCGAATCCGGCGCGCGCCGCTCCAGCGAGCCGGTGACCGCGGCCAGGTCGTGGCCGCGCTGATGCACGTCGCGGTGGATCTTCCAGGCCCGGCGCAGCGATTCGTCCACGTCCAGGAACACGCTGACGTCGTAGCGCCGGCGCAGGCGCGGGAAGTGCAATGCGTGCAGGCCCGAGGCGATGATCACGTCGTTCTTGGCCAGCAGGGTCGGCTTCTCGAAGCGCCCGGCGCTGTGATCGTAGCGGCGGCAGACGATGGCCTTGCCGTCCATCAGCGCCAGCACGTCGTTGCCGAAGCGCTGCAGGTCGTTGGCGCGCGGATTGAGATGGGTCAGGCCCTTCCACATCGGCGCGTAGCGGTCCCAGATGTGGTAATCGTCGCCCGATACGTGCACCACCGAGTGGTCGCCGAACACGCCGGCCAGGGCGCGGCTCAGGGTGTCCTTGCCCGAGCCCGAATCGCCGGCGATGCCCAGCGCCAGCGGCTTCTGGGCGATGCGGTAGTAGTCGTTGCGGCCGACGCGTTCGCGCAACATCTGCACGATCAGCACCAGGCCCGACGCCACCATCAGGGTCATCCACAGCGAATGCACGTGCGGGGTGATGCGCGCGGCCACCGTCGCGATCGCCGGTGCCGGATCCCAGCCCAGCAGGGGCGCGCTGGCGCCGCTGGAAATGAACACGTGCATCGCGATCAGCAGCAGCGAGAAGCCGCCGGCCAGCACGCGTGCGCTGCGATCGCCTTGCAACTGGTGCGCGACCAGGAACGGCACCAGCCACAGGTACCAGCCCGGCGGCGCCGGCGTGCCCAGCACGACCAGGAAAAACGAGAGGCCGGTGCTGGCGATCAGCAGTTCGAAACTGATGCGGCGGAAACGCCAGGCCGCGTAGGCCGCCAGCAGGTACAGGGTAGGGGTCAGGTAGAGCTTGAGTTCCTCGCCCAGCGGCAGGGCCAGGTCGAACACGCGCCCGAATTCGCGCGAGCCGAACACCATGCTCACGAAGCCGGACGACGCCAGCCAGGGCAGCGTCAGCAGCGTCGCCAGCACCGCGCAGGCCAGCGCGAACGGCGCCAACATCGAACGCAGGCGCTTGTTGCGCCACAGGTAGATGCCGATGAAAGGCGCGGCCAGGCCCATGCTGAGCTTGGCCGCCAACGCCAATCCGAGCGCGGCGCCGGAAGCCACCGGGCGATAGCGTCGGATCAACAGCAGCGATAGCAGCAGCAAGGCGATCGGCACGATGTCGGTCTGGCCGTTCCAATAGGTCACGAACAGCACGATCGGCGACCACCAGTACAGCCACAGCAGCATGCGCGGCTGCTCGGTCGGCAGCAGGCGCCGCAACAGCAGCAGGCAGGCCAGGTCGGCGCCGAGCAGGCCCAGGCGGAAGCCGATGCCGGTGTAGGCGTCGCTGCCGGTGGCGGCGTCGACCAGCCAGCCCAGCACGCTGCCCGGCGCGTGCGCGAGCAGCATCACCGGGCCGTAGGGATAGGCCAGCGGCGTGCCGCCGGCGGCGAGGAAGCTGGACCACGGATCCAGACTGGGAAAGCGGATCGCGTGATCCAGGAACGGCAGGAACCACTGCTGCTGAATCTTCGGCACCAGCAGCACGATCAGCGCCGCGCGCAGCAACAGGCCGGCGCGGAACTCCCAGGTCCGCAGCATCGGGTCTCGCCACAGCCGCGCCAGACTCATCGCCAAAGTTCGGTCTCCTTGGTGCAGACCGCGTCCACGGCGATGCCGTCGCGCGCGAGCCGCTCGCGCAACTCGGCGATGCCCTGGGCGGCGTCGCGGCCCTGCAGTTCCGGCGAGACCAGGCACAGGCGGAAGCCGGCCGCGCGCAGGCGATCGGCCTGGGCGCGATCCAGCGGAAAGCGGGTGAAGCAATCGACCCAGACCCAGCCCACCCGACCGGCCAGCGACAGCGCGGTGTCGATCGATTCGTACTCCGACACCCGCACCGCGCAGCGCGATTCGCCGCGCGCGGCGGTGCGGACCAGGAACGGGAAGGACTGGTCCAGGAAGAACCAGTCCTGGATGCCGCGCTCGCGCATCAGCGCGATCAGGCGGTCCTCCAGTCCCTCCTCCTTGACGTTGAGGATCAGCAGGCGATGGCGGTAGTCGTCCAGCCAGTCCTCGAAATCCTCGCCGTCGGCGAAGGCGTCGTGGTGGATGATGATGGCGTCGCCGCGGCTGCGCAGATCGAGCTCGATCCCGAACTCCGGCGAGGTCGCGCGCAGTTCCGCGCGGGTGTTGCGGCGGTGGCGGACGATGATCATGCGGGGTGCGAGAGGTCTTTGCGCAGGCGCAGGCTGAAATCCACGGTGCGGCGGATGAAGCGCGCCTTGGCGCGCCAGTTCACGTTCCAGTGCGAGCTGCCGTAGGCGCGTTCGCCGAAGCGCACCCGGAAACGGCGCACTTGCAGGCCGCTGCGACGGGCCTGGTAGTAGGCGTACAGGTCCAGCGAGAAATCGTGCGGCGGCGCCTGCCAGCGTTCGAAGAAGGCGCGCGCGAACAGGGTCGGCTGGGCGTTGATGTCCCACAGCCGGCGCCGCAGCAGCAGAGTCTCGAACAGCGACATGCCGACGGTGAAGACCACGTCCGCCACCGGCCGGCCGTAGCGGCGGCCTTTGACGAACAGCGTGCCCGGGTCGCGGTCGTCGAACAGGGCCAGGCCCTCCAGGGCGTCGGCCGGATCGGTCTGCATGTCGGCGTGGGTCCAGCCCACGATCAGGCCGCGCGCGGCGCGCAGACCGGCGAGGATGCCGTAGCCATAGCCCTGGTTGCGTTCCACGCGGACGCTGCGGATGCGTTCGACGCCGTCCAGCAATTCGGCCAGCACCGCCGGGGTGTCGTCGGTGGAGCCGTTATCGACCAGGATCGCTTCCACGTCCTCGCGCACGAAGGTCTGACGCAGGCGCGCCACCAGCAACGGCAGGTTGCGGGCTTCGTTGTAGCAGGGGATCACCAGGGACAGGCGCAGGGAGATGGTCACGGCGTTTCGATCTTCCTCAGCACCACCGAACGGCCCATCGCGAATACCGACGGCAGCAAGCGGACCAGGGCGCGGTCGGTGGCGTCGATCAGCTTGAGCAGGAAGCGCGGCAGCTCGACGGTCTTGGCCTGCACCACCACGCCGCCGGAGACCAGGAACACGAAGCACTCGTTGAGCTGGTTGCGTTCGATCGCGAAGCCGGGCAGGTGGCGGCGGAACGCGTCCTCGTCGCGGAACAACAGCAGCGGGATCGCGCAGTTGGCCGACCAGGGATCGCGCGGATCGTTGGCGACCACGTTCTCGTCGAACACGTCGATGTCGTAGGACCAGCCCTCGTGGCGCATCGCGCGCAGGGCCAGGCGCAGCAGGAAGCAGGTGTTGAGGTCCTGGATCAGGATCAACCCGCCCGGCGCGAGCTTGCGCTGCATGACCTGGAAGAAGCGCACCGGATTGGGCAGGTGGTGGATCATGTGGCTGAACACCGCCACGTCGATCGAGCCGTCCGGATACGGCGGGTCCATGGCGTCGGCGACGTCGTCGATCCACGGCCGCGCCTCCACGTCGGTGATGCGGAAATTGTCGTGGCGGATGAATTCCTTGCTGAAGCCGGAGCCGGCGCCGAACTCGACCACGCGCTGGCCGGGCTTGAGGTAGGCGTTCATCCAGTCGTAGCGCTTGTGCAGCAGGAACTCGAGATTGCGCGGGCGGTGCTTGAGGAAGAACTCGCGCGCCAGTCCGACTTCGCCTTCGTGCGCGAAGCGGTTCTCCTCGTGCGTGGGGAAGTAGGTGCTAGGCAGGACCATGGGACGACTCTCCAGCGGAACGGGCAGCGATGTTGCGAACGGCGGCGAAAGCAGGGATCAGCATCGGAAGCGCTCCGGCTCGCGCATGCGGTAGCGCTCGGCCAGGGCCGGGCGCGCGTGCGCGGGCACCCGCGGGTCGTGTTCGATGCGGTAGGGGTGGGCGTCCCACTTGTGGAAGCAGGACTGCCAGTACTCGAAGGTGCGCAGGTCGTCGGGCGTGCCCCAGCACAGATAGTGCGCGACTTCGAACACGCGGCAGTTGAGGCCGGCGGCGACCGCGTCGTTGATGCAGCTGTCGACGTAGAACTCGCCGTTGACGCGCCCGTCGCGCGCGATCATCGCGTTCGCGGCGGTGGCGAAATCGGCGGCGCGGCGGAACGTGAAGGTACCCAGCACGATCGGATCGCGGGCAGTATCGGCCAGCGGCTGCTTGACCGACACCGACAGCACCCGGCCGTCGACCTCGTCGACCCAGCCGTAGTGCGTGGGCCGGCGCGCCGCGCCCGGATAGCCGCGCGCGACCCAGACGATCACGTCCACGTCCTCGTCGTCCAGCAGCGCCGACAGCGCCTGCGCGTCGAACACCGCGCCGTTGTCGCAGGCGCCGATGGTCAGCGGTTGCTCGGGGTCGACATCGTCCAGGCCTAGCAGGCAGGTGCGGGCCTGGCCGTCGGTCACGCGCTCCAGATCGACCAGGGCGCAGCCAGGGAAACGCGCGCGCAGCGCATCGGCGATGCGCGCGGCGCCCTCCAGGTCGCGGCGCTGCACGAACACGCGCCGCGCCGGCTCCGGCAGGTCGCGCGCGGCCTGCACCACCATCGGTTCGCCGGAGACCGGAATCAGCGGCTTGGGCTCGCGATAGCCCTCGCTGGCGAAGCGCGCGCCCAGCCCGGCCATCGGCACCATCACCGCGCCGCGCTGGCGCGGCGGCGCCTGCGGACGGGCCGGATCGGCCAGGCGCCGGAACGCGTCGGACCAGTAGCGGTACTCCTCCAGGTCCTGCGGCGTGCCCCACTGCATGAAATGGTTGAGCTCGTACACCGCGACGCAGGCGCCGTCTTCCAGCATCGGCTTGTAGGCCAGGCTCACGTAGTGCTCGCCGCCTAGGCTGAGATCCTCGCGCGCGCTGCAGCGTTCGAAGGCGTCGCGCATCAGCGTGCCGGACCTGAAGTAATAGCTGCCGCTGGAAGCGTACTCGCGCGTGGGTTGGTCGGTGTAGGGCTGCTTTTCCTGGATGTCGAGCACGCGCGCGCCGTCGGTGCGCACGTAGGCGTAGTTGGTCGATCCCATCATGTGCGGATGGAAACCGGTGTAGCAGGGAATCGCGCCGTCGCAGCCGCTGTCGAGCACGAAGGACTTGAAATCGCGGTAGTCCCAGGCGCAGGCGAAATCGCAGTAGTTGACCAGGGTGGGCGCGTCCGGATCCAGCAGCTCCATCGCCTGCAGCACCGCGTGCACCGGGCCGCGCTTGTGCGGCGCGATCCCGAGCACCCGCCCGCTCGGACAGATCCGCGCCAGCTGCTCGGCCATGCGGTAGTCGTCGCGATCCAGATGATCCTGGTTGCACACGAACACGAAATCGGTCTCGCCCGGGAACAGGTCGACCACGTGCGCGATGATCGGCTTGCCGTCGATCTCGATCAGCGGCTTGGGCACGCGATAACCGGCGCGGCGGAAGCGCTCTCCGAAACCTGACATGGGGACGACGATCTGCATGGGCTCCTTCCGTGGCGTCGTGCGGTGCGTGGGGGTCAGTGCGCGAGCCGCGCCAAGGCGCGGCGATAGGCTTCGGCTTCCCAGTCCACCAGGGCGGCGACGTCGTCGTCGCCCAGGTAGACCAGCGGCTCGTCGCCGCGCAGGCGCAGCGCGACCAGGGCCAGGCACTGCAGCATCGCCTGCGCGCCGGCCGACAGGCCGGGCGCGACCAGCACGCCGGCGCCGGGCAACAGCGCGAACGCCGGCGCGACGCCGCTGGCGGCGGTGCAACGCGCGACCGCGTCCGAGAGCGCGTCGGTGCCGTCCAGCACGGCCGCGCGCGCGCCAAGGAACACCGCGTGGTCCGGATACAGCGCGCCGTCGCGGGCGATCGCCAGCGCGGCCGCGTCGACGCCGAGCGCATGCACGCGCGGGTCCTGCGGTGCTTCCCAATTCAGGTCGTTGACCGCGCGCAAGCGCGCCGGGTCGGCGCTGCGCGTGGAGCGCTCGGGCAACGCCAATCGACGCTCCACTTCGTTCAGCAACGCATCGGCCGCGACGCAGTCGCCGGCGCCGACGACCAGGCCGTGATTGGCCAACACCAGCACGTCGGCCGCGCGTTCATTCAAGGCCTCGCGCACCGCCTGGGTGAGCGGATAACCGGGGCGCCGATACGGCACCCAGGCCCAATTCAGGTCCTTCAACAGGGCATCCAGTCGCGTGCGCGCATCCGCGCGTACCGCCCAGGCGATGGTGTTCACCGAATGCACGTGCGCGACCACCGGATGCGGCAGCAATGCGTGCAGCGAGGTTTCGATCGAGGGCCGCAACGCATGCGCGGCGCCCAGCCGCGCCAGCCGCGCTTCGCCGTCGGCGTGACCGAGCGCGGCGCGCGCCTCGTCCAACGGCAGCGGCACGAAAATATCGCGCTCGCGCGCCTGCGCGAGCCAGGTGCCGGAGGCCTTGACCCACAAGGTGCCGTCTTGTTTGACCGACGTGTTACCGCCGCCGCCCTGTACCAGCAGCGGATCGGCGCCGATCCGCGCCGACCAGGCGATCAACGCGTCGAGAGCGGCTGCGATGTGACCCATCACGCCCCCGCCAGCGCGGCGTCGGTGCGTGGTCTGGGCGTCGTTCGGTGCTGCGAGAACGGTCGATCCATGTGTTCCCCCTCCCTGCTGGCTGTTGCTCCTGAAACCCCTAATACTCGGTTTGGACTTGCAACCGGCCGTCCCACGGCCGGATAACGCACTCCCCGCAACGGTTTCCCCAGCCGGGCATTGGACGTCCCGGCAACCGATGTGGTCCGCATTTGCCCCCTGACCACGTTATGTGGATAGGATATAGACGGGGGGCACCACGGATGGAACGCCAAGGATGATCGCGAACATGGTTCGCGTGCAAGAGCATCTCCGAAGCGACGCGTGCTGGATGCCAAAGGGAAACCGACCGGATCAGGTCGGCCGAGGATGCTCGTAAGTCAAGGAAGTTCAGGGATGAGTGATATCGACCCGCGTATCGCCGAGCTATCGCCTGCGAAACGCGAACTGCTGCGTCAGTTGAGCGCGCGTCAGCGCGTAGGCCAGAACCGGATTCAGCCGCGCGCGCGCCCCGAGCGCATCCCGCTGACTTTCGGCCAGCGCCGGCTGTGGTGGCTGGACCGTTTTCTGCCCGGCATGACCGCCTACAACCTGCCGGTCGGCCTGTGGCTGGACGGCGAACTCGATCGCGTCGCCTTGCGCGCGGCCCTGCAAACCCTGCTCGATCGCCACGAAACCTTGCGTACGGTGTTCCGCGCGCAGGACGGCGATCCGTATCAGCACATCCTCGCGCGTATCGACCTGCCCTGGCAGGAGCTGAGCGCGAGCGGCGCCAATGCCGACGAGCGCGAAGCCGAGGCCCTGCGCCTGGCGCGCGTGGAAACCGCGCGCGCGTTCGACCTGGGGCGCGACGCGATGATGCGCGCGACCCTGATCGACGTCGCCGCGCAGCGCCATCTGCTGGTGTTGGGCTTCCACCACATCGCGATCGACGGCTGGTCCACCAATGCGCTGCTGGAGGAATTGCAGCGCGCCTACGACGCCCTGCGCGCCGGTGGCGCCGCCGACACCGCCGCGCCCGCGTTGCAGATCGCCGACATCGCGCTGTGGCAGCACGAGACCCTCGGCGGCGACGGCCTGAAACCGCAGCTGGATTACTGGAGCGAGCGCCTCGACGGCGCGCTCACCTCGCTGGATCTGCCCGCCGACCGGCCGCGTCCGGCCGCGCAGAGTTTCCGCGGCGCGCTGTACCTGAGCGAAGTGCCGGCGCCGGTTTACGAGCAGCTCGAGCGGCTCGCGCGCGAGCGCCAGGCCACGCTCTCGATGGTGTTCCTGGCCGCGTATCAGGCCTTGCTGTCGCGCTACACCGCCCAGGACGACATCACCGTCGGCATGGGCGTGGCCGGCCGCGCGCGGGTCGAGCTGGAGCCGGTGATCGGCTTCTTCGTCAACACCCTGCCGATGCGCACGCGCATCGAAGGCGATCCGAGTTTCGCCCAGCTGCTGGCGCAGGTGCGCGAGAGCGTGCTGAGCGCGATGGAGCATGCCGACGCGCCGCTGGACCGGATATTGGAGACCCGCCGCCTGCCGCGCTCAGCCAGCCACACGCCGTTCGCGCAAGCGCTGTTCTTCTTCCAGAACTATCCCGCGCTGGGCCTGGGCATGGGCGGCATGCAGGTGCGCCAGGCGCATCTGACCGATCTGGCCCCCGGCACCGCCCAGGGCGATCTGAGCCTGTTCGTGAACCAGCACGGTCAGCGCGAACTGATGCTGGAGTACAGCACCGATTTGTTCGACCGCGCGCGCATCGAGCGCTTGTGCGGGCATCTGCTGCGCCTGCTGGCCTCGGCCGCGGCCACACCCGACGCACCGCTGAGTACGTTGGAGTTGCTGACGGACGCAGAGCGCGAAGAACTCGCGCGCTGGAACGACACCGCGCGCGAGCTGCCGGACGATCCCACCATCGCCGCCCAGGTCCAGGCCCAGGTCGAGCGCACGCCCGACGCGATCGCGCTGCGCTGCGGCGCGCGCGAGATGACCTACCGCGAACTCGACCGCCGCGCCAACGCGCTCGCCCACGAACTGCGCGCGGCCGGCGTCGGTCCCGGCGAGCTGGTCGGCCTGTACGTGGAACGCACGCCGGAAATGCTGATCGGCCTGCTCGGCATCCTCAAGGCCGGCGGCGCCTACGTGCCGCTGGACCCGACCTATCCGGCCGATCGCCTGGCCTACATGCTCGAGGCCTCGGCCGCGCGTGTGCTGGTCAGCCAGCGCGCGCTCGCCGACAGCCTGCCAGGCGATGTCGCGACGGTGATCTGCGCCGACGCCGATGCGGCGCTGGACGCGCGCGCCGAGCGCGCGCCCGACGGCGGCGCCGCGGCGCGCGATCCGGCCTATGTGATCTTCACCTCCGGTTCCACCGGCAAGCCCAAGGGCGTGGAAATCCAGCAGCGCTCGGCGGTCAACCTGCTGCGTTCGGTCGCGCGCGAGCCGGGCCTGGCGCGCGGTCAGGTGCTGTGCGCGATCAGCACGCTGTCGTTCGACATCGCCCTGTTCGAGCTGGTGCTGCCGCTGACCGTGGGCGCGACCATCCTGCTGGTCGACCGCGACACCGCGCGCGACGGCCTGCGCCTGCGCCGTCTGGTCGACGACACCGCGATCGACGTGATGCAGGCCACTCCCGCGACCTGGCGCATGCTGCTGGAACTGGGCTGGAGCGGCAAAGCCGGGATCAAGATCATCTCCACCGGCGAGGCCCTGCCGCGCGAACTGGCCGACCGTCTGTTGCCGTGCGCGCGAGAACTGTGGAACCTCTACGGCCCCACCGAAACCACGGTGTACTCGGCGCTGTGCCGGGTGCACCCGGGCAGCGGCCCGATCCTGGTCGGCAAGCCGGTCGACAACACCCAGATCCACATCGTCGACCGTCACATGAAGCGGCTGCCGGCGGGCGTGCCGGGCGAACTGCTGATCGGCGGCGACGGCCTGGCCACCGGCTATCGCGGGCGCCCCGATCTGACCGCGGAGAAGTTCATCTCCGATCCCTTCGGCGCGCCGGGCGGCCGTTTGTACCGCAGCGGCGACCTCGCGCTGTGGCGCCGCGACGGCACGATCGAGGTGATCGGCCGCATCGATCATCAGATCAAGCTGCGCGGCTTCCGCATCGAACTGGGCGAGATCGAATCGGTGCTCGCGCAGGTGCCGGAGGTGACCCAGGCGGTGGTGCATTGCCGTGAGGACCGGCCCGGCGACCAGCGTCTGGTCGCGTACGTGACCGCCAACGGCGTCGCGCCGGCGATATCCGCATTGCGCGATCACCTCAAGGCCGCGCTGCCCGATTACATGGTGCCCAGCGCCTTCGTCGTGCTCGAGCGCTTCCCGCTCACGCCCAACGGCAAGGTCGACCGGCGCGCGCTGCCGGCGCCGGAAGCCGTGGCCGGCGGCGACGACGACGCCAGCTACGAGGCGCCGGTCACGCCCGAGGAATTGACGCTGGCCGCGATCTGGCAGCAACTGCTGGGCGCGCCGCGGATCGGGCGCGGCGACAATTTCTTCGACCTCGGCGGCCATTCGCTGCTGGCCACGCGTTTGCTGGCGCGGATCGAGCAGCAGTACGGCGTCGAGCTGCCGCTGCGCGCGCTGTTCGAGGACGCCACCCTGGAACGCCTGGCCGCGCGCGTCGCCGCGGCCAGCACCGAGCTGGCGCCGGAGGACCTGGAAAGCCTGCTCGCGAGTCTGGAGCACCTCAGCGACGAGGAGGCCAGCGCACGTCTGGCCGCGACCCTGTCCGGAGGCGCGCATGGCTGAAATCCACGAGCGCCTGGCCGGCCTGTCGCCGGAAAAACGCGCGCTGCTGCTGCAGCAACTGGCCAAGCAATCGCCGTCGGCGCCGCGCAGCGAAATCGGCCGGCGCCCGCGTCCGGCGCGGATTCCGCTGTCGTTCGCGCAGCAGCGGCTGTGGATCCTCGACCAGATCGATCCCGGTTCGGCGGCCTACAACGTGCCGACCTCGCTGTGGATGCAGGGCCGTTTGGACCAGGCGGCGTTCGCGCGCGCGCTGGACGAGATCCAGCGTCGCCACGAAAGCCTGCGTACGCTGATCGCGGCCGACGAACAGGGCCCGCACCAGGTCGTGCAGCCGCCGTCGGCGGTGCCGATCGAACGCCATGACCTGCGCGCGCTGCCGGCGTCGGAGCGCGAGTCGGCGGCGTTCGCGCTGGCCCGCGCCGAAGCTCGGCGCGCATTCGACCTGGCGCGCGGGCCGCTGCTGCGCGCGCTGCTGGTGCAGGTCGACGACGAGCGTTATCTGTTCACCCTCAACGCCCATCACATCGCGGTCGACGGCTGGTCGCTGGGCGTGCTGCACGAGGAACTGCGCCAGTTGTACAGCGCCTACCAGGCCGGCGCGGCCTCGCCGCTGCCCGAGTTGCCGGTGCAGTACGTCGACTACACCCTGTGGCAGCGCGAGTTGCTGGAAGGCCCGACCCTGCAGACCCAGCTGGACTACTGGCGCCAGCGCCTGGCCGGCCCGCTGCCGGTGCTGGAGCTGCCCGGCGATCGCGCGCGTCCGCCGGTGCAAAGCTACCGCGGCGACGTGCTGCGCAGCATGCTGTCGATGCAAACCTGGGACGCGATCAAGCGCCTGAGCAGGCAGGAGGGCGCGACGCCCTTCATGATCGTACTGGCCGCCTATCAGACCCTGTTGATGCGCTACTCCGGCCAGCACGACCTGGTGGTCGGCGTCGGCGTCGCCAATCGCCGCCGCGAGGAACTCGAGCCGCTGGCGGGGTTCTTCGTCAATACCCTGGCGCTGCGCAACGACCTGTCCGGCAATCCCACGTTCCGCACCCTGCTGGCGCAGGTGAAGGACACCACCCTGGGCGCGTACTCGCACCAGGACCTGCCGGCCGAACGTCTGATCGAGGAACTGCAGCCGGAGCGTTCGCTCAGCCACGCGCCGCTGTTCCAGACCATGCTGTTCTTCCAGAACTTCCCCTCCGAAGAGAGCGATCTGGCCGGGCTGAGCCTGGTGCCGGTGGATTTCGACACCATCAATCCCGGCACCGCGCGCTCGGACCTGGCCTTGTTCGCCAGCGAACACGAGGACGGCCTGGCCCTGTTCTTCGAGTACGCCAGCGACCTGTTCGACGCCGCCACCATCGAGGCCTTCTCCGCTCACTTCCAGCAGCTGCTGCGTTCGATCGCCGACGATCCGGACCAGCGCATCGGCGAGCTCGAGATCCTGCCGCCCGAAGCGCGCCAGCGCCTGCTGTTGGAATGGAACGACACCGCATTGGATGCGCCGGTGGATACGCCGCTGCATCGTCTGTTCGAGCGCCAGGCCGAGCGCCGGCCCGAGGCGATCGCGGTCGAATGCGGCGCGCAGCGCCTGAGCTACGCCGAACTCGATGCCCAGGCCGACGCCCTCGCGCGCGCGCTGGCCGCGCGCGGGGTGGGCCCCGGCGAGTTGGTGGGCCTGTTCGTCGAACGCTCGCCGCGCATGCTGGTCGGCCTGCTCGGCGTGCTCAAGGCCGGCGCGGCCTACGTACCGATGGACCCCAGCTATCCGGCCGAGCGCCTGGGCTACATGGTCGAGGACGCGCGCATGCGTCTGATCGTGAGCGAACGCGCGTTGCAGGCGCAGCTGCCGGCTTGCGACTGCGAGCCGCTGTGGCTGGACGATCTGGACGCCGCGCCCGGCGCGCGCGTCGACAGCGGCGTCGGCCCGGAAGACCTGGCCTATGTGATCTTCACCTCCGGCTCCACCGGCCGGCCCAAGGGCGTGCAGATTCCGCACCGCGCCGCAGTCAACTTCCTCAGCGCGGTCGCGCGCGAGCCGGGCCTGGGCGAAGACGACGTGATGTGCGCGGTCACCACCTTGTCCTTCGACATCGCGGTGCTGGAACTGCTGCTGCCGCTGAGCGTGGGCGCGCGCATCGCCCTGGCCGATCGCGCCACCGCGGCCGACGGCGCGGCGCTGGCGCGCCTGATCGACAGCGCCGGCGCCAGCGCGATGCAGGCCACGCCCGCGACCTGGCGCATGCTGCTCGACGCCGGCTGGCGCGGGCGTGCGCAACTGCGCTTGCTGTGCGGCGGCGAAGCGCTGCCGCGCGAGCTCGCCGACCGTTTGCTCGCCCACGGCGCGCAACTGTGGAACCTGTACGGTCCCACCGAAACCACGGTCTGGTCGGCGGTCGAGCGCGTGCGCGCCGACGACGCGGCGGTCAGCATCGGCCGTCCGCTCGCCAACACCGAGATCCATATCGTCGACGCGCGCGGCCAGCTGGTGCCGGTGGGCGTGCCCGGCGAGTTGCTGATCGGCGGCCTCGGCGTCGCCCGCGGCTACCTGGCGCGGCCCGAACTCAGCGCCGAGAAATTCGTGCCCGATCGCTACGGCGCGCGCGTCGGCGCTCGCCTGTACCGCACCGGCGATCTCGCGCGGCGCCTGCGCGACGGCCGCATCGAGGTGCTGGGACGCATCGACCATCAGGTCAAGCTGCGCGGCTTCCGCATCGAGCTGGGCGAGATCGAGGCCGTGCTGGCCGAGCATCCGCAGGTGGGTCAGGCGGTCGTGGTCTGCCGCGAGGACCGGCCCGGCGACAAGCGCCTGGTCGCCTATGTGATCGGTCAGGCCGACGCCGCCGAGCTGCGTGCGCATGCGCGCCAGCGTCTGCCCGAATACATGCTGCCCTCGGCCTATGTGGCGCTGGCGCAGTACCCGCTGACCCCGAACGGCAAGGTCGACCGCAAGGCGCTGCCGGCGCCGGACGCCGAGGCGCTGGAGACCCAGGCCTATGTGGCGCCGCGCAACGGCGAGGAAGAGACCCTGGCGCGGCTTTGGGCGGAGGTGCTTGGGCTGGAACGGGTCGGCATCCACGACGATTTCTTCGAGCTCGGCGGTCATTCGCTGCTGGCCACGCAGCTCATCACGCGCGTGCAGAAGGCCTTCGGCGGCGAAATCGCCTTGCGCGCCCTGTTCGAGGCGCCCAGCGTGGCCGGCTTCGCCGAGCTGCTGCTGCGCCAGCGCATGGACAGCGTCGACGCCGACGCGCTGGCGAGCATGCTCGACCAGCTCGAGGGGCTGTCGGACGACGACATCCAACTGTTGTTGGCGGGCGAGGGCGCGGAACGATGAACGCGACGATCGCCTTAGCGGTGGACCGCGCATGAGCCGGCCCGACGACAACGCGCCCGGCGCGATGGCCGAGCGCCTGGCCCGGCTGACCCCGCAGCAGCGCGAGCTGTTGAGCCGACGCCTGTCCGCGCGCGATACCGACGCGGCGGAAGACAACGCGATCCAGCGCCGCAGCCGACCGGGCGAATCCCTGCCCTTGTCGGCCGCGCAGCAACGGATCTGGTTCTTCGAGCGCCTGCAGCCCGGCAGCGGCGCCTACCATGTGTACGGCCACCACATTCTGCGCGGCGCGCTCGATCCGGTCGCGCTGGAGCGCGCGCTGGCCGACGTGATTCAGCGCCACGATGCGCTGCGCATGTCGTTCGCCGAAGTCGCCGGCGAGCCGCGCCAGACCGTGGCGGCGCAGGTCGAGGTGACAGTGCCGCTGATCGACCTGCGCGGCCTGAACCTGATCGCACGCGAAGCGGCGGCGCGCCGCTACGCCGACGAGGAAACCGAACGTCCGTTCGATCTGGCACGCGCGCCCTTGCTGCGCGCGACCTTGCTGCGTCTGGACGACGAAGAACACCTGCTGTTGATGGTGATGCACCACATCGTCTCCGACGCCTGGTCCGGCGGCGTGCTGTTCGACGAACTCTCGCGTTGCTACGACGCGCGCCTGGACGGCCAGACCCCGGCCCTGCCGGAATTGCGCCTGCAGTTCGGCGACGCCGTGCTGTGGCAGCGCGATGCGGCGCAGGAGCGCCAGGTCGCCGACCAACTGGCGTTCTGGCGCCAGGCCCTGGAAGGCAGCAGCGGCCTGCTCGACCTGCCCGGCGACCGTCCGCGCCAGCCGACGCCCACCGGGCGCGGCGCGCGCCATCACCTGCGCATTCCGCTCAGCGTCGCCGCCGGCCTGGCCGATCTCGCCCGGCGCGAGCACGCGACCTTGTTCATGGCCCTGTTGGCCGCGTTCCAGAGCCTGCTTGGCCGTCACGCGGGTCAGGACGATGTGGTGATCGGCTCGCCGGTCGCCAACCGCGGCGTCGACGGCGTCGCGCCGCTGATCGGTCTGTTCGTGAACACCCTGGCGCTGCGCGGCGACCTGTCCGGCGATCCCAGCTTCCGCGATCTGCTCGCGCGCACCCGCGCCCACTGCCTGGATGCGTTCGAGCATGCGCAGGCGCCGCTGGAGCGCGTGATCGACCAACTGCGCCTGGAGCGCGTGCCCGGCCGAACGCCGCTGTTCCAGACCATGTTCGTGCTGCAGAACGCCGGCACCGCGCCGCTCACGCTGCGCGGTTTGAACGTCGAATGGTTCGAGCCCGAGGTGCACACCTCGCGCTTCGAGCTCACCCTGTCGCTGGGCGCGTCCGAAGCCGGCCTGGACGGCGTGCTCGACTACGACAGCGACCTGTTCGACGCCTCCACCATCGCGCGCCTGGCCGATCAATACGGCGTGTTGCTGCACCGCGTGCTCGCCGATCCCGACCTGCCGTTGTCGCGGCTGTCGCTGCTGGACCAGGACGCGCGCCACGAAGTGCTGGCGCTGGGCGACGGCGGACCCGCGCCGCAGCCGCCTGCGCCGACCTTGTACGCCCTGTTCGAACGTCAGGCCCAGCGCAGCCCGGAGGCGATCGCGATCGTCGAGCCGGGACGCGAGTTGAGCTATCGCGACGTCTACCGGCGCGCCAACGGCATCGCCCAGCGCCTGCGCGCCTTGGGCACGGTCGCCGAAACCCGCGTCGCGGTGCTCGCCGACCGTTCCACCGAGGCGCTGATCGGCGTGCTCGGCGTGCTCGCCGCGGGCGGCGCCTATGTGCCGATCGATCCTGCCCACCCGGACGAACGCATCGCTTTCCTGCTCGCCGACGCCGGCGCGCTGGCCCTGGTCGCGCCCGCGGCGCTGGTCGCGCGCGCCGATGCGGTCGCCGGCGCCGTGCCCTGCGTGATCACCGACGGCGTGCCGCCGGCCGAGCAGCCGCCGGCGGAACTGGCCGGCGCCGACAGCGCCGCCTATGTGATCTACACCTCCGGTTCGACCGGCGCGCCCAAGGGCGTGGTGATCGAGCACCGCGGCGCGGTCAATCTCACCCTGGGCTTCATGGCGCGCCACGACTTCGTCGCCCAGCGCCTGTTGATGATTCCACCGCTGGTGTTCGACGCCTCGGTCGGCGACATCTTCCCGGCGCTGGCCAGCGGTTCGGCGCTGGTGCTGCATCCGGCCCCGGCCGAGCTGGGCCCGTACGAGCTGGAAAGTTTCTGCCGCGATTACGGCGTGACCGCGATCGACGCGCCGGCCGCGCTGTGGCGGCGCTGGAGCGAGGGCTGGTTCGCGGCCCAGCGCACCCGCCCGCTGTTGCCGGCCTTGCGCCTGATGATGATCGGCGGCGAGAGCGTGCCGCTGGAGCAGGTGCGTCGCTACGCCGGCGTCAGCGGCGGCCGGGTCGCCTTGTGCAACCATTACGGACCGACCGAAGCCTCGGTCTGCGCGACCATGCTGTCCACCCGCGACGGCGGCGAATTCGCCGGCGCCGAGCTGCCGATCGGTACGCCGCTGCCGGGCGTGCGCGTGTACGTGCTCGACACCGAGCTGGGTCTGGCGCCGCGCGGCGTGATCGGCGAGCTGTGCATCGGCGGCGCCGGCATCGCGCGCGGTTACCTCGGCCAGCCCGCGCTCACCGAAGCCGCGTTCCTGCCCGATCCTTACGCCGATACGCCCGGCGCGCGCCTGTACCGCACCGGCGATCTGGCGCGCTGGAACACCGACGGCAGCCTGCAGTTCCTCGGCCGCCGCGATCACCAGGTCAAGCTGCGCGGCGTGCGCATCGAACTGGGCGAGATCGAAACCGCGCTGGCCGCGCACCCGCAGGTGCAGGCCGCCGCCGCCGCGCTGCGCGAGGACCGGCCCGGCGACAAGCGCCTGGTCGCCTACGTGGTCGCCGAGGCGGGACTGGAGCCGGCGGCGCTGCGCGAGTTCCTGGCCCAACGCCTGCCAGACGCCTTGGTGCCGTCGCTGTTCGTGGCGCTGCCGTCGCTGCCCTTGAATCGCAACGGCAAGGTCGATCGCCACGCCCTGCCGGCGCCGCCGGCCACGGCCGCCGCCGAGCGCCGCGTGCGCGCGCCGCAGGGCGAAATAGAAACCGGCGTGCTCGCGGTCTGGCGCGAAGTGCTGGGGCGCGAGGACATCGGCGCCGACGAGGACTTCTTCGCGCTCGGCGGCGATTCGCTGTCGACCCTGCCGCTGGTGTTCAAGCTGCACGCCGCGTTCGGCGTCGAGCTGCCGTTGGCGGCGGTGTTCGCCAGCCCCACGGTGGCCGGCCTGGCGCGCGCGATCGAAGCCCAGCGCGCCGGCGTGGCCGACGCGCGCACCGATCTGCGCGCGCGCGTGGTGTTGCCGCCGGACATCGATCCCAGCGGCGCGCGCGCGCCGGCCGCGCGCGCGCAACCGGCCTCGGCCCTGGTCACCGGCGCCACCGGCTTCCTCGGCGCCTATCTGGTGCGCGAACTGCTCGACACCACCGACGCCGAACTGTTGTGTCTGGTGCGCGCCGACAGCGAGGCCGAGGGCTTGCGCCGCATCCGCGCCAACCTCGATACCTACGAGCTATGGCGCGCGGGCGACGAACTTCGTCTGCTGCCGGTGTGCGGCGATCTGTCGGCGCCGCGCCTGGGTCTGGACGCCGAGGCGTTCGACGCGCTCGCGCAGCGCGCCGAGGTGATCTTCCATAACGGTGGCCAGGTCAATTTCCTCGCGCCCTACGAACATCTGGAAGCAGCCAACGTCGGCGGCACCCTCGAGGTGCTGCGCCTGGCCACGCGTCACCGGGTCAAGCCGGTGCATCTGGTTTCGACCCTGGGCGTGTATCTCACCGAGCGCCATATGGATCGGGTGGTGCGCGAATCCGATCCGCCGCCGGACGCCGAAGGCCAGATGGGCGGCTACAACCAAAGCAAGTGGGTGGGCGAGCAACTGGCGCTGGCCGCGCGCGCGCGCGGGCTGCCGGTGGCGATCTACCGCCCGGCGCGCATCACCGGCGACAGCCGCCTGGGCACCAGCAACGTGGGCGACTACTTCAACGCCTGGATCAAGGGCTGCGTGCAGCTGGGCTATGCGCCGCACCTGCCCGACGAGTCCTTCGACATGGCGCCGGTGGATTACGTCGGCCGCGCGATCGTGCGCCTGGCCTTGGGCGCGGGCGATGCCGACGGCCAGTACCACTTCTTCAATCCGCATCGTCTGCCCATCGTCGAAGCGGTCGAGACCATGCGCGACGCCGGCTTGGCGGTGGAAGAGATCGACTACCCGTCCTGGCGCAAGGCGCTGCTGACCGAAGCGGCGGTCTCGCGCGAGAACGCGCTGGCGCCGTTCGCCGGCTTGTTCCCGCAGGATCCGGACCCGCGCGAACCGCGCTTCGATTGCAGCGCCACCCTCGACGCGGTCGCCGCGCTGGGTTTGGTCTGTCCGCCCGCCGACCGCGTGCTGTTCGCGACCTATCTGGATTTCCTGCGCAGCCGCGGCGCCCTGCCGCTGGCGGTCGAGGAGGAGGAAGCGTGAACCTCTACGCCGGCCTGCGCGATTTCCTGCTGATCTGGGTCGGCCAGCTGGTGTCGGGCGTGGGCTCGCGCCTGACATCGTTCGCGCTGGGCATCTGGGTGTACCAGAGCACCGGTTCCACCACCCAGTTCGCACTGATCTTCGTCGCCATGGCGGTGCCGGCGCTGCTGATCTCGCCGATCGCCGGCGCCCTGGTCGATCGCTGGGATCGCCGCCGCACCATGATCGTCTGCGACGCGGTCTCGGCCCTGACCATGGTCGCGCTGGCCGTGCTGTACGCCACCGACGGCCTGGCCTTGTGGCATGTCTATGTCGGCGTCGGCATCTCGGCGATCGCCAACGCCTTCCTGCAGCCGGCGTACGCGGCCAGCATTCCGCTGCTCGCCAGCCAGGAGCAGCTCACCCGCGTGAACGGCCTGGTCCAGACCGGTTTCGCGATCGCCCAGGTCGGCGGGCCGCTGCTGGCCGGCGTGCTGGTCAGCACGATCTCGATGCAGGGCGTGCTGATCGTCGATGCGCTGACCTTCGTGATCGGCGTGATCGCACTGTGCTTCGCGCGCGTGCCGCGCCCGCAACGCAGCGCCGAGGCCGAGGACAGTCTGTGGCGCGAAGCTGCCACCGGCTTCCGCTACGTGCACGATCGCCCGGGCCTGTACGGCCTGCTGCTGGTGTTCGGCGCCACCAACTTCCTGTTCGGCATCGCCAGCATCGCGATCACGCCCTTGGTGCTGTCGTTCGCCGACGCGGCCCTGCTGGGCGTGCAGATGGCGGTCGGCGGCTGCGGCTTGCTGTTGGGCGGCCTGGCCATGAGCACCTGGGGCGGACCGCGCCGGCGCATCCACGGCGTGCTCGGTTACTCGCTGGCCGCCGGCGTGCTGCTGGCCGTGCACGGCCTGGCGCCGTCGTTCGCGCTGGTGCTGGTGGCCGGTTTCGGCTTCTTCCTGACGTTACCTGTGCTCAACGCGTCGAATGCCGCGCTGTGGCAGAGCAAGGTGCCGGCCGATCTGCAGGGCCGCTGCTTCGCGATCCAGCGCGTGCTGTCGGAAGCGGCGATGCCCTTGGGCTATTGCCTGGCCGGTCCGCTGGCCGAACACGTGTTCGAACCGTTGATGGCGCCCGGCGGCGCCCTGGCCGGCACGGTCGGGGCGTGGATCGGCGTCGGTCCGGGCCGCGGCCTGGGCCTGATGTTCATTGTCCTTGGGGTCCTGATGACGGCGGTCGCGGCCAGCGCCTATGCGGTGCGCGCGATCCGTCGGGTCGAGGACGAATTGCCCGATGCGCCGATCCTGGCGACGGGTTCGGCGGCGGGAATCGGCGCCGCGGCTTGAGTTGGGATGGAGGTTGCATGCAAGGAGAAGAGATGGATCTCGGCGCGTATCGGGTGGTGGTCAATCACGAAGACCAGTACTCGATCCTGCCGGTGGCATACGCGATTCCGCAGGGCTGGCGCGACGCCGGCTTCGAGGGGTCGAAGGACGATTGCCTGGCTCGCATCCGCGAGTGGTGGACCGACATGCGCCCGCTCAGCGTGCGCGATGCGGCACGCGGCTGAGCCAGGAACCAGGAGCGAGGCGATGAGCCCAGATAACGATTCCTTCCAACTGCCCGACCCGGACGCGGCCATGATGGCCGGCCGCAGCCATGTCGAGAGCGCGGGCGCGGCCGCGCGCGGCCAGCTGCTGCGCGCCTCCGACGTGGAGCGCAACCAACCCGCCAGCGCGCCGCTGCCCACCATCGTCAGCTGGGTGCGCGAGTTCCTCGCCCAGCCGCACCCGGAGCTGGGCCGGACCGGGCCGGTGTGTCCGTTCACGCCGCTGGCGCTGGGCCTGGACACGATCTGGCTCACCGAGGTCGCCGATGCCGAGCCCGATCCGGAACGCATGGCCGAGCTGATCGCGCACTACCGCGGCCTGTTCCTGGAGATCGAACCGCGCTCGGGCGCGGCGGCGGTCAACAAGTCGATCCTGATCGTGTTCCCCAACCTGGGCGTCGACGGCGCCAGCGTGGTCGATCGCATCCAGGCCGAGAACAAGGGCGGCTTCGTCGAGCTGGGCCTGATGCTGGGCGAGTTTCACGCGCACAACAGCAGCCCCGGCCTGCGCAATCCCGATTTCTTCCCGCTGCGCAGCCCGGTGCCCATGCTCGCGATCCGGCACATGGTCGAGTCCGACCTGCCGTTCCTGCGCCGCGAGATCGACGCGCCGGAAACGCGCGCGGCCTATCTGCGTTCCTACCTGCGCCGACTCGGGCCCAATCTGCGCCGCAATAACTTCGAACAGGCGATCGAAGCCCTGGTCGAGGCCGAGCTGCAGCTGCGTCTGGCCGCGATCGCGGTCGAAGCGCCGCGCCTGAGTGCCCTGCCGCGCACCGTCGCGCGTGCGGGCGGCGCACGCACGGCGCGCGCCGCCGCGGGATCCGCGCTCGATGACTGACGCCTCCGCCACATCCACCGCCGCCGCACGCGTGGCGATCGTCGGCGGAGGCCTCGCCGGCTCGCTGCTGGCCCTGCGTCTGGCCGCGCTCGGTCACGGCGTCGACGTCTACGAACGCCGCCCCGATCCGCGCGTGAGCGGCGCCGAGGGCGGGCGCTCGATCAACCTGGGCCTGTCCAAGCGCGGCATCCAGGCGCTGACCGAGGCCGAGTTGATCGATGCGGTGATGCCGACCTCGGTGACCATGGCCGGTCGCGTGATCCACGCGCCCGACGGCAGCACCCGCTACCAGCCCTACGGCAAGGACCGCGGCGAAGTGCTGCACTCGATCGACCGCAACGAACTCAACCGCCTGCTGCTGGATCGCGCCGAGCGCCATCCGCAGGTGCGCCTGCATTTCGGCCATCGCCTGGTCGCGGCCGACAAGGTCGCGCGCGAACTCGAATTCGACGCCGGCGGCGCGACCTTGAAGGTGCGCCCGGATTGGGTGGTCGGCGCCGACGGCGCGTTCTCGCGCGCGCGCCAGGAAATGCAGCGCGGCGAACGCGCCGACTACCACCAGGAATACCTGGAGTGGGGCTACAAGGAGCTCACCCTCAAACCCTTGGCCGACGGCAGCTCGGCGATCGAACTGGAGGCGCTGCACGTGTGGCCGCGCAGCCACGGCCTGTTCGTCTCGCATCCCAATCGCGACGGCTCGCACACGCTCACCCTGTTCCTGCCGTTCGAGGGTCCGGACAGTTTCGCCACCACCCGCAGCGAAGACGAAGTGCGCGCGCTGTTCACCAAGTACTTCCCCGATCTGCTGCCGCTGCTGCCGCAGCTGGTCGAGGAATGGATGGCGCATCCGGTCGGCTCGCTGGTGACCACGCGCACCGCGCCGTGGAGCCGCGAGGACTGGATGGTGCTGGTCGGCGACGCCTGCCACGCGGTCTATCCCTTCTACGGCCAGGGCATGAACTCGGCGTTCGAGGATTGCTCGGCGTTGATGGCCGCACTGGCGCGTCATCCGGGCCGGCGCGCGGACGCGTTCGCCGACTACGAGCGCTCGCGCCGCCCGCACACCGACACCCTGGCCGAATTGTCCAAGGCCAACTTCGTCGAACTGCGTCAGAAAGTGCAGTCGCCATGGTTCCTCGCGCGCAAGCGCCTGGACGTGACCTTGAACCGACTGCTGCCGCGTTCCTGGCTGCCGCTGTACACCATGATCGCGCACACCACGATGCCCTACGGCGATGCGCTGGCCAAAGCGCAACGCCAGGAACGCATCCTGGTCGGCGCCGGTGCCGGCATGCTGGCGATCGTCGCGGTCGGGGCGTGGTGGGCGTTGCGCGGCTAGTAGTCACCGTTTCGGCGCACTTTGTGCACGTTTCGGCGCTGGATGACCCTGCACAAAGTATGCGTTCTGTGTGCCATCAATCCCGACGCTTCGAACAGTTTCGAAACCTCGATGCGCGGCACTTGACGCCGCCCTCGGCCGTGTAGAAGCTGGCCCCACGCCGTACCGGGCTGTAACCCGCGTGCTGGGGCGAACAGGAACCGCTGCATCCCACCGGGGAGCCACGCAGTGACGCATAAGGAATGTGGGCCCGCCGACCGTTCGCCGTCGGCTCCTTCGCATCGATCCATTCGCCGATTCGCGCCTGTCGTGGGCCTGTCTTGGTGTTGGTCGAAGGTGGGCGCAAGCGCCGCGAGGAAGCCTGGGCGCGTCCGGTTTTGCGGCGTGTCATCGCTTTGTTGGACTTCTTCTAGAGGCTGTCGCAGCGACCGCGACGGGTAGGCCTCATCGTGGGTCATGCCCGGCTCGCGCCGCGCACGCCTCAGCAGCAAACCACGCCGTCCGCAAGGTCGGCGCAGACAACAAGAAGGGGATGGTATGGGTTACGAAGGATTGAACCGCCGCCGCTCCATTGCCGTGCGCGCTCGCTCGCTCGCGGCCGCGCTGGGCTTGCTGGCGCTACTGAGCGGCGCCGCTTCCGCGCAGGAGATCGGCCAGGTCTGGACCAGCGATTTAGCCTTCAACGGACCGCACCTCACCGAGCGCGCCGTGCAGCAGGACATGGAAAGCATTCATGCCGCCTCGCTGCCCTACGGCCCCTTCAGTTTCGAAGTCACCAAGCAGACCGTGCTGAGCGACCGCACGATCTACCAGTACGAATTCGAGCGCGTGCCGCCGGTGGTGGGCGAGTGGAGCCACCACAGCCTGCTCGACCCGCAGCAGCCGAACGCGACCTTGCAGATGGTGGTGGACCAGATCAAGCAGCGCCTGGACGCGGACAGCACCGGGCAAGGCTGTCCGGCGTCCACCGTCGTGACCGTGTCGCCGAACTGGCAGGTGGACAGCAGTTGGGACAACGGACAGAGCCTGAACGAGAACACCACCTACACGGCCAGCTATACGGTCGGCTCGCCCGGCAGTTGCACCAGCACGAACGAGAATGGGTCGATCCTGCGTAACCGCTCCATTCAATGCCCCAACATCACCGTGCATGCGTGGAGCGCCGCCAAGCAGGCCTGCGCGGGCGTGCCTGGCTCCGAGATGAGCTACGCCAGCGCACCGGTGCGAACCTGCCCGACAGAGGAGAACTGCCAGATCAGCAGCGGCACCCTGGCGGAGACCACCAGCGACTTCGATCTGGGCTGGGTTTCGTTGCAGCGCAGCTATCAATCGGGTGGTTCCGTCGCCGGCGGGGGATTCGGCGGGGGCTGGACCAACTCGCACAACATCCGCTTGGCGATGGGCACCGATCCGATTGGCGGCAGTCCGACCGTGCACTACGGGCTGGTCGATGCGGACGGGCGGCACACGGCGTTCAAGTCTGTGGGCGCGGCCTACGAGGCCAGCGATGGCAGCGGCGACCGGCTGGTTGCCTCCGGCACGAACTGGGTCGTGTACCGCAGCGATCGCACTTTGAGTTTTGATGCCGAAGGACGATTGTTACAGCAGGCCTACGAAGACGGCACCACGTTGGCCTACGGCTACGACAGTTTGCAGCGACTGAGCACGATTACCCACAGCGGCGGACGAGTACTTGAGTTCACTCGCACCACTGGTAAGGGCGGCGCTCCAATCGCATCGATCAGTTCCGCTGGCGTGGTGTTGGTTAGCTACACCTACACCTCATTGGGGCAGGTCGAGACCGCGACCTATCCGGACGGCGCGCAGCGCCGTTACCACTACGGTATTGATGGGATACCGATGCTGCTGGTCGGCGTTACGGCGGAGGATAATCGACGCCTCAGTACCAATGTATACGACGAGAAGGCGCGTGTGCAGTCACGCACGCTAGGAGATATCACCGACGGATTGTCGCTGTCGTATTCGGCGGCCGGCACCGCCACCGCCACGAATGCCTTAGGTCGTCAGAATGTCTACGCGCTCACCGCGACGCCGCCCAGCGGTGCGCCGCGCAAAATCGCATCGGTCGCCAACAGCGCCGGAACGACCAACTACACCTACTACCCTGAAACCACCGACTTCCGCCGCCGCATCGACACGGTCACTGATCCCAACGGGACCGTGACCAAACACCAGTATGCGGAACTCACCGATACCGTGTCGGGCCTTCTTGCTCGCGCCCATACCGTGGTCGAAGCGCAGGGCGCAGCGCAGGCGCGCACCGTCGAGCAGCGCCACGAGCTTGCGATCAACCGCGTGCTGACGACTCTGATCGGCAACCGTGAGACCCGCATCACTCGCAACGCACGAATGCAGCCGACCTCCGTCACCGTGCGTGACACCGCCACCAACGCCACCCGGACCACGGCCTACGTCTACTGCGAAGCCGCCGATGTCGCGGCCAGCAACAGCACCTGCCCGCTTCTCGGCCTGCTCAAGTCGGTCAATGGCCCACGCACGGACGTCAACGACGTCACCGCTTACGCCTACTACCCCAGCGACGACGCCAGCTGCGCATCCGCGCCCGCGACCTGCCCACACCGCAAGGGCGACCTGTGGAAGACCACCAACGCCCTGGGGCAGGTCACCGAGGTGCTGCAGTACGACGCCCAAGGTCGGATGCTGTCGCTCAAGGACATTGCCGGCGTGGTCACCGACTACGAATACCACCCGCGCGGCTGGCTGACCGGCACCAAGGTGCGTGGGCCTAACGCCGCCAGCGAAGCCGACGACCGCATTACCAGCGCGATTTACGAACCTACCGGCCTGGTCCAGCGCCTGACCCAGCCTGACGGCAGCTACATCACTTTTGCCTACGACGCAGCGCAGCGCCTGACCGACGTCACCGACAACGCCGGCAACACCATTCACTACACCTTGGACAAGGCCGGCAACCGCATCAAGGAAGAGACCAAGGACAGTGGCGCAGTGCTGCGCCGGCAGCTGTCGCGTTTCTACAACAGCCTGGGCGAGCAAACCCAGTACAAGGACGCCGGCAACCACATCACCGGCACCACCTACGACGCCGACGGCAACCCCAACCTGGTCACCGACCCGCTCAGCCGCGTGGTCGACCACGACTACGACCCGCTCAACCGCGTCTCGCGCACCGTGCAGGACCCGGGCGGCATCGCCGCGGAAACCGGCTACCTCTACGACGCGCTCGACAACGTCACCCGCGTGACCGACCCCAAGGGGCTGCAGACGAACTACAGCTACAACGGGTTCGGTGAGGTGACCCAGCTCACCAGTCCGGATACCGGGCTGACCCAGTACGGCTACGACAGCGCGGGCAATCTGGACAGCCGCCTCGACGCTAACGATGCCCAGGCGCACACCTACGATTACGACGCGCTCAATCGCCTGACCTCGGTCTCGATGCTGGCCACCAGCGGCGGCAACGACATCGTCTATCACTACGACACCTTCAACACCGGCTGCGGCGGCGACCCAGCGTTCGCGCAGGGCCGCATGACCGGCACGAACAAGAACTTCGGCGCCGCGATGCGCTACTGCTACGACCGCTTCGGCCAGGTCGAAACCAAGATGCAGATCGTCGGTGGCCGGTTCTTTATGGTCGACTACACCTACACCGCTGCGGGCGATGTGAAGTCGATCAGCTACCCCGACGGCGCCGTCGTCGACTACGTACGTAACGCTCAGGGCCGCATCACCGAAGTTGGCGTGACCCCGAACGGCGGTAGCCGCACGGTGCTGCTCAATCAGGCCGGCTACGCTCCATTCGGCCCGGCGGTCGGCTGGGTCTACGGCAACGGCCGCACCCTGGCGCGTCAGCACGATCTCGACTATCGGCCCGCTACGATCCAGGACAACGCCAGCGGCGGCCTGTCGCTGCACTACGGCTACGACGCCGCCGGTCAGCTCAGCGAGCTCAAGGACGGCCTGCAGAGCGCGTTCCTGGCCCGCTACGACTACGACAACCTTGGTCGTCTGACCATCCTGCGCGATGGTGTCAGCAGTATCCCGATCGAGACCTACACCTACGACGCCACCGGCAACCGCACCAGCCTGCTGCACGGCGGTATCACCACCAACTTCGCTTACCCCGGCAGCAACCATCGCCTGAGTTCGGTGGGCAGCGTCGTGCGCAGCTACGACGGCGTGGGCAACACCACGGCCATCGGCGGCGCGCTCAAGCAGTTCAACTACGCCGAAGACGACCGCATGAACAGCGTGTCGCAAAACGGCACCATGCTACGCAGCTACGCCTACAACGCCCTGGGCGAACGCGTGCTCTCGACCATCCCGGCGGTTACCGGCAACCCCGATGGCAGCGGCGGCACCCCGGCCGTGAACACCTACACCGTCTACGACGAGTCGGGCCGCTGGCTGGGCGACTACGACCACAACGGCGCGGCCCTGCAACAAGCGATCTGGCTGGACGACCTCCCGGTCGGCCTGCTGGCCGGCGCGGGTGCCAACCAGAAACTGCACTACATCGAGCCCGACCACCTGGGCACCCCGCGTGCCGTCATCGACCGCAGCCGCGACGTCGCGATCTGGACCTGGGCGCTACAGGGCGAGGCGTTCGGCAAAGATCCGCCGAATCAGGACCCGGACCTGGACAGCACGGACTTCGTGCTCGACATGCGGTTCCCGGGGCAGCGGTATGACGCGGCTACTGGGCTGAATTACAACTACTTTCGGGACTACGATGCGGGGAGTGGGCGGTATGTGCAATCTGATCCGATTGGACTTGTCGGAGGCGTATCTGTTTTCAGTTATGTTGAAGGACGGCCCTTGGACTCTACGGACGCACTTGGCTTATTTGGAGGGGCCGGGCCGCAGATTGGGCCTGGTTACTCAAATAACCCAGATCGATCCTCGCCGTACAGCTACACCGTGCGCTATAAGAAGAACGACACTACAATTCTGACCGTTCCCGGGTTGCACAAGAATATTTTATGTCTCCAGAGTTGTCTCAATATGCAATTGACGATTACGGGTGGTAGCGAGGGCGCACCTCATCATTCGGGTAAGAATCACCCCGGGGGTACGGCATGCGATTTTGGGTGCAATTCAAATCGAAATCTATGTCGGAAACCGAACCAGACGGTTAAGGATTGCGCGGCAGGTTGTGGATTTACGAACGGACTTCGTCATGCGCCGGATCATTGGCATCTTTCAACGAACCCTGGTGATGGGGTTCCTTCATTGAGGCGCTGAGTATGTTGAGAAAAAATGTACTAGCCATCCAGCTTGCGTTGATTGCGCTTGTTGCTGTGGGCGCGAATGCAAGTGGGAATTCGGACCTGTCTTCGCAATCAATTCTCAGGAGTGACTTTAGCGAACAGAAGTACTGGCCAACCTATGGGGCGGCTCGAAATATCGAGTTCTGTGGCGGAGATTGGTGTCAAGAGGTGACCGTCAAAACGAAGCGGAGTGCTGCGGCTTGGGACGCTGTTTTTCTGATGTTCTACTACTTCGACGCGAATGATCAGTATAGAGAGCGCAGAGGTGGGTGGGCGGTCGCATTGCTGAGCAAGCATGGAGAGAAGTGTGTTGGTGCGTCTGAAGCCAAAGCGGCCTGTGCGTTGGGTAAATTAAAAGAGCGGTATGGTTTTGAGTACAAAAGAGTGCAGTACGATGTTGGGAGTCGCTGTTCCAGCAACTTTAACGTGAAGCCCCCATACTTTGGAAACAAAGGCGGCTGTGTTCGCCTTAGAAAATAGCAGATTGAAGAATGTAAGAGAAAGAGTTCGAGCAAGGGTTCGAACAAGGAGGGTTCGAACAAGGAAACAAGGAGGGTTCGAACAAGGACATCCACAGTTCCACACTAGCCTGACATCCGATTCAGATTTTTCTGGCTGCGCAAGCACGACAGACCCGAGATGCTGGCCTCATGACACAGGCCCGCTCTTCGCTAATCCCGCACGGCCAGGCCGGCCGTTTCATTGCGTACAGCGCTGCGTGCGTCGAGTGTTCCTGTGTGGAGTTGATCGTTACACCGGTCGATCTTTCTAGCGAACAAGGACACCCACAGTTCCACACTAGCCTGACATCCGATTCAGACTTTTCTGGCTGCGCAAGCACGACAGACGCGAGATGCTGGCCCCATGACACAGGCCCGCTCTTCGCTAATCCCGCCCGGCCAGGCCGGTACGTTTCATTGCGTACAGCGCTGCGTGCGTCGAGCGTTCCTGTGTGGAGTTGATCGCTACACTGGTCGATCTTTCGAGCATCGGAAGGTTTGGGTCGAACAGCGATTGGCATTGCTGGCTGAGTGCTTTGCCATCGCCATTCATGCTTATGCCGTGATGAGCAACCATCTGCATTTGGTCGTGCAGTTGGAGCCGGCCCTTGCACAGCAATGGACGGATGCCGAAGTGGCGGCGCGCTGGATACGACTGTTTCCACCCCGTGAGGGCACTCCTGCAGCCCATGAGCGCAAGCGCGATGCGTTGATGGCTGACCCAACGCGTATGTCGGCTGCCCGTGCTCGCCTCGGGGACCTGTCCTGGCTAATGCGCTGTCTGGCGGAGCCGATCGCTCGCGCGGCCAATACCGAAGACGATTGCAAGGGGCGGTTCTGGGAGGGGCGATACAAAGCGCAAGTTCTCTGCGACGATCGCGCGGTGCTAGCCGCCATGGCCTATGTCGATCTGAATCCCATCCGCGCAGGCATGGCGGACGATCTGGCCCAGTTGCATCACACCAGCGCGCACGTACGACTGAGGGGCGTGAGCCACGATGCGACTAAGGCAATGCTGCAGCCAGTTGCGGGCTCTTCGGTGGCCTGTCTGCCGATTCGACTGGGTGAGTATCTGGCGCTACTGGAGTGGACTGAAAAACAGGTTCGCCCAGGCAAACGAGGTTCCATTGCTCTAAGTGCACCGAGCGTGCTGGCGAAGTTCGATGCGCGGCCCGATCGCTGGGTGGCACGGATGAAGTCGATTGGCTCGGGCTACTGGCGTGCGGTCGGTGAAGTTCAGGATCTGCTGGAGATAGCGCAGCGTCTGGGTCAACGTTGGCTCAAAGGTGTCGGCGTCGCGGCCAAGCTCGCTTAGGGCGTTTCATGCTGCTCCATCCCTCGTGCCTCCCGTTAGGTGCGCTTAGTCTGATGGTACTTACTTCTCGCAGCCTTCGCGGCAGTGTCGACCGCTAGTCGTGGGCGAGAGGTCTATGGGTGTCCTTAGTTGTTTCTTAGTTGTTTTCCCACACTGTTGGAAGCGCTGGTCCTCCAGGGAAGACAACAGAGATCGAATGTAGACACCCTTCTCCAACGTATAAGCAGCCTTGTCGTCGGCGTGCACGATAGCCAGCCGTCGTTTCAGGGCTTCGTACTCGGATCGACGGGCGTCGTCGTCGCGCAGTAGGTCGCGGAAGTGGAGATGTTCCCGCCAGAGTCGGCCACCTTGTTCGACGCAATGCAGGTGGATGCGCAGGTCGCCCGTGATGTCTTTGACGAAGTAGCGGCGCCGAGGGATCGCTGCCTCGTAGTGCGGCCGGTAGGTGTAGCCCAGGCTCACGATGTCCGCGATGCGGGCCTCGATCTTGGCGAGTGTCGGCGCGCCCAGCAGGAGGTCGATGACCGGCTTGGCCGCCAGGCCGGGCACCGAGGTACTGCCGACATGCATGATCTCGATGGGCACGCCGGCGAAAGCCGGCAGCAGTTCCTGCCGGAGATCCTGGAAGACGAGCGGCCATGTGGGAGAGTAGGGAACGAGCATGATGGGGCTCCGCGGATCGGGCGAAGGTGGGCCAGGCATCAGGCGCGGCGGTCGCCATCGTGGGATGTCGTCGTCGTGACATTCTGCGAAGCCCGCACGACCCACAGGCCCAGCAGGCAGTACCAGAGACTTTGTGCGACGACCACAAAGGTCATGCCGGGGGCGTGGAGTGAAATCAATCCTGTGATGTAGCCGATCAGGCACATCAGACCCGCGATCATGCCGTAGGCGCTGCACGCGATCGCCAGCCGACCGGATTGGCGCAGCATCGCAGCAGACCACAGTACGATGCCGCCCAACATGCCGAGCGTGCCGAATCCCGCCAGCACCTGATTGGCGGAGAAGGCGAGCAGCACCGAAGGCAGTGCGTCCTCGGCGCGCGGGATCAGCGGCAGGACGCGCTGCAGGTAGTCACTGATGAGGAAGCCGCTGATCAACGCCGCGCCCAGCATGGCGACGGCGCCCAGCGCGTAGAGGCGGACCGCAGCCCACACCCAGCCGTTGCCTGGCCAACGCCGAGCGAGGTGGGCCAGCGACAGCCAGAGCGCGACGATGCATACGATCATCGCCAGATGCACGTGCCGGCTGAGCGAGGAGATCTCCGTGAGGCTGGTGAGCCGCGCCGCCACGTCGGCGCCTTGTGCGGTGGGATGGAAGGCCATGATGAGCGGCGCCAGCACCCCGCTGGCGATCAGCGTCACGCCGGAGAGCAGGGCGCCTTGCGTGCGGGATGAGGTCGTGGTCATGCGGTGCCCCTGCAAAGAAGAGCGTATAGGCTAGCGATGCGATCGTGGCGGGTTTCCGGACAATCGCGGCCCAATGTCCGGCAGGGTTCGTGGGATGATCCCGCCCATGACACTGCTTGAGCCAAACGAAGATCCCCGTAGGCGGCGCACACGCCAGGACCTGATGGCGGCGTTCTTCTCGCTGGTGCTCAACCAGCGCTACCACGAGATCCGCGTCGGCGATGTGCTGACACGATCGGGCGTCAGCCGCTCGACGTTCTACGAACACTTCCGCAACAAGGACGAGCTGCTTGCCGCCAGCTTGGAAGGGCCGTTCCAGACGCTGGCCAATCTGGTCGGTAGGCAGGCGGACGTCAACAAGGTGTGCGCGATCCTGGAACACTTCTGGCAGAACCGTGCACTCGCACGCAGCCTATTCCAGGGCGCAGCGCTACGTATTGTCCGGCACACGCTGGTCATGCACGTGGAGAACACGCTGTCCCCGGCACAGCGCAGCCGTCTGCGCATTCCCGTGCGCCTCGCCGCACATGGGCTCGCCGATGGTCTGTTCTCGCCGGTAGTAGCGTGGTTGCTGGGTGACGCCAAGTGCAGTGCGCAGGAACTCGCCGTTGCCCTGCAGCTGTCAACAGCGGCTGCCACGCGCGCACTACAGGCCGGCGTTCCCGCCGACGACTAGGCAAATAGAAGAGGTGAAGATGATGCGGGTAGTCCCGATGCTGCCGGTCCGCCATATGCCGACCAGCGTGGAGTTCTACGCCAAGCTCGGCTTCGCGGTGGAAAAGCGCAACGACGAATGGCGTTGGGCGATGCTGGTGTTGGACGGGTGCCGGTTGATGGTGGGCGAATCGATCAACCAGCCGCCGGACGCGCCACGCACCTCGGTGATCTACCTGTATCCAGACGACATCTTCGCCTACCACCGCGACGTGCGAAAGCGCGGCTTGGATGTGCCTTCGATCAGTCATCCCTTCTACGGCATGAGCGAGTTCCGTGTCGAAGATCCCGACGGCAATCGGCTATGGATCGGGCAGCAGACGGGGAACTGAGCTTCGCGTAGCGGGGCAAGGACGTAGCGGGGCAAGGACGTAGCGGGGCAAGGACACCCACAGTTCCACAGAAGTCTATTGGCTCGGGTTACTGGCGTGTGGTCGGCGAAATTCAGGGCATGCTGGAGATAGCGCGGCGTCTGAATCAACGCTGGCTTAAAGGCGTCGGCATCGCGGCCAAGCTGGTCTCGGGTATTTCGTAGCTGCTCCGCCCCTCGTGCCCGCTGCTAGAGGCATCCAGGCCGTACAAGATATCCTCTTCTAGCGTTTTGGCAGTGCGCTTGGCCTGATGGAACTTACTTCTCGCGTCCTTCGCGGCAGTGCCGACCGCTAGTCGCGGGCCAGAGGTCTATGGGTGTCCTTAGTTGCTTCGTTGCTGGCTGAGTGCTTTGCCATCGCCATTTATGCTTATGCCGTGATGAGCAATCACCTGCATTTGTTTGAGACAGTGCGCTTGGCCCGATGAACCTAATTTCTCATGACCTTCTCGGCAGTGCCGAAGACTGGCCGCAGGCGAAAGGTCTATGGGTGTCCTTAGTTGCTTGTCTTAGTTGCTTGGAAATGAGGCGATCAAATATGGCTGCGGATGCCAGTAAAGTATTGGTGATAGTGGCAAGCCTGTTGCTGTTGGTTGCGTGCAGCGAACAGGGCAGCGTCCTATTGAGTAAGCGCTATCGTGTATGCATTGTTGACTCTCCTGGGCTGGTGTATGCGAATCACAAGGAATGGATTGACTATGATGAGGGCGTTCTGACTTTCAACAAGGAGATCGTCAATGTTGAAATCGGTGGCCATCCGCGCTTCTCGCACAAAGCGAAGCGTACCGGCAATGACGCGGTGAGCGGCTTTAAGCTTCTTGGAGTTGAGCGCAGCGATAATCGCGACAAGGTTCTGTGGGGCTATAACAGGGGTGATCGACAAGGCCCGGTTCTTGTAATGCTCTCAAGTCCGCAGCTGGGCGATCTGGAAAAGATCCTGACGCAGGAGAAGCTGCTTGTGGACTGCAACTGAAGCGTTCGAAATGGTGAGTTCTTCCTAAAGGAAAGCAGGCGCGCTAGCGGGCAAGCAGTTGTGTTCTAGAGCGCGCCGGAAACGAGCGCCGGAAACGAGGACACCCACAGTTCCGCCTATAGTCGGCTGCTCTGGGCGGCAGCGGTCTAATCTTCATCCCAACCGTGTAGGCGGTTATCGTGAGTTGGGGGAACGTATGGTGAAAAATATTGATCTCAATGAAGCGCTTTCGATGATTATCGAAATGCCTGATGATCACGCGATTTTTGCAAAGAAGCCGTTTCTGCCTGATTCAATTGCTCAAATAGGTCCGCTGGATGCTGATTTTAGTACCCCTACGTCTGTTACGGCTGCTGGTTTTCACTACGTAATAGGTTCAATTTCCGCGCAGGAAGCGGCGGAATTATTTGGTGCCTATGTTCCAACGAAGGAGGAGGTCAGCAGGTTCTTGCTGCACTACGCGGTCTATGATTCGTTTCCTGATTGGGTCTATGAAGTTCAGGGCGAGTGATGCCGAACTAAAGAAGTCGGCGGCAGCAGCGAACAAGGACACCCACAATTCCATACTAGCCTGACATCCGATTCAGACTTTTCCGGCTGCGCGAGCACGACAGCCCCGAGATGCTGGCCTCATGAAACGGGCCCGCTCTAGGTGGGCACCATATGGAACAAGATGAGGGCGTGTTGCTAGTCGCGGATGCAGAATATGAAAGTTGCGATCCTTTCTTTGTGCCTCGCCGTCATCTCTGTGTCTGCATGTTCAGACGGGATGCCAAGGGAACTGCGGAAGTTGGAGGGTATGAGCGTGGAGCAGGCGCGAACCCAGTTTCAGACGCTGCCGCCAGACATTCAGGTTCGAATAGTCGTCTGGGAACTGGAGCATCGGCGGCCGTCGTCCTCGCGATTCGACTATTTGTTGGACAAGAACGGCACGCGTGTTGGGCCGCTACTTCTTGCAGAGGCGGTCCAAACAGGCAATCTCACCATCAATGTGACTTTGTTGCTGGAGTTCGCGCAACTGCAGCCGCTATCCATTTCGGACAGGGATGGGCGGCTCTCAGCGGCCTTGTCTCGTTGCTTCGAGTTGGGCGGGCGGGATAATCGTGAATGCTGGGAGCTTCAGCGTGAGCTTGCACAGCGAACAAGGACGCCCACAGTCCCACATTAGCCTGACACCCAGATCAGCCTCTGCTGGTTGCACGAACGGCCTGAGAGAATCGACGCCGATTTAGCCCACCGCCGCCAGACGGCGCGGCCGCGGCTCCGGCACCGGGCATACGCGCAAGGACACTTCGCGCGAGGCGGCCGCGCGTACCAGCGCGCGCAGGCTTTGGTTCACCGCCTGGGTGATGTCGCGCTGCGCTTCCGGCAAGGCATGCCGGTCGGCCATCCAATCCAAGTCGAGATAGCCCACGCGGGTGTGGCCGTCGTCGTGACGCCAGGCCAGTACCTTCATCGGCAGATCGATCGCCAGGGTCGGCTGTTCCAGCATCGCCACCGACGAGGCCAGCGGATTGCCGAACAGCAGCAGCTGGGTCGGTGGCATGCGCAGGCCGCAGCCGTCGGCGATGCGGGCGTGGTCGATGCGCGCGTACACGCGCAGCCCGCGCTGTTCGACCATCGCCACCAGGCGGTCGATGGTGGTGGTGACGGTGTATGCGCTGCGCATGATCTGCATGCCGGGCGGCGCGTGGGGGTTCGAAACCTGTTCGTTCATGCGGCGGCTCTCACTATGCTGCGATCGCGATGGATCGATTCGGCGCAGATCGCCCGACGGCTCGGGTTTTTCTGCGCTCTATCCACAACATCGCCGCGCCGCCGCGCAAGCGGACGCGCGCACGGCAGCGCGTAGTGGAACCGCGTTGCGCAACGCCTGCGTCTACGACCAAAGTCTAAGTGGCGTCGCGGCACCGGGGCGGTGCACGGCCGCCGCGGTGGCCGGGCTTATTCGCCGCCGGCGTAAGCGAGCTGACGCCAGGCCTCGAACACCACCACCGCGACCGCGTTGGACAGGTTCAGGCTGCGGTTCTCCGGGCGCATCGGCAGACGCAGGCGCTGCGCTTCGGGCACGCCCTCCAATACTTCGCCGGGCAGGCCGCGGGTTTCCGGGCCGAACAGGAAGGCATCGCCGGCGCGATAGGCCGGGCGATCGTGGCGGGTGCGCCCGCGCGTGCTCAGTGCGAACAAGCGCGGCGGCACGCCCTGGTCCTGGGCGATCGCCGCCAGCGCCGCGTCCAGGCTGTCGTGAACGCGCAGCGTGGCGTACTCGTGGTAGTCCAGGCCGGCGCGCTTGAGCTGTTTGTCTTCCAGGCCGAAGCCCAGCGGCGCGATCAGATGCAGGCGCGCGCCGGTGTTGGCGCACAGGCGGATCACGTTGCCGGTGTTGGGCGGGATCTCGGGCTGGTACAGGATGACGTCGAACATGCGCGCATTATGCGGGGCTGGCTCCCCGCAGGGCCGGGTCTGGGCACGTACAGGCACAAAAAACGGGTAACGCAGGTCCGTCCCGACCCCCTACCTAACTTGTGGCCTAGTGCTCACGGCCGCCCGCCGCGACTAGGATGCAGGGTCCTGCGCCGGCCTCGTCCGCGCGTAATCCCTTCATTCGCAACCATCCGACCGTACCCAGGAGCTGCACATGTCCCCGATCTCGCCGACGTCCCGCGCCCGCCCGCGCGCCGCCGCCCTCGCTCTCGCCCTGACCGCCGTGCTGGGCGGTGGCGTCGCTGCGTCGGTGCCCGCGTACGCCGCCGCGCCCAAGGCCTCGGTCGCGATCCCGTACGAGGAGTTCACCCTGCCCAACGGCCTGCGCGTGATCGTGCACACCGACCGCAAGGCGCCGATCGTCGCGGTCAACCTGTGGTACCACGTGGGCAGCAAGAACGAGCAGCCCGGCCGCACCGGCTTCGCGCATCTGTTCGAGCACCTGATGTTCCAGGGCTCGGAGAACCACAAGGGCGAGTTCTTCGCGCCGTTCGAACTGGTCGGCGTGACCGATCAGAACGGCACCACCAACCAGGACCGCACCAACTACTTCCAGAACGTGCCCACCACCGCGCTGGACATGGCGCTGTGGATGGAGTCCGACCGCATGGGCCACCTGCTCGGCGCGATCGACCAGAAGACCCTGGACGAGCAGCGCGGCGTGGTCCAGAACGAGAAGCGCCAGGGCGAGAACCAGCCCTACGGCCGCCGCATCAACGCCAAGATGTTCGAGGCCCTGTACCCGGTCGGGCACCCCTACCACTGGCAGACCATCGGCTCGATGGCCGACCTCGACGCGGCCTCGCTGGACGACGTCAAGACCTGGTTCCGCAGCTGGTACGGCCCCAACAACGCGGTGCTGGTGCTGGCCGGCGATATCGATCTGAAGACGGCCAAGGAAAAGGCCCTGCGCTACTTCGGCGACATCCCCGCCAGCGCCACCCTCAAGGACATGCCGACCAACATTCCCAAGCGCGCCCAGGACACCCGCGAGACGGTGCCCGACCGCGTGCCGCAGGTGCGCGTGTACCGCGCTTGGCCGGTGGCCGAGAACGGCAGCAAGGATTCGACCCTGCTGACCCTGCTGAGCCAGGTGCTGGGCGGCAGCGCGTCCTCGCGCCTGGACACGCGCCTGGTCCACCAGGACAAGCTGGCCGATAACGTCGGCACCTCGGTCTGGAACAGCGAGATCAGCGGCACCTTCTTCATCACCACCACGGTCAAGGAAGGCGTGGACTCGGCCAAGGTCGAGAAGATCGTCGACGAGGAACTGCAGCGTCTGCTGACCCAGGGCCCGACCGCCGAGGAACTGGATCAGGCCAAGACCGCGATCCGCGCCGACTTCGTGCGCGGCATCGAGCGCATCGGCGGCTTCGGCGGCAAGTCCGACGTGCTGGCCGAATGCGCTGTCTACAGCGGCAAGCCCGACTGCTACCGCGAAGAGCTGGAAACCCTGATGGCCGCGACCCCGGAAAGCGTGCGCGCGGCCGGCCAGAAGTGGCTGGGCGTGGGCTCGCACACTCTGGTCGTGCAGCCCAGCGACAAGCCGGCTTCGTCGCTGCCGGAAACCGCCGCCGCGGCGCCCGCCAGCGCGCCGGCCGCGGTGCCCGCGCCGGATCCCAAGTTCAAGACCGTCAAGTCCGACGTCGACCGCAGCACCGGCGTGCCGGTCACCCAGACCTTCCCGGCGCTGAGCTTCCCGACCCCGCAGCGCGGCAAGCTGTCCAACGGCATGGAAGTGGTGCTGGTGGAGCGCCACGAAATTCCGGTGGTGCAGCTGTTGATGGAATTCCCGGGCGGCTACACCGCCGACCAGGGCCGCAAGCTGGGCACGGCCAGCTTCGCCATGTCGATGCTGGACGAGGGCGCCGGCGACTACGGTGCGCTGCAGCTGGCCGCGCGCAAGGAGGCCCTGGGCGCCGAGCTCGGCGCCGGCGCCAGCCTGGACAGCGCCTCGATCAGCCTGTCGGCGCTGAAGGACAAGCTGGATCCGTCGCTGGATCTGTTCGCCGATGTGGTCCGCCGTCCGCGCTTCGACGCTGCCGAGATCGAGCGCGTGCGCGCGACCTGGCTGGCCGGCATCAAGCAGGAGAAGGCGCGTCCGCAGACCGCGGCCCTGCGCGTGCTGCCGCCGCTGCTGTACGGCGCCGGCCACGCCTACGCGATTCCCTTCACCGGCAGCGGCACCGAGGCCTCGATCGCCTCACTGACCCGCGACGATCTGGTCGCCTTCCATCGCGACTGGCTGCAGCCGGACAAGGTGCGCATCGTCGTGGTCGGCGACACCAGCCTCAAGGACATCGTGCCGCAGCTGGAAAAGCGTTTCGGCGATTGGAAGCCGGCGCCGAACGCGCCCGCGCTGCCTGAAGTGGCGACGGTGCCGCGCCCGAAGGCGCCGCGTGTGTTCCTGGTCGACCAGCCCGGCGCGATCCAGTCCAACCTTTACGTCGGCGAAGTGGTGCCGCCGACCTCGGACGCCGGTTCGATCGATTTCGACTTCGCCAACGGCGTGCTCGGCGGCGAGTTCAGCTCGCGCCTCAACATGAACCTGCGCGAGGACAAGCACTGGGCCTACGGTTCCTACAGCGGCGCCAGCAACACCAAGGGCCAGCGTCCGTGGATCGCCTCGGCGGCGGTGCAGAGCGACAAGACCGTGGATTCGATCAAGGAGCTCAAGCGCGAGATCGACGCCTTCACCAGCGGCCAGACCCCGATCACCGAGGCCGAGGTGGCCAAGATCCGCGCCAGCAACACCCTCAGCCTGCCCGGCGCCTACGAGACCGCGAACGCGGTGCTGGGCCAGGTCGCCGGCAATCTGCGCTACGGCCGTCCGGACGACTACATCGTCCAGTACAAGGCCCGCAACGATGCGATGACCCCGGCGCTGGCGCAGGCCGCGGCCAAGACCATCGACCCGGCCGCGGTCACCTGGGTGGTGGTCGGCGACTTGTCGAAGATTGAGCAGCCGATCCGCGATCTGAAGCTGGGCGAAGTGCAGTCGGTGGATGCGGACGGTAAGCCTAAGCAGAAGTAAGGGCGTGCCGCTGCCCTCATCCGCCGCATTTTTGCTTTAGCCCCTCTCCCGCGTGCGGGAGAGGGGGTGGGGTGAGGGCACGCGCAGCATCAAGCTAGCGCCGCCGCTTGCGATTCGCGCGCCCTCATCCGCCCTCCGGGCACCTTCTCCCGTCAGCGGGAGAAGGGACAGCAAACAAGCGTGAAGAGCGGTCGCAGCGCCCCCCGCATCACCAGTCCTCCCAAATTCACGCATACCCGGCCAGAATGCGCGTCATCCACGACGCCCGCACCGGAGCTCCGCATGAATCGTCCGCTCGCCGCTTCCCTGTTCGCCGCCCTGGTCCTCGGCGGCTGCACCTGGGTGCAGATGGCTCCGGGCGCGTCCGCGGTGCGCGTGCTCAGCGGCGGCGCCGCGCCGGCCTGCGAGAAGCGCGGCGAAGTCGCGGTCTCGGTCAAGGACTCGGTGGCCTTCTACGAACGCAACGCCCTGCGCGTGAGCGAGGAGCTGGAAACCCTGGCCCGCAACGAGGCGCCGGGCCTGCAGGCCGACACCATCCAGCCGCTGGCCCCGCCCGCCAACGGCGAGCAGCGCTACGCGGCCTACCGCTGCGGCGGCCAGGCGCCTACCGCCGGTCGGCCGGCCGCGGCCCCGGCCGAGTCCGCCAAGACCTACCCGGTCGGCGGCTGAGGCCCGGGCCTCGACCCCCTGGGGGCCGGATTAAGGGCCGCTAAGGCCCGTTCCAGCGGCTTTAGCGTGCTTTAAGTGCCCCTAGGCACGTCCTGAACGCTTCAGGCGCCGGCACCCGTTCGCCGGCCGGGGCGACACCATTTAATGCAGGGCGGGCTGGAACCCGTTAATCTTTCGTGTTTCCGCTCACGGTTCGCCGCCCATGCTGTTCCAACATGTCGCCATCGCCGGTCTCGCCCACATCGACGCCCCGCGTCGTCTGAGTTCGGACGAGATCAACGAACGCCTCAAGCCGACGCTCGACCGGCTCGGTATCAAGGCCGATGTGCTCAAGGACATCGCCGGCATCCACGCGCGCCGACTGTGGGACGGCGACATGCTCGCCTCCGATGCCGCCACCCTGGCCGGCGTGAAGGCGCTGGCCGATGCCGGCATCGAACCCGACCGCGTCGGCCTGCTGGTCAACACCTCGGTCAGCCGCGACTACCTCGAGCCGTCCACCGCCAGCATCGTCAGCGGCAACCTCGGCCTGTCCGAGCACTGCCAGAACTTCGACGTCGCCAACGCCTGCCTGGCCTTCATCAACGGCATGGACATCGCCGCGCGCATGATCGAGCGCGGCGAGATCGACTACGCCCTGGTCGTGGACGGCGAGACCGCCGGCCTGGCCTACGAGAAGACCCTCGAGCGCCTGACCTCGCCCGACGCCACCGCCGAGCAGTTCCGCAACGAGCTGGCCACCCTGACCCTGGGCTGCGGCGCCGCGGCCATGGTGATGGCGCGTTCCGAACTCGCGCCGGGCGCGCCGCGTTACCGCGGCGGCGTCACCCGCGCGGCCACGCAGTGGAACAGCCTGTGCCGCGGCAACCTCGACCGCATGGTCACCGACACCAAGATGCTGCTGACCGAGGGCCTCAAGCTCGCCCAGCGCACCTGGATCGCCGCGATCGGCGCATTGGGCTGGGTCGCCGACGAACTCGACGAGTTCGTGATCCATCAGGTCAGCCAGGTCCACACCCAGGCCTTCATCAAGGCCTTCGGCATCGACCCGAAGAAGGTCCTGACCATCTTCAACGAGCACGGCAACATCGGCCCGGCCTCGGTGCCGATCGTGCTGAGCAAGCTGCGCGAGATGGGCCGCCTGAAGAAGGGCGACCGCGTGGCCCTGCTCGGCATCGGTTCGGGCCTGAACTGCTCGATGGCCGAAGTGGTCTGGTAAGCACGACAAATGCGCGCGGCGACACGCGCGTTGTGCCAGGAAAGCCCGCGCTAGCCAGCGCGGGCTTTTTCTTTGGCGGCGCCGCGCGCGCCGGCCTGATCGAAATCTTCATGTGCGCCGCGCTAGCATCGGCTTTCTTATCGCACCCAGCACAGGACTGCCCATGACGACCCCCAAGAGTCACCTCGAAATCGCCCTGGCCTCGATCCCGGTATTCACCAACGACGGCGAACTCGATGCCCAGGAATTCGACAAGCTGCTGGCGCTGGCCCTACGCGACCAGAGCATCGACGACGACGAGAAGCGCGTGCTCGGCAACATCTTCAAGCAAGCCGAACTGGGCGAGCTGGATGCGACCGTGAAGACCCGGATCGCCGAGGCGCGCCGTTTGCACGGGATCGCCTGAGCCCCGCAACCGGCCCGGCGGATCGCGGCGCACGCCCTGCCGCGAACCCGCCCGGCCGAGGTTGAACTTTCACGCACGCCTGCCGCACTCTGACCGCCTGCGTTCCGCACAAGGAAGAGGCATGCGTCAGGCTGCTGCTTGGGTGTTGTTGCCGCTGTTGGCCGCCTGCGCGTCGACCGCGCCGGCTGTGGATAAAGAGGGCGTCGGCAAGGCCGGCGCGTCCGCCGATCTGTGCGCGCAGGTGCGTGCCTGGAAGGCCTCTGGCGAGTACGAACGCGTGCGCATCGCCGCCAGCGGCGGCTCCGACGAGGGCGGCCTCAACTCCCGCTTCGATTTCGACGGCCGCCACGGCCTCAAATCGCTGTCCGCCGAATGCGGCGCCGGCAGCTACTCCGAATGCGAATTCTCGGTCGAGCGCGCCGACGGCGGCCGCTACGCCTTCAGCGAGTTGTCGCGCTTCGGCCTGATCGAGCGCGACGGCCGCTATTACCTGGTCTACGGCATCGTCGGCGCCAGCAAGGGCAAGGACCCGAAGGCCCAGCGCGTGGTCGAGCTGGCCGACCCGCCCAAGACCGTGTGCGACCAGATCGGGGATTACGCCGATCTGATGTGAACCAACGCGGTTCACATCGGAATTACCCACGCCCCAGGAAGGGCGGATCACCAGGAGCGAGAGCGTCATGGATTACAACGAGCTGACCCAAGAGCAATACAACGAACTGATCAAACGGCTGGTCAAGATCACCGAGTCGCTGCACGCGCGTTCGCAGGACGTCGGCGACGACCGCGCCACCATCGGCTACGGCTACACCTTCAACCGGTCCAACAACGTCGAGATCTGGGAGCGCTCGGGTATCGAGCTGACCCGCGGCGAGCGCGAGCTGCTGCAGCGCATCGACGAGGCCCCGGCCGCCGACCGCACCCGCCTGGGCCTGACCTTCCCGCGCACGCTCGATGCGGCGCAGGCCGATCGCCTGCTGGAGGCCTCGATTCCCGAATACGAGGCGCCGGTCAACGCCTTGGACATGCCGATGTCGCGCGAGAAGGCGGCCGCGGTGTCGGTGGTCTACAACCGCGGCGTCGGCTCCTACAACCGCAACATGGAACCGTTCCGCGACGCCGTCGAAGCCGGCGATCGCGCCGAGGCCTGGTTCGAGCTGCGCTACAACTCCTGGGGCTCGCACGCGCCGTCCGAGGCCGGCCTGCGCAAGCGCCGCTACATGGAGGGCCAGCTGTTCGGCCTGTACGACGATCCGGCCAACGTCGACGCCGCCGAAGCGCGCGACGTCTACCGCAGCTTCCAGCTGCACCGCGACCGCATCGTGCGCGACGAGCGCAACTGGGGCGAATCCATCGACGGCCGCAATGAAGGCCGCAACATGATCGACCAGGCCAACCGCGACTTCAGCAACATCACCGCCGACTACGGCGAGGTCCAGACCATCCGCGAGGCGTTGGCGCCGGCGCGCGACGCCCTGCTCACCGATCTGCGTCGCGAGCATCCGGATCTGGCCGATCGCCTCACCAACGAATCCTTCGAGGCCGGCGCGATCTACCTCGATCCCGGCCGCAACACCGCCACCGTCGCGGTCAACGCCGAGCACGCCGCCACCCTGGACGCGCGCCGCACACGCAACGGCGCCGAGGTGTCTAGCAACGACCTGCTGATCGGCGAGGGCGGCGACGATACCCTGCGCGGCGCGCGCGGCGACGACATCCTGATCGGCGGCGCCGGCCGCGACCGTCTCGAAGGCGGGCAGGGCCGCGACACCTACGTGGTCGGCGACGGCGACACCGTGCTCGACAGCGACAAGGTCGGCGAAGTGCGTTGGGGCGGGCGCGTGCTCAGCGGCGGCGTGCGCAACGAGGGCGATCCCGAAAACACCTACCGCAGCGCCGACGGTCTCTACACCTACCAGCTGCAAGGCACCGACCTGCGCATCACCGATCAGGCCGGCGCCACGGTCACGGTCAAGGAATTCGAAAGCGGCAACCTCGGCATCACCCTGGGCGCGAATCCCGGTGGCGGTACGCGCGAGGTGCTGGGCGGCGGCGTGCCCGCCAACGACGCGCCGGTGACCGCGCCGGGCGAGCGCAGCACCGGCCAGCGCAGCGAGGCCGCGCCCGAGCATCCGATGTACCGCGAGGCGCTGGGCCAGGTGGAATCGCTGTACGAGCGTCACGGCAAGCAGGTCGGCAACGAAGAACTGCAGCGCACCGCGATGGGCGTGGCGGTGGACGCGTGCCGCGCGCGCATGACCGGCATCGACCACTTGGTCTTCAGCCGCGACGCCCAGCATGGCGGCCCGGATCTCAACGGCAATCTGATCGCGGTGCAGGGGCGCCTCGACGACCCTGGCCACCGGGTCAGCGCAACCGCGCTGCAGGAGGCCGCGCGCACCCCGGTGGCCGAGTCGCAGCGCCGGCTTGAGCGGGTGGGCCAGGAGCAACTCAGCCAGGACCGCGCGCTGGCCCTGGCTCAGGAGCAGCAGACCCTGGGCGCGCGCCGTCTGGGCTGAGGCGCTCCCGGCACGTCCTGCGTGCCGGGGCCATCAGGGCGTTCGACCAACGGGCACACCGCGACCGTCCGAGGGCGGTCCGGTGTAGCCGCATCTTCGCCTTCGTGTCGGCAACCCACTGTTTTTAATCGAATTTAGCGCCGGCTTCGGTGTGGCGCTGCCGTTCGTCGGAACATCACATGTGAGCACTTGAAGTCGTTACATGTGATGCGATAACGTGCGCTCCATGGAACGCAAATCCTCCGCCTACTACCAGCGCCTGCACCGCGAACGCCTGCGGCAGAAGGGGCTGGTCAAGAAGGAGGTGTGGATCCTGCCGGAGTTCGGCGACGAACTGATGGCGGTCGAAAAGCGCATGCGTCAGCCGCGCGGGACGATGGGCCCGTCGCCGGCACGACCCGATAAGGAGAGTGGAATGAGCGAATCGAAGACCTGGACGGCGACGGCCCTGTACGAGGCCCTGTCGGCGACCGAAGAGTTCCGCAATGGCGAGTCCCAGATCGAACTGATCGACGGCGCCGAGCCGGGCTTGCACGTGACGATGTCCGAATACGGCGACCTGCCGCTGTTCATGGCCGTGGTCGGCGAACAGATCGTGGTCGAGGCCTTGCTGTGGCCGGTGGCGCAGGTGCGCGACTCGGCGGCGTTCAACGACGAAGTCCTGCGCACCCACAAGATGTTCCCGCTGTCCACGGTCGGCATCGAGACCCTCGCCGACGGCGAGCGGGTCTACATCATGTTCGGTGCGCTCAGCGCCGGTTCCTCGCTGTCGAACGTGCTGTTCGAGATCGAGACCCTGGCCGACAACGTGATCAAGGCCACCGAAGCCTACGAACCCCAGCTGCGTCAGGCCGCGTAACGCGGCCGGGCCAGGAGACGAGACGATGAACATCTGGAGCAAGCTGTTGACCGCCCTGCGCGGCGGCGCCAACGAAGTCGGCGAGTCGCTGGTCGACGGGCAGGCGCTGCGCATCCTCGACCAGGAAATCCGCGACTCCGACCTGGAGCTGCGTCGTTCCAAGGAAGCGCTGGCCGAGATCATGGCCAAGCACAAGCTGGCCGAGGACCGTCTGGCCAGCTCGCGCGACAAGGTCGCCGAATACGAGGCCTACGCGATGAAGGCATTGGAAGCCGGCGACGAATCGCTGGCGCGCGAGGTCGCGGCCAAGATCGCCCTGCTCGAAGGCAGCCGCGACGCCGACGAGCATCAGGTGCGGCAGTTCGCGTCCAGCATCGTCGACCTGCGCAAGGCGATCCTGCAAGCCGAGGGCAACATCCGCCGCCTCAAGCAGCAGCTGGACACGGTCAAGGCCACGGAAAGCGTGCAGCGCGCCCAGGCCACCGTCGCCCATCGCTACGCCGGCTCGCAGAGCCGCATGCAGACCGCGGTGGAATCGCTGGAGCGGATCAAGCTCAAGCAGGCCGAGCGCGGCGCGCGCATGGACGCGGCGGCCGAATTGGCCAAGGATGAGGGCCAGGACGCACTGGACACCAAGCTGCGCGAGGCCGGCATCATCGCCGACGCCACCAGCGCGGATTCGGTGCTGGAGCGGTTGAAGCAGAAGAGCGCGGGTTGATCCTGCCCGCGCGCGCTGGCGCCGGCCGGGTAAGGTAGGTGCAGCGCGCGTCGGGGCGACGCGCGCGGGGTGGTGGCACAAACGGGGAGAAGGGTGTGTTCGTGTTCCTGCAGATCGTATGGTCGTTCCCGACCGTCATCTTCAGCCTGCTGATGATGATGGTGGTGCTGTACTGGCTGATCGCCGCCACCGGCCTGATCGACCTGGACATCCTCGATGGCGTGTTCGGCATCGGCGCCGAAGGGGCCGATGCCGCAGGCGGCGATGGCGGCGGGCTCAGTGGCGTCACCGGTCCCCTGATGCGTTTGGGCCTGGGTGGCATTCCGCTGACCGTGGTGTTCACCGCGCTGGTGTTCTTCAGCTGGTTCCTGACCTATTTCGCCGAGTACCTGGTGCTGCGCCACCTGCCCGGGAACTGGATGCATACCGTGCTGGGCGTGGCGACCATGGCCGGCGCGCTGATCGCCTCGGTGTTTCTGAGCGGCATTGCGTTGCGCCCGTTGCGGCGCTTCTTCGCCCAGCTCAAGCCGTTGCCGGCGCGTCCGTTGCTGGGGCAGCTGGCGATCGTGCGCAGCCCCACGGTGACCGCGAGCATGGGCAGCGCCAGCGTCGAGGACGGCGGTGCCGGCCTGATCCTGCAAGTGCGCGACGACGTTGCCGATCGCTTCAAGCGCGGCGACCGCGTGGTGCTAATCGAATACTTCGCCGAGCAGAACGCCTATCGCGTGATCGGCGAAGACGAGTTCAACGGGCCGTAGCAGCCGCGTCGGCCCTCCGCCGCGCGCTCGGTCGTCATCCGTTATCGAATTGATTGGGTCAAAGGGGAATCTGAAATGAGTCTTGAAATCATCCTGCCGGGGCTGATGATCGCGGGCGCGGTCATGGTCGCGATCTTCGGCTTCTTTGGCCTGTTCAAAGCCTTCTACATCAAGGTGCCGCAGGGCACGGCCTTGATCGTGAACGACCTGTCGGCGACCCCGAAGGTGCATTTCACCGGCGCGCTGGTCTACCCGGTGATCTACAAGAAGGAGCTGATGCAGATCTCCTTGATCACCCTGGAGGTCGACCGCCGCGGCAAGGACGGCCTGATCTGCAAGGACAACATGCGCGCGGACATCACCGTGGCCTTCTACCTGCGCGTCAACGAGACCCAGCAGGACGTGCTCAAGGTCGCCAAGGCCGTGGGCACCGAGCGCGCCTCCGACCGCGGCGCGGTCAACGAGCTGTTCAACGCCAAGTTCTCCGAGGCGCTGAAGACGGTGGGCAAGAAGTTCGAGTTCACCGACCTGTTCGAGAACCGCCAGGACTTCCGCGACCGCGTGCTGGAGACCATCGGCAACGACCTCAACGGCTACCTGCTGGAGGACGTGGCGATCGACTATCTGGAGCAGACGCCCAAGGACTCGCTGGACCCGAACAACATCCTCGACGCCGAAGGCATCCGCAAGATCACCGAGCTGACCGCCACCCAGAACGTGATCACCAACGAGCTCGAGCGCAACGAGCAACTGGCGATCACCAAGAAGAACGTCGAGACCCGCGAGGCGATGCTGGCGCTGGAACGCCAGCAGGCCGACGCCGAGGCGCGCCAGAAGCGCGAGATCGAGACCATCAAGGCGCGCGAGGAAGCCGAGACCGCCAAGGTGCGCGAGGAAGAGCGGCTCAAGGCCGAGCAGGCGCGCATCGGCGTGCAGGAGCAGCTGGACATCCGCGAAGAGAACCGCATGCGCGAAGTCGAAGTCGCGCAGCAGAACCGCCAGCGCGCGGTCGTGATCGAGGTCGAAAAGGTCACCCGAGCCAAGGATCTGGAAATCGTCTCGCGCGAGCGCGAAGTCGAACTGCAGAAGATCGACAAGGAAAAGGCGCTGGAAGAGCAGCGCAAGGACATCGCCAACGTGATCCGCGAGCGTATCGCGGTCGAGAAGACCGTGGCCCAGGAAGAGGAGCGCATCAAGGAAGTGCGCGCCGTGTCCGAAGCCGACCGCGCCAAGCAGGTCACCGTGCTGAATGCCCAGGCCGTGGCCGAAGAAGAGCTGGTGCGGCTGGTCAAGCAGGCCGAGGCCGACGAGGCCGCGTCCAAGCACAAGGCGGTGGAGATCACCACGCTGGCGCAGGCCGAGCTGGACGCGGCCGGCAAGCAGTCCGAGGCCAAGAAGCGCATGGCCGAGGGCATCGAGGCCGAGCGCGCCGCGCCCGGCCTGGCCGACGCGCGCGTGCGCGAAGTCACCGCCAGTGCGATCGAGAAGGAAGGCCTGGCCGAAGCGCGCGTGATCGAAGCGCATGCCGACGCCAAGCAGAAGCAGGGCCTGGCCGACGCCAAGGTGCTGGAAGAGAACCTGTTCGCGCAGGCCCGTGGCGACGAACAGCTGGGCGCGGCCAAGGCCAAGGCGACGAAGGACCTGGGCCTGTCGGAAGCCGAAGTGCTGCTGCAGAAGTTCAAGTCCGAGGCCGAGGGCCTGGCGCAGAAGTTCGGCGCCCTGGATGCGCTCAGCGACACCGCGCGCGCTCACGAAGAATTTCGCATGCAGCTGGAGAAGAGCTTCGAGCAGGCGATCGCGTCGATCGAGGCCAACAAGGAAGTCGCCAAGGAGCAGGCCGACGTGCTGGCCGCCGCGCTCAGCAAGGCCAACATCGACATCGTCGGCGGCGAAGGCGAGTTCTTCAATTCCTTCGCCAAGGCGCTGTCGGTGGGCAAGGCGATCGAAGGCGTGGCCGGCAAGAGCCCGATCGTGCAGGACGTGCTGCAGAAGCTGCTGTCGCTGCAGGGCGACAAGCCTGGCAAGTCCGGCGACGGCGCTTCGCTGGCGTCCTGACGCGGCAAGCCGGGAATTGGGAATCGGTAACAGGGAATAGGAATGGGTATCGGAGCTGAGCCGGCGCTGGATCGCGTCGGCTCGAGTGATTCCCGATTTCCCATTCCCGACTCCCGCCAAAAGGAAGCGAAGATGTCGGAAACCAAGCCGCAGGCGCCGGACGCATCGGCCGCCGAAGCCATTCTCGACCAGGCGGTCGCCCAGGGCGGCGCCTACGAGGTGCTGCGCAAGCGCCTGGGCGAACAAGGCGCGCGTCTGCGCGCGATCGCCGATGCGCTCAACGCCCAGCGCCTGACCGAGTTCGGCAGCAGCCGGATGGACGTGGCCGGGCGGATGCGCATCCGCACCGAGAACAATTGCGTCGCGCGCGACATCGTCCAGGTCGGCGACTGCCTGCTGTTCGGCTACAACGTCTTCATCGGTCTGAAGAAGGAAACCCGCGTCGAGGACGTGTTCTCGCTGCATCGGCTGGTCGAGACCGCCGAGGGCTACGACGTCGAGGCGGTGGACCTGGCCGGCAGCTTCCTGGCCGCCGGCAGCTTCCCGCAGGATTTCCGCGAGCTCTACGCCTACTACAAGAACACCCGTCTGCTGCAGCTGGAGGCGCGCGACGGCAAGCTGCTGGCCGCGTTCCAGATCGGCGAGCGCCTGGACGACGTGCGCGTGTTCCGCTGGTCGGTCGAGGCCGACGGCCAGGTCCGCTACATCGACAACCGTGGCGAGCGCGACATCGCGCTGCCGGCGCCGTTCGACTTCGAATGGACCCGCGCCACCCGCGAGATGGCGGTCGAGGGCCGCCACCCGCATCTGAACATCCTCGACAGCGTGTTCGTCGAAACCGTCGGCGGCGACCTCACGGTCAAGATCGAGAACAACACCCAGGACGGCCTGGGCATCTACCGCGAGCCGGTCGCCGACCGCACCCAGTCGCTGGACGACGCCCAGGTCGAGTTCGCGCGCGTCGGCAGCCTGATCCTGCTGCGCGTGCTGCCGTACCGCGAGGAGCAGTGGCGGCATCTGGTGTTCAACACCCTGACCCGCAAGGTCCAGCGCATCGATGCGATCGGGCTGGCCTGCGTGCAGCTGCCCGAGGACCATGGCATCGTGTTCCCGGGCGGCTACTACCTGCAAAACGGCGAGTACAAGACCTTCGACTCGGCCATGGACGGCATGCGCTTCCAGCGCGCGATCCGTTCGCCCAACGGCGAGGACGTGCTGTACGTCTTTTACGAGCCGCAGGCCGGCCGCTCGGCCTTGTTCACCTACAACATGATCGAACGCCGGTTGCAGACGCCGGTGTACGCGCACGGCCACGCCCGCTACGAAGACGGGCGCATGGTGGTGTTCACCGCAGAGAGCGAGGAGCCGACCCGGGTCCACCCGATGCAGGTCTGGCGGACCCCGTTCTCCAGCGACGAACACGCCGCGCGCCAGCCCGCGGGCAACAGCTTCATGGGCCGGATCGGCAACGCCGAGCTGGTGCGCGGCATCTCCGACCTGCTCAGCCTGTGCCGCGAGATCGACGCCACCGAAGTCTCGGTGCAGCGCTACAGCCAGCTCAGCCAGGCCACCCACCGCCTGTTCGACATCCACCATTGGCTGGGCGACCCCAAGGGCGGCGACGCCGCCTCGGTGTTGCGCGAGATCGCCGCGACCAGCGAGTCGGTGATCGACGAGTACGAAAAGGTCGAGGGCATCCGCAGCCAGTCCGAGCGTGCGATGCGCGAGGGCCAGAGCCGCCACAAGGCATTGCTGGATTCGCTGCTGCCCGACGGCTGGGACACCGTGCAGCAGCACGTCGACGCGCTCAACGGCATCGCCGCCCAGCGCGGGCACCTGCTGACCATCCGCGAATACCGCTATATCGACGTCGCCGCGATCGACGCGATGGAGACCGAATTGCTGGCCGCGCAGGAGCGTGTGGCCGCGGCCACCGGCGCCTTCCTGTCCGGCGACAAAGCCCTGCTGCCCTACGCCGAGCGCCTGCAGGCGCTGGACGCGCAGGCCCAGCAGGCGACCAGCGTGGCCCAGCTGGAGGTGCCGCTGAAGCAGATGCAGGCCATGTCCGGCGACCTGGACATGCTGTCGCAGCTGATGGCGACGCTGCGCGTGGACGACGCGACCCAGCGCACCCGCATCGTCGAGGCCATCTCCGGCATCTACGCCCGCCTCAACCAGGCCAAGGCGCGCGCCGATCTGCGCCGCAAGGGCCTGGGTTCGGCCGAGACCGTGGCCCAGTTCGGCGCCCAGTTCACCCTGTTCGGCCAGGGCGTGGCCAGCGCGCTCGCGCTGGCGCGCGATCCGGAAAAGTGCGACGAGCAGCTGTCGCGCCTGATGGTGCAGCTGGAAGAACTGGAGAGCCAGTTCGGCGAGCACGAGAACTTCCTCAACGACATCCTCAGCAAGCGCGAGGAGCTGCTTGAGACCTTCGAGACCCACAAGCAGGCGCTGCTGGACGACCGCCAGCGCAAGGCGCAGTCGGTGCTGGATGCGGCCACCCGCATCCTTGAAGGCCTGGGCCGGCGCACCGCGCGCTTCGAAAACGCCGACGAGCTCAATGCCTTCTTCGCCGGCGATCCGCTGATCCTCAAGCTGCGCGAACTGGCCGAGCGCCTGCGCACGCTCAAGGACAGCGTCAAGGCCGACGACGTCGAAGCCCGCCTGAAGGGCGCGCGCGACCAGGCGGTGCGCGCGCTGCGCGACCGCAGCGACCTGTTCGAGGCCGGCGGCGAAGTCATCAAACTCGGCCCGCGCCACCGCTTCAGCGTCAACACCCAGGAGCTGGACCTGACCCTGCTGCCGCGCGAGGACGGGCTGGCCCTGCACCTGACCGGCACCGACTTCCTGGAGCCGCTGCGCGACGAGGCCTTCGATGCCCTGCGTGAGTACTGGCAGGTCGTGCTGGATTCCGAATCGCCCACGCTGTACCGCGCCGAGTATCTGGCCGGCTTGGTGCTGGAAGCCGCCGCGGCCAACGGCGAAGGCTTGAGCATGGACGCGTTGCGCCAGCAGCTGGCGCAGCCGGAGGCCCTGGCGCGCAGCGTGCGCGACTTCGCCGCGCCGCGGTATCGCGAGGGCTACGAGAAGGGCATCCACGATCACGACGCCAGCTTGATCCTGCAGGCGCTGATCCCGTTGGCCGACAGCGCCGGCACCTTGGCGTACAGCGCGGATGCGCGCGCGTTCGCCAGCGTGTTCTGGAGCCAGGTCATGACCGGCGAGGACGCCGCGCAATGGCCGGAGCGCGCGCGCACCGCCCGCGACATCCAGCGCCTGTTCGGCAGCGACGCCGGTCTGCTGGCCCTGCGCGCCGAAGTCGAGGCGGCGATGCGCGCCTTCCTGCAGGCGCAACCGCTGGATCTGGATCCGGCCTCGTGTGCGCACGCCGCCGACTATCTGGTGACCGAGCTGTCGGCCGAGCACGTCCAGTTCGCCTTCAGCAAATACGCCCAGGCCCTGCTCAAGACCTTGCAGGAGCGCCTGACCGCCGCGCGCATGTGGGACGGCTTCGTGCAGACCCTGCGCCGCCTCGGCGATCGCCTGCCCGCGCGCTGGACGCTGGCGGCGAACTGGTTCGACGCGCTGTGCCGCGAGCCCGCGCACGCGGCCCTGGCCGGCTACGCGCGCGAAGCGGTGGCCTTGTTGCTGCTGGACGAGCGCGTGCCGCACCGGGTCAGCGAAGTCGAGCTGCGCGCGTCGATCGAAGGCCTGCTCGGCGAACACCCGCGCGTCCAGGCGCAGCGCCTGGACCTGGGCGTGGACGACTTCCACGCCCGCTTGCGCGCGCACCGCGAGCGCTTCCTGCCGGGCGTGCGCCGCTACCAGGCCCTGCGCCAGGAAACCGTCGCGCGCGAGCGCGAGGCGCTGCGGCTATCGGAGTTCAAGGCGCGCCCGCTGAGTTCGTTCGTGCGCAACAAGCTCATCAACGACGTCTACCTGGGCGTGATCGGCGACAACCTGGCCAAGCAGATGGGCACGGTAGGCGAGGGCAAGCGCAGCGATCTGATGGGTCTGCTGATGATGATCTCGCCGCCCGGCTACGGCAAAACCACGCTGATGGAATACGTGGCGCACCGCCTGGGCCTGATCTTCATGAAGATCAACGGCCCCGCGCTGGGCCACGAGGTGCGTTCGCTGGATCCGGCGCGCGCGCCGGATGCGACCTCGCGCCAGGAGCTGGAGAAGCTCAACCTGGCCTTGGAGATGGGCAACAACGTGATGCTGTATGTCGACGACATCCAGCACACCCATCCCGAGTTCCTGCAGAAATTCATCTCGCTGTGCGACGGCACGCGCCGCATCGAAGGCGTGTGGAAGGGCCGCACCCGCACCTACGACCTGCGCGGCAAGAAGTTCTGCGTGGTCATGGCCGGCAACCCGTACACCGAGTCCGGCGAGGTGTTCAAGATTCCGGACATGTTGGCCAACCGCGCCGACATCTACAACCTCGGCGACGTGCTCGGCGGCATGGAGGACGCATTCAAGCTCAGCTACCTCGAGAACAGCCTGACCTCGAATCCGGTGCTGGCGCCGCTGGCCACGCGCGAGCTGGCCGACCTGTACCGTTTCGTCGACAAGGCCGCCGGCCGCGCGTTCTCGGCCAACGAACTCAGCCACGCCTACGGCGGCGCCGAGATCAACGAGATCGTCGCCACCCTGCAGCGTTTGATGCAGGTGCGCGACGTGGTCTACCGGGTCAATCAGCAGTACATCGCCAGCGCAGCCCAGGCCGCGCAGTACCGGGTCGAACCGCCGTTCAAGCTGCAGGGCAGCTATCGCAACATGAACAAGCTGGCCGAGAAGATCTCGCCGGTGATGAACGAGGCCGAGCTGCAGCAGCTGATCGCCGATCACTACCTGGGCGAGGCGCAGCTGCTGACCGCGGGCGCCGAGGAGAATCTGCTCAAGCTGGGCGAGTTGCGCGGCACCCTGGACGCGGCCCAGGCCGAGCGCTGGGCGCAGATCAAGCGCGACTTCCTGCGCAACAAGGCCATGGGCGCCTCCGACGCCGACGTCGGCGGGCGCGTGGTCGCGCAGCTGGCCGATCTGGTCGAGGGGGTGCGCGCGCTGGACACGCCGGCGCCGGCGGCCGAGGCGCCGAAACCCGAGCCGGTGGAGGCACCTTGGCCGCAGATCGTGGCCCTGCTGGAGCGCGCCGCGAATCGTCCGCCCGCGCCGGCGCCGGCCGCCGAGCCCGATCCGCAGGCGCTGCTGGACGGCTTGCGCGCCGCGCTCGAGGCCGCGCTGGGGCCGCTGATCGGCCGCCTTGGCGATGGCGCCGAGCAGCAGGCGCAGTGGCAGGCGCGTCTGGTCGAAGCGATCCAGCACATGGGCGAGCGCGGCGCGGTCGCGACGGCGCACGTCCAGCATGCGACCGAGCAGCAGTTGCAGCTGCAGCGCGCGCTGGCCGACTTCGCCGACCGCCTCAACGAGCGCACGCCGCGCTGATGGGGACCGTCGACTACAGCGAGTTGGACCGCGCATTGCGCGAAAGCGCGGCCGACCGCCGTCTCGACAACGACGAGAAATTCGAGCTGCGCGAATTGGGCGCGCGCCTGGACCCCGAACGCGTGCGTTACCTGCGCAACCGCGCCTTCGACATGGCGCGCGAACTGATCGTGGAGCGTCCGGCCGAATCGCTGGACGCGCTGCGCTGGCTGGAACAGGTGGTGCGCACCCTGGACGTGGTCGGGGCCGCGCCCAGCATCGAGTCCAGCGCCCATTTCACCCCCGGCGACGACTGCCTGCGCAAGCTGCGCGCGATGTGCATCGGCGCGCGCCGCAGCCTGGACATCTGCGTCTACACCATCTCCGACGACCGCATCACCGAGGCGATCCTGGATTGCCACCGGCGCGGGGTGACGGTGCGCTTGCTCACCGACAACGACAAGCGCTACGACGACGGCAGCGACATCGCCCGCCTGCGCGAGCAGGGCGTGAACGTGCGGATCGACGACAGCCCCTTCCACATGCACCACAAGTTCGCCGTGTTCGACGGCCGCACGCTCGCCAACGGCAGCTTCAACTGGACCCGCAGCGCCAGCACCGGCAACGAAGAGAACCTGGTGGTGACCGACGACCCCGCGCTGGTGCGCAGCTTCGCCGGCCGCTTCGAGGCCCTGTGGGGCAAGTTCGCGCAGGGCTACTGAGCTCCGCCTCGGGGTAGGAGCGGCGTAAGCCGCGACCGCCTTGGCTGCTGGCGCCGGGTCGCGGCTTACGCCGCTCCTGCCCCAGGGCAAGGCGAATCGGGTCTTTTCGCGCCCGAAATCCCCCGCGCCGCCGCAATGCGACCGATAATGGCGCCCCTGTCCGCCCGGCCCGCGCTCTCGCGTGGGCGCCGCACGAGCCACCGATGACGTCGATCCGCGATCTCCCCGACTACCCGTTCCAGCCGCAACGTTTCGAGGTCCGTCCGGGCATCGCGATGAGCTACCTCGACCAGGGGCCCAAGGACGGCGAGGTCGTGGTGATGCTGCACGGCAACCCCTCGTGGAGCTATTACTGGCGCAAGCTGGTGCTGGGCCTGCGCGATCGCTACCGCTGCATCGTGCCCGACCATGTCGGCATGGGCTTGTCCGACAAGCCGCGCGACGACCGCTACACCTACACCCTGCAGTCGCGCATCGACGACGTCGAACGCCTGCTGCAGTACCTGCGCATCGACGGCCCGATCACCCTGGCGGTGCACGACTGGGGCGGCGGCATCGGTTTCGGTTGGGGCCTGAAGCATTCCGATCAGATCAAGCGCCTGGTGATCACCAACACCGGCGCCTTTCCGTTGCCGTCGGCCAAGCCCTTGCCCAAGCGCCTGCGCCTGGGCCGCGACTCGGCGATCGGCACCGGCCTGATCCGCGGCCTCAACGCCTTCGCCGGCAGTGCCGCGCGCGTGGGCGTGGTTTCGCCGATGCCGCGCGCGGTGCGCCGCGCCTATCTGGCGCCGTACGACTCCTGGGCCAATCGCATCGCGACCTCGCGCTTCGTGCAGGACATTCCGCTGGCCGAGGGCGACGCCGCCTGGCCGCTGGTGCAGGCCATGGGCCGCAAGCTGCCCGAGTACGCCGACCGTCCGGCCTTCATCGGCTGGGGGCTGCGCGATTTCGTGTTCGATCACCATTTCCTCAAGGGCTTCACCGACGCGCTGCCGCAGGCGCAGGTGCACGCTTTCGAGGACGCCGGCCACTACGTGCTGGAAGACAAGGCCGCCGTGCTGGTGCCGGAGATCCGCGCCTTCCTCGACGGCCATCCGATCGGCTGATTGCGTCGGCGGCGTGCGCTGCGCTCGCCTTCTGTAGGGGCGATACGGCGGCTCGGATCCGCCCAGACCCCCTACAATCCACGCATGAGCAACGAACCCTCCGCGGCGGACACCGCCGCGCGCGCGCCCGTCGCGCCCTGCAACATCGCCGCCTCCCTGCCGCGCCGCGCCGCCGAGGCGCCCGAGCGCGTGGCGATGCGCTGCCCCGGCACGCGCGATGCCAACGGCCTGCCGCGTTACGACCAGGTCCTGACCTACGCCGAACTCGATGCGCGCAGCGACGCGATCGCGGCCGGGCTGGCCAAGCGCGGCATCGTGCGCGGCACCCGCACCGTGATCATGGTGCGGCCCTCGCCGGAGTTTTTCCTGCTGATGTTCGCCCTGTTCAAGGCCGGCGCGGTGCCGGTGCTGGTGGACCCGGGCATCGACAAGCGCGCGCTGCGCCAATGCCTGGACGAAGCGCTGCCGGAGGCCTTCATCGGCATTCCGCTCGCGCATGTCGCGCGGGTGATCCTGCGTTGGGCCAGGACCGCGCGCATCCGCATCACCACCGGTCGCCGCGCCTGGCTCGCCGATGCGACCCTGGCCGAAGTCGAGCGCGAAGGCGCCGGCGCGGGCTGCCAGCTCGCCGACACGCGCCCCGACGACGTCGCCGCGATCCTGTTCACCAGCGGCTCCACCGGCGTGCCCAAGGGCGTGGTCTACCGCCACCGCCATTTCGTCGCCCAGATCGAAATGATGGGCCAGGCCTTCGGCATCGTGCCCGGCGGCGTCGACCTGCCGACCTTCCCGCCGTTCGCGTTGTTCGATCCGGCGCTGGGCCTGACCTCGATCATTCCCGACATGGACCCGACCCGGCCCGCGCAGGCCGATCCGCGCAAGCTGCACGATGCGATCGCGCGCTACGGCGTCGACCAGCTGTTCGGTTCGCCCGCGCTGATGGCGGTGCTGGTCAAGCACGGCGCGCCGCTGACCGGTCTCAAGCGCGTGACCTCGGCTGGCGCGCCGGTGCCGCCCGATACGGTCGCGGCGTTGCGCGCGCTGCTGCCCGAGGACGCCCAGCTGTGGACGCCCTACGGCGCCACCGAGTGCCTGCCGGTGGCGGTGATCGAAGGCCGCGAACTGCAGTCCACGCGCGCGGCCACCGAGGCCGGCGCCGGCACCTGCGTCGGCCATGCGGTCGCGCCCAACGAGATCCGCATCATCGCCATCGACGACGCGCCGATCGCGCAGTGGTCGGACGCGCGCATGCTCGCGGCCGGCGAAGTGGGCGAGATCACCGTGGCCGGCCCGACCGCCACCGACAGCTATTTCAATCGCGAAGCCGCGACCCGCATCGCCAAGATCCGCGAAACCCTGGACGACGGCAGCGAGCGCGTGGTCCATCGCATGGGCGATCTGGGCTACTTCGACGACCAGGGCCGCTTGTGGTTCTGCGGCCGCAAGACCCATCGCGTCGAAACCGCACGGGGCCCGCTGTACACCGAACAGGTCGAGCCGGTGTTCAACGCCCACCCGCAGGTACGGCGCACCGCCCTGGTCGGCGTAGGCGCCGCCGGCGCGCAACGGCCGGTGCTGTGCGTGGAGCTGGCCGAGGGCGTGCTCGCGCGCGACTGGCCCGCGATCGAGCGCGCGCTGCGCGCGATCGGCGCGGCGCATGCGCATACCGCGGATATCGCCGATTTCCTGCGCCATCCGCGCTTTCCGGTCGACATCCGCCACAACGCCAAGATCGGTCGCGAGAAGCTCGCGATCTGGGCCGCCAAAGAGGGAGCGTGGAGATGAGGGTACTGGTCACCGGCGGCGGCGGTTTTCTCGGCCAGGCCCTGTGCCGCGGCCTGGTCGAGCGCGGCTATGAGGTCGTCAGTTACAACCGCGGCCACTATCCGGCCCTGGACGCGCTGGGCGTGATCCAGATCCAGGGCGATCTGGCCGATCGCGAGGCGGTGATCGCGGCCGCGCGCGGTTGCGATGCGGTGTTCCACAACGCCGCCAAGGCCGGCGCCTGGGGCAGCTACGACAGCTATCACCAGGCCAACGTGGTCGGTACCGAGCACGTGCTCGCCGCTTGCCGCACGCATGCGATCGGGCGCCTGGTCTATACCTCCACGCCCAGCGTCACCCACCGCGCGACCCATCCGGTCGAAGGCGGCACCGCCGACGACGTGCCCTACGGCGAAGGCTTCAAGGCCCCGTACGCGACCACCAAGACCATCGCCGAGAAAGCGGTGCTGGCCGCGAACGCGCCCACGCTGGCGACCGTGGCGCTGCGCCCGCGCCTGATCTGGGGCGTGGGCGACAACCAGTTGCTGCCGCGTCTGGTCGCGCGCGCCAGGGCCGGCCGTCTGCGCTTCGTCGGCGACGGCTACAACAAGGTCGACACCACCTACATCGACAACGCCGCGCAGGCGCATTTCGACGCCTTCGATCATCTGGCGCCGGGCGCGGCCTGCGCGGGCCGCGCCTACTTCATCAGCAACGGCGAGCCCAAGACCATGCGCGAGACCCTCAACGGGCTGCTCGCCGCGGTCGGCGCGCCGCAGGTCGACAAGACCCTGCCGTTCGGCGCCGCCTATGCGATCGGCGCGGTCTGCGAAGGCCTGTGGCATGCGCTGCCGCTGAAGGGCGAGCCGCCGATGACGCGCTTCCTGGCCGAACAGCTGGCGACCTCGCACTGGTACGACATGGCGCCGGCGACCCGCGATTTCGGCTACGTACCGCGGGTCAGCTTTCACGAGGGCCTCACCCGGCTGAAGGCCGCCTGCACGTAAACGGGCGTCGTCACCGCCTGAGCACCGGCGACTCAGCAGGATCGGGGCACACCCTCGGTCCTGCCTGATGCAGGGCCTCCTTAGGAGATCTCCATGCTCAGTTACGCCGTCATCTTCTTCATCATCGCCATCGTCGCCGCGGTCCTGGGCTTCAGCGGCATCGCCGGCGCCGCCACCAACATCGCCTGGATCCTGTTCGTCGTCTTCGTGATCCTGGCCATCATCTCGCTGCTGCGCGGTCGCAAGGTCTGAGCCCGCCGATCGGCCGGCGCTGAACATGCCCGTCCCGGCCCGCCCACGGGCCGGGACGCCGCCGTCTCGGGCCCGCCGGGCCGGGGGCTACAATGACGGCATGAACACCTCCGCCGATAGCTTGTTCCCGTCCATACTGAAGACCTACGCAGGCGGCGCGCTGGAAGCCGCGCTCAATCGCGCGCTGGCGCTGGACCCCGATACGCGCGACGCGCTGCGCGCGCTGGACGGTCGTCGCGTCGCCCTGCATCTGGCAGCGCCGCCGCTGGCGGTGCAGGTACGCGTCGAAGGCGACCGCCTGCGGGTAGGCCCGGTCGAGGCCGCGGTCGAACCCGATCTGTCGGTGCGCAGCACCCTGGCGGGCCTGGTCTCGCAACTGCCGTTCCTGCGCAACGACGACGCTCCGCCGGTGGGCAAGCTGCGCATCGAGGGCGATGCCGATCTCGCCCGCCGCCTGCAGCGCCTGGCCGAGCGCTTCGATCCGGATTGGCAGGGCTCGCTGACCGGCGTGTTCGGCGACGTGATGGGCGTGCAGATCGCCAACGCGATCGCCGGCGGGCTGCGCCACGCACGTGGCGCGGCCGGTGCCTTCGCCCAGAACGCGGCCGAATTCGTCACCGAGGAATCCCGCGACGTGGTCGCGCGCGACGAACTCAACGCCTTCCACGACGACGTCGACGCGGTGCGCGACGGCGTCGAGCGCGCGAGCGTACGCGTCGCGCGCCTGCGCGAGCGCATCGCCGCACGGAGCGACGCATGAAGTCGGCGCTGCGCGCCTGGCGCATCGGCCGGGTCCTGCTGCGTTACCGGCTCGACGACCTGCTCGACGGCACCCCGGCCGAGCGCTGGCTCAAGCTCGCGCGTCCGTTCGTGCCGCGCGCCTCGGCCGAGATCGCGGCGATGTCGCGCGGCGCGCGTCTGCGTCTGGTGCTGCAGGAGTTGGGCCCGATCTTCGTCAAATTCGGCCAGATCCTGTCCACCCGTCGCGACCTGGTGCCGCCGGACGTGGCGATCGAACTGGCGCTGCTGCAGGACCGGGTCAAACCCTTCGATGGCGAGGCCGCGCGCGCGATCGTCGAGACCGCCCTGGAGCGCGGCATCGCCGAGGCCTTCGAGGCCTTCGACACCACCCCGCTGGCCTCGGCCTCGATCGCCCAGGTGCACGCGGCGATCCTGCCCGGCGGCCGCGAGGTCGTGGTCAAGGTGCTGCGCCCCAACATCGAGAAGCAGATCGCCGGCGACATCGCCCTGCTCAAGACCATCGCCAGCGTGGTCGACCGCGCCCATCCCAGCGCCGACAAGATCCGTCCGCGCGAGATCGTGGCCGAGATCGAGAGCACCCTGGCCGCCGAGCTGGACCTGCAACGCGAGGGCGCCAACGCCAGCGTGCTGCGCCGGTTCTGGAAGGACAGCGAAGACCTCTACGTGCCCGAGGTGATCTGGTCGCATACCGCCGAGCGCGCACTGACCCTGGAGCGCGTGTACGGCATTCCGTCCGACGACATCGCCGCGCTCGACGCCGCCGGCATCGACCGCAGCGCGCTGGCGGCCAAGGGCGTGCGGGTGTTCTACACCCAGGTGTTCCGCGACAACTTCTTCCATGCCGACGCCCACGCCGGCAACATCTGGGTCGACAGCGATCCCAAGCGCAAGAGCAACCCGCGCTTCATCGCCCTGGACTTCGGCATCATGGGCCAGCTGTCCGACGAGGATCAGTACTACCTCGCCGAGAACTTCATGGCGATCTTCAACCGCGACTACCGCCGCATCGCCGAGCTGCACGTGCAGGCCGGCTGGATGCCCGCGCATATTCGCATCGACGAACTCGAAGCGGCCACGCGCGCGGTCTGCGAGCCCTATTTCACCCGCCCGCTCAGCGAAATCTCGCTGGCCGAGGTGCTGGTCAAACTGTTCCGCACCGCGCAGCGCTACGAGCTGACCCTGCAGCCGCAGCTGATCCTGCTGCAGAAGACCCTGCTCAACATCGAAGGCGTGGGCCGCCTGCTCGATCCCAAGCTCGATATCTGGGCGGTGGCGCGGCCGGTGCTGCAACGCATCCTGGTCGAACGCTACAGCCCGCAGCGCCTGGCCGCGGAATTCCGCAAGCGCCTGCCCGAGCTGGTCACGCACGCGCCCGAGATGCCGCGCCTGCTGCACGCCTGGCTGACCCAGCAGGTCAGCGGCGGCCACGAGCTGCGCATGCGTTCGCAGGACCTGGCCGAACTCACGCGCACGGTGAAGGACGCGCAGCGGCGCACGGTCGCGGCGATCCTGGGCACCGGCCTGTTGATCGTGGCGGCGGTGCTGTACGGCCTGGAAGCCGGCGGCCCGCGCTTCTGGTCGATCCCGGCCTCGTCGTGGATCGCCGGCATCGGCGGTTTGTGGGCGCTGCTGGCGGCGTGGCCGCGGCGTAGCGCTTAGGCGCTACGCGGTCCGGGCGGAAAGCAAATCCCCCTCAATCCCCCTTTTACAAAGGGGGAAGACGAGCGAAGCGCACGGCTCTTGCCGTTCCCCCCTTTGCAAAAGGGGGGCTAGGGGGGATTTGCTTTTGCGCTTACTTGCGAGCGCCGGTCAAGGCTTCGCTACCGCCGCCGCCGCCGCCGGCTTCGCCGCCGCATCGAAATCCCCCGCCATATACACGCTGAGCATCCCGGGCTTGAAATGCTTGCGGATCGCCGCATTCACCTCGTCCGGCGTCAGCGCCTTCAAGCGCGCGTCGATGCCCGCCTGAAACCCCATGTCGCGATCCAGGGACAGATTGCTGGCCAGGATGCCGGCGATCGCGCCGTCGGATTCGCGTCCCTGCGCGCGCTGGGTCAGCAGGCCGGCGACCGCATCGCGCAGCTCGTCGGCGCCGACGCCGTCGCGGATCCAGCGCGCGTACTCCTCGCGCATGGCCGCCTCGGTCTTGTCCAGGTTTTGCGGCGCGGCGATGGCCTGGATCAGCAGGCTGCCGGCGTCGTCGCGGCCGACCCGGCTGGCGTCGGCGTCGAGGTTGCTGCCCACACCGTAGCTGAGTCCGTCCTTCTGGCGGATGCGATCGTACAGACGCGACTTGCCGCCGCCGCCGAAGATGTAATTGGCGACCATCAGGGCCGGATAGTCGGGATCGCGGTCGTTGAGCGAGAGGTTGCCGCGCGCGAGCAGCACGCCGTTGGCCTTGTCGGGGGTCTCGAAGCGCTCGCGTCGCGCGGCGAGCGCGCTGTAGTGGGTGGGGATGGGCGCGTACGCGTGCGGCGTGCGCCAATCCAGGAACAGACTCTGCAACTGCGCTTTGAGCGCGACCGGATCGAAATCGCCGACCACGCTGATCTCGCCTTCGGCGCTGCCGTAGAAATCGCGATGGAAGGCGCGCAGGTCCTCGACCTTGAGCGCCTTCAGGTCGGCGATCGACTGATCCAGGCTGCGCCAGCGCAGCGGGTGGCCTTCCGGCCAGGGATCGAAGTACTGCGACATGGCCATGCCGGCGATGGTGCTGGGCTCCTTGCGCGCGGCCTCCAGCCCGGTGATCGCCTGCAGTCGGAACTGCTCGAACTCGCTTTGCGGGTACTCGGGCTTGCGCAGGATCTGCACCGCCAGCGCCAACGCCTCGGCGAGCTGGGTGCGGCGCGTGGTCATGCCGATGCTCGCGCTCTGCAGGCCGCCGCCGATGCCGGCCTCGGTCTTCAAGGCTTCGAAGCGCTGGTCGATCTGCTCGCGGCTGAGCCCGGCGGCGCCGCGCATGATCAGCGAGCCGGCGACGTTGCCGGCGGCCGCGCGGCCCTTGAGCGAATCCGCGTCGCCGAAGCGGAAACGCGCGCTCAACACCACGGTTTCGCCGCGGGTCTTCTTCGGCAGCAGGGCCACGCGCAGGCCGTCGCCGAGGGTGAAGGTTTCGGTGCGCGCCTGGATGTTGGCCGGCGTGGGATCGAACTGTTCGCCCGCGGCCACCGCGGCCTTGCCGGTGTAGCCCTGCAGCACGGTCGCGGCCGCGGGCGCGGCGGCGATCTCGGCGCGATCGGCGCGGTCGGTGGGCACGAAGCGGCCCAGGGTGCGGTTGCTGGGTTTGAGGTAGTCGCGCGCGACGCGGTTGACGTCGTCCAGGCCGACTTTCTCGAACGCGTCGCGACGCAGGAAGTACAGGCGCCAGTCGCCGGCCGCGATCGCCTCCGACAGGCCCAGCGCGACCGCGTTGACGTTGGTGTAGCCCAGTTCGTAACCGTTGCGGATGCGTTGCTTGGCGGCGTCGAGCTCGGCTTGGGTGATCGGCGTGGCGGCGATGTTTTCCAGCTGCGTCAACAGCGCGGCCTCGGCCTTGGCCGCATCGCCGTCGCGCGGCAGCCCGATCATCGCCGTCATCAGGCCCGGATCGCGCAGGCTGTCGGCGCCCGCGCTGGCGCCCGCGGCCAGCTTGGTTTCGACCAGCTGCTTGTGCAGGCGACCGCCCGGCACGTAATCCAGAATATTGGCGAGCAGGCCCAGCGCGGCGCTGTCGGGGTGGGTTTCGGCGGGCACGTGGTAGGCCGCCATCACCAACTGGATATCGCCGCTGCGGCGCACCGTCACGCTGCGCTCGCCGTCCTGGGTGGGGTCGGCGGTGTAGAACGCGCGCAAGCCGGTCTTGGGCCGCGCGACCGGCGCGAAGGCCTGCGCGATCTCGTTCAAGGTCTTGGCTGGGTCGATGCGGCCGGCCACGATCAGGGTCGCGTTATCGGGGCGGTACCAGCTTTTGTAGAAGGCCTGCAGGCGTTCGATCGGCACGCCTTCGACATCGCTGCGCGCGCCGATCGTGCTGTGGCCGTAGTTGTGCCAGAGATAGGCGGTGGACCGCACGCGCTGGGCGAGCACGCCGTTGGGGCTATTCTCGTTCTTCTCCATCTCGTTGCGGACCACGGTCATCTCGCTGTCGAGGTCCTTCTTGGCGACGTTGGAATTGACCATGCGGTCGGCTTCCATGCCCAGCAGCCAGCGCAGGGTGTCGTCGTTGGCCGGGAACGAGGCGTAATAGTTGGTGCGGTCGACATTGGTGGTGCCGTTGAAGCCGATGCCGCGCTTCTTCATCTCGGCCGGGATGTCGCTGTGGGTCGGCGTGCCCTTGAACAGCAGGTGCTCCAGCAGGTGGGCCATGCCGGTCTCGCCGTAGTTCTCGTGCATGGAGCCGACCTGGTAGGTCAGGTTGACCGTCACCGTGGGTTTGCTGGCGTCCGGGAACAGCAGCACGCGCAGGCCGTTGCCCAGGGTGTACTCGCAGATGCCTTCCACGCAGGGGCCGGCGGCGACGCCCTTGGGTGGCGCGAGCGAGGGTTCGGCCGCCCGCGCGGGCAGGGCCAGCGCCCAGGCCAGGGTCAGGGCCGAGGCCAGGTGAGACCAGGCCGGTCGGTAAGGCGGCTGGAACGATCGCATGGGGTGTCCTGGAAGTGATGCCGGGGGAAAGCGTGTGGCTGGAGCTGCTATAGACGAAAATACCCGCTGAGCTCCCTACCGCCTGTGCCATAGAGCATGTCCGAAACCTACAGTTCCCTGGAGGCGCCCGCCGAACTGCCGGTGCTGTACGCCGACGACAGCCTGGCGATCATCGACAAGCCGGCGGGGCTGATGGTGCACGACAGCGCGCTGGCGCGCGGCGAGACCGATTTCGTCGCCGACCGCCTGCGCCAGCAGTTCGGGCGGCCGGTGTTCCTGGTCCACCGCCTGGACCGCGCCACCAGCGGCTGCCTGCTGTTGGCGTTCGAGCGCGAGGTGGCCTCGGCGCTGGGCAAGGTGCTGATGTCGCGCGAGTTCGAGAAGGACTATCTGGCGGTCTGCCGCGGCTGGCCGGAGGATGCGTTCACCATCGACTACGCGCTGGACGGCGGGCCGGGCAAGCCGCAGAAGAAGCCCGCGATCACGCGCTTCCGGCGCCTGGGCAGCTGCGAGCTCGCGCATCCGTCCGGCGGTTTCGAGACCTCGCGCTACGCGCTGCTGCTGGCGCAGCCGGAGACCGGGCGCTTTCGCCAGATCCGGCGTCATCTCAAGCACGTCTCGCATCACCTGATCGGTGACACCAGCCACGGCGACGGCCGCCACAACCGCGCCTTCCGCATGATGGGCATCCATCGCATGCTGCTGCATGCGCAGCGCCTGGCCTTCCTGCATCCGGTCAGCGGCGCGCGCATCGTCGCCACCGCGCCGCCGGACCGCGAGCTGGCCAAGGCGCTGGCGCTGTTCGAGCAGGCCGCGCCGGCCGGATGAGGGCAGGCGCGGCGCGGGCCGGGCTTACTTGGTTTCGGCGCCGGCGCTCTTGCGCTTGACCGCGTCGTTGCGCGCTTCGGCTTCGATCTCCTGCTGCAGTTCCTGCATCATCGGCACCACCAGTTTCTGCATCGCGCTCATGGTGTTCTGCATCAGCGCCGGCATCTTGTCGAGCAGGCGCTGGCCGGTCGGGCTGGCGTAGAACGCGATCAGGGCGTCGGTGTCCTGGCCGTCGAAGGTGTCGCGGTAGATGTCGCGGTAGATCGGTTCCAGCTTGTCCCAGGCCAGGCCCTTGCGCAGCTGCGCGCTGGAACGGGCGATCACGCTGTTCAAGCGCTCGCGTTCGGCGGGCGTGATCTCGCGGCCGGCCATCATCTGTTCGGCCATCTGCTGCTGCGAGGCTTCGATCTGCGGCAGCATGGTCTCCACGGTCTGGCGCGCGCGCATGACCTCGAGCAGGCGCGACACTTGGGCGTCGCTGGGCGGCGCGGCCAGGGCGGCCAGCGGCGAGGCCAGCATCAGGGCCAGGGCGAGGGCATAGGACTTCATCGGGGGCGATCCTCCTTGATGGGAACCGCATGGTCGGCGGCGGGTGCAGGCGGCGTCAACGTCCGGCCACAGGCCCGCACTATCATCGCTCCCGTCTACAATCGGGGCCGGAGGGACGCAATGGCCGATCCTGAAATCACCATACCCGAGCAGGAACTGGTCGAGCGCTTCGTGCGTTCGACCGGGCCCGGCGGGCAAAACGTCAACAAGGTCGCGACCGCGGTGGAGCTGCGCTTCGACGTGGCGCAGTCGCCGTCGCTGCCCGAGCCGGTGCGCGAGCGCCTGCTCGCCAAGCGCGACCGCCGCGTGACCGGCGACGGCGTGCTGGTGATCAGCGCGCAGCGTTTCCGCACCCAGGAGCGCAACCGCGACGATGCCCGCGAGCGCCTGGCCGCCTTCATCGAAAGCGGCCTGCACGCGCCCAAGCCGCGCATCGCCACCCGCCCCAGCCGCGCCTCGAAAGAACGCCGGCTGGGGGCCAAGCGCGAGCGCAGCACGGTCAAGCGCGGCCGCGCCACGCGCGATTGGGACTGACGGAGACCGCATGCCGACGACCGCCGACGACGTAGTGCTGCCGCTGCCGCCGAACGCACCGCGGGTGCGCTCCAACCGCCTGACCCGCTGGATCGGCCGCAGCGTGCTGCGGCTGGGCGGCTGGCGCATGGTCGGGGCTTTCCCCGACATTCCCAAGCTGGTGCTGATCGGCGCGCCGCATTCGTCCAACTGGGACGGCGTCTGGGGCTTCGCGGCCAAGGCCGCGATGGGGCTGGACATCAAGATCCTGGGCAAGGATTCGCTGTTCAAGGTGCCGCTGCTGGGTGCGCTGCTGCGCTACCTGGGCGTGATCCCGGTCGACCGCAGCGCCGCCCACGGCGTGGTCGAACAGGCCGCGGCGATGATCCGCAACGCCGAGCGGTTCTGGTTCGGGCTGGCGCCGGAGGGCACGCGCAAGCCGGTGGACCGCTGGAAGGCGGGCTTCTGGAAGATCGCCAAGGCCGCCGATGTGCCGGTGCTGCCGGCGTATTTTCATTACCCCGACAAGGTCATCGGCATCGGCGAGCCGTTCTGGCTGGGCGAGGACATGAACGCCGATCTGGCGCGGATCCGGGCCTGGTACCGGCCCTGGCAGGGCAAGCACCACGGCACGCCGTAAGCGCACTCGCTGCGCTAAAACTGCACACGACTGGTCGAGCCGGCGATCGGGCGCGACACCCAGGCCGGATCGGCGGCCAGTTTCGCCCGCGTTTTGCGTGTAGCTTCGTTACGGGGCTGCGCGTCGCGGGGGGTGGCGCGGGTTCCCGATCAGGCAGGAGGTCGGTCGTGCCGGGCAGGATGTCGCTAGGGGGAGTGGCGGAGGCCACGATCGCCGCGCATGCGGAGTTGTCGGGCGCGGTCCGCGTCCGCGTGCGGGAGGTGGCCGGTGCCCGCCTTGCCTTGGTTCGCGCTTAGCCCCAACGGTCTGCTTAGTGCGGTCGGGCTGTGGCGCGGCGCCGAAGAGACCGTACCCACGCCGGTGGAAGACTGGCGTCAGGCGGTGGTCGACGTGGTGATTCCCGCGCGCCTGCAGCAGCACGACATCGCCCATTGCCTGGCGGCCCTGCTGGCCCAGACCCTGCAACCGCGCAGCGTGGTACTGGTCGACGACGGCGGCATCGAGCGCGACGGCACCGCCGCGATCGCCCGCGAGTTCGCCGCCGCCAACGGTTTGTCCCTGCGCGTGATCGAACGCATGTGGTCGATCGGACGCGGGCCCACGATCAAGCGCCAGGCGCGCGAATCCGACGCCGATGTCGAGTTCGTGCTCGACGGCGACACTCTGCTGCATTCGGCGGACTACATCGAGCGCTGCGTGCGCGAGCTCTACGAAGGCGTCGGTATCGCCAGCGTCTGCGGCGTGGTGCAGCCGATGCGCGGCGAGCACCGGCGCGCGCTGGAGCGTTCGCCGGCGTTCCAGCGTTGGCTGCACGGCGAGGCTTATCGCGATCCGCGCGCGCGTCGCGGCCGGTTGCGGCGCGGTCTGCAATGGCTGGGCGACGTCCATCGCGAAACCAGTTGTCTGCTGCAGCAGTGTTTCATCAACCGCGGCCAGATGGCGCTGTTCGGCGGCGTGGTGGTGCCGCGCGGCAATGCGATCGCCTATCGCCGGCGCTACATCAAGGATCTGTTCGATCGCTACGAGCCGGTCCATGGCGATCAGCTCGACGGCGCGGAGGATGTGTTCATCGCCCTGGCGCTGGCGCAGGAGGGCTATCGCAACGTGCAGTTGTTCGGCGCGCTGGCGCATACCGAGCAGCCGCCGCTGGATCGTCTGCCGCGGCAGAGCTTCCGCCAGGCCGCCGCGTTCCTGCGCGGCTGTCGCGAGTTCAACGGGCTGTTGCTGACGCCGTTCAAGGCCTGGCGGCGCTGGCTGCGCCCGCGCCCGCGCGTGGCGACCGAGCAGCGGCGGGTGCGCGAGGCGTATCGGCAGCCGTTCGGCGAGCGCCTTACCCACGAGTACGGGCGGCCGATCGGCTGGGCGCTGTTTCTGATGGCGGCCGAGCGCCTGGCGTATCCGCTGCTGCTGCTGTGGTTGGCTTTCAGCGGGCGCTGGTGGTGGTTGGGCGGAGTGGTGGCGGCGGAAATTCTGGCCACGGCGCTGGTGTTGGCCGCGGTGTCGCGCGAAGGCCAGGCGGCGGCCTTGGGCAAGGCCTTGCTGGTGGCGCCGGTGCGCTACGCGATGGCGTTCGTGGAACTGGCGGCGGCGGTGGCGTTTTTGCCGAAGCGGTTTCGCAGGCCGCGGCGGCCGCGCTAGCGCCTTTGCCTCTTGTTCCCCTGCATCGTGCTGTCGCTGTCGTTCTTGCGCTCACTGTTGCCCGTCATCCCCGCGAAGGCGGGGCCCGCTGACTTTAGAGCGCGGCTCGAACGCCAGCGCTATTCGCCTCGACCGTAGGATGCGGTGAGCCGCAGGCGAACCGCATCGTCGCGATGCCGCAACCGCGTGCGCGGCCCGGGGCCCTCAACGATCCGACTGCCCCGTCGCGTAGTAATCGCCGCGGAAAAACAGATCCGGCTGGATCAATTCGGTGAACGCGCGCGCCTGCGGCGATAGGTATTTGCCCTTGCGCACCACCACGCCGTAGCTGCGCGAGGGGAAGTAGTCGGCCAGCGAGCGCGCGCTCAGGCGCGAGCGGTCAGCGTCGGTCAGGCAGATCGCGGTGACGATGCTGATGCCCAGGCCCATCGCCACGTACTGCTTGATCACCTCCCAACCGCCGACTTCCAGCGCGACCGTGTACGGCACCCGGTTCTGCTGGAACACCAGGTCGACCATGCGGTAGGTGGTCAGGCGCTGCGGCGGCAGGATCAGGCCGTAGGGCGAGAGGTCCTGCAGGCTGAGGTCGGGCTTGAGCGCGAGCGGGTGGTCGCGCGGGGTGATCAGCATGGGCTCGAAGCGGTAGACCGGGGCGTAGCTGAGGTCGCCGGGCACGTCCAGCATCGAGCCCACCGCCAGATCGACCGCGTCCGAGCGCAGCAGGTCCAGACCGCCGGCGCCGGTGACGTTGTGCAGGCTCAGGCGCACGTCCGGATGGGCGGCGCGGAAGGCTTCGACGATCCTGGGCAGCAGGTACAGGATGGTCGAGCTGCCGGCGGCGACGTTGAGCTCGCCGCCGTCCAGCCCGCGCACGCGCTCGCGAAACGCCCCGTCCAGGCCGTCCAGGCCCTCGACCAGCGGGCGCGCGAGTTCGTACAGCTCCTGGCCCTCGCGGGTCAGGCTGAGCCGGCGGCCGCTGCGCTCGAGCAGGCGCACCCCCAGATCGCGCTCCAAGGCCTGCAGTTGTAGGGTCACCGCCGGCTGGCTGAGGTAGAGCGCCTCAGCCGCGCGTGAGACCGAGCCCAGGCGGGCGGTCTGGCAGAACGCCCGCAGCGGCTTCAGGCGGTCGCCCTTGTACGCAAAACGGGGGCTGGCGGCACGCTTCGTGGTCACTGGGAAGACATATATAAGTTTTTCAAATGATATGCATTGAAAAAACTTGATTGTCAAATACAAGACGCCAGCGCATGGTCGGAGCCCTAACGAAACACGCTAGAGGCGTAGGAGCAGGGCATGTCGGCAGTGATGGCGCAACGCCAGGAGACGCACGGGATCGAGTTGACGGCCAGCCTGGCCGGGCAGGAGCAGCTGCTCACGCCCGCGGCTCTGGCCTTCCTGGCCGACCTGCACCGCCGCTTCGAACCGGCTCGCCAGGCCCGCCTGGCCGCGCGCCGCGAGCGCCAGGCGTTCTTCGACGCCGGCGGCCTGCCGGATTTCCGTGCCGACACCGCCGCGATCCGCAGCGGCCAGTGGCGGGTCGCGCCGCTGCCGGCGGCGCTGCTGGACCGCCGCGTCGAGATCACCGGCCCGGTCGATCCGAAGATGGTCATCAACGCCCTCAACTCGGGCGCCAAGGTCTTCATGGCCGACTTCGAGGACAGCACCGCGCCGACCTGGTCCAACCTGCTGACCGGCCAGCGCGCGCTGAGGAAGGCTGTGGCCGGCACCCTGGACTGGATGGCGCCGGACGGCAGCAAGCACTACACCCTCAAGCCCTTCGAGCAGCAGGCGGTGCTGATGGTGCGGCCGCGCGGCTGGCACCTGGACGAGAAGCACCTGCTGATCGACGGCGCGCCGATCTCCGCCAGCCTGTTCGACCTGGGCCTGTTCGCTTTCCACAATGCGCAGGCGCTGGCCGCGAAGGATCGCGGACCCTATTTCTACCTGCCCAAGCTGCAGTCGATGGAAGAGGCGCAGCTGTGGAACGAGGCGCTGGACCGCGTCGAGCAGGCGCTGGGCCTGAGCGCCGGCCAGATCAAGGTCACGGTGCTGATCGAGACCCTGCCGGCGGTGTTCGAGATGGACGAGATCCTGCATGCGCTGCGCACGCGCATCGCCGGCCTCAACTGCGGCCGCTGGGACTACGTGTTCTCCTACCTCAAGACCTTCCGCGCGCATCGCGACAAGGTCCTGCCCGAGCGCGGCCAGGTGACGATGCTGCAGCCGTTCCTGCGTGCGTATTCGGAACTGCTGATCCAGACCTGCCACAAGCGCGGCGCGCACGCGATGGGCGGCATGGCCGCGCAGATTCCGATCAGCGGCGACGAGGCCGCCAACGAGGCCGCGCTGGCCAAGGTGCGCGCCGACAAGCTGCGCGAGGTCACCGCCGGCCACGACGGCACCTGGGTCGCGCATCCGGCGCTGATTCCGCTGGCGATGCGCATCTTCGACGAGCGCATGCCCGGCCCGCATCAGCAGCACGTGCTGCGCGACGACGTGCTGGTGATCCGCGACGATCTGATCAAGCCCTCGCTGGGCACGATCACGCGCGCCGGCTTCGAGGGCAACGTCGAGGTCTGCGTGCGCTATCTGGCCGCCTGGCTGGACGGCAACGGCTGCGTGCCGATCCATTGGCTGATGGAGGACGCGGCCACCGCCGAGATCGCGCGCACCCAGTTGTGGCAGTGGCTGCACGCCTCCGGCCTGCACCTGGACGACGGCACGCCGGTCGATTTCGCCCTGCTCGAACGCGCCCTGATCGGTCTGCCCAGCAAGCTCGCCGAGCGCATGAACCTGCCCGGCGCGCAGCGCCTGGGCGAGGCGATCGCGATGCTCGACCAGCTCACCCACGCCGACACGCTGGAGGAGTTCTTGACCCTGCCGGCTTATCAACGCATCGACTGAGCCGCTTGCCCGACTTGGCGGCGTCTGTGGGCGCGGCGTAAGCCGCGATTGAGTTCCGCCCGCCGACGCAACTGCACCGGAGGGCGATCGCGGCTTACGTCGCTCCCACAGAAAGCAACTTGCCTCGCCTAGCTCCACCTACCGCGTCCCACCCTTACTCGCGCCTCACCCCACGACCCATACGCAAGGAACGAAGTCATGAGCCACCTGCCGACCGCCGAGCAACTCCGCAACGACTGGGCCAGCAATCCGCGCTGGGCCGGCATCACCCGGCCGTATTCGGCCGAGGACGTGGTGCGGCTGCGCGGCACGGTCCCGGTCGAGCACAGCATCGCCAAGCTCGGCGCCGCCAAGCTGTGGAACTCGCTCCACACCGAGGACTTCGTCAACGCGCTGGGCGCGCTGACCGGCAACCAGGCCATGCAGCAGGTCAAGGCCGGCCTCAAGGCGATCTACCTGTCGGGCTGGCAGGTCGCCGCCGACGCCAACATCGCCGGCGAGATGTACCCCGACCAGTCGCTGTACCCGGCCAACTCGGTGCCGCAGGTCGTGCGCCGCATCAACAACACCCTGCTGCGCGCCGATCAGATCCAGTGCGCGGAGGGCACCGGCGACATCGACTTCCTGCAGCCGATCGTGGCCGATGCCGAAGCCGGCTTCGGCGGCGTGCTCAACGCCTTCGAACTGATGAAGGGCATGATCGAGGCCGGCGCCTCGGGCGTGCATTTCGAGGACCAGCTGGCTTCGGTCAAGAAGTGCGGCCATATGGGCGGCAAGGTCCTGGTGCCGACCCGCGAGGCGGTCGAGAAGCTGGTCGCCGCGCGCCTGGCCGCCGACGTGATGGGCGTGCCGACCCTGATCGTGGCGCGCACCGACGCCGAAGCGGCCGACCTGCTCACCGCCGATATCGATCCCAACGATCAGCCCTTCACCACCGGCGAGCGCACCAACGAGGGTTTCTACAAGACCCGTAACGGCCTGGACCAGGCGATCAGCCGCGGCCTGGCTTACGCGCCCTATGCCGACCTGGTCTGGTGCGAGACCGGCAAGCCGGATCTGGAGTTCGCGCGCAAGTTCGCCGAAGCCATCCACGCCAAGTTCCCGGGCAAGCTGCTGGCCTACAACTGCTCGCCCAGCTTCAACTGGAAGAAGAACCTGGACGACGCCACGATCGCCAAGTTCCAGAAGGAGATCGCCGGCTACGGCTACAAGTTCCAGTTCATCACCCTGGCCGGCTTCCACAGCCTGAACTACGGCATGTTCAACCTCGCCCACGGCTACGCGCGTCGTCAGATGAGCGCCTTCGTGGAGCTGCAGGAGGCCGAGTTCGCCGCCGCCGAAAAGGGCTTCACCGCGGTCAAGCACCAGCGCGAGGTCGGTACCGGCTATTTCGACGCGGTCACCCAGACCATCCAGGGCGGGCAGTCCTCGACCGTCGCGCTCAAGGGCTCGACCGAGGAAGAGCAGTTCCAGCAGGACAAGGTCGCCGCCTGAATGCGGCCGCGCGGCGCGACCGGCGAGGGGGCCGGGCGCGTCGCGGCGGCGGGTCCGGCTTAATCCGGCGATCGGGGTCTACCCGATGGGCACGGTGGCCCGCGCCCGGCCCGACCGGCGACGCGCGCGGTGACCGACTTCCCCTGGCCAGGACGTTTGCTGTTCAGGTGAGGTGCTATCCTGCCTCTCCAGCCTCTGAAGGAGCCGGGGATCCGGGGGTCGTGGGATGAATCGCGATGGTGCTGCGCCGACCATGACGGGCGGTCAGTTCAATTCGGATCCGATACCGGCGCCTAACGAAGCGGCGACGGCAGCGCTTAGCCAAGCGGAATTCGAACTGTTCGCCGAACTGGGTCGCCCGCGTCACGTCGAGGCCGGCCAGGTGCTGTTCCGTCGCGGCGAACTGGGCACCACCATGTTCGTGGTCGCGCGCGGCGCGATCGATCTCGACTTCGGCGACGACCTGGTCACCAAGCGCCTCGGCCCGCGCGAATTCTTCGGCGAACTCGGCCTGCTGATCGGCGATCACGCGCGCAGCGCCGACGCCATCGTCGCCGGCCCCGGCCTGTTGATCGAACTGCGTCACGAGGAATTCCAGCGCCTGGTCGACCGCAACGCCGGTCTGGTCTGCCATTTCCTGCGCCGCGCGATCATGCGCGTGGTGCTCAACGAGCAGGGCCTGATCCGGCGCCTGCGCCGTCGCAACCAGGATCTCGAGGCCGCCCTCGACAGCCTGTACGCGACCACCCACCAACTCAATCAGACCGAAGAGTTGGTCCGCACCGACGAGCTCACCGGCCTGTACAACCGCCGCGGCCTCACCCTGCACCTGCAGGAAGCGCGCGCGCTGGGCATGCCGCAGACCCTGGGCCTGGTGCTGGTGGACTGCGACCGCTTCAAGCAGGTCAACGACGACCACGGCCACCTGGCCGGCGATCGCGTGCTGCAGAGCGTGGCCAACATCATGCGTTCGGTGGCCGGCCCCGACGACATCGCCTGCCGCCTGGGCGGCGACGAATTCTGCCTGCTGGTCTCGGCCGGGCACGCCCACGACGTGATGCGTTTCGCCGAGTTCATCGTCGCCACCACCCAGAACCTGATGTTGATGCCGCAGTCGCCGCCGACCATCTGTCCGGTCAGCGTCGGCGCCTGCATGGTCGACCCGCGCGCGGATTGGAACGACTGGTACGCGCGCGCCGACGAAGCGCTGTATCAAGCCAAACGCAAGGGCGGCAACCGCGTGCATTGGCAAGACGCGGCCCTGGAACCGGTCTGACCGGCGCACGCGAACGAACAAGGATGCCGTCGCGATGAATGATGCCCACCGCCCTCACCCGGAAGCGCCGCAGCTGCGCACCCTGCTGCTGACCGACCTGTGCGATTCGACCACCCTGGTCGAACGCCTCGGCGACGGCCCCGCGGCGGAACTGTTCCGCGAACACGACCGCCTGGTGCTGCAGTTGCAGCAGCAATGGCGCGGTCGCCTGATCGACCGTTCCGACGGCTTGTTGCTGTTGTTCGAACGCCCGATCGACGGCCTGGGTTTCGCATTGGATTACGAGCGCAGCCTGCGCGAGATCGGACGCGAGCGCAAGCAGACCCTGCTCGCGCGCGCCGGCCTGCACGTGGGCGAGGTGCTGACCTGGCGCAACAGCGACGAGGCGGTCAAGGTCGGCGCCAAGCCGCTGGAAGTCGAAGGCCTGGCCAAGCCCATGGCCGGTCGCCTGATGGCGATGGCGCGCCCCGGCCAGATCCTGCTGTCGGCGGTGGCCGAACCGCTGGCGCACCGCGCCGCGCGCGAGCTGGGCGAACGCGGCCAGCAGCTGTTGTGGAAGTCCTACGGGCGCTGGCGCTTCAAGGGCGTGCCCGATTCGCAGGAGATCTACGAAGTCGGCGAGCCCGGCATCGCGCCGTTGCGCGCGCCGCCGAACTCGCCCAAGGCCTGGCGCGACGTGCCGCTGTGGCGGCGCCCGGCCGCGCTCGCGGCCGAGGTCGCGGTGTTGGCCGCGATCGGCGTGGGCGTGTGGTTCGTGACCAAGCCGCAGCCGGCGATCGCCTTCAACGAGCGCGACTGGGTGGTGGTGGGCGACCTGCGCAACCTCACCGGCCAGAGCGTGCTCGACGATTCGCTGGAGCAGGCGTTCCGGATCAGCCTGGAGCAGTCGCGCTACGTCAACGTGCTGTCCGACCTCAAGGCGCGCGACACCCTGGCGCGCATGCAGCGCAAGTCCGACACCTTCCTCGATCGTTCGGTCGCCTCCGAGATCGCGCTGCGCGACGGCGCGCGCGCGGTGATCCTGCCGACGGTGGCCGAAGTCGGCGGCCGCGTGCGGGTGAGCGCCGAGGTGGTCGATCCGCATACTCAGACGACGGTCTACGCCGAGTCCGTCGACGGCGTCGGCGCCGGCTCGGCGCTGTCCTCGATCGATCAGGTCACCGCCAGCTTGCGCAACAAGTTGGGCGAGGCGCTGAAGTCGATCGACAACGACTCCGCGCCGTTGCCGCAGGTGACCACCAAGAATCTCGACGCCCTGCGTGCCTACGCGCTGGGCACCAAGGCCTACGCCAAGCGCCAGTTCCCGGAAGCGCTGCAGTACTTCCAGCGCGCGCTGGAGCTGGACCCGAACTTCGCCCTCGCCCACATGGGCGTGATGCGCGTGTATGTGAGCAACGCCGACAACGCGGCCGCCCAGCCCTCGCTCAAGCGCGCGCTGGCCCTGCGCGAGCACCTGCCCGCGCGCGACGCCTTGTACCTGGACGCCTGGGCGGCCGAATTCGGCCCGCAGCCCTCGCGCCGCGCCGCGCCCAAGTGGAAGCTGCTGGCCGGCCTGTATCCGGACTACTACGCCGGCCAGAGCCGCTTGGCCTGGTTCGATTTCACGTCCGGCCGCTACGACGCCGCGCTGCGCGGCGCGCAGGCGTTCGCCGCGCCGCAGAACGCTCTGCGCGACATCGCCATGGAGCTCAAGGGCCGCGTCTACCTGGCCCAGGAGCGCCCGGCGCAGGCGCTGGAAAGCTTCAAGCAGGCCGAAACCGCCGGCCAATATCCGCCCACCCGCCGCCACGCCGCCGCGCTGGCGACCCTGCGCCGCTATCCCGAGGCCGAGAAGGTCCTGGCCGCGCTGCCCGCCAACGACCGCAGCCTGGGCGCGCTGGTCAACGAGTTCGAACGCATCTCGATTCCGTTGGACCAAGGCCGCCTCGGCGACGCCCAGCGCAGCGCCGACCGCGCCGCCGCGGCCGCGCGCGACGCCAACCCGCTGTTGCGCTATCCGTTCGCGATCGCCGACTACTGGACCGATCTGCTGCGCGATCCCCAATCGGTGCCGCCGGCCAAGATCGCCGCGCTCGCCGATGCGATCGTCGCCGACGCCGCCAACCCGGCCGGCCAGGCCGACCGCGACGATCTATTGGTGATGGCCCTGGCCGCGGTGCGGCTGGGCCAGCGCAGCGGCGATCGCGCGATCGGCGAGCGCCTGCTGCCGAAGTTGAGCGCGATGGCCGAGGAGTCCGGCCATGCCGGCGCGATCAAGTTGCTGAGCGTGGCCAAGGCCGAACAGCTGCGGCTGTCCGGCAAGCCCGCCGAGGCGGTTGCGCTGCTGTCGCGCGAAGTCGACGGCAGCGAGCCGTTCCAGTTGCGCGTCGCCTTGCGCGACGCGCTGCGCGACGCCGGCAAGGCCGAGGAAGCGCTGAAGCAGGACCGCTGGCTGGCCGCGCACCGCGGCCTGGCCTATATCGAACCGTTGGGCGGTCAGGCCCTGCAGTCGATGAGCGTGGCCGACGCCAGCCTGGCGCCGCTGGACGCGGCCGAACGCCTGGTCAGTCTCGGTCGCCCGGACGAAGCGCGACGGGAAGCCGAAGCCTTCCGCCGCGCCTGGGCGAGCGAGACCTTGCCGCCTTACTTGATGCGCAGGCTGGACGCGACGCTGCCCGCTTCGAAGCAGTGAACCACCGTGTGGGTGTCCTGCGACGTCAGGTAGCTGCGCAGCTCGTCCCGCGAGGCCTGGATTTCTTCCTTGGGGGCGATATTCGCCACCATCATGCAGCTCGTGTCCGATAGCGCGGCCTTGGTCTGTGCGGGCGCCAGCCCGACCCGGCCCAGCGCGGCCGCCGGATCCTGAACGAACAGTTCGCGGAAATGATCGTCGTTGCCGAGCTTGTCGAGCAGCTTGTCGGCGACCTTCGGATCCAGAGGCGGATGCCCCTTGGTGTTGTCGTTGCCCATCGGTACTCCCCCTAGCAGAGCCTGTTGCGGCCCCGATAGGCGACGAATCTATCCTTGTCCCACGTACGGGACAACCTCAAACTCCGTAAAAAATGCGGCGCGGGAGCTGAATATGCGGGTGCGGCGATGCGCGGTGGTGTTCCTGGAACCGCGCGAGGAGATCGGCTTCGATCTGCGATCCCTGCTCAGCGGCGGCGCCGGACTGCGGCGCAGCCGACGTTGGCTGGCCCTGGCGGCGCATCTGGAGGGCGAAGTCGAGATCGACGCCGACGAGCGCGAATTGCTGGGCGGCGTCAGTCCGGGCGAGTGGAGTTCGGCCGAGACGTTGGCCGCGGCGCCGGCCGACGCCTTGGCGCGTTTGCTCGAGGTCGGCCTGCTGATCGATGAGGACGCGGCCGATGGCGCGCACCGCGCGCGCGATCAGGCCGTGCGCGATGGCCATTGGTGGCCGGCGTCGGCGCTGCTGCATCGGCAGGCGCGCTGGGACGGCGTGGACGGCGTCGCCGACATGGAGGCCAAGGACATGACCACCGTGTCCGGCCTGCTCGACAAACTCGGCGCGCCGCCGCCGCCGGTGCACGAACGGGTCGCGCCGCAGTCGCGCATCGCCTTGCCGGAAATCGCGCCCGACGCGTTCGACGCCTTGCTCGCGCGTCGCGCCACCTGCCGAAATTTCGATCGTGAACGGCCGTTGCCGCAGGTCCTGTTCGCGCACATGTTGCAACGCACGTTCGCCGCCCAGGCCCAGCTGCGCACCCACGACGACGCGGTTTTCCTGAAAAAGCACACGCCCTCGGCCGGCGGCCTGCACCCCACCGAGGCCTATCTGGTCGTGCAAAACGTCGAGGACGTGACGCCCGGGCTGTATCACTACCACCCGGTCGCGCACGCGCTGGAGCCCTTGCCGGCGCCGGACGAAGCGCTGTCGGCATTCGCCTTGCGCGCGCTCGCCGGCCAGCACTGGTTCGCCGATGCGCACGCGCTGGCGGTGCTGACGCCGCGTTACGCGCGCTGCTTCTGGAAGTACCGCCACCATGCCAAGGCCTACCGCGCGCTGGTGCTGGACAGCGGCCACCTTTCGCAGACCCTGTACCTGAGCGCGACCGAGCTGGGCTTGGGCGCGTTCGTGACCTGCGCGATCAACGAGGTCGACATCGAGCGCGCGTTCGGCCTGGACCCGCTGCAGGAAGGTCCGCTGGCGGTCTGCGGCTTCGGCTGGCGCGCGGCCGAACGGCGCACCGCCGAGTTCGACCCGGGCGGGGCGGTCTGGCCGTCCTAGCGGGGATGGCCGGCGCTGCCCGAGGGCTCCTCAGGGCCGTGGCCGACGCCGGTGGGTCCTGAATGCGGGCCAGGTCGGGCCGGTCGTTTCCTGGCCTGGCCCACGCAGCGGCGCCCGCCTGCCGGCCACGGTTCGGCGCAGGTCGGGCACGGTTGATCGCATCGGCGTGGCGCTCAGGGGGCGCCGGTCCTGCGCCTCGGGCGCCGATGTCCTTAGCGCTAAGCCCATGACGATATTAGGTTTTAGTCGGAATCGGCATGCCCGATCCGACGCTGTGCCGGCGTTCGATTAAGGTTGAAGCTCACATTTTGCGCGCGTAACGTCGGTCGCTCGCAATCCAGCTATCCGTACCCCAGGAGTCGAGCCATGAAGTTCCGTGTTTGGGCCTTGTCGCTGTTGCTGATGGCCCCGGTCGCGTTCGCGTCGGTCGATCGCGGCGTGCTGCAGTTCGAATCGATCCGTTCCCAGCAGACCGAAATCCGCACCGCGGTCCAGGCCGGCAACGGCCGTTACAAGGACATGTCGGTGGGCACCCGCGGCGAATTGCTGGCCAAGCAGGATCACCTGTTCCAGCTGATGCAGGGCAAGCAGTCGACCCAGGACCTCAACGAAGACCAGAAGACGGACGTCTTCAACACCCTGGAATGGATCGAGGCGGCCATCAACAAGGCCGACGACGAGCGCATGATCTGCGAGCGCCGCCCGGTGCTGGGCAGCACCCGCAAGGAGCGCGTGTGCAAGACCGCCGGCCAGATGCGCGCCGAGCGCGAAGCCACCCGCGATCGCTTGGATAATCGCGAAGTGCGGCAGTAGAGCCTGTAACGAGTAACGAGTGGCCAGCCACTGGTTGCTCGTTACTGACAACTCGTTACTCGCGACTGGTATCCGGTCCGTAGTGGCGCAGCGCGAGCGCCGGGCCAGGTCTGTCCGATCGGGGCCTCGCGGGCCGGGGCTGCGCGCGAACGGCGCCAGACCATCGACCGCCGCCGTCGGCATCGCTAAAGTGGGCGCAGCCCGGCTGTGGGCACCGACTTCGGGGACGGCGATGCGTGCATTGGCCAGTTGGACCTTACTGTGGGCGGCGTCCACCGCCGTCGCCGGCGAGCAGGCGCAGTCGCCTCCGCCGCTGCCGATCCTGGCGATCGTGGAGCAGCAAAAGCAGATCCGCGCCGACGACGTCGCCCGCCGCGGCCGCTACGGCCAGTTGCCCTTGGCGACCCGCGCCGAACTGTTGTCCAAGCAGGTCGAGATCCTGAGTCTGGTGGAAGACAAGGCCAGCACGGCCGATCTCAGCCGGCGCGAGCAGGTGGAAGTGTTCAATCGCCTGGAATGGATCGAAGCCGCCGTCAACGACACCGAAGAAGAGCGCATGATCTGCCGGCTCGAGCGAACCCTGGGCAGCAATCGCATGGTGCGCACCTGCCGCACGGTGGCCGACGAGCGCAAGGCAAAGGAAAGCGCGAACCGCAACCTGGATCGGCGCCCGCGTCAGGTCGGCGGCCAGGAAATCTGAAGCGGACCTGGGGCGACGGGCGAGCGCTCCGGCGTCGCGTGTCTGCCCGATTCTTGTGCGTTCAATCCACTGTTTTTGCGTAAATATTGCCAATCGACAGCGGCTGGTAAGCCCGCTAGCGTGATTCGTTCCGAATAACCGGGTGCGCGGGGAGCGAAGTTCATGCGTGGTTTGATTTTTGCGGCGGTATTACTGGCGTCCACGGCTGCGGCCGCGAGTGACGTGGCGCCCCGTCCGCCGTTGGCGATCTCGGCCATCACCGCTCAGCAAAAGCAGATCCACGACGACGTGATCGCCCAGCGCGGGCGCTACAAGGACATGCCGGCGAGCACCCGCAGCGAGCTGTTGTCCAAGCAGGCCGAAGTCCTGGCCATGATCGAAGGCAAGAACAGCTCCGGCGACCTGAGCCAGGAACAGCAGGTGCAGGTGTTCAACCGCCTGGAGTGGATCGAAGCCGCGATCAACAACGCCGAGGACGAGCGCATGGTCTGCAAGCGCGAGAAAACCATCGGCAGCACCCGCATTACCCGGGTCTGCCGGACCGTGGCGCAAGAGCGCGAGGCCCGCGAGGCCGCTCGCGACGAGCTGGACCGGGCCGACGTTCAGAATCGGCGTTGATGCCGACTGCGTGCAGGCGGGCCTGGCGCCTCCTGCACGTCTCTCCCGGGGCCGAATAGAGCGGCCCCAACCGGTGCGGCTACGCGCATATTCGACTCGGCGCATAACTGAAAAAATGTGCCTGTAGGCAGTCGACACGGCAGATTCGGCAAAGTATGTTCGGTGGCCCCGAAAGCCCACGGACCGTACCCATGTCGATGAAGAAAGCAATGATGGCCCTCATCCTAGGCGGCTTGCTGGCGGCGCCGCTGGCGTTCGCTTCGGTCGACCGCAACGTGCTGCAGGTCGAGTCCATTCGCAGCCAGCAGGCCGAGATCCGCAGCGGCGTCGAAGCGCGCACCGGCCGCTACAAGGACCTCTCCGCCGACACCCGTTCGCAACTGCTGAACAAGCAGGGCGAAGTGCTGCGCCTGCTCGACGGCAAGCAATCCACCAACGATCTCAACGAAGCGCAGAAGACCGAAGTCTTCAATGCGCTGGAGTGGATCGAAGCGGCGATCAACCAGACCGACGACGAGCGCATGGTCTGCGAGCGCCGCCCGATCCTGGGCAGCACGCGCAAGGAGCGCGTCTGCAAGACCGTCGCGCAGATGCGCGAGGAGCGCGATGCCGCGCGCAATCGCATGGATGCCCGCGGCGCCTGCGCGGACTGCAAGAGCAACTGAACTCAGGCGCGCACGCAGCTTGAACGGGCGGCCGCTGGCCGCCCGTTTTCGTTGCGGATCCGCCGGCCTGTGCGCAGGGCGATGATGGTCGCGCTCGCCCGCGGTGGGCGCCGATGTGGCGTGGCTCTGGCGAAGGTGGGGACGGGGCGCCCGGCCCTGTCCGCATTACCGCGGACGGATGAGCGCGCGGTCCCGCCTGCGATCGACAGGGCGGCGCTTGCGCCGATGGCTAGCGCATCCGCTCGCGCTGCGTAGGCGCTATCGGTGTGGCGCTCGATGCTCCGATAGGCGGCCTGATACACGCCTGTTTCGTTGCGATCTTCAGGATAGGCCCGGTGGCGGTCGGTGCCGCGGGTGTTATAAGGGCAACATCCGCTACGACTTGGTCATCGAGCCGCGATGAAGCGCTTCGACCTCATGCTGGCCAGCGCTTGGTGCCTCCTGGGCCTCGCCGTCGCTGCGCCGGTCCGGGCCGACGATGCGCCCGGCTTCGACCGCCCGGGCATCGCCTTCGGAACCGATACCCTGCCGCGCGGCGGCATCGCCTGGGAACAGGGATTGCCCGACGCCAGCTGGGACGACAGCGAGGGGGTGCGCACGCGTACCTGGGTCGCCGACACCTTGCTGCGTTTCGGGCTGGCCGAAACCGTCGAACTGCAACTGGGTGCGGACAGCTACGGCGGCGTGCGTCGGCGCGGCCTCGGTGCGCGCACCAGCCAACACGGCGGCGGCGATGGCCGGCTCGGCCTGAAATGGGTGCCCAGCACAGGCGGCGATGCCTTTTCCGTAGGCGTGCTGGCGACCGCGTCGCTGCCTGTCGGCCAAGCCCCTGTGGGCGATGGCGGCCATGTTTACGATTTGGGCATCACCGCGGCGTGGGACCTGCTGAACGATCGCAGCGTCGCTTTGTACCTGGACCGCAGTTGGGGCGACGGCGATGGCTGGCTGTTCTCGCCGAGCTATGGATTCAAGGTGTCCGAACGGGTCGCCGGCTATGTCGAAGCCGGCATCGGTAGCGGCGCCCAGCGCCAGCGCGTGGCGGGCGGTGGTCTGACCTGGGCGGCGACGCCACGCTTGCAGTTCGACGTGTCGTTCCTGCGCGGACTGGATGCGGATAGCGTCGATTGGCAGGCGGGCGTGGGAATGGCGCTGTATTTCGCGCCGAGGCTTTGAATCCTGGCGCTGCGTGCGAGTGCGCCATCGATCGCCGATGCGCGTGGCGATGATGGGATGCGACCGCGCGATTCGGCTCGGGATCGCGCGCCGTGTTGTCGGTTCACAACATCACGCGCCCGCCGGCCACGTCCAACACCACGCCGGTGATCCAGGACGAGGCGTCCGACAGCAGGAACAACGCGGCCGAGGCGATGTCCTCCGGCTCGCCCAAGCGGCCCAGCGGAAAGCCGGCGCGCATGTCCCGCTGGCGCTCGGACGGGATGGTGTTGCGGGTGCGCTCGGTCAACACCGCCGAGGGCGAAATGCAATTCACCCGGATCCCTTGCGGGCCGAGCTCGTGCGCGAGATGGCGGCTGAGCATGACGCCGCCGGCTTTGGCCGCGCCGTAACCCGCCGGCGCGCCGGAAGCGATGCGGCCGCCGGCCGAGGCCATGGTCAGGATCGCGCCGCTGCCGCGTTCGAGCATGCCGGGCAGGAAGCTCTTGACGGTGAAGAAGGTCGAGCTGAGGTTGTGGTCCAGGCTGGAGCGCCAGTCCTGTTCGCTGATGTCCTGTACCGGCATCGGCCGCCCGCTGCCGCCGCCGGCGAACGCGAGCAGATAGTCCGGCGCGCCGGCTTCGGCGGCGATGCGGTCGCGCAAGCGTTCTAGCTCCGCCAACTGCGAGCAATCGGCGGGCGCGCCGCTCGCCGTGCCGCCGGCCGCGCGTATCGATGCCACCACCGCTTCGATCGCGGCACCGTCGCGGCCGTTGACATAGACCCGCACCCCTTGGCGCGCGAGCGCGTGGCAGGTGGCCGCGCCGATGCCGCGCGAACCGCCGGTGACCACGGCGAGCTTGCCGCGCAGGTCCGGATAGCGGGCCTCGCTCTCGTGCGCGGTCATGCCTGCGCTCCCGCAGCGGACGCCGCTTCGGTGTAGCAACGCAGCTCCAGGTTGTGTCCGTCCGGATCGTAGAAATACAAGGAGCGCGCCCATCCGCGCGCGCCATGGGCCAGCGCGTCGGCGTTGCCGTCGCGCGCGAAGGGCGCGCCGCCGTAGGCCAGGCCGCGCTCGCGCAGACGCGCCAGCACCTGGTCGAAGCCGCGCCGATCGAAGGCGAAGGCCAGGTGCTGGCGCTCCGGCGCGGATTGCTGCAGCAGGTCGACGATGCAGTGGGCGTTGATCCGGATCGCGCAGGACGCGTTGCGGTCGCGCTCGAAGCCGAGCACTTCGCGATAGAAGCGCAGCGATGCCTGGGTATCTGCGACGCGCAGGATCAAATGATCGAGCAGCGGTGCTGAGCTGTCGTTGGCTGCGGTCTCAGACATAGCGGGCCACCGCCATGCACAGCGCCGCGACAGCCAGCAGGCCCGCGGCCACGCGCTGGCCACTTAGCGCACGCCCGCCGCGCAGCAAACCGAACTGGATCAGTGCGGCGATCAGCGCCGCCGCCGCGCCGGTCGCCAGCACGTGCTCGGCCCTGCCGTCGCCGCCGCGATGTAGCAAGGCCCACAGCGCGATCCCGCTGAGGATGGCCGCCGTCGCGGCCGCCATCTGCGGCCTGCGCAGGGCGTCCAGGCCCAATCCACCACTGCGACTCAAGGCGAACGTGGTGCCGGCCCAGAAGAGGCTGGACAGCACATGCAAGGCGACGGCGACGACGACGAATGCGAGGCTCATGGGGGATTCCTGCGACGGTTCGAATATTAACTGTACATATTGTATAGTTAATAAACAAGCTGCCGTGCCCGCACCTTCTGGGGCAGGATGCGGGCTGACCGTCCCTGCTTCGCCCATGAAACCGGACAGCCCCGAACCGCCGCGCCCGTACCACAGCCCTCAGCGAGCCGCCGCCGCCGCGCAGAAACGCGAACGCGTGGTCGCCGCCGCGCGCGACTTGCTGGCCGGCGACGAGGGTCTGGGCGGCTTCTCGCTGGAGGCGGTGGCCAAGCGCGCCGGCGTGACCCGCCTGACCGTCTATCACCAGTTCGGCTCGCGTCGCGCCCTGCTCGAAGCGGTGTTCGACGACCTCGCCGTGAGCGGCGGTCTGCAGCGCATCGCCGCGGCCATGGCAATGCCGGACCCGCAGGCCGCGCTGGCCCAGGTGGTGCTGGTGTTCTGCGAGTTCTTCGTCGACGGACGCACGGTGATGGCCCCCTTGCTGGCCGCGGCCGCGAGCGATCCCGAGCTCAAGCAAGGATTGAGCGAGCGCAACGAACGCCGCCGCCGCGTGTTGCGCGTGCTGGTCGAGCGCATGGACGTGCGCGCCGGCGCGGCCGACGATCTGGTCGACGTGCTGTGGGCGCTGACCGGCGCTGCGTTCCTGATCGAGCTCGCCGCGGGCGGACGCGGCACACAAGCGGTGGCCGCCCTGGCGCAGGCTTTGGCGGCGGATGCCGTGCAACGAGCGTCGCGGCCCCGCTGACGAGCGCGCGTTGTCTTTCGCCGTCCGGGCCAGAAGGCTGCGGTAGCGCCGCTGCTCTAGGCGAACGGCGCGATGTGCAGACCGATCGTCGCGAGCGGCCCTTTACGCCGCCCCGCACCGAGCGACGCAGATCGCGGTCCGCCGGCGAAGCCGCCTCTCATGCGGCCTGCATCGCCGACCCACGCTCCGCGCGACGGTAGCCGATCGCCTCGGTGAGGTGCGCGCTGTGGATGCGCGGGCTGCCGGCCAGGTCGGCGATGGTGCGCGCCACGCGCAGGATGCGGTGGGCCGAGCGCGCCGATAGTTGCAGGCTTTCCACCGCGCGTTCGAGCAGGTTGTAGTCGCGATCCTCCAGGCGGCAGGTGGCCGAGGTTTCGGCCTGGGTCAGTTGCGCGTTGACCTTGCCGGCGCGACTGCGCTGCAATTCGCGCGCGTGGGCGACGCGGGCGCGCACCTCGGCGCTGGATTCGCTGGGCGGGGCGTCGGCGCGCAGCTCGGTGGGCATCAGGCGCGGCACTTCGATGTGCAGGTCGATCCGGTCCAGCATCGGCCCGGACACGCGTGCGCGATAGCGACGGATCGCGTCGATGCCGCAATGGCAGCGGCCGCTGCGATCGCCGGCCCAACCGCAGGGGCAGGGGTTCATGGCGGCGACCAGCTGGAAGCGCGCGGGGAATTCGCTGCTGCGCGCGGCGCGCGAGATCGTGACCACGCCCGACTCCAGCGGCTCGCGCAGCACTTCCAGCGCGCGCCGGTCCCATTCGGACTGGAACTGTCCAAAGATCGGTGAAGGGTTTGTCCCTGGCCTGAGGTGCCTTCTATGGTCATGGCTGCAACCTTATCTGCCTGACTTGCGAGGGATGGGACGCATAGGGCGTCTCAGGTCGAGAATCTACGCCTGCAAGAACACAATGGACCAGTGGACACGAAAGCTCTGTGGACGGTTGTCCATAACGGACAAACGCCGACGGCAGCGACCTTCATCTGAAGAAGGATGGCGCGAAAAGCCGATGGGGCGTTCTGCCTTGGCATCCGGCGAATCGCCTAGGGTCTCGAGCGGGATGGACGAAAGTCACTAGCTACAACCGCCGTCGGTGTGATGGGCGATGTCGAGGGATCCATCGGCGCAGAAGCGTTGGTCTGCAGATCCAAACCAGTTGGCGCGGCCGGACGTGACCACCGCCTCCTGGAGGTCGAACGATGCTCAGTGGCGAGTTTGAGATATCTGAGCCCACATTCTTCCGCATCCATGCCGGTTGCTGCAGGCGTAGAATGTCTTCTTCTTCTGTGCGTTGAACCTTTTTAGCACGACGCCAATGGTGCAGCTTGGGCAGCATGGTGGCAGGTCAGGAGAACCGTTGTAGATAACGCTGCCTTCACGATTCTCGCGAATAAGCTCCTGCACATATCGCGACATGTGGCCTTCATGGGAAAGTAGCGTGACAGAACTTTTGGCGCGCGTCATCGCGACATAGAAAAGTCTGCGCTCCTCGGCATCCCGAAAGTCCCGGCTTTGAGGACGAGTCAGGTCGTTCAGTGGATCCTCTTCGATTTCACTGGGGAAACAAAAGAAGTCGTGGTAGACGTTATACATCCCCAAGATCAACACATGGTCGGCTTGAAGTCCCTTGGATCGGTGCATGGTGGTGTAGAGCGAGTTGTTCACCACGCTAATCCGTGACTGGTAATCGTTCCACAAGGCGTCAATCTGGGCCTTGCTGATGCCGGAAATCAAGTCCGCGCTGTAGCGGCCCAAGATCATAACGGTGGGTTTCGCGTTGGTGGGAAACACCGTCAGCCAAGTCTCCAGTGTAGAAGTGATCAGCTCCATGACGTCTGAAGCCTTATAGTAGGTTCTTACGTCAATCACGCGAAGGTTTGTCTTGTCGGCAGCTTCTACCCTTTTGGAGAGTTGCTCCTTGTTCTTCAGGACAAAGCGCGACGAAATATCGGCAATACCTTGATTCGTCCTGAAGGTTTGGCTGAGGTCACATCGTGCATCTGCGCCAGGCCGTCGATTGAAGGATGGGCCGAACTGAAGGAACAGTTCCAAGTCGGCGCCGGCAAAACGGTTGATGGCTTGCCAGTCATCGCCTACGCCAAAGATTCTGGCTGCCTCCTTCCCGGCGACCAAGTTCCGCAGCATTCGGCCTCGACCCGGTGCGGTGTCCTGAAACTCGTCCACGAGCAAGATTCGAAACGGCGAGAGGGAGGGGTCTTGTTCGAGGTACTCGTTGCCACGCCGAATCATCTCGTCGTAGTCCATTCGGCCTTCTTCTGAGATCAGCCGATTCATTTCCTCGGCAATGGGCAGTACCAGGCTGAGGAACAGCTGCGCGCGTGCAGGGTCGGGTTGGGACTTACACCGCTTAGACAGATCGGTGCTCTTCAGGCCATTGGCACGAACGTTGGATACGGCTTTGACGATCACCTCATCATCAGCGTGCTGTCCAATCTCGGTGAGCCTGGCCTCTATCTGATCAGCGGAGCGGGGACGGAGCGGGATGCCAGCTTGAGCAAGGTGAGCTGTCAAGTGGTCAAAGAGCGTGCCCCGTCTGAATTGCGCGCTCGTGGTCCAAAAATGACGGCTATCGAGGGCGCGCAGGGCGACCGCCTTCTGTTTGGCAGAGGCCGCGTAGCCTTTGGGGTCTTTGAAGAAGGTGGGGGCTTTCCCATCGGCGTCGAGTGCGAAGTGCTCATGGACTACCCGTTCAATGGCATGGGGTCCCCGTAGCCTATAGGAAAAGTCGACAAGCCAGCGAGCAGCATTTGTGAGCCGTTTCCGGCCTTCTTCAAATGGAGTTTCATATTCGAAATCAACCCCCATCACATACAGCCAGTTGGCGATGCGTAGCTCCTCCAGTGACTTCACCGGCGCGATATCCGCCAGGGTAATGACACCCTCGGCCTGAGATTTTTGCCGAAGGATTTTTTGTAAATAGGCGTCGTAATCCTCCTGCGAGGCAAAGCGCGAGGGTTCGGGGTCGGGCGTCCGGTACACGGATTGGAAGAGCCACCATCTGGCGGAAAAGTCCGGATTCTTTAGGCAGTTCCTGATGGCGCGCTGCAAGCGCTCGCTGCTCTCAGCGTCGGTGGAGATGTTGGGATGTTTGCTCCCTTCGCGTGACTGGACCAGCCACACGCCCAAGGCGTGGAAGGTCTTGGCAGTGACATCGGAGGCCCCTGCCAGTTGCCTGACCAGCAGATTCCGAAAATTTGTCGGGAGCGGGCTTTCGGGCGCAGAAAGCAATGTAAGGCGCTGGCGAATGCGCGTCCGAAGTTCGGCCGCCGCATTGCGGTTGAAGGTCAGGCAAAGGATCTCGTCCGGTCGAGCAATACCCTTTGCAATGAGATAGATCACCTTGCCTACGATCGTAGAGGTTTTGCCTGAGCCCGCCGCCGCCACAAGCAGCGTGTTCTCTTCAAGCGTGATAGCCGCGATGGCCTGCTCGTCGGTTAGTGGTCGCTCTTCGCAATGATCAAAGAGCGGCCGCCAGTGTGCTAACTCATGGAGCACGTACTGCCGATTTCGTCGGCTAAGGGCCGCTTCGGGCTTGTCGAGATAGGGCTGAAGCTTACCAAGCGTTTCTTGAAGCGCGGGTGCTGAAGAGAACGCTTTTGCATAAGGTCGTTTCAGAAGTGCTTGCCCGCTCTCAACTACTGTGCGCTGAGGGGAGAGGTCTTCGATGAGTTGCGCTCTTTCATGCGCGGCAAGGTAACAATTTTTGGTCAAGGAATGATGTAGGCGATCCCATGCGGACATCAGCGTGACAACATGTCGCGCAAGTTCATCGGCATAGGCATTGCGGGCAATGTCCCGCCAATCAGACAGACTGCGATTCAGTAGATCGAGTAACGCCGCGCCGAGCCCATACAGCTTGTATGTACCCGAGGGTGTCTTGATTACGATGTGCCGAAGCAGCCAGCGGCCCTTTACCTCATGACGGATCGCCGCGGCATCTACTTGGCGGGCTTGCCCATCAAATTCGATCACGAGGTTCTGCGGACTAGTGCACAGAATTCTCCAGCGACACTGAGGCACTAGTTTTGCGAGTACCCAATGAGGCGAGACAGCGTCAGTTCCGTTGCGGCGAGAAGTCGACATTCCTGGTCTGCTCTACGAGTAAAGGCCTCTCTACCCTGGGCGCTCTCAGTCTGCGGGCATGATGATCTGGGTTACTGAGGCCAACGGTTGCCATGGTGGCGTGGTGGTGCGGACTTGACCATCAGGTTCAAGAACATGATGGGCGGCCAGGGGGAAGTGCTCCCGTGGCAAGGGGACGAGAGCGCGGGGATTGTGGAATACATCCATTCCTTCCGACCAGGTTTCCTCATATCGGGGATCGGCAACATCGAACGTAAACCGGAGTGGCTCGGTGGCATTCGGGTCATGAGCCACCGCCGTGCCAGACCGGATCATGCGGACCTGCCTAGTGCCAAATCCAGCCACATAGCCGATCCGATTGAACTTTGGCAGCGTTGCGCCACTGTTGAACAAGATGGCGCTCACATGCTCAGCATCGGGTAGGCCGAAGAAGTTGGAGGGGATCGTTTTTGTCAGCCACCGATGCTCTTGCACTTGACGAGGAAGAATGACCAGCTGGCCGTCAGCATCGCGTTCCCATTCGTGATCGTAGCCATAGAGGTAGATGGTGAGTCCGGATCGTGAAAATGTCATGGACATGGGGGCGTGGAAGTCCTGCACCAGGAAGACTAGGGGCTTTCCTGCGACGTGGGGTCGTTCCCAGTAGCGCTTGCGGAGCTTGGACGTCAGGGCACTGCCAAATTTGATCGGCACGTACTGCTTGATATAGGCAGTGTGATCTTCCGGGGTTCTGATCTCTGGAGGCAGAACGATGTTGCCCCTGTCATCTTGGGTGGGATTGGCGGTGGTCACCTCAATCGCTATCGGGCCGATTCCATCCTCGCAGAGAAAATCGGGAGCCGGTTGCGTGCGGTCGATACTGAATCCGTTCTCCACCAACAAGGCAAATGTGTACAACTCCAGGAGCCGAGAATCGAAGCCGGTGCTTTGGAACTGCTCAACGAAATTGCCATCAACGTCGTCGTACCAGCGCATCATGGGCGCGATGAGTTCGCGAGCTGGGCTGTAGCCAGGCTCGTCGATCAGGCAAAGGAAATTCGGGTTCATGCGTTCCCGAGCGATGTGGTCGGCAAAGAAGTCCACCGGGTCGCCCTGTTCGTCGCCTTGCAGACGTTCCTCATCTAGGCGGGGAGCAATGGCCTGCGCTTCAGCAAAAAGCGCAGCTCTTGTGCTCTCGATATCGTCGAAAAATGGAGTTCCCGTGATCCAGCGGAACCGCTCTCGCGCGTCCTTGGCCAGGATGGCGCCTTGATAGTCACCATCTTGCCGATCGCGCAAGACTAGCCCCAACATTTGCCCGTCCTCGGATTCGAGCCATTCGCACTCTTCAATCAACCACATGGCGGGACCGAATCGGCAATAGGCGGCCAGTGCATTGAATCGGCCCAGGCTGATGGTGCGCATGGCGACCTCCTTATTCGGAGTGATTGACGCAGTGAATATTTTCCGTGGATTCATTGAGTTCCACGATGAGATCCTCGTCGAGGATGAAGACCCGCTCGAATATGGACCACGCCGAGCATGCTTCTAGCTGCGTGCGAAGCAGGGGCAAGGCTTTGTGCAAATCCAAGGCTGGTGCGGGCCAGTGGTCGTAGATCAACAGCCAAAGATGCGGATATCGGGTGTAACCCTCTCCCTGGGCGGAGGTCATCTTCTTCTCGACGAAGTGCGTCATTGCCTCCGCCCAGCCGCGCTCAGCCGAATCCCCAACCCAGCCATCCCCCATTTCATCGGCGAGGATTTCTTCTTTGAGCTGCTTCGATGTCTTGGGCGGTTCGCTCACGGAGGCCGGTTTTGAGAAGTACACCTTTGGTCCGTGGCCGTCATCGCGCAGCGCCGCCGCCTTGGCATCGTTCTGGCTGATCGCTTCGGTGTGCTCGATGCCGATGACAACGTCATTCAATGCCAAGACGAAGTCTGGTCGCTCACGCTTCTTCAGCGTGAGTGGAAATTCGCTCATCCCGTAGCGTCGACTGGCCAGTAGCCGAATGACGGCGTAAAGCTCGGCGTCTTCAGAGTTGCGGCCGTGGGCCCAACCAGGGACAGAGATGTTGGCAGCGCGCAGTCGCGCGGGAAGGTCATCTATGCGACGAGCGTGGATGACTTCGCGTTCCTTGGGAGCGGGAGGTTTGGCGGCCATGTAAGGAGGAGCCTGGGGTAGGGGAGCGTCGTCAAGGGATAGGGTTCAAGGGCGTCCATCGCAAGACGGCTGCCAGCGAGCCCTCAAAGAAATCATTGTGTCAGCACGGCGCGGTTCGTGAGCCTGCAGGTTAATCCGACCCGCAATGATCGGAGGTTCTTCTGGCTGCATGGGCACGGGCATGGGCATGGGCGGCCCGCCGGCGCTTGACTTCATCGCCGGATTTGGCGAGGCTTTGCGCATGCGCTATCCCGGTGGAAAAGGCCGAAGCTATCCCCAGCTGATCAATCTCATGCCTCAGCACACCACTTATGTGGAAACCCATCTGGGGGGAGGTGCGGTCATGCGGCATAAGAAGGCGGCGCGGCGACAGATCGGAATCGAGATCGATCCTGAGGTGGTGGCCCAATGGCGCGCGCAGGGGTGGCTAGGATTTGACCTTGTTGAAGCCGATGCGTTGGACTGGCTTGCGAACAATGTTTTGGAAGAAGAGGCGTTGATCTACGCCGATCCGCCTTACCTGCCTTCGACGCGAAAGCGGGAAAGGGTGTATCGCTTCGACTACGTAGAACAAGATCACTTGGCGCTGCTTGAAGCCCTTCAACGACAGCCATGCAGGGTAATGATCTCTGGTTATGCCTCTCCGTTGTATGAGCAGACCTTGAAGAGTTGGAATCGCCATGCCTTCCTGGCCAAGGCGCACGACGGTCTGCGAGAGGAGATTGTCTGGTTCAACTTCGAGCCCCCCAGTCACCTGCACGACCCAGGCCATCTTGGCCGCACCTTCAGGGAACGCGAGGTGATCTCCCGCCGCCGCTCGCGCCTTGAGCACCGAATCGAATCGCTTTCGCTTCCCGAGCAACACGCGTTGCTGGACTGGCTGCAGTCGCGCCTGAAGGAGGCCGCATGATGCGGAAAGTCGCATTGCCCATCGGGCCGGTAGGTGCGGAGCGGCTGATGCCCTCTGCTGATGAAGATCTGATGCCCGGGGTCAAATGGGGCGATCCTTGGATGGTATTCACTCCCGCGTATTGGCTCAGCCAGGCGTGGATGCTGCAGATGGAGACTACCGGGTCCAGCAGCTATCGGGCGCGCGAAGGGCTTGTAGACGAGCTGGTGTTCTGCCTGCTGGGCGGGTTCGGGATTACTGCCGAACTTGCGACAGCTGCCTTCGAGGCTTGCGAACAAACCGGACTGATCGGTAGGCGCGAACCCAACCCTGAGGTCTGGGCTAAAACGTTGCTGGAGCCGCTGGAGGTGGGTGGGCGCCAGGTGCGCTATCGCTACCCGAACCAGAAGGCTAAGTTCCTGGCTGGGGCCATGGAGCGTATAGGCCAGCTTCACTTGGAGGATACGCACGGTAGGGCTGCGCGAGACCAACTGATGCAGTTGCCGGGTGTGGGCTACAAGACTGCCAGTTGGGTGGTACGCAACGTCTTCGATTCGGACGAAGTAGCTATTCTCGACATCCACCTTATCCGTGCAGGTTTGCTCTGTGGTTTGTTCACTCGACAGGATCGGGTGGAGAAAGACTATTTGTCGATGGAAGCGCGTTTCCTCAGCTTCTCTGCTGCCTTGGGGCTGCGTCCGGCAGCCTTGGATTGTTTGATCTGGGATGGCATGCGCGAGGCCGGCGATCTGCCGTTACAGTTGCTGGCAGCTCATCATCCGGGCAGCAGTTTGGCGGCGTAATAATGACTGTTAGCGGTTCCAATCAAGTTCTTCCATGAGATTGGAGTGCTTGATGCACCCGGGACATTGACCGCATGCCAAGGGGCCGGCATGGCAAGAATGTGTCCAGCCCAGTATCGAGGGAGGAACTTGGGCGCGTCGTACCAAGGTGGCCGTATCCTCATGAAGGGCGGGTGCCAGCACTTCGATGCCGCCCTCCTGTTCGTGGATCAGATCGTGTGCGCGACGGAGAAAGTCAGTAGAGCCATCCCGGTGTCGCATGTCCGTGGCCACCGTTCCAATCAGTACTCGCTTCACGCCATGGCGCACGGCGTACATGGCGCCAATGGTCAACAGCAGCTGGTTGCGAAAGGGCCAGAACTCAACGTGCTCTGAGAGTGGCGATGGCTCAGCGCCGGCCATCAATCCAGACCCTAAACCCTCAAGGGGAGCGTGTATCACGTCGTGGCGCAGCCCCAGTTCTGCGCATATTGAACGGGCGGCAGAGATCTCACCCGGTGCGGCACGTTGACCATAGTCCACGGTGAGTGCCACCTGGGGGCGATGCAGGACCGCCAAGGCAGCGGAGTCTACGCCCCCGGAGAGCAGCAGTAGTTCAGTCATCGCAGATGAGCTGCCAACAGGCCTCGTAGATCCCGCTGCACAGATCGTCGCGAATGATGCATCCAGACCCCAGCAGCATGGTCAGCTGGGGTTCGTCGACACACTCGGCGATCCCCACCACCGGAATGCCTTGCGCCCGGGCATAGCCGACCTCGAACAGGGTCCCGGCATCCAGGCCATCCAGCAGTGCAAGCACCAACCCCGCCTGGTCGATCGCCTGCAGGTCTGCGGGGGCAACCTCGTGTGCTGGCCCCTCGCCGATGTCATGGATCGGAGAAAAGACCTGCATGCCCGCGTCCATCAGCGCGGCCCGCACCTCCTCGATCAGCCACGTTTGGGCCGTACTGAAAAAGGGCCCTGCCAGGTAAACCGGCTTGGGATTCACCAAGGGTCGACCTCGGGGGCGTGCGGCGGCGGCGGCTTCCTGGCGCAGCCTGATCAAATCCTGATCACTGAATCGCTCGCGGCGCGTGCGGACGTACTCGGCGACCGACCGTGAGGCGAACCAAGCCGCTTCAAGGGCAGGTGCCCGTTCTCGGAGCCACGCGTGGGCGAACGCGGCTGAGAAGACGTCTCCGGATCCGATCTTCCACACTAAATCGGTGGGAAAGGCTCGAATCCAGGTAGGTGGCTGGTCCGAGGTGGCAAGCACAGCACCAAGCATGCCGCACTTGACGATGACCACCTCCGCGCCGCCGCGCAGCAATGCAATGGCTGCGTCCTCGGGTGTCTGCTCGCCGGACAGGACTCGCGCCTCCGATAGCGAGGCGACGATGGCCAAGCGCTCGGCCGTGGACCCGTTCGCTTCAAATGGCTGGGCGTGCTCCCCATCCTGCGGGTCATAGACCACTGCCTGTGCGTGTACCTCTGGCCGGCCCTCGATCATGCCGAACACCAGTGCGTTGTCCAGTACGGGCACCTGTGGCGGCTGAGTCAACGGCTCATCTCCCGCCGCGATCTCTGGTTGATCAAGCGGGTGCTGGTAGTAGAAGCTGATATCCCGTGCACGCTTGCTAGCATGAAGCTCGATGCCCTTGATCTGGGCGATCTTCTCGAAGTCTTCCGCCAGTGGTTGTCCCAAAACGGTGTACAGGCCCACGCCGTCTCCCAAACCTGCCAGCACGCAGGCGGCTCGAAGACCACTTCCGCGGTACACAGTAGAGCGGGGGTAAGAGCACACTTCGATGTAAGCACCACCGATGACGCCGATGCTCACAAGAGCTCCACCCGGACTACGCACTGTCCGCCATTGAGCGTGCTGACGATTGCTTTGTAGTCGAACCCGGAATTCATGCAGTTAATCATCTGCGCGACGCGAATCCCGGTTAACGTCCCCACGATGGCTGCGTTCTTCATCACGGCCACCCCCTGTCCGCCGGTCATTAGCGTCAGCTCGAGCACATCACCCACCGCGAGGGTAGCCAGTGCCGTGGCTTGAGGTGAATTGACGGTGGCGTCAAACGTGAGTGTCGAGCATGGACTTACCGGAGCGCCGCCGCCTCGACGACGCCTATTCGATCCGGACATGATTCCTCCCTTAGGAAAAGCCACCGTTCCCGGTCTTGTCCCGGGCCCACCTTGCCCCGTTCCTACGTTACCGCGTTCCTGGCGCCGGGTGGGCTCGCACCCGTTCGTGTTGCACTGCAAACAAGCCCAAGAGCATTGGGCTTCGTGTGCCATGGGCATTCCCGCGGTTGATCTTCGGATCGGGCAGGGTCGAGGGCGGCGTACGCGTAGCTCCCGCAGCGCGGGTCACCCGTAACTCAGGATCTGGATGCCGCGGATTCGTCCCAGATCTAATGAATACTAAAACGAAATAAAATCAACGATTTATTGTGATTTTGGTGAGTTCGGGAGAGTGCCTGGAGGGCATGCGTCCCGCAGATGCCATGGCTCCGAGGCCCGCTGGGCTCAGCGGACAGGCAATGGTGTGCGTGGCACAGCGTAGGCCGCCGGCACAATCGACCGCATGGCCAATCACCCGCGTGGAGCGGATAGACCCGGCACGCTCCGATCGTCCCAACCCAGACCCGGGGCAGCCTGGTCTGGAGGACCGCTGCCGCGATCGTGTGTCATTGAGGGCCGTGGCCTTGGTCTGCTACTACTGCCAAGATTATGGGCACGCCATCGCCTGTCGGCGGCCTGACGCCAATCACGTGCCGTGCCCGAGGGCTTCGGCTCTCCTAGGTAGGCCGGTGGCTTAGGCTTGCAGGGGGAATAGCGCCATGTTGGGCAGTAGCGGTTGAGCCGCAAAAAGCTCGGCCGTAGGACGAGGCCATTATCCAAGATGCAAGGAGAGCTGTGGAGTATTCGATTCCCACCATTTCGGCCAGAGCATTCGCAACCGCGTTCGCATTGAGACCCAATCTGGTTGCCTGGTTTCTAGGCGCGGGCGCCTCGGCTGCCTCGGGCATTCCCACCGGCTACGCAATGATCCGGGACTTCAAGGCCCAGATTTTCTGTCGCGAGACCAACTTGTCCAAGCGCGAAATTGATCCGACCGATCAGGTCTGGATTGATCGCATTGACGACTTTTTCAAGCGAACCTCGTTGCTGCCGCCCGATGGAGATCCCACTGAGTACGCAGCGGCGTTTGAGGCGGTTTATCCCCACGCCAGGCACCGTCGGCAATACATCGATGACGCCATCTCCAAAGGTACGCCCTGTTTTGGGCATCGGGTACTCGGCAGTCTGATTGCAGCTCGGAAAGTCGATTGTGTATTCACCACCAACTTTGACCCGTTGGTGGAGGAGTCTGCGCTCGCCGCTAATACACTTCTTCCGGCGGCCGACCAAGCCCGTCCGACGGTGGCAGCCATCGACTCGGGTGAGCGGGCGATGCGCTGCCTTAACGAATCTGACTGGCCCCTGGTCGCCAAACTTCATGGCGATTACCAATCCATAGCCATCAAGAACACCGACTCGGAGTTGGAGAGGCAAGACGAACGCATGCGGCATGTGTTGGTCGAAGCCAGCAAGCGCTTTGGCATGGTGTTCGTCGGCTACAGTGGTCGCGATGCTTCGGTTATGGAAGCATTGAGTTCCGTGTTGCGAGAGACGACGCCCTTCCCCAATGGGTTGTATTGGGTGACATCATCGGCCTCCCGATTACTGCCTGCCGTAACCCAGTTCCTTGAAAACGCGCACCTGGCCGGCGTCGATGTCGCGGTGGTCGAATGCAAGACCTTCGATGAATTGGCGGGTGATGTCATCAAGCACGTTGACTTGGTGCCTGAGCTCATGGAACACGTGATGCAGAGCCGCACGCAGCCGCGTCTGGTGGCCGTGAACCTGCCCGAGACGGAAGCCAGGGCTTTCCCGGTGCTCAGGTACTCGGCACTACTGGTCGAGTCGATGCCAAATGTGGCACGCCGTATTACGCTGGCCCAGGCTACAACCTCGCCCGCGGTGCGAGAACTGCTCAAAGCACAGCGGTGCCGGGCGATCGTGGCTGCCAACGGCCGAGAGCTGGCGGTGTTTGGCAAAGACGAAGACGTACTGGCGGCGCTGACTCCGCTGGGGCCCAAGCTGGCTGGAACGATGGAGCTGGATGCGACACGGGACAGCTGGGCGCTTGGTCTACTCTATGACGCGTTGGTTAAAGCATTGTCGCGTCACAGGCCAATCATCCCTCGATTCAAACGCTCAGGTCACTCGTTGATCGTGTCATTGCCTCGGGAGGGGGATGACGCGGAATGGACGCGCAGGCGAAACGGTCTGCTTGCACCGTTGCGAACGGCCTATGCCAGTGCCTTGACGGGAACCGTCGACAAGCTGGGATATCCCTTTCAAGAGGGCATCTTCTTGAAGCTGGAGCGGATTGAGCAGCGGTGGTGGTGCGGATTTGAGCCGTACACATTCGTTGATATCCCTCGAGAGGTGCAGCCTGAGGCTCAGCCAAGTTCTGCATCGGAGGCCGAGCACGATGTGCTTGGCGTCGCGTACGTCCGACGAGGGGGAGATCCCGCCGGCGACTGGCGCCGAGAGCGATGGGCTCTGCGGCGCAACAAGGAGTGGACCGCCATCATCCATGCCTGGTTCAACCTTCTGACTTCAACGCGGGACGGCACCATGCGCGCGTTTGGTCTAGAGCAGGGTGCCGGGATCGATGCCGGGTTCACCTTATCTCCGTTCACGGGCTGGAGCCGGCCTGGCCATCACCACGACTACTTCGACAGGACGACGTGATGGCTGGTTCCGCTCTGGCTTCCAAGCTCCCGCCCTTTACCTTGCTAGACGAACCGTTGCTGTCGTTCTCGTCTTCGGACAGTTCGCAGGTCGATGTGCATCCGTTGCGTGGGCTCCTCAACTATGGCCCGTACTCAAAAGGCTCTTTTGGCGGATACACCGCCAGCGTACGAATCGCTACGGTCGGCCCCGACAGCGCATTCAAGCGACGCGGTGCGCTTATGAAGTCTTTGCGCAACGTCCATCAGCCGGGTGATCGTACGGAATACGTGCCTCCTTATCCGGGTTTTGAGGCCCTGTTCCGGGTGAAACTGGAGGCTGCACCGGCCGCTGCGCACATCAAATGGCCGGATTCGCTGGGCCAGCTGCCCGGTGCAGGTGACCCCCAGGCCAGGCTCTTCCGGGCGATGGATGCGGCCTTGCGGCGACTGGAGGCCTTACGCAATGAATTCGACGTTGTGCTGGTGCATTTTCCCGACGCGTGGTTGCCGGTAACAAGAACCCAGGACTTTGATGCGCACGATGCGTTGAAGGCGCTAGGAGCCAAGTACAACATTCCGACGCAAGTCCTTAACGATAGAGTATTCACATTCCCGTACAAAGCCTCGCTCGCATGGCGCTTGGCGACAGCGCTGTATGTCAAAGCAGCGGGCACTCCATGGAAACTGGCACCTCTCAGGGGCGTGCCCGAGGATACGGCTTACATTGGCTTAGCCTATGCGCTGCGAGGGGATCAGCGTGACGCCCACTACGTCACGTGCTGCTCGCAGGTGTTCGATATGGACGGCGGCGGCATGCAGTTTGTGGCTTTCGAAGCACGTGATCCCGTTGCCGATTTAGCCGAAGCCCGACGTAATCCATTCCTGACCCGGGATGACATGCGCGCGGTGCTTTCACGAAGCTTGGAGTTGTATCAGGGCCGGAACGCGGGCAATTTGCCCAAGCGCTTGGTCATCCACAAGACCACCGCCTTCAAGCAGGAAGAGATCGAGGGCGCCTTCGACGCACTGGCTGGCGTTCCAGACATCGAATGTGTCGAGGTAAGTGCTGCCTCGTGCTGGCGAGGCGTATGGCTACTACCTACAGGTCGGTCAAAACCCCTCAGCAAGGCTGCCGCGTACCCGGTGCCGCGCGGGACGATGGTGGTCCGCTCGGGAAATTCGGCCCTGATCTGGGTCGCCGGCAATGCCCCCGGCGTATCCAATACGGGAAACTACTATCAGGGAAAGAAGAGCATCCCCAAGCCCCTCAACTTGGTTCGACATGCCGGCAGAGGCGCGCTGGAGCTGATGGCACACGAAGCCTTGGCGCTGACCAAGATGGACTGGAACAATGACGCGCTCTATGACCCCGTGCCGGTCAGTATCCGTTACTCCCAGCGGCTGGCGCGCACGATCGCCAACGTGCCGGACTTGCCCGGAAACGTCTATCCGTATCGTCTCTTCATGTAGCGCTAGTGCCGACACATCACGAGGTCGTTCGCATGCCCCCGGGAAAGCTGCGCGGTCCACCCCTCAATGACCCCTTGGCGGGAACGGCGCCCATCTTCAAGATCTGCCCTGACGGGACGGCACAGCTGATTGGCACCGGGATCTGGCTGACTACGAGCGGACATCTGCTCACCGCAGCGCACGTCATTGACGACAACATCGGGCCCGATGGTGTGGATATCGGTCCCATCTGCGCCGTTCAGACGCTTCCTGACCGGCGCTTGCTCTGCAGGGCGTTCAGGCGAACCGACAAGCACACCCGATTCGATCTGGCGTTGACTGAAACGGTAGCGCCGCAGGGCATGGAGGGCGTGGCGACGATTGCCCACATGCTCACACTTGAGGAGCCGCCATGTGGTGCCCGCGTGCATACGCACGCGTTCCTGTCGCCCGAACAAGAGTTCACGGGTGAGCGATATCCAGGCGTTACCACGTTCCGTTTTGAGGGCGAGGGCCGGATTCTGGAAACCTCCCAAACCTTTGCCGTGCGTTACATGGCTCGGGTCGGCTTTGGGCATGTAACGGGCAATTATCCAGAAGCGCGGGACACGGTGATGCTCCCCTTCCCATGCTTCCAGTCGGATATGCCCATCTACGGTGCCAATAGCGGCGGACCCGTCTTCGATCACAAAGGCCGAGTTTGCGGGATCAACTGTTCCAGCTACGAGGGTTCCGACATTTCCTTTCATGTTCCGCTCAAGGAGATGCTGTCGCTCTGGATGCAGGACGTCGAGCTGATTCCGGAAGACCCTGTCCCACGACGACGCAGCGTCTTGGAACTCGGATTGGCCAAGCGGATTGGGTTTGACCCGCCGCTCAGAAAGATCCTCTTTCCCTGGTACTACCGACTATTATTGTGGCCGTACCACCAGTGGTTAGACGCGTGTGCCCGTTTTCGTTTGGAGCTGCGCCAAGCGGTAGCCAAGCACGCGCCCGATAAGGAAGAAGCAGGGAAGTAGGACGATAGCCCTGCTGGAAATATGCCTTCCGGTTGGGTCAACGCGCGAGATGATCGAGATGGATGAGTGCGGATCTTGTTCCGGCCAAAGGGAGACATGGCGTGCACCTAGCGAAGCTGAGCATTCGAAATTTCAGGAACTTTGCCGCGGTCGATATCCCGCTTGCCGGCAACGTCGTCTTACTGGGCGAGAATCGCGTCGGAAAAAGCAATCTGCTTCTTGCCATACGATTGGTGCTTGATCCCACTATTCCCGAGAGCATGCGGCAGCTGAAGCTCTCTGATTTCTGTGACGGCTGCGATCTATCCACGAATCCCCGGATTGAAGTGCATGTTGACTTTGCCGACTTCGACAGCGATCCGGCGCTGGTCGCTCTATTGACGGACTTCCGTACTGCCGCTGATCCGCGCATCGCTCGACTGAGCTATGTCTATCGCAAGCGGGCAGAGGTTGTCGGACCGCCGCAGTCCAGCGAAGACTTCGAGTACATCGTCTTTGGCGGCGAGGACGAATCCCGCTCGATACCATCTCGGGTGCGCCGCCGGATCGCATTGGACATGCTGGACGCCTTGCGCGACGCCGAAGGTCAGCTTGCGTCGTGGCGCTCGTCGCCTCTCAGGCCATTGCTGGAGGATGCCGTCGCCACGATCAGTGCGGATCAGCTAGGTACGGTCGCGACAGATCTTGAAGCGGCGACCAAGAAGATGGAGGGCTTCCCCTCCGTCAAGGCGCTGGAAGACGCGTTGCGCGCGGGCATTCTAGACCTGGCTGGAACCGCGCAGGATGTGGATGCCCGCTTGCGCTTTGCCGCCGCCGATCCTCTTCGTCTGTTCCGATCGATTGCCATGTACATCGATAATGGTAAGCGAGGGATCTCCGAAGCCAGCCTCGGTTCGGCTAATGTCGCACTACTGGCATTGAAGTTGGCAGAGTTCGTCTGGCGGAGAAACAAGAACGAACGGAATTTTTCCCTTCTTTGTATCGAGGAGCCTGAAGCACACCTACATCCCCAGCTTCAACGCTCCGTCTTCAACAAGTTGTTCAGCAATCCTGACAATTCCCAGGCCCTGATCGTCACCAGTCACTCTCCCACGCTCGCGGCCGCAGCGCCCCTGCGTTCTATCGTCAATCTGCGTACGAGCCAGGGTGCGACGTCCGCCCACTCGCTCGCCAAGCTGCCCATCGGTGCGGATGAGCTCGACGATATCGAACACTATCTTACGTCGACACGCTCAGAGTTGCTGTTCGCTCGTGGCGTGATCTTTGTAGAGGGTGATGCCGAGGAAACGCTGGTGCCAGTGTTTGCAGACTCGATGGGTAAGAACCTTGATCGCCTAGGTATCGCGGTATGCAACGTCGCCGGCGTCAATTTTGTTCCGTACGTGAAGCTAGTGGGTGGGCTGGGGCTGCCTTTCACCGTAATAACGGATTGGGACCCGCTGGATGGTGTGAAGGCACCTCTAGGAAGAACGAGGACGTTGCATATATGGGATGCCTACTGTGAGGTAACAGGTAAGGCTCCTTTGACAGCGGCAGAACGCGCTGGTTGGGAGTCTGCGAGCTTTGCCGATTTCAGTGCCAGTTGGGCAACGGCCGGCATCTTCTTGAACGAGCATACCTTCGAGGTCGTCATGGCCAACACACCCGGTCTGCAAGCAGCACTGTTGCAGATTCTGAGCGAGCAAGGCTTCGGCTCCCGGCGTATGACGCGTATTGCGGCGTGGCGTGTCGGCACGTTGGCTATCGACAGTACCCAGCTGCTTGCGATGATCGCCGATATAGGCAAGGGCCGGCTCAGTGCCAAACTGGAGAAGAAGGTGCCAACCTTGCTACCGCCAGCCTACATTGCGTCGGCCATCAATTTTCTGGCGGCGCGTGTCTAATCCTACCGAGCTAGCGCGGGCAGTCGCGGAACTGAGCAAGAACGCTGAGCAGCGCGAGGCGGTCTTTGAGACTGGCCATTGCGTTGTGTTGGCAGGCCCCGGGAGCGGCAAGACCAAGACCCTAACCACGGCAATGGCGCGGGCTTTGTCCGAAGACGTTGTCGACCCTCGTGGCGTTGCCTGTATTACCTATAACAACGAATGCGCGACCGAGCTGGAAGCACGGCTGGCGAGGTTCGGCATAGCAAGCGTAGACAGAACCTTCATTGGTACCGTTCACAGCTTCGCCCTCACCCAGATCATTACTCCCTACGCCCGATGCGTGCCGGGATTGCTTGATGGCAACTTCCGCGTCGCGACGGCTGCGGAATGCCGCGCGGCGGTGGAGGCCGCGCACAAGAAGATCATTGACGACGGTCGAGATCCGCATGAGCACTGGCGATATGCTGAACAGAAGCGTCGCCGCGATGTGGATCGCAGCCTTCCTGCGTGGATGGGGAAGAATCCCGACCTTGCCAGATTCATTGAGCAGTACGAGGCAGAACTACGTCTGCGCGGACTGATCGATTTCGATGATATGCCGCTTCTGGCATTCCGGCTAGTCAAGGAACAGACCTGGGTGCGTGAGGCTATACGAGCAAAGTTTCCAGTGCTCTTCGTCGACGAGTATCAAGACCTGGGGTACGCACTTCACGAGCTTGTCCTGCTGCTGTGTTTCCAGGGCGGGATCCGATTGCTGGCGGTTGGCGACTCGGATCAGTCTATTTATGGCTTCACCGGGGCCGATCCCGAACTCCTTCGAGCGCTGACCCAGCGCAGCGACGTCAAGACGATCAGACTGCGCTTCAACTACCGATCCGGGGTGAAGATTATTCGCGCCTCGTTGGGTGCTTTGGGGGAGGAGCGGGACTATCGCGGCGTGGAGGGAGCGCCCGATGGCACGTTATCGTTCATCCAGGTCGATGGGCGTCATGACGCTCAAGCTGAACACATCGCTCAAGTCGTTGTACCTGATTTGGTGGGCCGCGGCTTCAGCATGGAGCAAATCGCAGTTCTGTATCAGGCCGCGTGGCTGGGCGATCTAGTGGCCGGGGCACTGGACGGCGCCGGCATTCCCTTCGTGCGAACAGATCGAAACGCGTTAGTGAAGCGAAGCTCGCGCCTTGCGCGCCTGATCGAAGCGTGCTCGCAGTGGGTCACCGGTGGCTGGCATGGTGCCGATCCCGCCTACAGTCGTCTTCTGCGAGAGGCGCTTGGGATCGTCTTTGGAGGGCCAGCAAGCGAGCCAGAAGAGCGAATCCTTTCCGCTCAGCTGGTGGCCTTTTTGCAGGATGGCATCGACAGGGGCGAGACAGCACACCAATGGCTACAGCGTCTTGATAAAGAGCTGATAGCCCCCTGGATGACGGTGGCGAGGAATCGGCATCAGGAGTGGGATGTTTGTTCCGAGATGATCATGCGCACCGATCCAGCCAAGAATCTGGATATGGCCTTGAATGTGTTCGCGGGCCGGCTAGATGAAAGCGGGCGTTTGACCTTGAGCACATTGCATAGCGCTAAGGGTAGAGAATTCGATGCCGTCATCATGTTCGGAGTCAATGAATCAGATATGCCAAGTGCGCGGGATAGGAAGAACGAAAGATCTCTTCGAGAAGCCAGGCGTCTGTTTTATGTGGGCGTAACACGGCCTCGGAAAGAGCTGTGCTTGGTTTTTCAGAAAGGACACCACTCTCCCTGGGTCGTCGAACTGTACAAGCGCAGCCAGGAAAGCCAGTGAAATCTGTCTGCTATGGCTGACCCACATCTGCGATCACAGTGCTATCCGTTCTGTCCGCCGGAGACGGATTGGAGGTAGCGCAGTGCGCTGAGAGTATCGCCATCGCGGACTGCCTCAAGCAGGGTTCGATGCTGTAGCAGGGCAATGGGTGTGTTCTTGAAATGAAAAGCCGCCGCAAGCGGGTCCGGTCTGAGCTCACGGAGCCGTTTCAGCACTCTGGCCAACTCGTCCAATCGCTGCTGAAACGGCTCGTCTATGGGCTGGTGATGCATGAGGCTGTAGGGCCTGCGCAGCAGTGAGGTGAGTTCTTGCGGCGTGAGGTCCAACATGCTGGCAACATCGTTGAGCGACAGTGAGTGCTCCTCAAGAATCCCGGGGTTGCTATTGCGGGAGCGCATGCGCATCGCTTGACCTCCAAGTAGATCTTGGGACGCTTATCGCTTAGGCGCCTAGATATCGTCCGTCTTGCGTTCTGCGGCCAGTCGGTACGCCACGTTGAGGACCACTAGCTTTCCCGCTGCTGTTGCATAGGACAGCGTGATCAGCGTTCGGCCCGAACGCCAAGAGGCGGAGCGAAACGTGGCGGTTCCCGTGGCTGTATCGAAAGTCTGGTCCTGCTCATCATCCGGTGCGCCGTACTTGGCGTCGAAGGCACTCTTCAAGTCACGGAACGTTTGTAGGGCAAAGACGGCACCTCCCTTCTCCTGCAGTTCCAAGCTGACCTGGGTCAGTCTGTCCTGCTTGAAGAAGAACAACGCATCGAAGGCGTGGCCTTGAGCCGGGGTGTTGGGCAGTCGCAATAACTCCCGGCTGCCATCGGCCAGCATGGTGGGAGAGGTGGGGTGGGCGGCCCCAGAAAACTGTTGCTGAATAGTCCGTAGCGAGGCCCCAGCTTGGGTGTCCTTCCACAGAGTCTGGGCATGGCTCGGGGTGGCTGTGAGCCATAGCATCGATGCGAGCGCTGGAACCAGCGAAGACAAAAAGTGGCGGTGGCGAGTCTCCATCCAGCTTCATCCCTGGCAGATAAGCGTTATCAGAATATCCGAATACCGGGTATCAGAGTATCTGGATGTGGCGAATAGGTTAGGGCGCCCTATAGAGGACGTCCTGACGTGGCCAAAAGCCTGTATCGCCCTGAAAATCTCGAACTGGCTGCCGTTTTAAGGGAGCTTCGGGAAGGTTTAGGGCTAACGCAGACCCAGTTCGCGACGCGTCTGGGCAGAGGGCAGACCTACGTCAGCAATGTGGAGTTGGGGATCAAGCGACTGGATCTCGTGGAGGTGCGCGATTACTGCGCTGCCCTTGAGGTTCCCTTGGCGACGCTGGTGGCGCAGTGGGAATCGCGGCTCGGTCCCGCGCCAAGCCCCAAATCGGCAAGGCGCGCTCAGAAGACGCGCTAGGACAACCCGTACGGAATCCAGGCTTGCTGGGAATGGGCCAGGCGCGGCTCGGCTTGCATTTCGAACCACTCTTGTCTCATTCAGCCCCCCTTCCATCGTCTGCCAACCGTCCCCTGAGGAACCTGCCGGTGGCACCGTTGAGTTCGCTTCGATCAAAAAGTTTGCCCTTGAACTGGAAGTCCTGATCGATGCGCACGATCAGCAGTTGCTCAAAATCGCCCTGACTCTTGACCAGTACGCGATCGGAGGACTTCTCTGGTGAGATGGTTTTCACTTCGACACGCTTGCCGGCGATAGTGCCGTCTGAGCCAGCTTGGTGGGTGCCGTGACGGCGCAAGCCGAACTTGATCTCGGCATAGATCTCTCCCAACTCGCCCCAGACCTGCAGATAACGACCCGTGTTTTCGAAGTGGCGCTGGGCACAGTCCACCAGATCCAGAAAGATCTCGGTCTGCTTGACGACGCTGTACGGAAATCCTTCCCGGCTCTGAAACGGGAGGGAGAGGTGGAGGTCGTTTCTTTCGGCATCAGGGTCCTCATCCAACGCGGAGGCGAGCCACTCCTGATCGATGTACTTCAACTCCCAGGGGGCGGCGCCGCAACTGGCAGCATCGGCGATGTCCTGCGGGCTGTATCCGCGCTCCCGCATCTCATAGAGAAAGTCCCAGTCCCCCACGGCCGCTCCTTGCCTGATCGCTGGATGGTCAAACACGGGCTTTATACGACCTCTGGGTAGTGCTCATCAATCGCTCTTCACTTGATACTGCCCCCCTCTACGCGCGGGCTTCGGGCGACGGTGTAGACAGGGTGGTCGCACCTGCTGCCATCTGAGGGATCCATGAGACGCTTGATGACGTTCGTGTTTATCGGCTTGATGTCGACTCAGGCGTGGGCCAGCCCTGCGCAGGGCCCGAAGGTGCAGGGCCGGCAAGAAACGGTCGCGCCCTTGCTCTTCGATAAACGACGTCGGCTACAGTTGATGCGTAACCCGCAGGACATAGGCCAGTACTTTGTCGGCGTGGCCATGTGCGATCAGATCGGCGGGGGATCCGTCTAGTTCATCGATCCAGAAGCACGCCCAACGCGCTGCATCGTCCTCGCTGAGTCCACAGCGGAGCGTGGATTGCGTCAACGAAGGCACGCGCCGTCGGAGAATTGCCCAGATCTCGGCTTGCGTCGTAGCGACGCGTTGCACGGCCTCTGTGTGTCGGTTGAGGGGTTCCCGCAACTCGGGTGCTGGGGAATCTAGCGGTTCAGACGGAGCGCATGAACAGTACGATCGCCAATCAGTGGTATACGGCTGGAAGAAGGCGAGTTTTCGCGCCTTGGACCAGTGTTTGATGCGCCTCTCAAGGTGGCTTGCCTGCGCGCGCGTGCCGACCGGTAGAGCGGCGATGAGAGCACGAGGCGGGTGATTCCGCGTGTATTGGGCCGCGCTCCCTAGGACGTGCAGACGGTAGCGTGCATCGACGTCGGTGGCGATACCCGTATAGGTTGAGCCATCAACGCACTCAAGCAGGTAGATGTGCCACATGTGTCAGGCCCTCGTATCGAAGGCATGTCGCGTGTGCGCGCGCACCTGCATGCCCAGTTGCTGGCAGTACGTGGTGGCTGTCACCCGACTGACGCCCAACGCGTCGACCAGGATCCGGGGAGAGCCGGGATCGGCGATGGCCCATTGCACCAAGGACGTGGTGACCAGGGCGCGCGTGGTCAGGCGCCTGGGTGTCAACCATTTCGTGAAGGTGTCCGAGCGGATGTGCGAGCCCGCTTGCCGGCCCGGGAACAGGTAGAGGCTTTCATCGTTGCGCTCAAAGCAGGAATTCTCCCGTCGCATCGACAACCAGCGCGCCAATAAGGGGTGCGTGACCTCATCCATGGGAAGCCAGACCTTGGCAAAGCGCACCTCGTATAGCCCCTCGGCGCCCATGCGAACCGCTTCCAGAGGCAGTGCCACGCTCTTGTGCGCCGGTTGGGCATAGATGAGGGCGAACAGACTGACCAGCGACCAACGCACATCCACGATGGTCGTGCTCAGACCCAACGTGTCAATCAGATCAAGCCGGACCTGATCGGACAAGGCGTGCTTGAGGGAAAACTCGTGCTTGCTTGCCGGCACGCTCAGCTTCTGGAACGTACGCTCGTGCCGGCGCAGGTAGCGCACCAGGGCGCGGATGCGCAGACGATAGTTGCGGTGTCGTCCCAGGAAAAGCTCCAAATGCTCCTGCGAGACCTCCGGCAGACTGGTGGCGCCTTCGGCGGCGGCATAGGTCAGGAACGCCACCGCGGCGCGGACCGCCGACTCCATCGACTTCGGTTTGATGGGAACGGTGCGGCGTGTGGACCGATCCAGCGACAGATCCCGCTTGTGCAACATATGGGACAGGAACCGGTCCATGGCCGCGTGCGACCACGCAGGACCGCGAGCGGTATAGGACCGGATACGGCTTAGGTGCCACTCCAGTTCGTAGTCCGGATCCTGGTAGGTGGTGATGTAACCGGTGATGTTGAGGAAGGACATCACCCGACCGTACCGGGCCAGGAATTCATGGCCGAGCTTGCGCACGACCAGCACGCCGGTCAGGGCGTCGGCCGAGGAGAAGTGGGGCGACAGCGCCGCGAAGAAGACCACGTCATGGCGCAAGCTCTTGCTCAAGGTGCCGTGCGCGATCTGGTCGCGCAGCAGTTGGTAGTATTCGGTCATCAGATCGCGCGCCCAGGCCGCCGGAACCTGTGCATACAACCGAGTGAGTAGCCGGCTGTGTATCCGGCGCCACGCGCAGTCCTCACAGCGGCCACTGCCGAAGTGGAACTTAGGCTTGTGGCAATCGCTGCAGGTAACGATCGGCGGCGTACCGGTGGGCAGGCAATTGGCGCACAACCTCTTGCCGTCCCGTTCGCCGGCGATGAAGCGCGGACGGCGACAGCCTGCGCAGTTCTCCGCCTTGCCCAATCGGTGACGACACTGCCCGCATACCGGTTCGGTGACGCCCCGCCGCACATCGCGCCCCAGATCCTGTTTGAACTCGTTGCAGCCGGGGCAAAGCTGCGGCGGCACCGCGTACTTCTTACAGGACAGACAGAACAGACACCCATCGTCCAGTTCGATACCAAACGTGCGAATGGGCCGCTTGCAGCGGGTGCACGGCTTGCCTTCCCAGCGCGCATGACGTAGACACGTGGGGCATGCGTGCGGTTCTTCATCTTTCAAGATGCGCGCAGAGCGGCCGCACCGTGTGCAGGTCGAGGGGATGAAGTGCTTGTGGTAGCAGCCTCCGCAATACACTACGCCTAAGTAGATACGTTGGCCTTTGGCCAACGGAGCTTGGCACTTTCCGCAGGACACGCGGAACTGATCAGGCGAACTCATGATGCGTTCTCCTTGCGCTCCGAGGTGAAGACCGTGAAGGCCGGACCCTTGAGTCGCGCAATGTCTTCCATGGACGGTTCACGCGCCGGTTTATGCGCACGTGTCGGCTTGTCGTTAGGCGAGGCGGGTACGCAGGTACCCCAGTGCAAGAGGTCGCTCGGTGTGCACTCCAGTGCATGGCACAGCGCAATCAACAGCGCCATGTTCATCCGTTCGGGCACGTGATTTACCACTCGTCCCAACTGCACCTCGGAGATGAACGGGTAGTGGTTTTTAAGAAGACGACGCAGGGCGGCCACGCTGGGCACGCCGCGTTCGGTCATGACCTCACGCAGTCGCCAGAACACACGTGGCAGGGAAGAGGGCGGGTCTATCATGTCGACTCCTTCTTTTTCAGGTGTTGCTTGACCAATTGCCGAGCCCGATCACGGATGAAGGCCTCGGGGAGATGCGTGTAGACCTGAGTGGTGGAGGCATGGGCGTGGCCATGCCGTTGCTGAGTGAAATGCAACGGCACATTGGCCTCGGCTTCGTGGGAGACCGACATGTGACGCAGCCCGTGCGTGGACATAGTCGAGGGGTCAATGCCGCACACCTGCAGCAATTGTTTGAACCTTGTGTCGATTTCCGAGCGGCACAGACGCGTGCCCTGTTCGGACAGCCACATGGCGGGCTCTTCCAGGTCCCGCGGCGGGAACAGCGGCCGCACCACAGTCAAGTACCATTCCAGTACTTCGCGAATGGACGGATTGATGGCCGGGATGGAGCGGAACCGTGGCCCGCTGCCGTTGCTGCCTTTGCCGTACACGTCGGCAAACCCGAACCGACCCAATTCACGGATATCCGGGTTGGCGCGGAAGCTCGTTACATTGAGAGCGTGCCCTTCCGACATGCGTAAACCGAAAGCGTAGTAGGTGTTGAACATCGCCTTGTCGCGAAGCAGGGTTCGCACGCAGCGTGGTTTAGAGCGAATGGCCAACTCGATCGCCATATCCAGCACCTGCACTACTTCTTGAAACTCCATCGCGCTCAGGTAGCGACGATGGCGTTTGGGCGCTTGGTCGGTGGTGTGGACCACGCGATTTTCGCTGTGAGCGATTTCGCGAAGCTCTCCGCCCATGGCTCGCGCCTCGTTCTGCAGGGCCAGGTTGCGGCTCAGATAGCGCATTAATGTGGCAATGGCGGTCTGCTTGCGTCGCTGCGTACGCGGCGCATCGCCTTTCGTCAGGCCTAAGTGGGCCGACCAAACCTCGAAGTCGTTTTCGGTGAGTTCCCATAGCGGCTGGCCGATGAAGGCCAGCAACTGGCGCACGGCGATCTGGTCGTTCTGGATCGAACTCTTGGCATGGTTGCGGGACGGGCGCCGGCCCTCGTAGTAGGCCCGCAGCATCTTGTCCTGCAGGGCCTGCTCTTGCTCGGTCAGTTCACGGGGCGGGCGGGCAGGCGTTGGCACCGCCGGCAGCGCGGGCGCTTTGGGTTTGCGGCGTGGCTTGGGCACCGCTACTGGACCGGCCCCGGTCGGCGGCGAGGTGGGCGGGCCCAGGCTCGGGGCCAACGGGGGCGGCACCAGCGCCCCGGGCCATCGGTAAATGCGCGCCGTCATGACAGCCTCCTGATCAGGAGGGCAAGGCGGAAGGCGAAGCGAGCCCCGAGTCGAGCACAGGGCAGATTCGGGAAGCGGTGGCAGGGCGCAGGGGGCGTATTCATGCGACCCACCCCAGCACGGATCCTTCCGGACCAAAGTTACGCAAACTTTCGCGCGATGAAGGACGCTCGATCAGAGCCCTCCCGCGTCCCTTCATCCAATGAAGGGTGTGGATCGGATTCAAGCCCTTTTTTGTGCGTGAATCACCAACAAAATCAAGCCACTTAGGTGGTAATTTCCAGAGATATGGACGCCTGTCTCCAACTCTGGATAGTTGGCAGTTCGTCCAGGAACAGCACGCCTTGATGCGCGAGCGAGATCTCGCCCGGACGCGGTTCGGCGCCGCCGCCGACCAGGGCGACCGCGCTGGCGGTGTGGTGAGGCGAGCGGAACGGGCGTTCGCGCCAGCGCGCCGGGTCCAGGCCGCGTCCGCTGACCGAGGCGATGGCCGCCGCTTCCAGCGCCTCGTCTTCGTCGGCTTCCGGCAGCAGGCCGGACAGGCGCGAGGCCAGCAGGGTCTTGCCGCTGCCGGGCGGACCGATCAGCAGCAGGTGGTGGCCGCCGGCGGCGGCGATCTCCAGCGCGCGGCGCGCCTGGCTCTGGCCGCGCACGTCGGCCAGGTCCGGTCCGGGCGTGCGCGTGGCGGCCACCGCGACCGCGGCCGGCAGCGCCTTGCGCGCCGACAGCATGGCGCAGACCTCCAGCAGGGTGCGCGCGGTCATGGCCTCGACCCGGCTGGCCAGCGCGGCCTCAGCGCCGTTGTCGGCGGGCACGACCAGCTTGCGTCCGGCGTCGGCGGCGGCCAGCGCCGCCGGCAGCACGCCGTCGACCGCGCGCAACTCGCCGGTCAGGCCCAGCTCGCCCAGGAATTCGTACTCGCCCAGCCCCTCCAGGGGAATCTGTCCGCTGGCGGCGAGGATGCCCAAGGCGATCGCCAGGTCGTAGCGACCGCCGTCCTTGGGCAGGTCGGCCGGAGCCAGGTTGACGGTGATGCGTCGCGCCGGGAACTCGAACTGCGCGCATTGGATCGCCGCGCGCACGCGGTCCTTGGCCTCGCGCACCGCCGCCTCGGGCAGGCCGACGATGGACATCGCGGGCAGGCCCCCGGCGAGGTGGACCTCGACCCGTACCGCGGGCGCACGCACGCCCGTACGCGCACGGCTGTGCGCGATCGCCAGATTCATGCGGGTGGACTCAGTGCTGGGGCGGTGCGGATTGACCCAACTGGGCTTCCAGCTCGGCCACGGTGCGCTGCAGTTCGTCCAGCTTCTCGCGCGTGCGCAGCAGGACCGCGCGCTGCACTTCGAACTCCTCGCGCGTGACCAGATCGAGCTTGGCCAGCCCACTCTGCAGCACAGCCTTGAAGTTCTGCTGGATTTCCTCGCGGCCGTCGCGCACGCCCGGCGGCAGCAGCGAGCCGAGGCGGCGGGCGAGGTCGTCGATATGGTTCAGGTCGATCATCGGGGTCGGGACTCAATCCGGGGGACGTGGCCAGCATGGCCTCGTGGCCGGGACGGCGCCGTCGGTGCGGACCGCGCCGCGCTGTCAGAAAAATCCGACATTGCGGTGAGGCATTACACCACGGCGGCGGACGCGGGCGCGAGGTAGCCCATCCTCGGGTGCGCCCAGGCGAAGGCCGCGTGAACGCCGCCGGGATAGGGCCGCAGCCTGCGGCTCGGCTATGCTGCCGCCCAGACGAGGCGCGCCAAGTGCGCGGATAGGAACCGGAGAGCGACGATGAAGATGGTCATGGCGGTGATCAAGCCGTTCAAGCTGGACGACGTGCGCGAGGCCCTGGCCGAAGCGGGCGTGGCCGGCATCACCGCCACCGAGGTCAAGGGCTTCGGCCGCCAGAAGGGTCACACCGAGCTCTACCGCGGCGCCGAATATGTGGTCGACTTCCTGCCCAAGATCAAGCTCGAGGTCGCGGTGACCGACGAGCAGGTCGACGGCGTGGTCGAGGCGATCATGAAGGCGGCCGGCACCGGCAAGATCGGCGACGGCAAGATCTTCGTCTGGGATCTGGAGCGCGCGGTGCGCATCCGCACCGGCGAAATGGACGGCGACGCCTTGTAAGGCGGCTCGCGTTTGCGGATGCCGCGCGTCGAATGACGCAGGCGCCATCGGCCGCCGCGCATCTATCGTGCGCCCGGCTTGCGCTGACCCGATCGTGCCGCGATCGCTTGCGCATCCAGCGCCAGAAACGCGCGCAAAGCCGGCGCCTGCGGGCGATTGACCAGCTCCAGCCGATACAGCGGACGGGTGGCGTCGGCGCGGCCGATCGGCGCGATCGCGCGCAGGCGGCCCATCGCCAGCAGGTCGGCGACCACGGGTTCCGGCAGCAAGGCGATGCCCGCGCCGGCTGCGACCGCGCGCGCGATGGCCTCGTTGCTGCCGACTTCGATGCTGCGCGCGGGCGCGAAGCCCTGCGCCTCGAACCAGGCCTGCGCGGCCTGGCGCGTGCCCGAACCGGGCTCGCGCAGCAGCCAGGTCTGGGCGGCCAGCGCGGCCGCGCCTGCGCGCTGGCCCAGTCCGGGCGTGGCTTCGGCGTCCGCGGACGCGACCACGCGCAGAGGTTCGGTGCGCCATAGCGTGGCCGCCACACGCGCATCCTCGACTTCGCCCTCGACATAGCCCACATCGATGCGGCAGTCGATCAGCGCGCGACTGATCTCGTCGGTGTTGCCGACCACCAATTCCAACTCCAATGCCGGGTGCCGGCGCACGAAGGCGGCGAGGCTGCGCGGCAGCCAGTACGCGGCCACCGTGGTGCTGGCACCGATGCGCAGCCGGCCCTGACGCAGTTCGAGGCGATCGCGCACGTCCTCGCTGGCGGCGCGTTCCAGGGCGAAGATCGCGCGCGCATGCTCGAACACGGCGCGGCCGTGTTCGGTCAGCACCACGCCGCGCTGGGCCTTGCCGTCGCCGCCGCCGCGTTCCAGCAGCGGCAGGCCGAGTTGATGCTCCAGTTCGCGCACCGCCTTGGACACCGCCGACTGGCTTACGAACAGCAGCTCGGCCGCGCGCGAGTAGTTCTGGGTCTTGACCACGGTCAGGAAACTGCGCAGCAGGTGCAGGTTCATAGGTATGAGTTCAGCTCATCGATTATCGAATAATATGCATTGGACGCTAGCATCGTGCGGGTCTAAGGTGGCGTCGATTTCGCCAGGCGCCCGGCGCCGGAGTGTTCTGTTCCGTGTCGTCCGCCTACGAAACCGCTGCCCCATCCCCCGTTGTGGAGGCATCGGCGCCGCGACCGGCGATGCGCTGGGTCCCGGGCCTGGCGCTGGCCGCGGCGCTGGCGGCCTTGGCCTGGGGCCTGGCCGAATGGGCGCCCATGCGCGAGCTCGGCCTGAGCGCGCTGACCCTGGCGATCGTGCTCGGCATCGCGGTGGGCAACACCGGTTTCGCGCGTATCGCCGCGGTCGCCGGCCCCGGCGTGGACCTGTGCCGCAGCCGGCTGCTGCGGCTGGGGATCGTGTTGTACGGGTTCCGGGTCGGCTTCCACGATCTGGCCGCGGTCGGCGTCGCCGGCCTGGCGGTGGATGCGGTGGTGGTGGCGTCGGTGTTCGCCACAGCGGTGTGGCTGGGCACGCGCTGGCTGAAGCTGGATCGCGAGACGGCGATGTTGATCGGCGCGGGCAGTGCGATCTGCGGCGCGGCGGCGGTGATGGCGACCGAGCCGGTGCTGCGCGCCCGCGCGCATCAGGTATCGGTGGCCGTGGCCACGGTGGTGGTGTTCGGCACCCTTGGCATGTTCGTCTACCCATGGCTGTACCCGTACCTGGGCTTGAGCGAGCACGCCTACGGCGTTTACGTGGGCTCGACCGTGCACGAAGTGGCGCAAGTGGTGGTGGCCGGCCGCGCGATCGGTGAGACCGCCGCGGCCACGGCGGTGATCGAGAAAATGCTGCGGGTGATGCTGCTGGCGCCTTTCCTGTTGCTGCTGTCGGCGCGCATGGCCGGCCGCGGCGGCGACGGCGCGCGCGCCAAGCTCGCCCTGCCCTGGTTCGCGCTCGCCTTCATCGCAGTCAGCGGCCTGCACTCGCTGCTGCCGCTGCCGCCGGCCTGGGTGGCGGCGATCGTGCAGCTGGATACCGCGCTGTTGGCGATGGCGATGGCCGCGCTGGGTCTGCGCACGCAGATCGGCGCGATCCGCCAGGCGGGGGCCAAGCCGCTGGTGTTGGCGGCGGTATTGTTCGCGCTGCTGACGGTGGGCGGGTATGCGCTCAACCTTGCGGCGATGCGCTTGATCGGTGGCGGCGGATAAGTCCGCGCACAGTACTGCGGCGCTGATTCGCCGGAGGATCCGGCGCAGTTGCGCCCGGCGGTAATCGAGCAGTTCGCCACCGGCCACATTCCTGCGCGCGAGGAGTTCATTTTGTATATGCGCTGCGCGATGGTGAAGACGAAATCCGCGCGGTGATAGAGTCGGCTCATGCGTCGGCCGTACGTCAGGCCGATTGCGCACCGCTCGTCCGGACATTCCCAGGGATACGCGATGTCGAAGCCACCGGTGGCCTATGCGATGACCGCTGCGAGGTGGCTTGCACTCGCGATGCTGAGCGCCGCGCTGCCGGCATTGGCCTGTACGCCGGCGCCGCTGCTGAGCGGCGTGGCGGCTCGCGAGGCCAAGCAAGTGTTCGTGTTCCAGCTGACGGCATCGCGGCTGGCTGCGCCTCCCGAAGAGGTGGAGGGAACGGTGTACGGCGAGATCCGTGTGCTGAAGGTCTTGCGTGGAAACGCGGCCATCTCTCCGAAGATGCGTTTCTACACCGGCGTATGCGCCGGCACCCGCCTGGACACCGGTCACTACTACGTCGCGTTCGTGCCCGACGCCCGGCCGGGTTGGTGGGCCAGCCAAGGCTCGGTGATCCATCTGGGGGCTTCACCGCCCCTGGAGGGCGACGCTGACATGGCTGAAGTACGCAAGGTCTTGGATGGGCGTATTGCGCTTGAGCACACCTCGCTGATCGCAGGCCGCGATTTCGTCGCCAGTGGATGGCCGCCGCCACCACCGCTACCGCTACCGAGCAAGGCAGCGAAACCCATCAAGCCATGCATGAAGTGAGCTTAGCGCTTTGAAGGAAAGCCCCGCATCGCCGCGGGCTTCGTTCTAGTGCGCTCATGCCGGGCGGGCAATCGCGCTAATCACTCACTTGCTACACATCTTGTGTGCCATCGATTTCTCGATGCCGGAATGTGTGATTCGCGTTGCATGTTCGAAACGCAAATGAGGGGTTTCCGATCTGTTGCAGATGCGGGGGCCGTGCCTAACTCGAATCCGTTCAAGGCGGTTCGATCGTGCCCTCACACGGCCGCGCTATCGCGGGCGGCGGTCGTCGATACGGCTATGAACGAGGCGGGCGGCCGCGGTCGCCCTCGATGCCCACACTCAATGCTGTGTTCAAGGAGAGATCCACATGCAGAAGGCTATTTTGGTAATGTCCATCGCCGGCTTGGTCGCCGCCACGGTCAATGTCGCCGATGCGCAGTCGGCGGCGGTACCGGAACTGTTCCAGGCCCATTCCGCCAAGGCCGCGGCCGCGGCGCCGGCGAGCGTCAACAACATGCTGCGCGACAAGACCGCGCTGTGGGCGGCCTCGGTGTCCGTCGACCGCAAGGCGCTGCTCGGTGCGCAGCGCGAGTTGAGCTTGAGCATGCCGGAAGGCGCGCGCCTGCGCATGCGCCTGGCGAAGTCGTATCGCACCGCCGAAGGCGACGTGGTCTGGTCGGGCGCCGACCGCTTGCTGCCCGGCGGCCAGTTGCAGCTCGGCGCCACGCCGCCGTCCACCGCTTTGTTCGTGGTACGCGGCGAGCGCGTGACCGGGCAGATCATCGCCGCCAGCGGCGAGGTGTACGAGGTGCTGACCTCGGAGGACGGCAAGCAGCAGTTCATGGTCAAGCGCGACCCGGCCAGCCTGGAGGGCGCGGACGATACCCCGGCCCGGGTCGATCTGGCGCCGCAGCAGGATCGCGGCCCTGGCGTTCGTCCGGCGGCCAACGCGCTGCTGGCCGACACCATCGTCCGCATCCTGCAGGTCTACACGCCGGAAGCCGTCACCGAGCTGGGCGGCCAGAACTCGGCCAACGATCGCGCGGCCTTCTTCATCGCCCAGTCGAACACGGCATTCGCCAACAACGCCTTGGCGCTGCGCTTCGAAAGCGCCGGCGTCCGCTTCACCTCGCAGGCGCAGTCCAGCGACGTGGCCGGTACGCTGGTGGCGCGCATCCGAAACACCAGCGACGGCTGGTTCGACACCTATGCGACCACCGAGCGCAACAACACCGCCGCGGACATCGTGGCGCTGGTCACCCGCGACGGTCTGAACAACGGCTCCGGTGGCGGCCTGTGCGGCCAGGCCGACGCGATCGGCGCAACCGCGAGCACCGCCTTCTTCGTGCAGAACCAATCCTGCAGCACCTACACCTTCGTGCACGAGGCGGCGCACTTGTTCGGCGCGCGTCACGACAACGATCCGAACACCACGCCGTTCTCCTACGGCCATGGCTACGTCAATAGCAGCGGCAACTTCCGCACCATCATGGCGGTGAACTCGAACCCGCAGCCGCGCATCGGCTACTTCTCCACGATCGACCAGACCTACACGGTGGGTGGCGTGGCGCGGGCGCTGGGCACCAGCACCCGCGACAACGAGCGGGTCATGCGCACGCGTGCGGCGACGATGGCGGCCTTCCGCTGAGGCCAGCGGAAACGAAGCGGCGGCCGTGAAGGCCGCCGTGCAGTCGCGTGTCGGGCGCGGCGCCGGGCATTCGCCTGGGCCGCGTCCGATGCCGGATCAGCCCTCGCCCAGGGCCGCGGCCACGAACGGCGGCAGGCTCTGCGCGCCGCGGTGGATGTCGGCGCTGTAGTACAGGGTGTCGAAGCCCTTGCCGCGCGCGTCGGCATCGCGGAAAGCGAAGCCGCCCCGCTCTTGGTCGGCGTGTTTGCGCGCCAGGGTGCAACTCCACCAGCCGGTGGGGTAGCACGGCTGCGGGAACGGCAGGGTCTGGAAGCTGGAGAAGCCGGCCTTGCCCATCTCGGCGCGCATTTCCTTGATCAGGTCCAGCAGGACCAGCGGCGATTCCGACTGCTGGACCAGGATGCCGTCGTCCTTGAGCGCGCGGAAGCAGCTTTCGTAGAACGCCTTGTTGAACAGGCCCTCGGCCGGGCCGACCGGGTCGGTGGAGTCGACGATGATGATGTCGACGCTGGCCGGCGCGCGGTTGGCCATGTAGGCGATGCCGTCGTCGAACAACAGCTGCGCGCGCGCGTCGCCGTTGCGCTCGCACAGTTCCGGGAACCACTTCTCGGCCATGCGCGTGACCTGCTCGTCGATATCGCACTGCACGGCTTCTTCCACGCCGGGGTGCTTGAGCACTTCGCGCAGGGTGCCGCAGTCGCCGCCGCCGATGATGACCACGTTCTTGGGCGCGGCGTGGGTGAACAGCGCCGGGTGCGACATCATCTCGTGATAGAGGAAGTTGTCGCGCGTGGTCAGCATCATCGCGCCGTCGATCAGCATGAGGTTGCCCCAGTCGGTGCTCTCGAAGATCTCGATCTTCTGGAACTGTGATTGGACCTCGTCGAGCTTGCGGGTGATGCGGTAGCCGATGGCCGAGCCGGCGCGCTCGAAGTTCTCGTAATGCCAGGTGTCGGAGCTGCTCATGCGGGTGATTCCAAAAGAAGTGGGGCGCGCCTGCCAAGGTAGCCGTCGCGGATGACGGCTGCGCTGCGCCACGACGTGCGGGCGCTGCGCCAGGGCGGGGGGCGGCATTGTAACGGACCGGGCGTGAGGCGCCCGGCCTGGCCTAAAATGGCCGCAGACACGGGGGCGGAGCAGGGGGCTGCAAGGATGGCATCGGTCGCGCGGTACCAGGGGCTGGTCGAGCGCCTGGAGCGGGAGGCGCAGCAGGCGCCGGGACGCTACAAGTTCAAGTTGGCCCTGTTGGCGGGCCTGGGGTTCGCGGTGCTGGGCGGCACGGTGCTGCTGGCGCTGGGCATGTCGCTCGGCCTGGTGCTGGCCTTGCTGGCGATCAGCCCGATCCTGCTGCTCAAGCTGTTGAAGGTGATCTGGATACCGGTCGCGTTCGGCTGGTTCGTGCTCAAGGCGCTGTGGGTGAAGTTCGAGCCGCCCACCGGCTACGTCCTGGGCCCGAACGAGGCGCCGGAGCTGCGCGCCGAGATCGAGCGCCTGCGCGCGCAGACCGGGGCGCCGCCGCTCAAGCAGATCCTGATCGATCCCAATCTCAACGCCGGCGCGGCCAGTGTGCCGCGCGCGCTGGGCCTGTTCGGGCATACCCATTACCTGGTGCTGGGCCTGCCGCTGATGCAGTTGCTCAGTCGCGAGCAGTTCGCCGCGGTGGTCGCCCACGAGTTCGGCCATTTCGGCGGCGGCCACGGCCGTTTCGCCGGCTGGATCTACCGGGTGCGCGCCAGTTGGAACCGGTTCCTGGGCGAGTTGTCGCAACGCCGTTCGCGCATGGGCGCGCTGTTCCTGCGCTTCTTCAATTGGTATGCGCCCTATTTCGACGCCTACAGCTTCGTGCTGGCGCGCGCGCAGGAGTACGACGCCGACGCCACCGCCGCGCGCGTGACCGGCGCGCCGACCATGGCCCAGGCCCTGCAGCGCGTGGGGCTGGGCAGCGTGCGCCTGCAACGCGATTTTTGGGCGGACGTGGAGCGCAGCGTCGAGACCCAGCCGCGGCCGCCGCAGGCGCTGTACCGCGACATGGCCGGCAGCTTCGCCGCGGTCGGCGCCGACGACGCGCCGATCCTGCAGGAGCTGCTGGACGAACAACCCGGTCTGGAGGACACCCACCCGACCCTGGCCCAGCGCTTGCAGGCCCTGGGCCAGTCGCCGGCCGCGGTGCCGGCGCCGGCGCAGTCGGCCGCCGAGGCCCTGCTGGGGCCGCTGTGTCAGACCCTGGAGGAGCGCTTCAGCCGCGAATGGCACGAGCACGTCGCCGAGACCTGGCAGCAGCGCCACCAGGCGCTGGGCCAGGACCATGCGCGCCTGGCCGAGCTGGAGGCGCGCGCCGACGCGCTGGCCGGCGCCGAGCTGGGCGAGTACGCCGTCCTGGTCGACCGCCTGCGCCCCGACGCCGACGCCGTGCCGCTGTATCGCGCCGCCCTGGCCGCGCGCCCGGACGATGCCCTGGTGCTGGCGCGCCTGGGCGCGCAATTGGTCGACCGCCAGGACGCGGAAGGCGTGGGCCTGCTGGAGCGCGCGATCGAGCTGGACCCGGACCTGACCGAGCAGGGCCTGCAGGTGCTGATGCAGCACCACCACCGCGCCGGCGACGAGGCTGCGTTCGAGGCCGCGGCGAAGCGGCTGCGCGCGCTATACCAGCGCCGCGACGGCGCCTTGCTCGCGCGCGAGGAGGTCGATCCCAAGAAGGACCGCCTGCTCGAGCACGGCCTGGATGCCGAGGCCCTGCGGATCGCCACGGTGGGCCTGCAGGCTTCGGGCAAGGTCAAGCAGGCCTGGATCGTGCGCAAGGAGATCGCGGGCGACGACAGCGGCATCCCGCACTACCTGGTGTTGCTGGCGCTGCGCGGCGTGGCCTGGACCGAGGGCGGGATGCTGCAGAAGGTGCTCGACGGCCTGGAGCTGCCCGGCAGCATCGTCGCCCTGCACGAATCCAGCCATCGCGCGCTGGCCAAGCGGATCAAGGCCATGCCGGGCACGCTGGTGTACACGCGGGCTTGAGGCCTGCGCGCCTGAGCCGCTGGCGGCGCCTCGCGGCCGTTCAGGCAGCGATGGCCGGGATCGAGGCATGGGGACGGTAGAATGCGCGTCCTCTCCGTCCCACTGGTGCCACGCCGATGTCCGACTGGTCGCTCGATCAGGCCCGCAAGACCTACTCGATCCCGCATTGGTCCGAAGGCTACTTCGACGTCGATACGGCCGGGCGGATCGTGGTGCGGCCGCACGGCGAGCGCGGGCCGGCGATTCCGCTGCCCGACGTGGTCGACGCCGCGCGCGCCAACGGCGCCAAGCTGCCGGTGCTGGTGCGCTTCCCCGACATCCTGGGCGACCGCCTGGGCAAGCTGCAGGCCGCCTTCGCCCAAGCCCAGGCCGAGTGGGACTATGCCGGCGGCTACACCGCGGTCTATCCGATCAAGGTCAACCAGCACCGCGGCGTGGCCGGCACCCTGGCCTCGCACCACGGCGAAGGCTTCGGCCTGGAAGCGGGCAGCAAGCCCGAGCTGATGGCGGTGCTGGCGCTGAGCCGACCCGGCGGCTTGATCGTGTGCAACGGCTACAAGGACCGCGAGTACATCCGCCTGGCCCTGATCGGCCGCAAGCTCGGGCTGGAGACCTACATCGTGGTCGAGAAGCCGTCCGAGCTGGCGCTGGTGATCGAGGAAGCCAAGGCCCTGGGCGTGCAGCCCGGCCTGGGCGTGCGCATGCGCCTGGCCTCGCTGGGCGCGGGCAAGTGGCAGAACAGCGGCGGCGACAAGGCCAAGTTCGGGCTGTCGCCGCGGCAGGTGCTGGACCTGTGGAAGAAGCTGCGCGACGCCGGCATGAGCGACTGCCTGCAGCTGCTGCATTTCCACATGGGCTCGCAGATCTCCAACGTGCGCGACATCGCCAACGGCATGCGCGAGGCCACGCGCTACTTCGTCGAGCTGTCCAAGCTGGGCGCCAAGGTGCGCTACATGGACGTCGGCGGCGGCCTGGGCATCGACTACGAAGGCACGCGTTCGCGCGGCTACTGCTCGATCAACTACGGCATCGGCCAGTACGCCAACAGCATCGTGCAGCCGCTGGCCGAGGCCTGCGTCGAGCACGGCCTGACCCCGCCGCGGGTGGTCACCGAATGCGGACGCGCGATGACCGCGCACCATGCGGTGCTGGTGGCCAACGTGTCGGAAGTCGAGGAGGCGCCGGAAGGCCGCATCCCCGATTCGCACGACGACGAGCCGGCGGTGGTGCGCCATCTGCGCGAGATCCACGACGAACTCGATCGGCGCCCGGCCGTGGAGTTGTTCCACGAGGCTCAGCACCACCATAGCGAAGGCTTGTCGCTGTACGCCCTGGGCCAGATCGATCTGACCCAGCGCGCGCGCATCGACGACTTGTTCTACGCGATCGCGCATGCGGTGCGGCAGCGCCTGAACTACGACGAGAAAAGCCATCGCGAGCTGTTGGACGAGCTTAACGACCGCCTGGTCGACAAGTACTTCGTCAACTTCTCCGTGTTCGAGTCGATTCCGGACGTGTGGGCGATCGACCAGGTGTTCCCGATCGTGCCGATCGAGCGCCTGGACGAAACGCCGGAGCGCCGCGGCATCCTCGCCGACATGACCTGCGACTCCGACGGCACGGTCAAGACCTACGTCGAGAACGAAGGCCTGGACACCTCGCTGCCGCTGCATCGCCTCAAGCATGGCGAAAGCTACCGGCTGGGTTTCTTCCTGGTCGGCGCCTATCAGGAGATCCTGGGCGACATCCATAACTTGTTCGGCGATACCGACGCGATGGAAGTGCGCGTCGACGGCGACGGCTACCGGATCGCCCAGCAGCGCCGCGGCGACACCACCGACGTGATGCTGGATTACGTGGGCTACCAGTTGTCCGACCTGCGCCAGGCCTACCGCGACAAGGTCGCCGCGGCCGGGTTGTCGGACGAGGAGTCCGAGCGTCTGAACGAGGCGCTGGAAACCGGCTTGACCGGTTACACCTATCTCAGCGACGCGCCGCTGGCGTGACGACGGCGGGAGCGCGGACATGAAGCAGTATCTGGTGTTGGCGATGCGTGGGCCTAGCTTCGATGCGGGCGCGATCGAGCCGCACCGCGAGTTCATCGCCGCGCTGCGCGCGCAAGGCCGGCTGGAGCGCTCGGGCGCGTTCTCGGACAAGAGCGGCGGCGCCTACGTGCTGCTGGCGCCGGACCTGGACGCGGCGACCGCGCTAGCGCATACCGATCCGCTGCACCTGACCGGTGCGTCGCGGCTCACGATTTACGAATGGCAGGTCTGAACACCCTCACGGGACGGAAGGTTGAAATGAAAGTCGGATTCATAGGCCTGGGCGCGATGGGCGCGCCGATGGCGCGTTACGTGCACAACCGTGGGCTGCTGACCGCGGTCGGCAATCGTACCCAGGCCAAGGCCGACGCATTGGCGGCGGAGTTGGACGTGCGCGCGGCACGCTCGGCGGCCAACTTCGCCGATTGCGACGTGGTCACCCTGTGCGTATCGCTGGACGCGGACGTGCTGGAGAACGTGGCCGCGTTGGCCGAAGTGCTCAAGGCCGGTGCGATCGTGGTCGACCATTCGACGGTGGCGGTGGAAACCGCGCGTCGCTGCGCGGCGATGCTGGCCACGCACAACATCGGTTTCATCGACGCGCCGGTGTCCGGCGGCGTCGAAGGCGCGCGCAACGGCAAGCTGTCGGTGATGGCCGGCGGCGACGCCGAGGTGTTGGAGCGCGCGCGCCCGGCGATCGAGGCCTATGCCGCGCGCATCAGCCACATGGGCGGCACCGGCGCGGGTCAGGCCACCAAGGCGGTCAACCAGGTATTGGTCGCGGGCATCAACGAGGCGGTCTGCGAAGGCCTGGCGCTGGGCGAGAAGCTGGGCCTGGACCCGGAGCGCCTGCTGCCGACCCTGCTGGCCGGCGCGGCCAACAACTGGTTCCTCGACAAGCGCGGCGCGACCATGCTGCGCGACGAGTTCGCGCCCGGCTTCAAGTGCGCGCACATGCTCAAGGACCTGCGCATCGTGCAAGGCATCGCGCGCGACAGCGGCATCCGCACCACCGTCATCGACCAGGCCCTGGCCGACTACGCCGAGCTGATCGAACGCGGAATGGGCGAGTCCGACACTTCGGCGCTGATCGCGATCAAGCGCGGCGGATCGCACGGCTAAACCGGTCGCGCGCGTTGCGCCGACTCCCACAGGAGGCAGCGGCGCCACGCTCAGGACGCAGCGGCCTTGGTGCGCCGATTGGCCAGGGTCTCACCGATCGTGGCGCCCAGCCAGGCCGCCAACAGACTCAGCACGATCGCCGCGCCGTTGTACTTCAGCATCGCCGGCAGCGAGGCCATCGGCGGCGGGCTGTCGGGGGCGATCATCGCCACCAGCACGGTCAGGATCGACAGCCACACGATCAACACCATCAGCACCGCGACCGCACGGAATTTGCGCCGCGCGATCGCGCCGCCCACCGTCATCGCCAGCAGCACCATCAAGACGTCGCCGACCGGCACCCGGCCCAGAGGCGTGTGCAGGATCTGTCCGCCTTCGCTGTTGGCACCGGCCAATTGCGCGGCCAGACCGCCCAGCAGCAGCACCGACAGTGCGGCGATGCAGCCCAAAAGTACGCGTTTGTCCATGCTTCACCCTGCCAGGAACCGGGCGAGTCTACCTCGGCTGCATGCAAGGCAAAGCGCGCGCTGTTCGGGCTGTGACCGCGCTCGCGCTTGCCGACGGGTCGGTGGCCTGCGCGTGCGTTTTTCCGAGTCGTCGCGGTGGGCGGGTCGGAGTGCGTGTGGGGAGGCTGCGGCGGTCAAGAGCAAATCACCCTCGGTCCCCCCTTTTTCAAAGGGGGAAGACAAGCAGGGGCGGCGGAGCGGGTGTCGGTCGCAGCTACTGCGCGTGCGTTTTTCCGAGTCGTCGTGGTGGGTGGGTTGGAGTGCGTGCGGGGAGGCTGCGGCGGTCAAGAGCAAATCCCTCTCGATCCCCCTTTTTCAAAGGGGGAAGACAAGCAGGGGCGGCGGAGCGGGTGTCGGTCGCAGCTACTGCGCGTGCGTTTTTCCGAGTCGTCGCGGTAGGCGGGCCGGAGTGCGTGTGGGGAGGCTGCGGCGGTCAAGAGCAAATCCCTCTCGATCCCCCTTTTTCAAAGGGGGAGGACAAGCAGGGGAAGACAAGCCGGGGCGGGCGGCGCGGTCGTCGGTCGCAGCTACGCGACGATGCGGTTCGCCTTTGGCTCACCGCATCCTAAGAGGCAGAGGTGTCGTCCCCGCGTGGGCGGGACGAGAGGCCGATTCGGCCGCGCTTGGGCGGCCGGCCGATTCGGCTTACTTGACCTTGATGGCCATGCCCGGCAGGCCGCCACTGGCGAGCTTGCGCTTGGCTTCGGCCAGATCGCTGGCGGTGCCGTAAGGCCCCATGCGCACGCGGTACACGGTCTTGCCGCTGATCTGCGCCGATTCCACGCGTGCGCCCAGGCCCAGCAGGGCGATCTTGGCCTTCATTTCCTCGGCCTGGCCGGAGGCCTGGAAGGCGCCGGCCTGAAGCAGATAGCGCGTGCCGTCGTCGACCGCCGGGGCCGCGCTGGCGGTGGCGGTGGCCGCGGCCGGCGTCGTGGCGGCCGCGGCGTTGTTGGCGGCCGGCGCGCTGGTGCCGGCATCGACCGGCTTGGGCAGCGCGGCGCTGGCGTTGTTGGCGGCAGTGGCGTTGGCCGGCGTGACGGCCGTGGCCGGCGCCGTGCCGTTCTGCGCGGCAGCGGCGGCCTGCGCGGCCTGCTTTTGCTGCTGGGCCAAGCGCGCGGCTTCGGCGCGCTCGGTCGCGGCCAGCTCGGCGTCGGTCAGCGGCACTTCCTTGCCCGGCAGCAGGGTGTAGAAGTCGTATTCGGGGCCTTGCTTGGGCGCGTCGGCGGCGGGCTTGGCCTGGGCCGGACCGGCGTCGTTGTCGGGCGCGACGGTCTCGTCCTCGGCCACCGCGACCGGTGCGGGCTGGGCGTCGGGATTGGGCTTGGGTCGGAAGAAACCGTCGCCGTCGGACTTCAGGAATTTCGGCGCCGACAGGATCAGCACCACGCCCAACAGGACGCCCATGACGCCCCAGGCCCAGCCGGGCAGGCCGCCGCCGTTGCCCTGGTTGCGCTTCGCTTGCGATTTGCCACGTCGTGCTGCCACTTACATCACCTCGGGGGCGCTGACGCCCAACAGATCCAGACCGTTCGCCAGCACCTGGCGCGTCGCCGTCGCCAGCGCCAGGCGCGCGTTGCGCACGGCGTCGTCGTCGACCAGGAACTGGTGGTCGTTGTAATACGTCTGGAAGGTCTGCGCCAATTCCAGCAGATAGACCGCGATCTGGTGCGGCTCGAGGTCGCGCCCGGCCGCGGCCACCACATCGGGGTAGCGCAACAGGGTCGTCACCAGTTCGTGCGCGGCCTCGTCGTCCAGATCCAGCGGCTGAGCCAGGCCCTGCGTCAGGTCGAAGGACAAGCCGCGCTCCTTGAGCTGGCGCATCAGGCCGCACATGCGCGCATGCGAGACCTGCACGTAGTAGACCGGGTTGTCCATCGACTGCGAGCGCGCCAGGTCGATGTCGAAGGTCAGCTGCGAATCGGGCTTGCGCGCGATCAGGAACCAGCGCACCGCGTCGCAGCCGGCCTCGTCGATGAGATCGCGCAAGGTCAGGTAGCTGCCGGCGCGTTTGGACAACTTCACTTCCTCGCCGCCGCGCATCACCGTGACCATCTGGTGCAGCACGTATTCGGGCCAGCCTTGCGGAATGCCAGCGTCCAGCGCCTGCAGGCCGGCGCGCACGCGCGCGAGCGAGCCGTGGTGATCGGCGCCCAGTTCGGTGATCGCGCGCTCGTAGCCGCGTTGCCACTTGCTGAGGTGATAGGCGACGTCGGGCACGAAGTAGGTGTAGGTGCCGTCGGACTTGCGCATCACGCGGTCCTTGTCGTCGCCGAAGTCGGTGCTGCGCAGCCACAGCGCGCCGCCCTCTTCGTAGGTGTGACCGTGCGCGATCAGTTCGCGCACGGTCTCCTCGACCTTGTCGTCGGCGTACAGCGAGCTTTCCAGGAAGTACACGTCGAAGCCGACGCCATAGGCGGCGAGATCGCCGTTCTGCTCGCGGCGCAGGTAGGCCACCGCGAAACGGCGGATCGCGTCGAGGTTGTCGATGTCGCCGACGCCGATCACGGACTGGCCGTCGACTTCGACCGTGGCGCCGTCGAGATAGGCGCGGGCCACATCGGCGATGTAGTCGCCGCGGTAGCCGTCTTCCGGCCAGCCTGGCTCGCCCGGGGCGATGCCGCGCGCGCGCGCCTGGGTCGAGATCGCCAGGTTGTTGATCTGCACGCCGGCGTCGTTGTAGTAGAACTCGCGCGCCACGTTCCAGCCGTTGGCGGCGAGTACGCGCGCGATGCAGTCGCCGATCACCGCGGCGCGACCGTGGCCGACGTGCAGCGGACCGGTCGGGTTGGCCGAGACGTACTCGACGCCGGCGCGATGGCCGGCGCCGCTGTCGTTGCGGCCGTAGTTCGCGCCGGCGGCCAGCGCTTCGCCCAGCAGGCGACGCCAGGCCGACTCGGCGACATGGAAGTTGATGAAGCCGGGGCCGGCGATCTCGACGCGGGCGATGTCGCCGTTGGCCGGCAGGGCATCGACCAGCTTCTGCGCGATCTCGCGCGGATTGGCACGCGCGGGCTTGGACAACAGCATCGCGGCGTTGGTCGAGAAGTCGCCTTGGGCGCGGGTCTTGGGACGTTCGATCACGAAATCGGGCGTCGCCAGCTCGGCCGGCAGGGTGCCGGCGGCGCGCAACGCATCGATGGCCTGCGCGACCAGCGCGCGGAGATGGGTTTTCACGGGGATTCTGCGGGGTGCTGCGGATCGGCCATTGTACGCGAGGGCGACCCCGCGGGCGGGCCGCGAACGCCGCCGCGACGCAGCTCGTCGCGCCGGCGCGAGGTTCGCGGCCGCGGCCCGCCGGCGCCGGCTGCGGCGCGGCCTCAGAGCATGCCGCGCGCCGCCATCGACACCGGCGGCCCGTCGGCGATCACGAAGTGGTCGAGCAGGCGGATATCGACCAGGTCCAGGGCGTGGCGCAGGCGCGCGGTCACGGCGCGGTCGGCGCCGCTGGGTTCGGGATTGCCGCTGGGGTGGTTGTGGCCGACGATCACCGCCGCGGCGTTGTGCGCCAGCGCGCGCCGGACCACCTCGCGCGGGTGCACCTCGGCGCCGTCGATGGTGCCGCGGAACAGCTCCTCGAACGCGATCGCGCGGTGGCTGGCGTCCAGGAACAGGGCCGCGAACACCTCGTGCGACAGCCCGCGCAGGCGCTGGGCGAAGTAGCGGCCGGCCGCACCGGGGTCGGCCAGGGCCTCGCCGCGCTCCAGCTGGGCCGACAGATGCCGGTTGGCCAGCTCCAGCACGGCCGCCAGGGTGCAGGCGCGTGCCGGGCCCAGGCCGGGCAGCTGCAGCAACTGGGTGGGGCTGCATTCGAGCAGGGCGCGCAGCGGGCCGTGCGCGTTCAGCAAGCCGCGCGCGGTGGCGACCGCGTCGTGGCCGCGCAGGCCCGAGCCGAGGAAGATCGCCAGCAGTTCGGCGTCCGAAAGCGAGCGGGCGCCTCGTGCCAGGAGTTTTTCGCGGGGCCGTTCCGCGCTGGGCCAGTCTTGGATACGCATGGCCGCAGCTTGCTCCGTAGCGTGATGCCTGCCGATCGGGCGTTACGGATGCATCGGGTAAGCTAGGGCCCCGTTCCGGCGTGGGAATTCCCTTACGGGCCGCCGCCCACGCCGGGGCCGCACCGCCGCACCAGGACATTCAGCCGAACATGGCACTAGACGCGCCACCCACCCTGCAAGGCCAGCACGTGCTGCTTTGCGTCTGCGGCGGCATCGCCGCCTACAAGGCCGCCGAGCTGGTGCGCCGCCTGCGCGATGCCGGCGCCGACGTGCGCGTGGCCATGACCGAGAACGCGACCCGCTTCGTCGGTACCGCGACCTTCCAGGCCCTGTCCGGCCAGCCGGTGCGTACCTCCTTGTGGGACGCGCAGGCGGAAGCCTCGATGGGCCATATCGAACTGGCGCGCTGGGCGCAGCGGGTGCTGATCGCGCCGGCCACCGCCGACATGATCGCCAAGCTCGCGCACGGCTTCGCCGACGACCTGATCACCACCCTGTGCCTGGCCACCGATGCGCCGCTGACGGTGGCGCCGGCGATGAACCACCGCATGTGGGCGCATCCGGCCACCCAGGCCAACGTCGCCACCCTGCGCGAACGCGGGGTGCGTCTGCTCGGGCCGATGGACGGCCCGATGGCCGAGCCCGAATCCGGCCCCGGCCGCCTGATGGAGCCCGACGACATCGTCGCCGCGCTAGCGCAGGTGACGGCATGAGCGCGGCCAGCCTGCAGGGCCTGCGCCTGCTGATCAGCGCCGGTCCGACCTACGAGGACATCGATCCGGTGCGTTTCATCGGCAACCGCAGCAGCGGCAAGATGGGCTTCGCGATCGCCGAGGCCGCGGCGCGGCGCGGCGCGCAGGTCAGTCTGATCGCCGGCCCGGTGTCGTTGCCCACCCCCGCCGGGGTCGCGCGCACCGACGTGCGTTCGGCTGCGCAGATGCGCGAGGCGGTGCTGGCGGGCCTGCCGGTCGACGCCTACGTCGGCGCCGCCGCAGTCGCCGACTACACCCCTGCGCAGGTCGCGCCGGGCAAGATCAAGAAGAACGAAGCGCGCTTCGCGCTGGAACTGGTGCGCACGCCCGACATCCTGGCCGAGGTCGCCGTGCATGCCGCGCGCCCGCGCCTGGTGGTGGGCTTCGCCGCCGAGACCGACGACGTCGAACGCTACGCGCGCGGCAAGCTGGAAAAGAAAAAGCTGGACCTGATCGCCGCCAATCGCGTCGGCGTGCCCGGCAGCGGCTTCGAGAGCGACGACAACGCCCTGACCGTGTACTGGACCGGCGGCGAACGCGCGCTCGGTCCCGCCCCCAAGACCCGGCTGGCCGACGAGCTGCTGGACCTGATCGCGCAACGCCTGCGGACCGCATGAACCACACTCTCGAACTCAAGATCCTCGACCCGCGCTTCGGCGACGAATGGCCGTTGCCGCAATACGCCACCGCCGCCAGCGCCGGCCTGGACCTGCGCGCGGCGCTGGATCAGTCGCTGGTGCTGCATCCGGGCGATACCGCGCTGGTGCCCTCGGGCCTGGCCATCCACCTTGGCGACCCGACCTTGTGCGCGGTGATCCTGCCGCGATCGGGCCTGGGTCACAAAAACGGGATCGTGCTGGGCAACGGCACCGGCCTGATCGACGCGGACTATCAGGGGCCTTTGCTGATCAGCGTGTGGAATCGCGGGCGCGAGGCTTTTACGATGCAGCCGGGGGATCGCATCGCGCAGTTGGTCGTGCTTCCGATCGTACGGGCGACGCTGCAGGTGGTCGACGAATTCGAATCCAGTGCGCGCGGGGCCGGCGGCTTCGGCCACACCGGCGTGCGCTGATCAAAGGGACGGGACGATGGTGGATCTGAAGATGGAACGGCCCAAGCTGTCGGCCGAGCAACTCAAACCGCTGCGCTCGGTCGCGATCGTGCTGTGCGCGCTGCTGGCGGCCTGGTTCGCCTGGAGCGGCTGGCAGCAGCATCGCGACAACGCGCGCCGCAGCGGGATCGAGCGCGCGCGCGACGCTGCGATCGAAGCGGCCAAGACCGGCCTGGCCGGCGAACTCAAGCGCCTGGACGAACGCCTGGCCTCGGCGCCGGTGCAGACCGCGCTGAGCGCGGGCGATCTGGCCGCGGCCGCGCGCGAACTCGCAAAAGACTGGCCTGGCGCCAGCGATGCGGTGGTCCTGCGCAGCGATCTGGCGGCCGAGTACGCCGCGCTGCCCAAGGGCGGCTACGGCCGTCTGGCCGCGATGGAAGCGGCGATCGCCAACGACAAGCCGGTGGCCTGGATCGCGCGCGACGGCGCCCAGCCCAGCCTGGCCCTGGCCGCGCCGGCGCGCGCCGGGCAGCAGGCGGTCGGCGTGGCCTTCCTGCGCCTGCCGCTGCAGCGTGTGAGCCAGGGCATCGAAGGCGCCTCGGTCTCCAGCGACAGCTACCTCGCCCTGCGCCAGGGCGGCTATAGCGTGATCGAGCGCGGCGACGCCTCGCTCGCCGACGGCGCCGAGGCGCTCGCGGCCAAGATTCCCGACAGCGACCTGCGCGTCGCCGCCGCCATTCCCGACATCGCCGGCGGCCCGCTGGGCCTGGGCGCGATCGGCTGCTTCGGCGCCGCCGCCATCCTGGCGCTGTTGGCGCTGCTGGCCTGGCGCGCGCCCAAGCTGCGCCGCGGCGCCGCGGTCGTCGCCGAAGAAGAAGGTCCGTCGCAGACCCTGTCCGAAGCGATGGAGCACCAGCCGGCGCCGCCGCCGATCGAACTGCCGGTCGACGTCAAATCGCCGCTGCCGACCAAGGCGGTCGCGATCGACCGCAGCATCTTCCGCGCCTACGACGTGCGCGGCATCGTCGGCAAAACCCTGGACGCCGGCGTCGCCGAGCTGATCGGCCACTCGGTCGGTTCGCTGATGCACGAGCAGGGCCTGACCGACATCGTGGTCGGCCGCGACGGCCGCCTGTCCGGCCCGGCCATGGTCGAAGGCCTGATCGCCGGCCTGCGCAAGGCCGGCCGCAACGTGATCGACATCGGCATGGCGCCGACGCCGGTGATCTACTTCGGCGCCTACCACCTGCGCGCCGGTTCCTGCATCTCGGTCACCGGCAGCCACAACCCGCCCGACTACAACGGCTTCAAGATCGTGGTCGGCGGCGAAACCCTGTCCGGCGACGCGATCACCGATCTGTACGCGCGCATCGCCGACGACCGCCTGCACCTGGGCGATCTGGGCTCGCTGTCCGAGCGCGACATCGGCGAGGACTACGTCCAGCGCATCGCCTCCGACGTGCAGATCGACCGCCCGCTCAAGGTCGTGGTCGACGCCGGCAACGGCGTGGCCGGCGACATCGGCCCGCGCGTGCTCACCGCGATCGGCGCCGAGGTCACGCCGCTGTACTGCGACATCGACGGCACCTTCCCCAACCACCATCCGGACCCGAGCGAGCCGCACAACCTGGCCGACCTGATCAAGATGGTGCAGCGCCTGGACGCCGACCTGGGCGTGGCCTTCGACGGCGACGGCGACCGCCTGGGCGTGGTCACCCGCGACGGCCAGAACATCTTCCCCGACCGCCTGCTGATGCTGTTCGCCGCCGACGTGCTGGAACGCAACCCCGGCGCGATGATCATCTACGACGTCAAGTGCACCGGCCGCCTGCCCGGCCAGATCCTGCGCCACGGCGGCAGCCCGCTGATGTGGAAGACCGGGCATTCGCTGATCAAGGCCAAGATGCGCGAGACCGACGCCGAGCTGGCCGGCGAGATGAGCGGCCACTTCTTCTTCAAGGAGCGCTGGTTCGGCTTCGACGACGGCATCTACGCCGCCGCGCGCCTGCTCGAAATTCTGGCCGCGCGTCCGCAAAGCGCCAGCGAAACCCTGTCCGCGCTGCCCGACGGCGTGTCCACGCCGGAGATCAAGGTCGACGCGCCCGACGGCGACCCGCACACCTTCGTCGACCGTTTCCTGCAGCAGGCCCAGTTCGAGGGCGCGCGCCTGTCGACCATCGACGGCCTGCGCGTGGACTACGCCGACGGCTGGGGCCTGGTGCGCGCCTCCAACACCACCCCGGTGCTGGTGCTGCGCTTCGACGCCGACTCGCGCGAATCGCTGGGCCGCATCCAGGCGGCGTTCCGTTCGCAGCTGCTGGCGGTGGACCCCACGCTCAACCTGCCGTTCTGATGAGGGGCGGCGTCAGCCGAGCCTGAAACGCAAAACGACCGGCCCAGGCCGGTCGTTTTGTTTGGGCGCGACGATACCGTCAGGCCGCTTGCGCCGACCGGCCCTCAGTCGGCGGCCACCGACACCGTATCGACGTCGAGAATGGCCGGCGCCGCGGCCGGCGTGCCGCCGATGGTCAGGATCACCCGCGCCGTTCCCGCCACCGTGGTCGTGCTGAGGCTGGCCGACGCGTTGGGAGGATCCAGCGCGTGCGCGCGCACCATGTAGTTGTTCCACGACCAGCCTGTCAGCGTCACCGCGGGCGCGGCATAGGTGGCCAATACATTCCAGTTGGCGTCGTACTGCACCAGCTTCATCTGCACCTGATCCAGATTGGAGCGCAGGTAGGCGTTGAAATGCAGGCGCTTGCCGGGGCCGATGTCGAAGGCGTCGGCCTGCATCCAGATCACACAGGTCGCGCAGGCCTGCTGCGCTTGCAGGCGCGCATAGTGATCGCGCGTCGCCGCCTCGCCGGTGTTCGCGCCGCCGGACACGAACAGCGACACGGGCGGCGCGTTGTTGGACGGCCCCCAGCTGCCCTTGTCCCACAGTTGCGGCAGTTGGCCGACCTGCGGCGCGTTCTCGAAATCGGCGTTCGGAATCAGGCCGCGCTGCTCGGCGAGGGCGCCGAGCACGTCCTTGGGGGCGTGGGGCGAGTAGCCATAGGCATAGACCTGATGGTCGGGATCGGTCGGAGCGAAATCGGCACGTTTGGGGGTGTTGTCCCACAGCATCCAATGCAGGTAGTAGGGGATACCCTTGGTTCCGGATCGGCCGATCAGATCCAGCTCGGTCGCTTGCTGTCTGGGCTCGTCCCAATAACGTTCGGGCGACAGCTCCGACGGCAGGCGCGGGCAATTTCCCGGGTAATTGGCGCTGTCGTCGGTAGGATCGTTTTGCGCGATGGCCGCACGCCCGAATTCCCCTAGCAATACGGTGGTGCCCGCGGCGAAACGGCTGCGGATGTGGTCGTACACATACTCGATGTCCCAGTGTAGTGGGCACCGATGCGAAGGCATCACCGGATAACTGTGGAAATCGACGTAGGCCAACGAGCCATTCAGTACCTGCAGCTGGCTGGGGATGCTGGGCCAGTGAGTTGGATCGACGTCCTTGCTAATCTCCAGTATCGAGATGCCGCGCTTGGTATCCGGAATCGTGCTCTCGGAGTAGATCGTGCGGAAGTAATAGTCGATATTCGCCGACCGAGAGTCGTACTCGTTCTGTATGTCGTAGTACAGAATCGAGTTGCGAGTCCTGCCTGCCAGGTCGACCATTCGGTCGATCCATTCCTTGGAGCGCATCACAAACCAAAAATAGCCGTCGGACTGAGCGTTGTAGCCCAGTGTTGGGTCCTCCCAGTTGTCGTATTGGCCGTTCTGGTGTCTGTACAGATAGGTATTCGAGAACGCGATTATGATCTTGAATCCGGCGCTCTCAATGAGGTCCAGCAGGTCGGGCAGGTGCTTGCAAGTATCCCGTGCCGTGACTGCGTTGATGCCTGGCTTGTAGCCGCTTGTTTCCATGTACAGGCTCAGCCGGAGCGTGTCCGCTCCCAGACTTTTCATCAGATCGAGGTCGGCAGCGATCTTCTGCTGCGCAACCGGCCAATTGGCATCCGTCAAATCCTCACAGCCTTTGTAGTCCTGCGGCCAATAGTTGAAGCCGAACCCAGGCGTGTCGTTGCCGGCGGCCATCGCCATCGGGCTGATGCAGGCCAGCAATAGCGCGGCTGCCAGGGCATGGCGACGCGAGCGGCGCCGGGGGCTCGTGGTCGAATCGATGCTGTGCGACATGGGCGACTCCTGACGCTCCGGTGGTCGCCAAATCCTAGGCCTCACGAGTCTCAATTGCCGCGCCAAAAACCAAACGGCCGGCATTGCGCCGGCCGTATGTGTATGCGATGTGGATCGAAGACGTCAGCCGCCCGCGCGCGCCGCCTCGGCGGCCTTCATGCTGTTGTAGCGCTGCAGCGCCGCGTTGAGATCCTCGTCGATCGTCGCGCGCTCGGCTTTCTGCTGGGCCAGGATGCTCTGCTGGCGCAGCAGTTCGGCGTGCTGGTTGCGGATGTTCTCGGACAGGCCGCTACCGACGGGCTTGCCGCTGAGTTCGTGCTCGCCGGCTTTGCGCAGCAGGCTGAGCAGACTCTGGCGGCGGCCTTCGACGCCCAACTGCGAGGCTTTCACGGTCTCGTCCATCACCGCGATGCGTTCCTGGAACGCGCGCCGCAGGTCGGCCTCGGTGGCGTAGGACTGGGCCATGGCGATGTCGCGGCGGGCCTTGGCCTCGTCGGCCATCGCGGCGATGCGCGCGGCCTCGGCCTGGGCGGCGGCGGCGGCACGCTCCTCGGCGGTCAGGGCGCGACCGACCTGGGCGGTGGCCAGGCCGCTCTTGGCGCTGAACTCGGTGCGCGCGCTGTCGACCGCGCTGGCGGGCAGGGCGTCGCCGCAGACCTTGCGGCCGTTTTCGTTCCAGCAGTAGAGCTTCTTCTTCGGCGCGTCCTGGGCGACCGCGACGGTGGCGGTCAGCGCCAGCAGCACGGCGCCGGTCAGCAGCGAGTGGATCTTGTTCATGTCGGCTCCCTGCCATCGCGATGCATGGGTCATGGGACAGAACTGACGCAAGAGTTGGGCCATATCAGCACCTCGCGCGTGCAACCGGCGTCACGATTTCATCAACGCATCCGGCCGGGCGGACCCGGCCAGACGCGCATCGGCGGGATTCAGGCGCCGGCGTGGCTGCCATAGCGCTCGCGGTAGTCGAGCAAACGCGCGCGCTGGGCGCCGAATTCGGCGCTTTCGCCGGTGAAGGCGAGCAGATCGGCCAGGCTGGCCACCGCGATCACCGGCAGGCCTTGTTCGATTGCGACAGTTTCTGCCGCCGAGCGTCGCGATGTGGCCGGGTCGACGGCTTCCTGGCGGTCCAGCGCGATCACGATGCCGGCCGCGCTGCCGCCGGCTTCGGCGATGATCGCCAGCGCTTCGCGGATCGCGGTGCCGGCGGTGATCACGTCGTCGACGATCAGCACCCGGCGCCCGGCCAGCGGCGAGCCGATCAGGCTGCCGCCCTCGCCATGGGTCTTGGCTTCCTTGCGGTTGAACGCCAGCGGCAGGTCGCGGCCGCGGCGGGCGTACTCGCAGGCCAGCGCGGTCGCCAGCGGGATGCCCTTGTAGGCCGGCCCGAACAGCAGGTCGAAGCCCAGGCCGTGCGCGTCGATGGCGTCGGCGTAGCACCCGGCCAGTTCGGCCAGCGCGGCGCCGGAGTCGAAGCGGCCGGCGTTGAAGAAATACGGGCTGCTGCGCCCCGATTTGAGGGTGAACTCGCCGAAACGCAGGGCGTCGGCGCGCAGGGCGAGCTGGAGGAAGCGGGTGCGGTGGTCGGTCATGGGGCGTGCTTGTGGGGGCGTTGGATTCAGTCGGTGACGGGCGGCTGCAGCCGGCGCAGCATCAGGTGCTGCGGGCCGGCGGCGCCGCCCAGGAACAGTTCGCCGGTGTCGACGAAGCCCGAGCGCCGGTAGGCGGCGATCGCGGCCAGGTTGCGGCAGTTGACCGTCAGCGCCAGCAGCCGGCGTTGCGGGTGGCGCTGGCGCAGGTCCTCGCAGCAGGCGTCCATGGCGCGCGCGCCGTAGCCGCGACCCTGGCGCTCGCGGTCGATCACCACCGCGCGCAAGCCCACGCTGGGCTCGTCGAAGGCGCGCCCGCCGACCGAGCCAGGACGGAAATCCAGGCGGTAGAAGCCGACCACCTCGTCGTCGGCCAGCACCGCCATGGCCTCGCTGTCGGGGTCGCGGCGGGTGTCGTCGAGGTTGAAGGCGGTGTCGCCGACGAACTGCAGTTGCTCGGGCGCCACCTGCAGCGCGCGCACCGCATCGGCCAGGCGGTCGTCGACGGGGACGACGCGGACGATCGCGGGCGCGGCAGGGGCTTGAGGCATGCCGGCATGATAGGCCACCGGCGCCCGGGCCATTGCTATGATCGCCCGCATCACGCTCGGGAGTGCGCATGCGCATCATCAGCTTCAACGCCAACGGCCTGCGATCGGCGGTCACCAAGGGTTTCTTCGACTGGTTCCGCACCCAGAACGCGGACGTGCTGTGCATCCAGGAAACCAAGGCCCAGGAGCACCAGCTCACCGGCCCGGCTTTTCTGCCCGAGGGTTACCGCGCCTATTTCCGCGACGCGATCACCAAGAAGGGCTACAGCGGCGTCGCCATCTATTCCAAGCGCGAGCCCGACGAGGTCCGCACCGCGATGGGTTGGGCGCCGTTCGACGACGAAGGCCGCTACATCGAGGCCCGTTACGGCAACCTCAGCGTGGTCTCGTTCTACATCCCGTCCGGTTCCTCGGGCGAGCTGCGCCAGGGCTTCAAGTTCGAGGTGATGGACTGGCTCAAGCCCAAGCTCGACGAATGGCTGCGCAGCGGCCGCGAGTACGTGCTGTGCGGTGACTGGAACATCGTGCGCAGCCGCCTGGACATCAAGAACTGGACCAGCAACCAGAAGAATTCCGGCTGCCTGCCGCCCGAGCGCGAATGGCTGAACGGCGTGTGCGCCGACGACGACGGCTGGGTCGACACCTACCGCGCGCTGCGCCCCGAGGGCCAGGACTACACCTGGTGGAGCAACCGCGGCGGCGCGCGCGGCAACGACGTGGGTTGGCGCATCGATTACCAGCTGGCCACGCCGGGCCTGCGCGAGCGCCTGCGCGCCTGCGCGATCCAGAAGGAACCGCGTTTCTCCGACCACGCGCCGTTCATCGTCGACTATGAGCTCTGAGGCCGCAGCGGCGAAGCCGCGCCCCGGCTGGCGGCAGGTGCTGAAAAGCCTGCGCGAGCCCAAGGTGCTGGCGATGCTGTTGTTGGGCTTCAGCTCGGGCATTCCGATCTACCTGGTCGGCAACACGCTCGGGTTCTGGATGCGCGAGAACGCGATCGAGCTGTCGACGATCGGCTTCCTGTCCTGGGTCGGCCTGGCCTATTCGCTGAAATTCCTGTGGGCGCCGCTGGTCGACAAGACCGACGCGCCGCTGTTCGGGCGCTGGCTCGGCCGTCGCCGCGGCTGGATGCTGCTGACCCAGATCGTCGCCAGTGCCGCGCTGCTGGGCATGGCCCTGGTCGAGCCGCACAAAGGGCAGCTGATGCTGGGCGGGGTGGCCCTGAACCACCTGCTGGTATTCGGGGTGCTGGCGCTGGTGGTGGCGTTCGCCTCGGCGACCCAGGACATCGTGATCGACGCCTGGCGCATCGAGAGCGCCGACAACAACGAGGAGCAGGGCCTGCTGACCGCCAGCGGCGCGCTGGGCTACCGCACCGCGCTGTTGGTCACCGATTCGCTGATCCTGATCCTGGCCGCGCGCGTGGGCTGGGCGGTGTCCTACGAGATCATGGCCCTGCTGTTGGGCGTGGGCATGGCCGCGGTGTTCCTGGCGCGCGAATCGACCCGCTCGGTCGCCCAGCCCGTGCTGGAGATCGTCGATCCCGAGCAGGCCAAGCTCGGTGTGTCGGACGCGATGGTGCTGCGCTGGGTCGCGGCGCTGGCGATCGGCGTGCTCGCGGTGGCGTACGAAGTCGCCAAACACAATTTCTGGGACGCCGCATGGGGCTATCAGGACGCCGCGTTCGCCGTCGGCGTGACCCTGGCGCTATGGCTGTTGATGCGCCGCCCCAAGGACGGCAGGCCGGTGCCCGAGGCGACCTGGACCCGGCCGTTGGTGGGGCCGCTGCTGCGTTTCTTCGACGCGGTGGTCGGGCCCTTGCTGATGTTCCTGCGCACCCACGGGCAGTGGGCGCTGCTGATGCTGCTGGCGATCAGCCTGTACCGGCTGCCCGACTTCGTGTTCGGGCCGATGGCCAACCCGTTCTACGCCGACCTGGGCCTGGCCAAGGAAACCGTCGGCGCGGTGCGCGGTTCGGTCGGCACCGTCGCCACCATCGTCGGCATCGCCGCCGCCGGCCTGAGCGCGATCCGCTTCGGTTTCGTGCCGACCCTGCTGGTGGGCGCGGTGTTAGGCCCCGGCTCCAATCTGGCCTACGCCTACCTGGCCATGCACGGCAGCGATCCGACCGTGTTCGCGATCGTCATGGCGATCGACAACTTCAGCAACGGCTACGCCGGCGTGGCCCTGGTGGGCTACATGTCCAGCCTGACCAGCGTCGGCTACACCGCCACCCAATACGCCCTGCTCAGTTCCTTCTATGCCATGCCCGGCAAATTCCTCAAGGGACTGTCCGGCGTCGCGGTGGAGCACCTGGAAACCGGGCGCACCCTGCTGGAAGCCTATTCGCTGTTCTTCATCGGCACCGCTCTGATCGGCATCCCGGCCTTGCTGCTGTGCCTGATACTGGTCATGCGGCGTCCGGTCGCGGCGCCGGCGGCGGCCTGAACATGAGCGACGGCGCTCACGATTCGCCGACGTTCATGCACAAAAGCGGGGGTTTGCTGAGGTAGAGTGCGGAAATGACCGATATCGTCCTGCACAACATCGATCCGGTGCTGGCCGAACGCATCCGCCGGGTCGCCGAGGCCCGCAACTGGGCCCCGGACCAGACCCTGATGCACCTGCTCGAGCACGGTCTGTTCGCCTGCGAGACCGAACTGGCCGCGCGCTTCAGCGATACCGACGCCAATGCCCTGCAGGCCGCGATCGCGGCCTTGGAAAGCGTGCCCAGCGATCCGGGGTATTCGCTGATCGGGCGTGCGCCGCGCCCGGTCGACGAGGGCGAGTGGGGCCACCGGGGCGTCAGCCAGATCGACGCCGACCTGCAGCAGCTGATCGACCAGGTCCCGGCCGGCAAGAATCAGGGCGGGTAAACCACCCCGAGCACGCGCGGGCCGCGCGCGCCGGTCACGCTGGGCACATTGCCGGGCAGCCCGGCCAGGGTCTGCCGCGCCAGCCAGGCGAAGGCCATGGCTTCGACGAAGTCCGGATCCAGCCCGTAGCCCGCGGTCGATTCGATCACCGTATTGGGCAGTTGCGCGCCGATCGCGCGCAGCAGCTGCGCATTGCGTACCCCGCCGCCGCAGACCAGCACCCGCCGGGTGTTGGGCTGCTGCGCGCGCAGGGCATCGGCGATGGTGATCGCGCTCAGTTCCAGCAGGGTCGCCTGCACGTCCTCGGGGCGCTCGCCGCCGCTCAGGCGCGAGCGCACCCAGTCGAGGTGGAAATGCTCGCGGCCGGTGCTCTTGGGCGGCGCCAGCGCGAACCAGGGCTCGTCCAGCAGGCGCGTCAGCAGCTCCGGGTCCAGCTCGCCCTGGGCCGCGTACTCGCCGTCGGCGTCGTAGGCGCCGCCGCGGTGCAGCAGGTGCCAGGCGTCCATCAGGCAGTTGGCCGGGCCGGTGTCGAACCCGCGCACCGGCCCGTGCGCCGGCAGCAGGGTGTAGTTGGCGATGCCGCCCAGATTCAGGACCGCGCGGTCCTCGTCGGACGAATGCAGCAGGGCCGCGTGGAAGGCCGGCACCAGCGGCGCGCCGTGGCCGCCGGCGGCGACGTCGCGGCGGCGGAAGTCCGCGACCGTGGCGATGCCGCAGCGCTCGGCGATGCCGTGGCCGTCGCCGAGCTGCCAGGTGAAGGGATGGCGGCCGTCGTAGTAGGCGCCCTCGGGACGATGGCGCACGGTCTGGCCGTGCGAGCCGATCGCGTTGATATCGGCCGCGCCGACCCCGGCCTCGGCCAACAGCGCCAGCGTCGCCTCGGCGAAGGCCTCGGCGATCTGCACGTCCAGGGTTCCCAGCTCTTCCAGCGACTGCGCGTCGCCGCCCTGGCCCAGCACCACCAGGCGCGCGCGCAGCGCGTCGGCCCAGGCGTATGTGCGCCCGAGCACGAGCTCGCAATGCGGCGATCGGTCAGCGTCGAAGCGGACCAGCGCGGCGTCGATGCCGTCGGCGCTGGTACCGGAGATCAAACCGACGAACAGCCCCGCGGCGGGGGCGTGGGCGGGTTCGGGCACTGCAGGCCTCAGGCCTTGGTCTTCTTCTTGGGCGCCAGCGCGCGCGACATCGGCGAGACCGTCGGAGTGGCGTCGGCGTAGATGATGTTCTCGACTTGGCGGATGCGCGCCAGCGCCACACCGGTCTGCGAGCGGAACTGCGCCAGCGGGGCGCCGCTCAGCGGCTCCGGCGGCGGCATCGTGATCGACAGCGGGTTGCGGTGCACGCCGTTGACGCGGAATTCGTAGTGCAGGTGCGGGCCGGTCGACATGCCGGTGCTGCCGACATAGCCGATCACTGTGCCCTGGGCGATGCGCTGGCCCGGCCGGATCTTGCCGATGCGCGACATGTGCCCGTACAGCGTGGTGTAGCCGCGGCCGTGGTCCAGCACCACCGCGTTGCCGTAGCCGCCCATCCAGCCGGCCGATTTCACCCGCGCGTCGCCGGCAGCCATGATCGGGGTGCCGCTGCCGGCCGCATAGTCCACACCCTTATGCATGCGCATGCGGCCCAGCACCGGGTGGCGGCGCGCGCCGAAGCCCGAGCTCAGGCGCGCGTATGGAATCGGCATGCGGATGAAGCTCTTTTTCAGCGGGCGGCCGTCGCCGGTGAAGTACTCGGCCTTGCCGTCGCGCTCGAAGCGGAAACCGGTGTGCAGTTTGCCGTCGCTGGTGAAGGTGGCCGCCAGCACCGGGCCGGTGTTGACCAGCTCGCCTTCGCGCCAGGTCTGTTCGACCACCACGCTGAAACGGTCGTTGGCGCCGACGTCTTCGTTGAAGTCGATGTCGTATTTGAAGATGTCGTCGGTGAGGGTGCGGATGTTGTTCGGGGTCAGGCCGACCTTGCGCGCCGAACGGAACAACGAAGAGCCGACCTTGCCGCTGAGCACCACGGTGCGGGTTTCGCTCGGGCGCGCGATCACCTTCTGGTAGATCTTGCCGCCGTCCAGCTTCAGTTCGACCTGATGGCTGTCGTCGCGGTCGTAGCGGAAGCTGCGCAGCGAGCCGTTGACCGGCATGTCGAAGGCCAGCTCGGTGCCCGGCTTCATCCGGGTCAGCGCCTGCTTGGCGCCGGGCTGGTCGAGAATCTGCTGCATGGTCGAGGACGGGATGTTCAACTGCTTGAACACCGCGCCCAGGGTCTGGCCGCGGTCGACGCGGATCAGCTGCCAGCTGTCGCCGATCTGGCCCTTCGCGCGCGCCATCGGCAGCGGCGGCAGGGCCAGCGCCAGCGACTGGCGCGCGGCGTGCAGCGGCTTGGCGTTGCTCGGGCTGAAGCCCGGCACGATCGCCAGCACCAGCATGCCCATGGTCGCGAACAGGCTGGCCTGCACCCACTGGCGGCGCGACCAACGACCATTGAATCCATCGGAAATATGACGTGCCAGCACCGGGCGGTGCAGAGCGGCTTCACGCAGTGCCTTCAGGCGTTCGCGCCGGTCCGTACCGGGTTCGGGTGCGGTCATAGATGGAATCCCCTGC
>NZ_LMGS01000009.1:0-2500 GCF_001427505.1 Lysobacter sp. Root604 | reverse complement strand
AGGGGATGAGGTGTGATTAGGAGTGAAAAGCTAATCGAACCCGGAGATAGCTGGTTCTCCTCGAAAGCTATTTAGGTAGCGCCTCGGACGAATACTACTGGGGGTAGAGCACTGTTATGGCTAGGGGGTCATTGCGACTTACCAAACCATGGCAAACTCCGAATACCAGTACGTACTATCCGGGAGACACACGGCGGGTGCTAACGTCCGTCGTGAAAAGGGAAACAACCCAGACCCACAGCTAAGGTCCCAAATTCATCGCTAAGTGGTGAACGATGTGGAAAGGCACAGACAGCCAGGAGGTTGGCTTAGAAGCAGCCACCCTTTAAAGAAAGCGTAATAGCTCACTGGTCGAGTCGGTCTGCGCGGAAGATTTAACGGGGCTAAGCGATGAACCGAAGCTTGGGGTGCATACTTTGTATGCGCGGTAGAGGAGCGTTCCGTAAGCCGTTGAAGGTGGATTGAGAAGTCCGCTGGAGGTATCGGAAGTGCGAATGCTGACATGAGTAACGATAATGCGGGTGAAAAGCCCGCACGCCGAAAGCCCAAGGTTTCCTTGCGCAACGTTAATCGACGCAGGGTGAGTCGGCCCCTAAGGCGAGGCAGAAATGCGTAGTCGATGGGAAGCTGGTTAATATTCCAGCACCTCGCGTAAGTGCGATGGAGGGACGGAGAAGGTTAGGTCTACCCGGCGTTGGTTGTCCGGGAGAAAGCAGGTAGGTGTGGGTCTTAGGCAAATCCGGGACCCTTTAACACCGAGCAGCGAGACGAGCTCATTAGAGCGAAGTGACTGATACCACGCTTCCAGGAAAAGCTCCTAAGCTTCAGCTTACGCAGACCGTACCGTAAACCGACACAGGTGGGCAGGATGAGAATTCTAAGGCGCTTGAGAGAACTCGGGTGAAGGAACTAGGCAACATGGCACCGTAACTTCGGGAGAAGGTGCACCCCTCTTGGTGGCTCATGCGAGCTACAGCTGAGAGGGGTCGCAGTGACCAGGCCGCTGCGACTGTTTATCAAAAACACAGCACTCTGCAAACACGAAAGTGGACGTATAGGGTGTGACGCCTGCCCGGTGCTGGAAGGTTAATTGATGGGGTCAGCCGCAAGGCGAAGCTCTTGATCGAAGCCCCAGTAAACGGCGGCCGTAACTATAACGGTCCTAAGGTAGCGAAATTCCTTGTCGGGTAAGTTCCGACCTGCACGAATGGCGTAACGACAGCGGCGCTGTCTCCACCCGAGACTCAGTGAAATTGAAATCGCTGTGAAGATGCAGCGTTCCCGCGGCAAGACGGAAAGACCCCGTGAACCTTTACTATAGCTTTACACTGAACGTTGAGTTCGTCTGTGTAGGATAGGTGGGAGGCTATGAAACCATGGCGCTAGCTGTGGTGGAGCCATCCTTGAAATACCACCCTGTCGTGCTTGACGTTCTAACCTAGGCCCGTAATCCGGGTCGGGGACCGTGTATGGTGGGTAGTTTGACTGGGGCGGTCTCCTCCCAAAGTGTAACGGAGGAGCACGAAGGTACGCTCAGCGCGGTCGGACATCGCGCACTGTGTGCAAAGGCATAAGCGTGCTTGACTGCAAGATCGACGGATCAAGCAGGTACGAAAGTAGGTCTTAGTGACCCGGTGGTTCTGTATGGAAGGGCCATCGCTCAACGGATAAAAGGTACTCCGGGGATAACAGGCTGATACCGCCCAAGAGTTCATATCGACGGCGGTGTTTGGCACCTCGATGTCGGCTCATCACATCCTGGGGCTGTAGTCGGTCCCAAGGGTATGGCTGTTCGCCATTTAAAGTGGTACGCGAGCTGGGTTCAGAACGTCGTGAGACAGTTCGGTCCCTATCTGTCGTGGGCGTTGGAGATTTGAGAGGGGCTGCTCCTAGTACGAGAGGACCGGAGTGGACGAACCTCTGGTGTTCCGGTTATCACGCCAGTGGTATTGCCGGGTAGCTATGTTCGGAAGCGATAACCGCTGAAAGCATCTAAGCGGGAAGCGCGCCTCAAGATGAGATCTCCCGGGACTTTAAGTCCCCTAAAGGAACCATCAAGACTAGGTGGTTGATAGGCAGGGTGTGTAAGTGCAGCAATGCATTGAGCTAACCTGTACTAATGATCCGTGTGGCTTGACCATATAACCTCAAGTTGCTTTGGTCTCCACGATATGTCTGACGGCTTTCGTCAACGCTTCTTCATGAAGTAAACTTCGCTACGTCCCAACTTATTCGCCGACGACGGGGATCATTCCGTCGAAAGCAACCCAACGAGAGCGTGCGCGCAACCTCAGTACACCGAGATCTGCGACCCTCCACCCTCTCCCTGGTGATAATAGCTGTGTGGAACCACCCGATCCCATCCCGAACTCGGAAGTGAAACGCATATGCGCCGATGGTAGTGTGGCCTAAGCCATGCAAGAGTAGGTCATCGCCAGGGGCTTCATCCGAAGGCCGGTTCCCGCAAGGGGGCCGGCCTTCTTCTTTGCGCGAAACAAAR
>NZ_LMGS01000008.1:0-1223 GCF_001427505.1 Lysobacter sp. Root604 | reverse complement strand
CACGTGCTGCTGATTACCCAGCACCACATCGTCAGCGACGGCTGGTCGATCGGTATCATCATTCGCGAGTTCGCGCAGTTGTACGCGGCCTACAGCGATGGGCTGGCCAATCCGTTGCCGGCGCTGGACATCCAGTACGCCGACTACGCGGTGTGGCAGCGCGGCTGGTTGCAAGGCGAGGAACTGGAGCGGCAGACGGCGTTCTGGCGCGAGCACCTGGTGGGCGCGCCGGCACTGCTGGAGCTGCCGACCGACCGTGCGCGTCCGGCGGTGCAGAGTCATGTCGGCGGTACCTTGCCCTTCGCGTTGTCGGCGGAACTGAGCGCGCGACTGAAGCAGTTGGGTCAGCGGCAGGGAGCGACGCTGTTCATGGTGTTGCTGGCCGGCTGGTCGCTGCTGCTGTCGCGGCTGTCGGGCCAGGACGACGTGGTGATCGGCACGCCGGTGGCGAACCGGNGCGACGCTGTTCATGGTGTTGCTGGCCGGCTGGTCGCTGCTGCTGTCGCGGCTGTCGGGCCAGGACGACGTGGTGATCGGCACGCCGGTGGCGAACCGGCAGCGGCGCGAGGTGGAGGCGCTGGTCGGCTTCTTCGTCAACACGCTGGCGCTGCGCGTGCGCGTGGGCGAGACAACAAGCGTGGCGGAGCTGCTGGCGCAGGTGAAGAAAGCGACGCTGGGCGCGTTCGTGCACCAGGAACTGCCGTTCGAGCAGGTGGTGGAAGCGGTGCAGCCNAGCGTGGCGGAGCTGCTGGCGCAGGTGAAGAAAGCGACGCTGGGCGCGTTCGTGCACCAGGAACTGCCGTTCGAGCAGGTGGTGGAAGCGGTGCAGCCCGCGCGCAGTCTGAGCCACAGTCCGCTGTTCCAGGTGATGCTGTCCCTGGACAACACGCCGGCAACCGATGATGTCCAGGGCTTGCCTGGACTGACGCTCTCATCCATCGCCGCCGAACATCCGGTGGCGAACTTCGATCTGTCATTGTCGTTGAAGGGCGATGGCACCAACCTGCACGGCGAGTTCAAATACGCCGTCGACTTGTTCGACCATACGACGATCGAGCGTTTTGCCGGCCATTTCATCACCCTGCTGGAGGGCATGGTGGCCGACGAGACGATGTCGCCGGCGGTGCTGCCGATGATGACGTCGGCGCAGCGCGATCATGTGCTGTCGGACTTCAACGCGACCTCGGCCGAGTATCCGCAGGAATCGCTGATCCACGAGTTGT
>NZ_LMGS01000007.1:0-1210 GCF_001427505.1 Lysobacter sp. Root604 | reverse complement strand
GCAACCTTGTACATGGTGCTGATGGCGGCCTGGTCGCTGCTGCTGTCGCGCCTGTCGGGTCAGTCGACGGTGGTGGTGGCCACGCCGGTGGCCGGTCGCCACCGGCGCGAACTGGAAGGTTTGATCGGCTTCTTCGTCAACACGCTGGCGTTCTGCACGCGGGTGGAGGAAGGGCAGAGCGTCGCGCAGCTGATCGAAGCGGTGCGGCGCGAGACCCTGGCGGCGTTCGCGCACCAGGAGCTGCCGTTCGAGCAGGTGGTGGAGGCGCTGCGGCCGACGCGCAGCCTGAGCCATGTGCCGCTCGCGCAGGCGAGTTTCACCTGGCACAACGAGCCCGAGGGCGGCGCGGTGGATCTGCCGCAGTTGTCGCTGGCGGCGTTGCCGCTACCGCACCAGACCACGCAGTTCGATCTCTCCCTGCACCTGAGCGATACCGGTGCGTGTCTGGAAGGCACGTTGATCCATGCGAGCGACCTGTTCGACGAGGCCACCGTGGCGCGCTGGAGCCGGTGCTTCTTGCAGCTGCTGGAAGGGTTCGTGGCCGACGAGGCGCAGGAAGCCCTGCGTGTGCCGCTGCTGGCCGAAGCCGATTACCGGCAAGTGGTCGATGCGTTCAATGTCGTAACGCCGGCGCTGCCGCCGTCGTGGCTGGCGCATGCCTGCTTCGAGGGCTGGGTGGATGCCCGGGGCGATGCGATCGCCCTGGAGTTCGACGGCGAATCGCTGAGCTATGCCGAACTGGACGAACGCGCCAACCGTCTGGCGCATTACCTGCTGGCGCAGGGCGCGCAGCCCGACGCCCGGGTGGCGCTGTGCGTGGAACGCGGCGTGGAGTACCTGGTGGGCGTGCTGGGCATCCTGAAGGCCGGCTGCGCCTACGTGCCGCTGGATCCGGAGTACCCGTCGGCGCGGCTGTCCTACATGGTGAACGACAGCGCCCCGTTGCTTGTGCTGACGCAATCGTCGGTGGCCGAGCATCTGCCGCCGCTGGACGTGCCGGTGCTGCGGCTGGATGTGGACCTGCCGGTGCTGACGCGGCGGCTGCCGGCGACGCGCCCGGCGGTGCCGGCGCTGCAACCGTCGCACCTGGCGTACCTGATCTACACCTCCGGTTCGACCGGCGAACCCAAGGCGGTGATGGTGGAACACCGCCAGCTGTGCCACCTGGCGGCCTCGCAGGCGGCGGTGTTCGGCGATCTGGCGGGATCGC
>NZ_LMGS01000006.1:1194-2414 GCF_001427505.1 Lysobacter sp. Root604 | reverse complement strand
GCCAGCTGGTGGCGCAGGCGCTGCGCGTGCCTGCGGCAGCGCACGAGGCCTATTTCCGCCAGGAACTGGCGCACATCGACGAGCCCACGGCGCCGTTCAACGTGCTCGACGCGCGTCAGAGCGGCGCAGTATCCGAGACCGTCGAGCTGCCTCTGGATGCGTCGCTCGGACGCGATATCCGCGCGGAGGCACGCCGACGCGGCGTATCGCCGGCGGTGCTGTTCCATGTGGCGTGGGCGCAGGTTCTGGCGCGCTGCACAGGCCGCAACGAGGTGGTGTTCGGCACGGTGCTGTCCGGGCGCATGCATGGCGCGGGCGGCGCGGACCGTGCCTGGGGCATCTTCATCAATACGCTGCCGATCCGGGTGGTGGTGGAAGGCACGGCGGCGGACGCCGTCGAACAGACGCGGCGCCGCCTGGCCGAGTTGCTTGAGTATGAGCACGCCCCGCTTTCGCTCGCGCAGCGCTGCAGCAGCGTGCCGTCGTCCTTGCCCCTGTTCACGGCGTTGCTGAACTATCGGCACAGCGACGACATCTTCGCCATGTCAGGAGGCATGCGCCTGCTCGCAGCCGAGGAAACGACCAACTATCCGATTTCGATGAGCGTGGATGACTTCGGCGACCGGTTCGCGCTGACCGCGCAGGTCGTCGACGGCTTGGACGCGGCGCGCCTGGCCGGATACTTCGCCCACACCATAGAGAGTCTGGCCGCGGAGCTGCGTAGCGATGGAACGCGTTCGCTTCGTGCCTTGGATGTCCTGCCTCCGCCCGAGCGCGAGCGGGTGCTGTCCGAGTTCAACGCGACCACGGTCGACTATCCGCGCGAGTCGCTGATCCACGAGCTGTTCGAGCAGCAGGCGGCCGAGTCTCCGGACGCGGTGGCGGTGGTGGATGAGCACCGCGTGCTGACCTATGCGGAGCTGAACGCGCGCGCCAATCGCATCGCGCATTACCTGATCGCCCAGGGGGTGCGGCCGGACGAGCGCGTGGCCTTGTGCTGCGAACGTTCGGCGGAGCTGATCATCGGYCTGCTGGGCATCCTCAAGGCCGGCGGCGCCTACGTGCCGCTGGACGCGGAGTACCCGCCGGAGCGGCTGGCCTTCATGCTCGAAGACAGCGCGCCSAAGCGGCTGCTGCTGCAATCGGCCATGCGCGAGCGCCTGCCGACGAGCGCGGTGCCGCAACTGGTGCTGGACGACAGCGAGGCGGAACTGGCCGCG
>NZ_LMGS01000006.1:0-1066 GCF_001427505.1 Lysobacter sp. Root604 | reverse complement strand
CGCTGCAACGCCACCAGGCGACGGTGCTGCACCTGACCGCCGGCCTGTTCCATCAGTATGCCGATGCGCTGGGGCCGGTTTTCGAGCGTTTGAACTATCTGCTGTTCGGCGGCGACAGGATCGACGCGGACGTGGTGCGTCGCGTGTTGCAGGGTGCGCGCCCTGCGCACCTGGTGCATTGCTACGGACCGACCGAGACGACCACGTTCGCCAGCACGCACGAGATCGCCGAGCTGGATGCGCAGGCGCGCTCGGTGCCGATCGGCCGGCCGATCGGCAATACCCGGATCTACGTGCTGGATGCCAGCGGCGAGCCGGCGCCGGTGGGTGTGACGGGCGAGCTCCACATCGGCGGCGATGGCGTGGCGCGGGGTTACCTGAACCGCGCGGACCTCACGCAGGAACGCTTCGTGCGCGATCGGTTCAGTACCGACCCGCAGGCGCGCATGTACAGGACCGGCGACCTGGGTCGCTGGGGTGAGGACGGCACGCTGGAATTCCAGGGACGCAACGACTTCCAGGTGAAGATTCGCGGCTTCCGCATCGAGCTGGGCGAGATCGAGGCCCGGCTGACGGCGTGTGCCGGCGTGCGCGAAGCGGTGGTGCTGGCGCGCGAGGACGTGCCGGGCGAGAAGCGGCTGGTGGCGTATTGGTTGGCGGAGGTGGGCGCGCAGGTCAGCGCGGCCGAGCTGCGTCTGCAGCTGAGCGCGCAGTTGCCGGAGTACATGCTGCCCACCGCGTTGCTGATGCTGGAGGCGTTCCCGCTGACACCGAATGGCAAGCTGGATCGCAAGGCTTTGCCGGCACCGGACGCAACGTCGCTGATGCGGCGCGAGTACGAGGCGCCGCAGGGCGAGATCGAACAAGAGCTGGCCGAGATCTGGCAGTCGCTGCTGAGCATCGAGCAGGTGGGCCGCCACGATCACTTCTTCGAGCTCGGCGGGCATTCGCTGCTGGTGGTCGCGATGACCACGCGTCTGCGCGCGAAGGGCTTGCGCGGCGAGGTGCGCCACCTGTTTGCCGCGCCGGTATTGAGCGCCTACGCCGCCACCTTGCGTCGTGGCGA
>NZ_LMGS01000005.1:0-1807 GCF_001427505.1 Lysobacter sp. Root604 | reverse complement strand
GCATACTGGATCGGCAACGGTGCCAGCCCGTCCGCCTCGCCCAGGCAGGCCGCGCGATACAGCGCCGCCAGTTCCCGCACCATCACCGCGTTGGACCAACCGTCGCTCACGATGTGGTGCTGGTTCAACACCAGCACGTGTTCCTGCTCCGACACGCGCAGCAGGCGGCCGCGGATCATCGGGCCGTTCGCCAGGTCGAACGGCGTGGCCAGTTCGTCGGCGATCGCCTGTTCGACGGCGTCCTGCGATGCCGCTATTTCCTCGCGCAGCGCGAAGCCCTGCCCGGCCGGCATCACAAGCTGGCAGGGCACGCCGTCTTCGGCCACGAAACGCGTGCGCAGGCCTTCGTGCCGCGCGACCAGACCATCCAATGCCTGCCTGAGCGCGTCGCGATCCACGCTGCCGGTCAGGCGCAGCGCCATCGGCAGGTGATAGGCGCGATCCGCGCTCGGGTCCAGCACCGACACCAGCCACAACCGCTGCTGCGCGAACGACAACGGCAGGCGGCCGTCGCGCGACGCAGGCGGGATCGGCAATGCCGCGGGTTTCAAGGCTGCGTCGCCGCGCTGCCGTAGTTGCTGGCGCAGGACTGCGCGTCGCAATTGCTCCAACGAGGCTTCGTTATGCGCGCTCATGTTCGTCTTCTGAATTGGTCAACATTGAACGCAGTTGCTCGGCCGTCAGGCCTTCGAGCGCAGCGTCCATCTCGCTCGTCATTTGCTCGTCGTAGAGCGCCAGTTCCGCCTCCACGATCCGGTCGGCCTGCTGATGCAAAATCGGCGTTTCGAACAGGACCGGCAGCGGCAGCTCCACGCCGAAGCGCTCCTGGATCTTCATCACCAGGCGGATCAGCAGCAGCGAATGCCCGCCCAGTTCGAAGAAGTGATCGTGGCGTCCGATCCGCTCGACCTGCAGCAGCTCGCGCCAGATCCCCGCCAGCGCCTCTTCGACCTCGCCGTCCGGCGCCTCGTACGCGCGCACGCTCAGCGACACGCCATCCGGCGCAGGCAACGCCCGCCGATCGAGCTTGCCGTTCGGCGTCAGCGGGAACGCCTCCAGCATCAACAACGCGCTGGGCAGCATGTACTCCGGCAGCTGCGCGCTCAGCTGCAGACGCAGCTCGGCCGCGCTGATCTGCGCGCCCGCCTCCGCCAGCCAGTACGCCACCAGCCGCTTCTCGCCCGGCACGTCCTCGCGCGCCAGCACCACTGCTTCGCGCACGCCGGCACACGCCGTCAGCCTGGCTTCGATCTCGCCCAGTTCGATGCGGAAGCCGCGGATCTTCACCTGGAAGTCGTTGCGTCCTTGGAATTCCAGCGTGCCGTCTTCACCCCAGCGACCCAGGTCGCCGGTCCTGTACATGCGCGCCTGCGGGTCGGCACTGAACCGATCGCGCACGAAGCGTTCGGCCGTCAACGCCGGCTGGTTCAGATAGCCGCGTGCCACGCCATCGCCGCCGATATAGAGCTCGCCCGTCACACCCACCGGCGCCGGCTCGCCGCTGGCATCCAGCACGTAGATACGGGTATTGCCGATCGGCCGGCCGATCGGCACCGAGCGCGCCTGCGCATCCAGCTCGACGATCTCGTGCGTGCTGGCGAACGTGGTCGTCTCGGTCGGTCCGTAGCAATGAACCAGGTGCGCAGGGCGCGCACCCTGCAACACGCGACGCACCACGTCCGCGTCGATCCTGTCGCCGCCGAACAGAAGATAGTTCAAACGCTCGAAAACCGGCCCCAGCGCATCGGCATACTGATGGAACAGGCCGGCGGTCAGGTGCAGCACCGTCGCCTGGTGGCGTTGCAGC
>NZ_LMGS01000004.1:0-3373 GCF_001427505.1 Lysobacter sp. Root604 | reverse complement strand
CGAGACCAACTGCACGGCCAGCAGGGAATGGCCGCCCAGTTCGAAGAAGTGATCGTGGCGACCCACCTGTTCGATCTTCAGCAGCGACTGCCAGATCTCGGCCAGCCCCTGTTCGATCTCGCCTTGCGGCGCTTCGTACTCGCGCTGCACCAGCGAGCTGCCGTCCGGCGCGGGCAACGCCTTGCGATCGAGCTTGCCGTTCGGCGTCAGCGGGAACGCGTCCAGCACCATGAAGGCGCTCGGTACCATGTACTCGGGCAACTGCGTTTGCAGCGCTTCGCGCAACTGCACCCCCGTCGGCTCCGCTCCCGCCGACGGCACCACATACGCCACCAGCCGCTTGTCGCCCGGCACGTCCTCCCGCGCCAGCACCACCGCCTCGCGCACGTCGGCGCAGGCACTCAATTTGGCCTCGACCTCGCCCAGCTCGATGCGGAAGCCACGGATCTTCACCTGGAAATCGTTGCGCCCCAGGTACTCGATGGTGCCGTCCGGCAGCCAGCGACCCAGGTCGCCGGTTTTGTACATGCGTGCCTGCGGATCGGCACTGAACGGATCGCGCACGAACCGCTCGGCCGTCAGCGCCGGCTGGTTCAGATAGCCGCGCGCCACGCCATCGCCGCCGATATGAAGCTCGCCCGCCACACCGACCGGCACCGGTGCGCCATGCGCATCCAGAATGTAGACCTGCGTGTTCGCGATCGGACGGCCAATCGGTACCGAAGTGGCGTCTTCGGCCAGTGCCTCGATCAGGTGCGTGCAAGCGAACGTCGTGGTCTCGGTCGGGCCGTAACCGTTGATCAGGTGCGCCGGACGCTGCGCCTGCGCCAGCACGCTGCGGATCGTGCGCGGATCGAGTACGTCGCCGCCGACCAGCAGATAGCGCAGCTGCGCCAGCGACGCCTGCATGCTCGGCGCGTACTGGTTGAACAGGCCGACCGTCATCCACATCGCCGTGGCGCCGTGGGCCAGCAGTTGCGCGTCGAATCGACGCGCATCCAGCACATCGGCCGGCGGCAGCACCAGCAGCCGCGCGCCATTGAGCAACGCGCCCCAGATTTCCCAGGTCGCCGCGTCGAAGGCCGGATTGGCCGCGTGCACCAGGCAGTCGTCGTCACCGGCCTGGAAATACGGGTTGTTGATCACCAGCCGGTTCACGTTACGGTGCTCGACCATCACGCCCTTGGGCGTGCCGGTCGATCCGGACGTGTAGATCACGTACGCCAGGCGCCGCGAGCTCAGGCCATGCGCATGTGGATCCGGATTATGCGTCGGCTGTGCCGCCAGTAACGCCCGGTCTTCGCTGGTATCCAACCGCAGCGTGGGCACGCCGCATACCGGCAAGCGCTCCTCCAACGTCGCCTGCGTCAGCAATGCCACCGGCGCACTGTCCTCCAGCATGTACGCCAGTCGCTCCGCCGGATAATCGGGATCCAGCGGCACATACGCCCCGCCCGCCTTCAGTATCCCCAGCAGCCCCACCACTATCTCCAGGCTGCGCTCCACGCAGATCGCCACCCGGTCGTCCGGCTTCACGCCCTGCGACAGCAGGTAATGCGCCACCTGGTTCGCCCGCGCATTCAGCTCGCCGTACGTCAGACGGTGGTCTTCGTAAACCACCGCCACCGCATCCGGCTGCGCGGTCGCCTGCCGCTCGAACAGTTCGTGGATCAGCGCATCCTTCGGATAGTCGGTCGCCGTGGCATTGAAGCCTTCCAGTACCTGCGCCCGCTGCACGGCCGTCATGATCGGCAGCGTGGCGACGGCCTGCGCGTCGGACACGGCCATCGCCTCCAGCACAGTCATGAAGTGGCCAGCGAGGCGTTCGACCGTGCTGCGGTCGAACAGGTCCACCGCATAGTCGATGCCGCCATGCAGGCCNGGTGGTCTTCGTAAACCACCGCCACCGCATCCGGCTGCGCGGTCGCCTGCCGCTCGAACAGTTCGTGGATCAGCGCATCCTTCGGATAGTCGGTCGCCGTGGCATTGAAGCCTTCCAGCACCTGCGCCTGCTGCACAGCCGTCGTGATCGGCAGCGTGGCGACGGTCTGCGTGTCGGACGTGGCCATCGCCTCCAGCAAAGTCATGAAGTGGCCAGCGAAGCGTTCGACCGTGCTGCGGTCGAACAGGTCCGCCGCATAGTCGATGCCGCCATGCAGGCCCGTGCCGCCGTCGTTCAACGACAGCGACAGGTCGAATTTCGCAATGGTGTGCTCGCTTTGCACCTGCGACAGCGTCAGGCCAGGCAGCTCCATCGCATCGCCGCCGGGCGTGTTGTTCAAGGACAGCATCACCTGGAACAGCGGGCTGTGGCTCAGGCTGCGCGCAGGCTGTACCGCTTCCACCACCTGCTCGAACGGCAGCTCCTGGTGCGCGAACGCCTCCAGCGTCGTTTCCTTCACCTGCGCCAGCAGGCCGGCCACCGTCAACGGCTCCGATAGGCGCGTACGCAAGGCCAGCGTGTTGACGAAGAAGCCGACCAGCGCCTCCACCTCGCGCCGCTGCCGGTTGGCCACCGGCACGCCGACGACGACATCGTCCTGACCCGACAGCCGCGACAGCAGCAGCGACCAGCCGGCCAGCAACACCGCAAACAACGTGGTGCCGTGCGACTGCGCCAGCACGCGCAGCTTGCCGGCCAACTCGGCCGACAACGCCACCGGCACCACGGACCCGGCATAACGNGTGGTGCCGTGCGACTGCGCCAGCACGCGCAGCTTGCCGGCCAACTCGGCCGACAACGCCACCGGCACCACGGACCCGGCATAACGCTGCACCGGCGGCCGCGCACGGTCGGTCGGCAACTCCAGCAGGGCCGGTGCGCCCGACAGGTGATCGCGCCAGAACGCCGTCTGCCGCTCCAGTTCCTCGCCTTGCAGCCAGCCGCGCTGCCAAGCCGCGTAGTCGGCGTACTGGATGTCCAGCGCCGGCAACGGGTCGGCCCGCCCCTCGCTGTAGGCCGCGTACAACTGCGCGAACTCGCGAATGATGATACCGATCGACCAGCCGTCGCTGACGATGTGGTGCTGGGTAATCAGCAGCACGTGNTCGCTGTAGGCCGCGTACAACTGCGCGAACTCGCGAATGATGATACCGATCGACCAGCCGTCGCTGACGATGTGGTGCTGGGTAATCAGCAGCACGTGTTCCTCGTCGCCCGTACGCAGCAAGCGACCGCGGATCAGCGGCCCCTGGCTCAAGTCGAAGGGCGCGCCCGCTTCGTCGATCGCCTGCTCGCGTACCGCCTGCTCGCGGGCTTCGGCGGGCAACTGCGAGAGGTCGTGCTCGGCCAGGGCGAAGCCGATGTCTTCGGGTGCGAAGACCTGGTGCGGCACGCCATCGACCGCAACCAGGCGCGCGCGCAGGCCCTCCT
>NZ_LMGS01000003.1:0-6243 GCF_001427505.1 Lysobacter sp. Root604 | reverse complement strand
AGATAGTTCAAACGCTCGAAAACCGGCCCCAGCGCATCGGCATACTGATGGAACAGGCCGGCGGTCAGGTGCAGCACCGTCGCCTGGTGGCGTTGCAGCGTCTCGCCCAGCGCCGCCACATCCAGCAGGCAGGCCGGGGTGATGACGATCAACCGCGCGCCATGCAGCAGCGTGGCCCAGATCTCCCAGGTCGCCGCGTCGAACGCCGGATTCGCGCACAGCGCCACGCCGTCGGTCGCGCCCAGCGGGACGTACCGATCCTGCATCACCAGACGCAGCACCTGCTGGTGCTCGACCATCACGCCYTTGGGCGTKCCGGTGGAGCCGGAGGTGTAGATCACGTAGGCCAGCTGAYGCGAACTSGCACCGTGGGCACGGGTATCCSRATTGTGGTCCGGATACGCGGCCAGTTCCGCCTCGCTGTCGTCCAGCACCAGTTGCGGCACCGCGCTCGTCGGCAGGCGCTCGCGCATGGCCGATTGCAGCAGCAGCCGCTTSGGCGCGCTGTCTTCGAGCATGAAGGCCAGCCGCTCCGGCGGGTACTCCGCGTCCAGCGGCACGTAGGCGCCGCCGGCCTTGAGGATGCCCAGCAGRCCGATGATCAGCTCCGCCGAACGTTCGCAGCACAAGGCCACGCGCTCGTCCGGCCGCACCCCCTGGGCGATCAGGTAATGCGCGATGCGATTGGCGCGCGCGTTCAGCTCCGCATAGGTCAGCACGCGGTGCTCATCCACCACCGCTACCGCGTCCGGAGACTCGGCCGCCTGTTGCTCGAACAGCTCGTGGATCAGCGACTCGCGCGGATAGTCGACCGTGGTCACGTTGAACTCGGACAGCACCCGCTCGCGCTGCGCCGACGTCAGCAGCGGCAGCGCATCGAGCCGTTCGGTTGCAGCCGAACCGAGCGCCGACGCCATGGATGCCAGCACATGCTCGAAATAGCCGCAGATCGCCTCCGCATCGATGTCGGCGACGCATTGCGCGGTCAGCGTGAAATCCTGCCCATTGTCGTCGACCGACATCGAGAGCGGATAGTTCACTCCGTCTTCGGTGCCCAGCACCCGGAGGCCGTCCACCACCGGCATCATGCTGCCGATCGCCGCCGTGCCGCGGCTGTGACGGTAATTGAACATGGCGGTGAACAGCGGCAGCATCGGCGGCACGTCGCTACACCGTTGCGCGAGCGCCAGCGGCGCCTGTTCGTAGGCGAGCAGTTCCAGCAATTGGCGATAGGCGTCCTGCAGGGCCGTTTCGACGGAAACCCCGCGCAACGAGAAACGTATCGGAAGGTTGTTGATGAACATGCCCACCGCCCGGTCCGCGCCTTCCGCGCCTTGCAGGCGCCCGGAAAGCACGGTCCCGAACACCACGTCGTCACGCGCGGTGCATGCACCCAGAACGCGCGCGAAAGCGACGTGGAACAGGGTCGTGGAGGACACCTTGGCAACGCGCGCGCATTCGCGCAACGCCGCTGCCAGCGAATCCGGAAGCTGACGCTGCACCGTGCGCAGATCCGCCGACGTCTGGTGGGTATCGAGAATGCCGAAAGGCGCGGTCGGCTCGTCGATGCCGGCCAGCACCTTGCGGAAGTAGGCCTCGTATTCCGCCTGCGGCACGCTCGACGCTTGCTTGATGAGCGCGCGCAGCGACGGTGATGGCACCGGCTCCGACCATCCGGGCAACAGGCGCTGGCTCAACTCCGCGCGCACCAGCTCCGAGGCGGTGCGGTCGCCGAGAATATGGTGATAGAGCAGCGACAGCAGCCACTCGTTACGCTCGCGATCTTCCACGATATAGGCGGCAAGCAGCGGCGCACGACGCAAATCGATCTGGACCTGGCGCGGATCGGTGCGCGCGTCGAGGATGGCGACGGCATCCTCGCCCGCCTCGACCTGCAGCTCATGCACCGGCAGCGACGCTTCGCGTTGCACCACCTGGATCGGTTGCGGCATGCCTTCCCACAGGAAGGCGCAGCGCAGGATGTCGTGCCGCTGGATCACCTCGTCCAGCGCCGCGAGGAAGCGATCCAGCAGTTCCCTGCTCTCGAACGCCACCTGCGAACGCGACAGATAGGTGTCGCCTTTCGTTTCCAGCAAATGATGGAACAGCATGCCTTCCTGCAGCGGCACGAGCGGATAGACGTCCTTGATATTGGCGGCGCCGCCCGGAATGGACGCGACCACGCGATCGATCTCGTCCTGATTCAGCGTCACCAGCGTGATCATCTCGGGCGAGAGATGCGTCGTGCCTGCTGGGATCGACGCATCCTGCTCGTCCTCGTCGGTCGCTTCCACGGGACGCAGCCCCCTCGCGTACTCGGCCAGCGTCGGCGCACCGAAGATCGCACGCACTTCGCCGACCAGGCCTTGTTCGCGCAAGCGCTCGACCAGGGCCACCACCAGCAACGAGTGTCCGCCCAGTTCGAAGAAGTGGTCGTGCCTGCCGATCCGCGGCTGGTCCAGCAATGCCTGCCATACCCGCGCGACGACCTCCTCGATCTCCCCTTGCGGCGCTTCGTAGGCACGATGCCCCCAGTCGTCCGCCTGCGGCATCGGCAGCGCGGAACGGTCGAGCTTGCCGTTGGCGGTCAACGGCAGGCGGTCGACGAACAGATAGACCGACGGCTGCATGTAGTCCGGCAGGTGGCCGGCCAGCTTGGCGCGCAGGCCGGCGACATCCGGCTCGATGCCATCGCGCGCGGTTATGTACGCAACCAATTGCCGTTGGCCGCCGCGCTCGTGCACGGCAACAGCGGCCTCGTGCACGCCCTCGCAGGCGAGCAGGTGACCCTCGATTTCACCGAGTTCGATGCGGAAGCCGCGGATCTTGACCTGCTGGTCGCGACGCCCCAGGAACTCCAGCGTGCCGTCCGCACGCCAACGGCCGAGATCGCCCGTGCGGTACATCCGCGCTGCCGCATCGGCGTGGAACGGATCGGCGAGGAAGCGCGTTGCCGTTTCCTCCGGCCGTTCGAGATAGCCGCGCGCGATGCCGGCGCCGCCGATGCAGATTTCGCCGACTACGCCCGTCGGCACCGGCTGCAGTCGTTCGTCCAGCACATACAGGCGAGCGTTGTTGAGCGCGCGCCCGATCGGCAGGCGCGCCATCGGCTCGCCCGTGCACTCATGGGCCGACGCCGCCACCGTTGCCTCGGTGGGGCCGTAGACATTGAACAACCGGCGACCCACCCGCCAGCGTTCCGCCAGCGCGGGGGGACAGACATCGCCGCCCACCACCAGGCAGCGAAGCTCCGGCAAATCGTCATGCACGCAGGCAGCCAGCGCCGCCACCGGCAGCATCACCACGCTTACGCGCTGCTGGCGTAGGGTCCGTTCGAGCGGACCGCCCGGCTGCAGTTCCTCACGGCCCGCAAGGCACAGGCAGGCGCCATGCGCCAGCGCCATGAAGAGGTCAGCCGCACAGACATCGAACGACAGCGCGGCGAACTGCAGGACACGGTCGTGCGGCGACAGTCCCAGCCACTCGCCGTGCGCCAACGCCATGTTGAGCACGCTGGGGTGCTCGACCATGACGCCTTTGGGCATGCCGGTCGAACCGGAGGTGTAGATCACGTAGCAAAGATCGTGCTCGCCCGCGTCCGGATCGTCGGCCAAATCGGTTTGCGGCAGACGTCGCGCCAACAACGGCAAGTCCGTATCGAGACGAAGCACCGGGATGTCCAGCGCCGGCAGGACGTCTTCCGCCTCCGACTGGATCAGGATCGCGCTCGGGCCGCACTCGTCCAGGATGTGGGCCAACCGCGCACGCGGCAGCGACGGATCGAGCGGCACATAGGCACCGCCCGCCTTCAGCACGGCCAGTACGGCGACCACGAACTCGAAGCTGCGCTCCGCCACGATCGCCACGCGCTGGTCCGGCGCCAGCCCCTGCGACCGCAGATGATGCGCCAGCGCATTGGCGCGCGCATTGAGCGCGCCGTAGCTCAGGACCTCGCCCGCCAGCGACAGTGCGGGGGCCTCGGGCTGCGAAATCGCCCAGGCCTCGAAGCGCCGATGCACGCGCTCACCGCGCACGCGTTGCACGACCGGATTCGACTCCACTTGCGCGAGCGCTTGTCGCTGCTCAGCGGAAAGCAACGGCAACGCGCCGGCCGCTGTCGCGTCGGCCGTGACCATGCAGCGCAACACCTGCGAGAGCAGTTCGGCCACGCGCTCGATCGTGCCGCGTTCGAACAGCGCCGCAGCGTAGATGATCTGGCCGGACAGGCGATCGCCCACATCGGTGAGGTGCAGGGAAAGATCGAAGTGGGTATCGACCGTGGCCTGCTCGACCGGGGCCAAGGTCAGACCTGGCAATGCCAGCGTGCCGCCGGTGGGCTCGTTGTGCCAGGTGAAGCTGACTTGCGCCAACGCGGCGTGGCTCAGACTGCGCTCCGGCTGCACCGCCTCGACCACTTGCTCGAACGGCAGGTCCTGGTGGGCGAACGCCGAGAGCGTAGTCTCCTTCACCGCGGCGACGATCGCTGCCACCGTAGCGGAGGGCTCGACACGCACGCGCAGCGCGAGCGTATTGACGAAGAAACCGATCAAGTCTTCCACTTCGCGCCGTTGCCGCCCGGCCACCGGCGTGCCGATGACCAGATCGTCCTGGCCGGTGATGCGCGACAGCGCGATCGCCCAGCCGGCCATCAGCACCATGTAGAGCGTCGCGCCGTGCCGCTCGGCGAATGCGCGCAAGTCGCGCGCGAGATCGGCCGGGCAGTCGAAGAGTACGAGATCGCCGCGATGGCTCTGGATCGGCGGGCGCGAGCGGTCCAAGGGCAGGTCGATCAGGCTGGGCGCGCCCGACAGATGCTCGCGCCAGAACGCCATATCGCGCTCGAGCCGTTCGCCGTGCATGCGCTCGCGCTGCCAGAGCGCGTAGTCCGCGTACTGCACCGCCAGCGGCGGAAGCGGATCGGATTGCCCCATGTGGAAGGCCGGGTACAGCGCGCCCAATTCGCGCACCAGCACCGCCATGGACCAGCCGTCGCTGATGACGTGATGCATCGTCACCAGCAGTACGTGATCGTCGCTATCCAGGCGCACCAGGCGCGCGCGGATCAACGGTCCGCGAACGAAATTGAACGCTGCGCGCGCCTCGTGCAGCGCGATCTCGTCGAACGCCGCCGATCGCGCGTCGCCGGACAGCGCCGACAGGTCCTGCTCGGGCAGCACGAACGACCGGTCCAGGACATCGAGGTAGGGCACGCCGCCGTCATCGGGGAAAAAGCTGCGCAGAACTTCATGACGCTCCCAGATGCGCGCGAGGCTCGCCTTGAGCGCATCGACATCGAGCGCACCCGTCAGGCGCAGCGCCAGGGGCAGGTGGTAGGCAAGGCTGGCCTGGCTATCGAATCGTTCGACGAACCACAGACGCTGCTGCGCCAGCGACAGCGGCAGGCGCCGATCGCGCGCCACCGGGACCAGAGGCGGCTCCGGATTAGCCGTTGCGTCCGCTGCGGGCAAGGCGGCCGCCAGAGCCATCAGGGTCGGTGTGGAGAACAACAGCCTGAGCGGCATTTCAACGCCCCGAGCCTCGCGCAGGCGCGAAGCAAGTTGCACCGCCAGCAGCGAATGCCCGCCCAGTTCGAAGAAATGGTCGTGCCGGCCCACGCGCGGCACCTCAAGCAACTCCTGCCACAGCCGCGCGAGGGTCTCTTCCACCTCGCCCTGCGGGTCCTCGTACTCTCGTTGTGCCACCGCGCCCGACTGCGTCGTCGGCAACGCCGCGCGATCCAGCTTGCCGTTGGCCGTGCGCGGCAACTGCGCCATCGCCACCAGCGAGGACGGCAGCATATAGTCCGGCAGGCGCGAGGCCAGCTGCGCGCGCAGGCTCGCCGCGCTCTCTTCTTCCTCGCCCGCCGCTGCCCAGTACGCCACCAGACGCGCGTCCGCGCCTTCGCCCAGCAGCAGCACCGCCGCCTCGGCCACGCCCGGCAGCGCTTCCAGCTGCGTCTCGATCTCGCCGATCTCGATGCGATGACCGCGCAGCTTGACCTGGAAATCCACACGCCCCAGGCATTCCAGCCGTCCATCTGACCGGTACCGGCCCAGGTCGCCCGTGCGATACAGCCGCTCGCCGGCAACGCCGCCGATGTGATCGGCCACGAAACGTTCCGCCGTCAGTGCCTCGCGACCCAGGTAACCGCGCGTGACACCCGCGCCGCCCAGGTGGATCTCGCCCACCACCCCCACCGGCACCACTTCGCCACGCGCGTCCAGCACGTGCAGCTTCGTGTTC
>NZ_LMGS01000002.1:0-9157 GCF_001427505.1 Lysobacter sp. Root604 | reverse complement strand
GCGCGTCACGACATCCTGCGTACCGCCGTGGTGTGGGAAGGACTGTCGACGCCGGTGCAGGTGGTCTATCGACAGGCGCGCGTGCCCGTGCACGAACTGRCCTTGCCGGGTGTGGGCGACGCCCTGGAAGAACTTGCCGGGCTCTCTGATCCGCGCAGCTTGCGGCTGGATCTCACCCGTGCGCCCTTGCTGGCGGCCTACGTCGCCGAAGACCGCGCGGGCGGTTGGATGCTGTCGATGTTGCAGCATCACCTGGTCTGCGATCACGTGACGCTGGCCCTGGCGCTTGCCGAGATCGATGCGATACGCRGTGGAARCGGTGCRGATCTGGCCGATGAGGTGCCGATGCGCCAGCTGGTGGCGCAGGCGCTGCGCGTGCCTGCGGCAGCGCACGAGGCCTATTTCCGCCAGGAACTGGCGCACATCGACGAGCCCACGGCGCCGTTCGACGTGCTCGATGCGCGGCAGAGCGGTGCGACATTCCAGACCGTCGGGCTGCCGCTGGACGAGTCGCTTGGGCGCGACATCCGCGCGGAGGCGCGCCGACGCGGCGTATCGCCGGCCGCGCTGTTTCATGTGGCATGGGCACAGGTTCTGGCGCGCTGCACAGGTCGCAACGAGGTGGTGTTCGGCACGGTACTGTCCGGGCGCATGCATGGCGCGGGCGGCGCGGACCGTGCCTGGGGCATGTTCATCAATACGCTGCCGATCCGCGTGGTGGTGGAAGGCACGGCGGCGGATGCCGTCGACCAGACGCGGCGCCGCCTGGCCGAGTTGCTCGAGCATGAGCACGCCCCGCTTTCGCTTGCGCAGCGCTGCAGCGGCGTGCCGTCGTCCTTGCCCCTGTTCACGACTTTGCTGAATTGCCGGCACGACGGCGATCTCTCCGCCATGCCGGGAGGCATGCGCCTGCTTGCATCCGAGGAAACGACCAATTATCCGATTTCGGTGGACGTGGATGACTTCGGCGACCGGTTCGCGCTGACCGTGCAGGTCGTCGACGGCTTGGACGCGGCACGCCTGGCCGGATACTTCGCCCACACCATAGAGAGCCTGACCGCGGAGCTGCGTCGTGATGGAGCGCGTTCGCTGCATGCCCTTGGATGTCCTGCCTCCGCCCGAGCGCGAGCGGGTGCTGTCCGAGTTCAACGCGACCACGGTCGACTATCCGCGCGAGTCGCTGATCCACGAGCTGTTCGAGCAGCAGGCGGCCGCGCAGCCGGATGCGGCGGCGGTGGCTTACGAAGACCACCATCTGACGTACGGCGAGCTCAATGCGCGGGCGAACCAGGTGGCGCATTACCTGCTATCGCAAGGCGTGAAGCCGGACGACCGGGTGGCGATCTGCGTCGAGCGCAGCCTGGAGATGGTGGTGGGGCTGCTGGGGATACTGAAGGCGGGCGGGGCGTATGTGCCGCTGGACCCCGATTATCCGGCGGAGCGGCTGGCGTACATGCTGGAGGACAGTGCGCCGGTGGCATTGCTGACGCAGGCGACGTTGGAGGAGCGCTTGCCGGTATGCGGCGTGCCCACGCTGCGGTGGGATACGAGCGAAGCCCAAGCGTTGCTGGCGGCACAGCCTACGCATAATCCGGATTCACGCGCGCATGGCCTGACCTCGCGCCACCTGGCCTACGTGATCTACACGTCCGGATCGACCGGCACGCCCAAGGGCGTGATGGTCGAGCATGCGAGCACGATGAGTTTCATCGCCGGCCATATTCGCCTGTGCGGGCTCGAACGCTCCGATCGCGTGCTGCAGTTCGCGTCGTTCGCATTCGACAGTTCGATTGCGGAGATGATGCCGACCCTGTCCGTCGGTGCGACGCTGGTTCTCCGCCCAAGACATCTGAGCCTGGATCAGTTCGGCGGGTTTCTGGAGACGCAACAGATCAGCGTGGTCGATTTGCCGACTGCGTTCTGGGGCGCATGGGCAAGATGGCTTGCGGAGACGCCTGCGCGCTCGCCCGGCGGCGCGTTGCGGCTGGTGATCGTCAGCGGTGAGTCGGTGGAGCTACACCATCTGCACGCATGGCATGCCAACCCGAATGCGCAGCGATGCCGATGGCTCAATAACTACGGTCCGACCGAGGCGACCGTGAACGCGACTGCGTTTGCGCTGGATGGCGCCGCGGACATCGCCGGGATGGGTGCCGTGTCGATCGGTCGGCCCGTTGCCAACGCCAAGGTCTATCTCTTGAGCGCGCGTGGCGAACCGGTGCCGCAGGGCGTGGCCGGTGAGTTGTATATCGGCGGAGCGGGCGTGGCGCGTGGATATCTGAACCGTCCGGAGCTGACGGCGGAGCGCTTCGTGGCCGATCCGTTCAGCGCCGACCCGCAAGCGCGCATGTACAGAACAGGGGATCTGGGTCGGTGGTTGCCGGACGGAACGATCGAGTTTCTGGGGCGCAACGACTTCCAGGTCAAGATCCGGGGCTTCCGGATCGAGCTGGGTGAGATCGAAGCCAGGCTGACGGCGTGTGCCGGCGTGCGCGAAGCGGTGGTGCTGGCGCGCGAGGACGTGCCGGGCGACAAGCGGCTGGTGGCGTATGTGGTGCCGGCTGCGGGAGTCGAGCCGACGGGAGTGCAGTTGCGCGAAGCGCTGCAAACGCAGTTGCCCGAGTACATGGTGCCGAGCGCCTTCATGGTGCTCGACGCGTTCCCGCTGACGCCCAACGGCAAGCTCGATCGCAAGGCGCTGCCTGCGCCGGACGGCAGCTCGCTGGTACAGCGCGAATACGAAGCGCCGCAGGGTGAGATGGAGAAGACACTGGCGCGCATCTGGGGCGAGCTGCTGGGTGTGGAGCAGGTGGGACGCCAGGATCACTTCTTCGAACTGGGCGGCCATTCGATGCTGGTGATGGCGATGATGGAGCAGTTGCGCACGGCGGGTCTGCGCGCCGAGGTGCGTGACATCTTCGCCGCACCGACTCTGCGTGAGTGCGCCGCGGTGCTGCGTCGTGGGAGCGCCGTCACCCTGGTGCCGCCGAACCTGCTGATGCCGGCGACGCAGGTCATCACGCCCGACTTGTTGCCGCTGGTGTCCTTGTCGCAGGAAGAGATCGATCGCATTGTCGACTCGGTGCCGGGCGGTGTCGCCAACATCCAGGATATCTATCCGCTGCTGCCGATGCAGGAAGGGATGCTGTTCCATCACCTGCTGCAGGAGCACGGCGATCTCTACCTGGCGCGGGTGATGCTGGCGTTCGACGACCGCGCCACGCTGGACGAGCTGCTCATCGGCTTGCAGGCGATGATCGACCGGCACGAAGTCCTGCGCAGCGGCTTCTACTGGGAAGGCCTGTCGCAACCGGTGCAGATCATCCGTCGTCGGGCGGAGTTGTCGGTGCACGAATTCGCGGTGGGGCCGGGCGAGGATGCCGAAGCACTGCTGCGCGAGCAGGCCGACCCGAGCAAGATCCGTCTCGATCTTCGCCGCGCCCCCTTGATGCACATGGAGATCGTGCACGATCGCGCGAACGGCCGCTGGCTGGCGGCGCTGCTGCATCACCACATCACCTGCGATCACCTGACCATGGAGCGGGTGCTCGCCGAGCTCGACGACTGGCGCGGCGGACGTCTGGATCCGGCGCCGGCCCCGCTCTTCCGCAACGTGGTGGCCGAAGCATGTCTGATACCACAAGACGTGCACGCGACATTCTTCCGTGAAAACCTGGCGGGCTTGGAAGCGCCCAGTGCGCCGTTCGGCCTGCTCGACGTGCAGCTGCAGGCGCACGATCTGACGACGGCATCACTAGCGCTGGACAGCGAGCTTGGTGCCGCTCTCCGCGATGCGGCACGACAAATGCGCGTTCCGGTTTCGGTGCTGTTCCATGCGGCATTCGCGCTGGTGGTTTCCCGCTGTTCCGGGCGCGACGATGTCGTGTTCGGCACGGTGCTCTCCGGACGACTGCAGGGCGCGGACGGTCGCGGCGAAGCGTTGGGACTGCACATCAATACGCTGCCGTTCCGCGTGCAGCTCGACGAAGGCGACGCGCGCGCGTTCGTTCATCGCTGCCACCAGCAGTTGCTGGAATTGCTCGCGCACGAGCAGGCGCCGCTGACACTCGCGCAGCGCATCAGCGGCCTGCCCGCTTCCATGCCGCTGCTGACCAGTCTGCTCAATTTCCGTCATAGCCTCGCCGAGGCCGACGCAGGTTTGGATTGGCCGGGCATGCGGATACTCGAAAGCAGCGGCGATGAGGCCAATTTCCCGCTCACCGCGAAGGTGGACGACTTCGGCACGGATTTCGACCTGCGCATCGACTGCCACCGCGACCTCGATCCGCAGCGGCTGCTGGGCTACTTCGAGACCGCACTGACGGCTCTTTGCGGTGCAACCGTCACTCCGTGTGCGGTCAAGCGCCTGGATGTCATGCCGGCCTCCGAGCGCCGCACGCTGGTGGGCGAAGACCATGCGCTGCCGGTGTATCCATCCGGCGCGGCTACGCTGCACGAACTTTTCGAGCTCGGCGCGGCGTCTCGACCTGACGCTGTTGCGCTGGTGTTCGAGGGCGAGTCGCTCAGCTATCGCACCTTGAACGAGCAGGCCAATCGCCTGGCGCATCACCTGTGCGCCCTGGGCGTGCGGCCGGAGGCGCGGGTGGCGATCTGTCTGGAACGCGGATTCGCGCAGGTGATCGCGCTGCTCGCGGTGCTGAAGGCCGGCGCGGCCTACGTGCCGCTCGACCCCGGGCATCCGGATGGCCGCTTGCGCGATACGGTGGTCGATTGCGAGCCGTCCGCGCTCATCACCAGCCTTGCGCTCGCGACGCGCTTTGCCGCCGACGCCTCGCTGGCGGTGCTGTGCATCGACGACGAGACGCTGCATGACGCCCTGTTGCGGCAGCCGGCCGATAATACGACGAGCACGGCGCGCGCCGACGGTCTCGCCTACATCATCTACACCTCGGGTTCGACCGGACGGCCCAAGGGCGTGCTGGTCGAGCATCGGCAGGTGCTGCGCCTGTTCGCGTCCTGCGAATCGTTGTTCGACTTCGGACATCGCGATGTCTGGACGCTGTTCCACTCCTTCGCCTTCGATTTCTCGGTATGGGAGATCTGGGGCGCGCTGCTCTACGGCGGGCGTCTGGTCATCGTGCCGCAGGCCGTCGCGCGCTCGGCCGATGCGTTCGGCGCGCTGCTGCGACGCGAGCAGGTCACCGTGCTCAACCAGACGCCTAGCGCGTTCTGGGCGCTTCTGGCCGCGCAGGAAGGGAATGCGGGCTGGTCGCAATCGTTGCGTTGGGTCGTATTCGGCGGCGAAGCGTTCGATCCGGGACGCCTGCGTTCGTGGTTCGACCAGGCTGGCGGTCGCGCTGCGCGCCTGATCAACATGTACGGCATCACCGAGACCACCGTGCACGTCACGTGGCAGGAAATCGACGCGTCGATGCTGGCGCAGAGCCTGAGCCCGATCGGCCGACCCTTGCCCGACTTGCGGGTCTACCTGCTGGACGAAGCGTACCGGCCGGTGCCATGGGGCGCGATCGGCGAAATCCATGTGGCGGGCGCCGGCCTCGCGCGCGGCTATTGGCGTCGCGAAGCGCTCACCGCCGAGCGCTTCGTACCCGACCCGTTCGCCGGCGGCGACAACCGGATGTACCGGAGCGGCGATCTCGCGCGGCTGCTTCCCGACGGCGGCCTGGATTACTTGGGGCGCAACGATTTCCAGGTCAAGGTGCGTGGCTATCGCATCGAGCTCGGCGAGATCGAGACGGCGCTGCTCGCATTGCCCGGCGTGCGTGAAGCGGCCGTGCTGGCGCGCAAGGAAGGTGTCGGCGACGGCCTGCTGGTGGCATACCTGACGATGGCGAGTGACGCGTCGTGGACGGCCGAGGCGTTGCGCGAAGCCTTGGCGGCGCAGCTGCCCGAGCACATGTTGCCGGGCGCCTTCGTGCCGATGGATGCATTCCCGCTGACCGTCAACGGCAAGCTCGATCGCGCGGCGCTGCCGCCGCCCGGCGAGGGCGAACGCGCGCAGCGTGCCTATGAAGCGCCGCTGGATGGGCTGGAGTCGATGCTTGCAGAGATCTGGCAGGAGCTGCTGGAGCTGCCGCGCATCGGTCGCAACGACGACTTTTTCGAACTGGGCGGCCACTCGCTGCTCGCCGTACGCATGGTGACGCAGATCGGTGCGCAGTTCGGATGCACCGTGCCGATTCAGGCGCTTTTCGCACATCGCACGCTCAAGGCCTTCGCCGGCTGCGTGCAGCAGCAGCAGGTGCTCGACACCTGGCGCGAGGCCATGACGGCCACGCCGGCGGATGCCGAGCTGCTCGAACAGGAATGGACGGAACTATGAGCATGTTGGACGTACTTGAAGCCTGCCGGGAACGCGGCATCCAACTGGCGCTCAAGAACGGAGGTCTGTCGTTGCGCGACCCGCAAGGCAGACTCGATCCTGTGTTGCGCGAACAATTGACCGTCCACAAGGCGGCCATCATGCAGTGGCTAGCTGCGCCGTCCGGTGGCGACGCGCCGATCCCGCCTGTGTCACGCGACGGTCGCCTGCCGCTGTCGTTCGCGCAGCAGCGGTTGTGGCTGGTGTCGGTGCTGGACCCGAGCGCGGATCGCGCCTATCACCTGCCCGCGGCGCTACGCCTGAGCGGCAGCGTGGATCGCGACGCGCTCAGGCAGGCGTTGGATGGCCTGGTCGCGCGGCATGAAGGCCTGCGCACGCGTTTCGTGGCCGAAGATGGCGTGCCCTGCCAGCTCGTGATGCCGGCCGGGCAGGGCTTCGCGCTGCGCGAGGAAGACGCGGCATCGCAGGACGCCGTCGAGCAGGCGATCGCCGACGAGCTGGCCACGCCGTTCGACCTGGCGAACGGCCCGATGATCCGCGGCCGCCTGCTGCGCGTGTCGGAACAGGAACACATGCTGGTGTTGAACCAGCACCACATCGTGAGCGACGGCTGGTCCAACGCGGTGATGGTGCGGGAACTGGCGGCGCTGTATCGCGCGGCCTGCCTGGGCGAGGCGGACGGGCTGGCACCGTTGCCGATCCAGTATGCGGACTACGCGCACTGGCAACGGCAGACGCTGCAGGGCCCGGCGCTGGCGCAGCAACTGGACTTCTGGCGCGGCCACCTGGCCGGCGCCCCCGAGCTGTTGGAACTGCCGCAGGACCGTCCGCGCCCGCCCACGCCCNTTGGTCCAACGCGGTGATGGTGCGGGAACTGGCGGCGCTGTATCGCGCGGCCTGCCTGGGCGAGGCGGACGGGCTGGCACCGTTGCCGATCCAGTATGCGGACTACGCGCACTGGCAGCGGCAGACGCTGCAGGGCCCGGTGCTGGCGCAGCAACTGGACTTCTGGCGCGGCCACCTGGCCGGCGCCCCCGAGCTGTTGGAACTGCCGCAGGACCGTCCGCGCCCGCCCACGCCCAGCCATGCGGGCGGGCAGTGGGCGCTGACGGTGCCGGCGCCGCTGACCGAGGGCTTGCGCGCGTTGGCGCAGCGGCACGGYGCAACCTTGTACATGGTGCTGATGGCGGCCTGGTCGCTGCTGCTGTCGCGCCTGTCGGGTCAGTCGACGGTGGTGGTGGCCACGCCGGTGGCCGGTCGCCACCGGCGCGAACTGGAAGGTTTGATCGGCTTCTTCGTCAACACGCTGGCGTTCTGCACGCGGGTGGAGGAAGGGCAGAGCGTCGCRCAGCTGATCGAAGCGGTGCGGCGCGAGACCCTGGCGGCGTTCGCGCACCAGGAGCTGCCGTTCGAGCAGGTGGTGGAGGCGCTGCGGCCGACGCGCAGCCTGAGCCATGTGCCGCTCGCGCAGGCGAGTTTCACCTGGCACAACGAGCCCGARGGCGGCGCGGTGGATCTGCCGCAGTTGTCGCTGGCGGCGTTGCCGCTRCCGCACCAGACCACGCAGTTCGATCTCTCCCTGCACCTGAGCGATACCGGTGCGTGTCTGGAAGGCACGTTGATCCATGCGAGCGACCTGTTCGACGAAGCCACCGTGGCGCGCTGGAGCCGGTGCTTCTTGCAGCTGCTGGAAGGGTTCGTGGCCGACGAGGCGCAGGAAGCCCTGCGCGTGCCGTTGCTGGCCGAAGCCGATTACCGGCAAGTGGTCGATGCGTTCAATGTCGTAACGCCGGCGCTGCCGCCGTCGTGGCTGGCGCATGCCTGCTTCGAGGGCTGGGTGGATGCCCGGGGCGATGCGATCGCCCTGGAGTTCGACGGCGARTCGCTGAGCTATGCCGAACTGGACGAACGCGCCAACCGTCTGGCGCATTACCTGCTGGCGCAGGGCGCGCAGCCCGATGCTCGGGTGGCGCTGTGCGTGGAACGCGGCGTGGAGTACCTGGTCGGCGTGCTGGGCATCCTGAAGGCCGGCTGCGCCTACGTGCCGCTGGATCCGGAGTACCCGTCGGCGCGGCTGTCCTACATGGTGAGCGACAGCGCGCCCTTGCTGGTGCTGACGCAATCGTCGGTGGCCGAGCATYTGCCGCCGCTGGACGTGCCGGTGCTGCGGCTGGATGTGGACCTGCCGGTGCTGACGCGGCGGCTGCCGGCSACGCGCCCGGCGGTGCCGGCGCTGCAACCGTCGCACCTGGCGTACCTGATCTACACCTCCGGYTCGACCGGCGAACCCAAGGCGGTGATGGTGGAACACCGCCAGCTGTGCCACCTGGCGGCCTCGCAGGCGGCGGTGTTCGGCGATCTGGCGGGATCGCGCGTGCTGCAGTTCGCCTCGCCCTCGTTCGATGCGAGCGTGTGGGAATGGGCGATGGCGCTGCTGTCGGGCGGCACGCTGTGCCTGGCGCCGCGGCATCGGCTGTTGCCGGGCGAACCGTTGCTGGCGACGCTGCGCGATCRCGCGATCACGCATGCGACCCTGCCGGGCAGCGCCCTGCAGACGCTGGGCGAGGCGGAGCTGCCGCAGCTGCGCACGCTGGTGGTGGCGGGTGARGCCTGCCCGGTCGCGCTGGCCGAGCGYTGGCGGGGACGGCTGTCGTTCTTCAACGCCTACGGCCCGACCGAAGGCACGGTYTGCGCGAGCATCGAACGCTGCCAGGAAGAAAACGATCGGACGGTGCCGATCGGGCGGCCGCTGCCGAACACGAAGCTGCACGTGCTGGACGCGCGTGGCGAAGTGGTGCCGGTGGGGGTGGTGGGCGAGATCCACCTGGGCGGCGCGGGTGTCACGCGCGGTTA